>DDCZ01000043.1 GCA_002336485.1 Flavobacteriales bacterium UBA1993
AAGTGCGTCAGCGATCATGGAACACTTAAGCAATAAACTAAAATGACGACGGCCACGAAACAAGTAAGCTAACGAAGTGCCTTCACTAAATGTGTCGTGAATAAAAATTGACAACAACGGAAAGAATCGTTTTAAGACATGGCCTATTCGAGCTTGTAACGAAAAGGAATCCGCAGTTTTAATTGTTCCGGGATAAGCATCAGCCTCGGGATTCGAAATGCTCGTAACGATACCGTATTGTTGATTTTCCTTTATGAGCCATTCTATCTCTGACTTAACAAAAGATCCATAGACATTCGCAGTAAATAGGACCACTTTGGGAGAATCAAGGTTCATTCTTTCCAATTATTATTCGCCCTGAATTTTGAAATCGAAGAGGCGTATTTCTCGGGCAAATGCCGTAGCGATCTGTGCTCGTGTCTCTTCTGATATTGGAGCCACTTCCCGTTTAGACTTTTTTCTATATCCAGATTTTGCTTGATACTCGGGAAGTCTCAGTGGCCGCGGCAATCCTACCTTCTCCCCAACCTTGCCCAATTCCTCTCCAAGTTTATCATATCGAATGACCCTATCTACGATTAAGACTCCGCCCTTACTATATTTTTCGAAATCAATGCACCCGGCCATATTGCCAGATTCAATAAATGAGTCAAAGGCTCCGAATTTATCTTCTCCACCTAAATAATGAAAAAGCGAAAGGCACTTATCTAGGGGGGTGCGCTCAATTGTAAATTTGAAATAACTATCCCATATTTTCTCGCCCACATACTTTTTCACTTGAATGGCAGGCATGTGGTTATAGAATCTTTTACGAGAGTTCATTACAGGCGCACAATACCACTCCAATCTTGAGTGGAATTCCTTGGGTACTAGGAAGTTTTGGGCACCCCTAAACCCCATACTCACCCTTGCCTTTTCATCTGCTTCCGAAATTGGCGTAATAATATCGCCTTCACCGCAAAACTCGGATAGGGCAATTTCTACTGAAGTGCCAGCAGTCTTTCGCGTTTTGATGAATATAAATTTATGCTTATGACTAACTATCAATGTTTAAGTAACTTTTAAGTTGTTCCATTCTGTTTTCAAAACTCAATGACTTTTTAGCCAATGTAAAAATTTCCATGTGCACGTTCTGATTCTCATACAATGCCTGCGCAAAGTTTACCATGCCATTTACATCGAGTGGTTCGTCATTCGCTTTTAGCTGATGAAAAAATGGAGCAAGCTTTGGCTCATTCATCAACTCCACATCTCGATACCCTACCATGACAGGCAATCCAATGGACAAATAATGATTCACACGAAGCACACTGGCTTCACTCATGCCTTTTCGATGCAGGGCCAAGGTACCGATTCCAAGATGGCACTTTTTCAATTCAAACTCCAGCTCCTCTCCATGCAATTCTCCCAAGTGGTGGAACGCATCCGACACTCCGTGCAATGCAGCTAACTCCAGGTCCTCCTTAAATGACTTCCCAATTAACACAACCCTTATTCTTATATCTCCATCATAATTTTTAAGACCAAGAATCAATCGGTCTAATCCATCATAAATGCCCATTTGAGCGCTTCCTCGCATAACAACTGCCGTGAGCGTTTTATCAATCGCACTATCATACTTTCTTGGGCTTTTCTTGCTGAAATCTATGCCATTTGTCAACAGATTACATGAATAATCCTTGGTTCTATTTTTTTGATATCGCACCGTTTCTGGAGTGTTTGCTAACCCAATCCGCACATTGGCTAGGATCTTTGGTGCCAAATTCTTTTCTCTGCGTATCAACCTTTGAAAGCTAAACCAATCTATCATTTGAGAATAGGATAAACCAAATGGATGTAATGGCTCCAGCATTTTGAGCTCCCCCAGTTCGTTTGTATTGTGCTCTATGACAACTTTGTTTCCATACCTCTTAAGGAACGGTATCATGCAAGGATGTGAAAGTGGATACCTCAGATAGATGTAGTCCATCGTTTCGATCATCGGCATGACATACGATACGAACGCCATCCAATCGCTTTCTTTCTGGTCATCCTTTCGAAACCTTTTAGATTCAGTCAACTCCGACTTTAAGTAAGTAATGCCATTATCGGGATGTGAGGAATTATCGTTTTTATTGTGAACGAAAACACCCTGGGTCTCAAACCCATGGTTGTTCATTGCCCTGATGGTAATTTCAATTTTCTTGGAAATCGACGTTTCCGCCATTGAACCACCAAGAAAAACATATAGAAGCTTCACCCGACTCACAATTGGATCATGTATAAATTCAGACTTTTCCACACCTTGGCAGCCTCTGCATTAGACCAGCCGTCTTTCGAAGCCTTTTCCGACAAATTTTTCAATGCCGTACCATCGAAATGGGAATTTTCCACAAATGACTTACTTCCTGTATGGTCTCCAATAAATTCGGAAAGATCATTCTCAAACCAATTCGCAAGCGGTGACTGCAGTCCGATTTTATGCGTTCGTGAAACAACAGTGTCGGGAATGAAATTTTTCATGGACTGTCGCAGAATATACTTGGTAAACCCATGATTAACTTTCATCTCTAAAGGAAGTCCCATGCAAAACTCGACAAGTCTATAATCCATGAATGGCATTCGAATTTCGATGCTCGACATCATAGAAGCTTTATCAAAGTCTCGAAGCAGAGATGGCAGCGTGTAATGGGAGAAATGCCAATGAGAAAGTTGCTCTGGGTAGTTCAAGGAATTGAAAGCGTCATCCAAAACTATTGGATCAACATTGCCCTTAAAGCCAAGATTCTCGTCCGATCCAATAACAGATTTAACACCCCGTTTAAGCTTTGTTTTCCAATTTTTTTGTGTCGCAACATCTTCCATTAAACGCTTTAGAAGGGACTCAGTTTGGTCCGGAGCGCTCAACCTTGACAATACATGTGCGAGCATGGTCATTTTCTCGGTATCAGAATCTATTCGAGCCCGATCGAACAGGTCGAAAATCATGCCTCGATATCCGCACAAGAGTTCGTCAGCGCCATGACCATCCAATGAAATTGAATATCCCGCCCGGCCCATTCCTCGGTATATTCCGGCCAAACTAATAAGTGGTGTACTAGAAATAGAATCGCTATAAACGGTGCTCGATTCAATATCCGAACTCAAGTCTCCCTTGGTCACGTCGATGAAATCGTGGGGGGCATTAAAATGCTCAACAACGCGTTTAGCGTATTCAGTCTCGTCTAGTTCGGAACCTGGAAAAACACCAATAAATGCACGTTGAAAATCCTTTGGAGATCGTTCCAGTTTATTGCCTTCAGCGTTCATGCTATTGACCATAGCGAACACAGAAGAACTGTCGAGGCCTCCACTAAGGGCAGTGGCGATGCTCACATCGCTTCTTAATCTTAAGCTAACTGATGATTGAAAAAGGTCTAGGTATTCTTCGGTCAAGTCTGAAAGACTACCAGTCTTGGGAGTGGCGCGTTCGATCAAGGAATACCACTTCTTTTTCTTGAAGTTATCTTGATTAATGACGATTACTTCCCCGGCACCGACAGAATAGATGCCTTTGTAAATAGTGCAATTGGCACCTTGCAACAAGTACGGATCTCCCAGTGCATATTGCACATACGTGTTGTCGAAGGCTCTAGTGTAGCCTTCTAGATTTTTAAAGGCCAATGTTTCAGATGCAAAATAGAACGCCTTGCCTTTTTCATGAACATAGTACAAGGGCTTAATCCCATAGCGGTCTCGCGATATGATGAGCTCTCGTTTAGCGCTATCCCAGATCGCCAAGGCCCACATTCCATTGAACTTATTGAGGCACGATAGCCCCCAACAATCGTACGCGGCTAATATTACCTCGGTATCAGTTTCTGTTTTAAACGAATACCCTGATGCTTCGAGTTCTTTCCTTAGCTCTAAGAAATTAAAGACTTCGCCGTTGTAGGTAATCGTATACCTCGAATTAAGGTATGACATGGGTTGCTTGCCATCTTCGCTTAGGTCTAAGATTGACAATCGTCTATGCCCAAAACCAATCTTTCCATCATTTAGTATGGCTATACCTGACCCGTTCGGCCCCCTATGCGCAAGGGAGTCATTGAATTTTCTCAGGTGCGATTCGTCAACCTTCGATTCATTGAAATTGTATATACCTGTTATTCCACACATCTTATGTCCATGGTAATGAACGACCAAGAATTTCAACCAATCGCGCGTTTGGTTCTTTGTAAAAACCTTCGAGCTTGCCCTGCGCCTCAAGACTTATCGGTTCTACATATTTACCTTTATTCTGCTCCATAGAGCTGATTTCATGATGGGGCAATCCGATAAAATCTTCGATCCGCTTCCACTCCGAATTGAAACTACTGTTCAATTCTTCAAGAAAAATGGCCTGGTATGTCAGCCCTAGGCGTTCAAGTTTTTCCAAGTACAAATGATACAAACCACGCGACAATGCCCATCCATACTTGTTACCGTAAAACCGCATGTTTTTGTATTGATCATCCGCGTCTTTCGGATTAGTAATCGTCTCCCGCAACTGGATTTCGATGTCAATGTATTGTTCGAATGTTAGGTTCGGTGGCAGGTAACCGATCTTCTTATCCATGTTGAAAAGCGAGTATGCCCGCTCAATCGGATTCCGCATAATGACCAGAATCTTGGCCTCAGGGAAATGATTTTTTATTCTCTCTAACCCGAAGGGCATCCAGGTATGTAGGTGACTGGCATCCCCTGTTATCTTGCCCTTTGATTTGACGGGAAAACAAAGCTGAAAATCAACCAATCGATCCTTAGGCTCAGCTAGTATGTTGTTCTCTTTGATTAATCCGCGCTCAACGTTTGGGTGACTACAAAGCAATTCATATAGGGTTGTAGTTCCCGATTTTTGGAACCCAACAATGAAAAAGGCGGGCTTCATTCTGTTTGATGCCAACAATTTCGCCAGACCCGGGAACCGGCTTGGCCCACCCAATTTGAAAAACAACTTTGAATTGAAAAACTCACTCATTAAGGTTGCAAATGTCGTTGAATAAATTCAGGATAATTCTTGGCTGCGTCAAAACGTGATCGCGAAAATTCTGCCACTTCATTTCGATCCGGCTTTTTGTCCAGCATCTGATTCATAACTCGAATAATTTCCGACTCTTCAGAGTCAACAGGGAGCAACACACATTCTTTGGGGCTAAGTGCCTCACCAGTTCCAAACACATCCGTGGCCAGAACTGGAACACCAAAACTGGTTGCTTCCATAATGGAAACCGGAACACCCTCATGTGTACTTAAATTCAAAAATAGGGAGACCTGGTTTCCCTTATAAAACGCAATAACCTCTTCGTTTTTTGCCCATCCCCTAAAGTCAAACTCGATGTTTTCTGGGAATGAATTTGCAATCGTCTTTAACTGATCCACAAAATCATTGGGACCGGTGCCATAATGCACCCAACGTATATTCTGTTTGAGTTGTGAAATGCACTTAGCTATAAGGTCGACGCGCTTTTGAGGACGAATAGTTGAACATGTCACAATGATCTTTGCAGAGGTTTCACTAGGCACAGCCTCCAATTCATGTTGTTCAACACCCAAGTAACCAACTTCGAACTTGTCGACCAAGGCTGGATGTCTTTTTTGAAAATAGGCATAACCATGCTGCGATATCAAGATTGACTTGTCTAATGCACGAAGTTTGAATTGGGCAAACGGCGTCTTTTTCACATATTGATACAGGTCGGCAAAGTGAACCCGAGATACGGCCCTTTCAACTATACCATCGTGCTTCAATAAGGCTACTATCAATGACCATTGGTAAAACCAGTATGAGTAGCACACCACATCTTCGGATTGCAGTGACCTCTCTTTCATGAAGGATTCAATTGCCCTAGAATAGACCCGTGCATTAAAAAGTGTTTTGAAGAGGGAAACAACCCCCTGTTCATCTACTCTATTTGCTTCCATTACCAATCGCACATCCTTAACCAATGTTTTGGGAATATTAGCCTTACTAAAATCAGCGGTAGCGTGGAGATCGATAAAAGAAGCGTTGGCAGGTATTGTCCTAGGCGCGCCGTCTGAAACGCCTAAAGGGAAAATGTATACACTGTCGAATGCGGCACATAAGTACCCGATTTCCTTCTCGATATAATGTTCTGCCCAGCCAAGCGGAAAGGCATCGGTAAAAAAGAATAGTGTTTTTGGTCTGTTTTTAACTGAATCGCTCATCTAGATTTACGAGTATAAAACTTAAAAGCCGCTTTCAGCTTGGTTAGATATGAATTTGGTTCATCTACGCTAAAGTACGAAGCCAAATTTGAGGCAGATCGACGCGCTTCAGCACCATAATAGTTTAGAGCAAGTGGATCGACTTCCTTTATGCTTTTACAGGAATGGAACATGTTACGATGATATTCGAAGTACAGTTTTGAGTTAAACCCAGTGCGGTGCTTTAACATGAA
>DDCZ01000049.1 GCA_002336485.1 Flavobacteriales bacterium UBA1993
CATAAAACCCATCAAAACCTGGAACTTTAGCCCGCACATAAGATGCTGGGGGAGCAGTGCCGATGATATAACATGCCGGATCTTGTGGCATCCGGGGTTGGTAAAGATCTTGATATGGATGAACCTCGAAAACAGACGCATTTTGAATAGGCCCTGGCAGAGCGTTGTACAAATCCCCCACCGATTCCAAGCGTTGTCTTTTCCAATCTCGATAAGTCATTGGACCTTGGTTAATCTCGGCACGGAACGACGACAATTTTGGGAGATTAATGTCTTGAAAGGACTTCATTTATTAAGCTCAATTTTAAATGCGTTTACAATTTTTGCCAAGGGCAAACCTATGCTGTTACTCATGGAGAAGGAGGACAAGGCTTTGCCATCGATTCGATTCGATAAAAACGCGACACAGATAATCCGCACACAAGAGTGGATCGCTGGCGGAGGGAGCATTCACCGTGGTGGAGATGAGCGCGCATGGATGCGCCTACATCGCCGATGCCGAATTCATCGACGCTGGCAACTACCTGCTGGAGGTGACCTTCACCGGTTTGGAATGCCTGTTGCCAAG
The DNA here is from genome assembly GCA_002336485.1 of Flavobacteriales bacterium UBA1993. GTDB lineage: Bacteria > Bacteroidota > Bacteroidia > Flavobacteriales_G > Salibacteraceae > SHAN690. The sequence goes on from DDCZ01000049.1 coordinate 569, forward strand.
GACAAATTCACCATCGGTGAATCACTTTGGGCCATCACCTTATGGCCGGTGCTGCTGGTTATTTTCATCCACTCCTTTTTGCAAGGCATTTTCGAATCGCTCCGAGAAGACTGAAATTTCGTACCCCTTTATGCATCCATCGGGTTGTGGGGTCTTCAGGTCGTCCACTCGCGCTTGACAGATTGCTCTTGCCAACCACCATCCTTGAATTCGTACTGAATTCTCAAGCCGTTACCCAGGATGCTGTGCGTACGCACGAAGCCTTTTGCTCTTCGGCAGTGCCCTGTCTCGATAAAGGTTTCAGTGCAATCTGCGGGCAATTCAGCGGGCAAGAACCACCAGCTCCTCGCTTCGCCTCGGGGTGTATCAAACAAAAGTTCTCGACGCAAGTCCTTTAAGGAGGTGTCTTCTACGGGGCGGTGCCCTGCAACGCTGCCGTCTTCATTCATTTCGAATAAATGGATCGCAGGAGGTTTCAGACTGCCGAACGCATAAACCCCGATGAAATCGGGGAAAAACAGCTCCTTTTTTTCGGAAAGACTCCAAACCAATTGAAGAAGGGACTGAGCTTTTCCGCCATGAATGTATGAGTGGAGAGGGGAGTCTTGGTACAGTGCAGTCATGGAGGGTGAAGTTTTGATTTCGAAAGATGCTAGAATTTAAGGCTTAAACGCGTTTTGTGTGTCATCACATTGTTCAGTGAAACACGTATACACAGGAATCGCCTTACCTTGATTACCAATTCGTCGTCATGAAAGTGGTTTTTTTTCACGGGCTCGAAAGTGAGGGCCCAGGAGGCAAGGCAGCCTACTTCGAGTACATCGGGAACAATGTATTTGCCGATAAAATGAACTACCGAGACCCGCATTTTTTGGAGCGGATTTGGAAGGAGGTTGAAGAATTTGGGCCTGATTACGTGGTGGGTTCGAGCATGGGGGGATGGTTTGGATTGAACATGGCGGTGCATCTAAACGTGCCTTGCATGTTGTTCAATCCGGCCGTCGTGAATTGTACTGTAGACATCACCGTTCCACCACTGGGCGAAGCTCGCCCAGAAGTAGACTTGTTGCTTGGGGGTGGATTAGGACTTGAAATTGGTAATGGAAACGTTTTGTCGTTTGAGAAGCACGCGGAATACGATTTTTCGGAAATCATAACTTTCGCATCAATGCGACTGCCCGTGTGTATTCGATTTATTGAGTAAAGCCTCTAATTCTTCTATTTGTTGTAAAGTAGAGTCTTCTACGTACTCCATGGAAATGGTGAACGTATGGCCCGATTCTGATTTCAATTCGATGTTGCCTTGATTGGGATCCTCTGGGACAGAGCTCACAATGAACACGTCTCGGCGAGACTCCGAAGCCCATACCATTCTTCCGTGATAGGAAGCCAGAAAATCGCATGCGGTCTCTTCTTCTCCATTCTCGATGGCAATCTCCAATGAAAAATGATGCCCCGAATCGCCAAGTATGCTGATCAATCCTTCCACCGGCTTAAGCGGGTCGTCGTGCCACCCCGCCATGTTGGATTGTTCCTCATTCAGCAGGATTCCAAACCTCACATTTCCCAACATAAGACCGACAGAGAATGGTGTGAATTGATGGTCATAATAATCTCCAGAAAGTTGGAGCTTTAAAATATTTTCAGAGGTTGGGCTGATTTCTTTTGTCATTTTGTTTTCAAGTTTACGAAGAATTATAACTTTTGCATATGGTTGAAGCAGTTTCTGAATATCTTGGCATTATATAGATTGTATCCGTTTCACTTCGAAAATAAATTGAAAATGAACTTTTTATCTATTGGAGCGAATAGATGGTCAGATTGTAATCTGGTTGCTACAGAATTCAATGACGGTCGGACTCTGCCTGTTGTAGAATCAATAGAGGAATGGAAAGCCTTGAGTGCCCAAGGAAAACCATGCTGCTGTGCCTACGATTTTGATTCGAAGAACATCAAGAAATATGGCCTGATTTACAATCCACATGCCATTGAATTTGCGCTTGAAATTTTACCTGATGGCACAAGGATTGCATCAAGAGCTGATTGGAATAATTTGATTGAATCTTTAGGGGGAAATTCACCGGTAGATAATTACACACCCACCGAGAGCCTTCTCGCCATAAAATCAGAAAAAGGTTGGCGTAAGCAATTGGTTCAGGGGACATCCGTAAACATGAATGGCAACAACTCTTCAGGATTCTCCGCGTTGCCAGGCGGTGATTTGTTCATTGGCTCAAGCTTCAGGGGTAAAGGATTCGGTACAATGTGGTGGACTTCTGATTGGCACCAGCCACACATCACACAATACGACAAGCATGTTATCTGTTTTTCGGAGGGTGATTCTATCCCATCCGACGACAGAGGTCATTGCAGCGGCGCTTACATCAGAATAATTAAGACTTGAATCAAAAGCTCGATGAACGCCAAAGCGATCTAATGGCATTTTAATAATAATTGAATGACATAAAGCCCCATGGGATAATCCAGAAGCCTGGACCCATAAGAGGTTATGGATAGCTAAATATTTTGATGAAAAACGTATACGTAAGCGACTGATTTTAAGTCATCACAAACATCTGTTAATAGGGGATTATTTAATTGACGATAGACGATTTAACGGTGCATCAGAGTTTCAAGGTATTTGGTTGAAATTTGGATCAGATGAATATCCTAATTGGGATGTGACATTAAAAATATCTTCTGAAGGCGTGAGG
>DDCZ01000020.1 GCA_002336485.1 Flavobacteriales bacterium UBA1993
CGTTACGCACCCGTGCGCCGGTCGTCAGCGGAAAAGCAAGCTTTTCCCTGTTCCCCCTCGACTTGCATGTGTTAGGCCTGCCGCTAGCGTTCATCCTGAGCCAGGATCAAACTCTCCGTTGTTAAAATTAATATACAATCAGACGTTAATCCCTAGGATACATGCTGGCTTTTCTCTTTTCAATCTGTTCAAAGAACTTCCCCTTCTTTCAAAGGGAGCGCAAATATAAAGTCATTTTCTATTCGTGCAATACCCTACGCAAGAAAATTTCAATAAAACTGCGCTTTTTTCGACCCTCAAACGTTAATGCATTGACAGACAGCTTGATAAATTCTCATTTTGGATCATCTTTTTTTACCGGAATTACCTGACCATTGACTATTCCGTGCGCATTCTCTGCAAACCCGCATATAAACCGAGCCATCTCAACGCCATTTATTTCCGAAACGTAGCTCGGAAATGCCTGTTTTAGCATCTCAGTATTGACAGCACCCAGGCATAAACAGTTCACATTTACCCGATTCGACCATTCGGCGGCCATGGATTCGGTTAAACAGGCCAAAGCGGACTTGCTCGCAGAATACGCTCCCAAACCAGGAAACTTGTCACTTCCCTGAAAACCCGCCATGCTTCCAATGTTTACCACGTGCGCACCAAGCCTCAATATATCCGCATTTAATAAGGTCCTTATAAATGTGAATGGGAGAATTGCATTGGTGCGATACTGATCTATAAAGTCCTGCTCCTTCATATCATCTAAAGACTTCACTACAATGCTTGCAGCATTATTAATGACAACGTCAACCTCCTCCCCACCAAATCGCTTGCTTATTTTATCGCACAGCATACCCATGTCATTCCAATCTGTATGCTCTATACTATATAAGGGGTTATTTAATTCCACTCCTCGTGAAACTCCAACGCACCTATGGCCAAGGTCTGTAAATCGCTCAATTACCGCTTTCCCGATACCTCTGGAAACTCCTGTTACTATAATGTTCATCCGAAAATTTTGGTTCTATTCAAATATGCACAGTTTAACAGAATCAGAAGCGATCACATAAATATCTAATTTTACGGATTGAACAGTCAACTTCATATACAGTTAATGCGTCTTTTGACGAACTCGAAAAGTACACTCACACATGATTAGAAATCTACTACTAGGATTTGCTCTATTGATATCATCCTTTCAACTAGTTGCTCAGCGTGCCGTATGTCCACCGGACACCATATTATACACGTATGAAAAAGCGACTCAAATAGATACAATGACTCTAATTCCAAATCAGACGTCAAGCGCCTTTCAATATTATGAGTGCCCACAAGAGATCTCTATCAATGGGGCCCGGTTTTATGGATGGAAACCCGACACTGCCGGTGGATTTACCGTAGACGTTACAATTGAATTAAGAAAAGCCACACTGGATAGTGTCCCGAGTAACACGCTACTAGCAAGTGGAACCGCTACCTTGTCCATTCCTGATTCGCTAGATGGTCCATTAAGCCAATATGCCGTCAATGTAACTTGGACAGAAGTTGACGTGGACGATCCATATGTGATCGTTGTTAAGACAGATGCAACGAACCCACCTTTTACGGTTCTTCACAACCATTTAGATGGCATCAATTCAGACGGTGACAAGGAATGGTTAAGTGGAGTTAAACAGGGACTAAGCTGGATCAAGTCATACGACTATACATATAATGGCGAACTCTTCAATGCCGATTTCTTCTTTGAGCCTTTTATTACTTATAATATGAACGCTTCATTCATTAATGACCCTGAGTGTTTATTTGATGAACTTGGTGAAACGGTTGAGTTCTTTAATGATGGGGCGCCTATAGTTGACAGTCGCATGTATAATAAATACGCCTATTACTACCTTGGAGATAGACAACGATGGGTGTTTGGGGATGGCGTGGTTGCTGATTTATCTAATCCAATTCACTTCTATCCTACTAATGGGCCATATGTAGCTACGATGACAGCGAAGATGCTTTCTTGGACAAACCAGTTTTGTCAAAGTTCAGTGACTCAAATCATTAAAGAGAAACCAGATCAGGACTTCTCATATACATCGGACAATCTTGATGTAGACTTCAAGAATGAGACATTCGGATTATACTCCAGCATTCACTATGATTTTGGCGACGGAAACTCATCTGTCTCGGAAGACCCAAATCACAAGTATTTTAAGCCTGGGACATATTGGGTATGTCAAACTATGCAGACTTCATGTGGTGAGATCAAAAAGTGTAAGAACATTGCCGTTGCAACTAACAAAGCATTAAGCTGCGGAAAGGACAGCGTTCGTTATACGGCCGCGAGAGGAACCAATACCTTGGTTCGAGAAATTCGATCGACGAACCCTGGCCGTCTTTTTGGAATGGGGCAAATTTTTGACGCAACGCAGTCAATGGTCGTTCATGGTTTCACCTTCTATGCGAATCACGATGGTCTGTTCAAGGACAGCTATCCGGTAAATTGCTATATCTATGACAAAGGAGGAAACAAGCTTCCAGATGGTGAGGCCTTAGCTGAATCCAGAGTTTATATTAACAAGGTCAATGTGGATACCTTCTACAATGACTCCACTCGGTATACAGCGATCTTTGACAAGCCAGTAGACATTACCAATGACTATATACTGACAATTGAATTAGACACGGCATTTGGGTTGAACAACTATGTACCCATTGAAATCGGCGTTACCGACTGGATCGAACATGATGGTGACGGTGATTTACTTGCTATTGGAAAAATCACTGAGGATAGCACATGGGTTACATCTGCCAGTGTAGCAAGCTTCAATTGTGAAGGCGCCGCATGCGATATGGATGTTTTGATTGAACCATTGGTTGAGTTTAGTGTGGATGCGAATTTTGAGTACGACTTCTTCTGTCTGGATTTAGATAACCAGCCTGTTGAGTTTTACGATCTTTCATCAGAGATCTTAAGAAGCAAGACTTACAACACAATTGCGTTTTATACTTCATTTGTTCAGGCTTATGATTGGAACTTTGGCGATGGAACGCCCACAGTGAACATCATCAATCCTTCACATACGTTTGAAGGGCCTGGCCCATTCGATATGACATTGACTACGACTTTGGCAGGATGGACCCTTGCAGAGTGTGTAAGTACGCAGGAACACAACATCCCGGTTCCTCCAACAGGAGGTTTTTCGTATGAGCAAGTTACCTCAGCGGTTACATTCAAGGACAGCTCCGTCAACGCAGATGAGCACTTATGGACATTCATGGACAATACGGTAAGCACCTTGGCAAATCCTGTTCACTACTTTACAGAAGTAGGAACATTTGAAGTTTGCCAATATGTTTCAAACGTGTGCGGATCAGATACGATCTGCGATAGCATCACCGTGAACATCGTGGGAATTCCTGAGGAGTTAGCTACAGAATTTCGAATTTATCCTAATCCAGCCAAAGACATCATCTACGTGGAAGCAACATTCGAAAACATGTCTAATATGCAGGTAGAGCTGATTGATGTGAGCGGAAGAATTGCTCAGCGTACGATCGTACGACCAGATAGTCCGATTCAGGAGCTTCACGTTAAAGACTTGGCTCGCGGCACATATATGATGCGAGTTACAGCCGATGAGCATGTTGGCGTGAAGACCATCATCTTGAGTGACTAAGAAACATTACGAAAACAAAAAAGGCGCTGTGAAATCACAGCGCCTTTTTTGTTTCGATCGTTTAACTCGACTATGCCATCATTGCTGGCATAGCGCTCTCACTAATGCTTCGAAGCTCATCAACTGAACCGAAGTCTTGATTGTTAATGATGCAATTGCCTTTGGCTGTATCTCCAAGTTGTGTAAATGCCTGTCCGCTCTCGGCTAGGTATGACTCTAATGCAGAAACGTTACTGCGATCCACGGCTAAAATAACGCGACTCTGCGCCTCTCCAAACAGAACGCCATCCATTCTGAGATCAGTATCAATCTCAACGTTGAACCCAATGTCGTTTACGTAGGCCATTTCAATCAAAGAGGTGAACAGACCGCCATCTGACACGTCATGCGCAGCAGAGACTATATTGAGCCGGATAGCCCCCATAATCGCATCCTGAAGCTTGCTTTCGGTGTCCAAATCAAATTTTGGCGCAGGACTATATTCAACCCCATGATAATTGATGAGGTATTGAGAGCATGCTATATCATCTGAATGCTCGCCAACAAGAATAATTACCTGCCCCTCTTCTGAGAACCCAAGAGGAGTTATAAATGACTTATCCTCAACCACACCGATCATTCCAATCGTAGGCGTAGGCAGCACAGGAACTGTATTACCATCAATCGTAGATTGATTATAGAAGCTCACGTTACCTCCAGTCACTGGCGTTTTAAATTTCAAGCACGCTGCTGACATTCCCTTAATTGCACCTACAAATTGCCAATAGGCTTGTGGGGAATACGGGTTGCCAAAATTCAAACAGTTTGTTATCGCTGCAGGCACTCCACCAGAACAAACAATGTTTCTCGCTGCTTCAGATACTGCAATAGCACATCCCTTTTCAGGGTCAGAAAAAACATATCGTGCATTGCAATCTACCGTCATGGCCAATGCCTTATTAGTTCCTTTCAAGTTGGTGATGCCAGCGTCAGAAGGATTGTTCGTTGACATATTTATCGTACCAACCATAGAGTCGTATTGATCTGTCACCCATTTTTTAGAACCAACGTTTACGTGTCCAATTACCTTCTTTGCAACTTCCACTAGGTTTCCAGGAACAGCTACTAAAGATGCATCAAACGCCTCAACTCTATCCATATACTCAGGTCTTTCATACGGCCTATCGTAAACAGGAGCTCCGCCTCCCAAGACAAGTGAATCTGCTGGAGCTTGGGCAACGAGTTCATCATTCATGAAATATCTAAGCTCAGTTCCTTCTGTGACAATACCAATCTCTACACAATTAAGGTCCCATTTATCGAAGATGTCCATTACCTCTTGTTCTCGCCCCTTCTTCACTACGACCAACATACGTTCTTGAGATTCGCTAAGCAAAATCTCAAATGGTTGCATATTAGATTGGCGTGTTGGCACCCGATCCAAAAAGACGTCCATTCCACATCCACCTTTAGCTGACATTTCTGAGGACGAGCATGTAATACCAGCGGCACCCATGTCCTGCATTCCAATTATCGCATCTGTCTCGGCAATTTCGAGTGATGCTTCGAGCAATAACTTTTCTTGAAATGGATCACCGACCTGCACAGAGGGAAGATCATCCGCGCTGTCTTCGGAAAGATCGCCAGAGGCGAAGGTTGCTCCATGAATCCCATCCTTTCCTGTGCTTGACCCTACAATAAACACTGGATTTCCAGGTCCGTAAGATGTGGCGGAAATTGTTTTATTAATATCTACTATTCCCACAGACATTGCATTCACCAGTGGGTTTTGATTGTATGAAGGATCAAAAAATACTTCTCCGCCGAGTACCGGAATGCCAAAGGCATTTCCGTAATCACCAATACCCTTAACGACTCCTTTGAGTAACCACTTCGTGCGGTCTTCAGTTGGGTCACCAAATCGCAAACTATTCAATTGGGCAATTGGCCTAGCCCCCATAGTAAAGATGTCTCTATTGATACCTCCTACGCCTGTGGCCGCACCTTGATATGGCTCAATTGCACTAGGATGATTGTGAGACTCAATTTTAAATGCACAAGCCAAACCGTCGCCTATGTCGACAAGACCCGCGTTTTCCTCTCCAGCCTCGGCTAGAATGGCAGGCCCCTCTTTCGGGAGTGTCTTGAGCCACTTGATGCTGTTTTTATAGGAGCAATGTTCTGACCACATCACAGAATAAATAGACAATTCGGTAAAATTTGGAACGCGTCCCAGATATTCCACAATCTGGTTAAATTCATCAGGTAGAATTCCCAATTTTTCTCCAGATTCTCGTGCTTCAGTTTCGGTTAATTGACTCATTGATAAATTTTAAGGGACAAAAGTAAATTTATGCGTGGTCAAAGGAGCTGATTATTGAATCAATTAATCCACAAAGCCTTTACTTTGGCAGATGAGCGTTATAGGCATATTGTTAGCAATTCCATGGTTTTTCATCATGCTATCGCTTGTCCTAAAGCTTAAATTGTTTCGCATAAATGGTGTATCCAACGCTTTAATTACAGCGCTTTTCTCCTGGAAAATCATAGGAACCTTTGGTTTACAGTTTCTATACACCTTCTACTACTCTGATCGCAGCACATCAGACCTATACCGATTTTTTGACGACGGACTGATTCTTACGAAGATAGCTTCTACTTCAGCCTTGGATTTCTGGAAGATTATTTTCGGACTCTACGACGAATTTGGCACATATCGAGACCTCTACTTTGATCAGATGAACAGCTGGATTAAACCATTTAACACGCTCTCCTATAATGACAACATCGTCATCATTAAGACAAATGCGATCCTCAACCTTCTAAGTGGCGGATATTATGAAATTAATGCACTCATTATTTCGGGCCTTGTTTTTGGTTCATTGATTCTTCTGATTAAGGCTTTCATGGAGTCTGCCCGGATGCGCGGTTTGGGGTTAGGGGTTAGGGGTTAGTGGTGGTTTCGGTTTTTCCGCTTTGGATCTTGATGCTCTCGGGGGTAATAAAGGAATCGGTGCTTTTCATAGGAATAGGGATGTTCATTCCAATTATGCTCCGTTTTGCGGACAGAAGTAGGCTGACCATTCAAAACCTAGTCTTAGCCAGTGTAGGGCTTTGCATTCTCATCATGGTCAAGCCATATTTTCTTGCATCTTTAGTTCCCGCTCTGATCATACATATTGTTTGGCAACGAGGTCAAATACAAAAATCCCCGTGGCTCGGATGGGCTTCGCTTGCGATAATCATCGTTGCGTCCTTGTGGTTTCTGGATATACATCCAATTGAACATATCGCAAGAAAGCAAAACGACTTTATCAATCATTCTGCGATTATTGGCCCTGGATCTGAAATTCACTTGACTCCACTCCAAAACACACCAAAATCAATTCTTGTTGAACTTCCCACTTCGCTCTTTAACGTATTAATAGAGCCACTTCCAACTAGAGTTACGCGCCCAGGAGAATGGGTCATGCTCATTGAAAACATTATGCTCTGGTCTTTGATCGGCTTATCGCTATGGCAACTCTACAAGCATCGTGTGCATCAAACCAACATTCACTTAGTAATTCAGGGCATAATTCCAGGATTGTTGCTTATCGGATTGATATCGCCGGTTCTCGGTGCAACGATGCGCTATCGAGCACCTTTTTTACTGCTTTTAATCCTTGCTATTATTCCATATTTACACCCGCTTATAACCTCGCGAGATGAATAGTATAAACCGAATTCTTAGCCTTACCCTTATATTGACTAGTTTGATCGGATGCGATCCGAACCAACAAGTGGATGTGATAATTCACAATGCCAAAATCTACACTGTAGACGAGACGTTTTCCATTGCTGAGGCCATGGCTATAAAGGATGGGAAAATCGTTGAAATAGGGCCCGAGCACACCATTCTCAACAAATTCATGGCCACGGAGAAATTGGACATGAACAAACAAGTCATTCTACCAGGCCTCATTGATGCGCACAGTCACTTTCTAGGATACGGATTAACATTGAATCAAGTGAATTTAGTAGGCACAAAAAGCTTGGAGGCTGTATATGAAATAATGAAGGCCTACGCAACGGAAAACAATGATGATTGGATTATTGGCCGCGGATGGGACCAAAACGATTGGGACGAAAAATCATTTCCCACAAACAGCGATTTAGACAGCATCTTCCCAAGCAAATATGTGGCAATCAAACGCATTGATGGACACGCCATTTTAGTTTCAAAAAACGTCTTGGCTTTAGCCGGAATCACTTCCGAGTCCAAGGTAGCGGGAGGAGAAATCCTATTGGATCGAAATGGTGAACCAACGGGAGTACTGGTCGATGAGGCCATGAGTTTGATTGATAGCGTTATCCCTGAAGTCACGCCTGAATCGAAGGCACAAGCGCTGCTTAAAGCCCAAGAAAACTGCATTCAAGTTGGCCTAACGACTGTGACTGATGCTGGATTAACAATTGAGGAGGTGAGCCAAATTGACGCTTTGCACACAAATGGACAGTTAAGTATTCGAGTTTATGCCATGTATTCTGCGAGTAAAGAAATTCTGAACGGATCGCGTTCAGTTAGTCTTAAAACAGAACGATTAACTGCAAAAGCCATTAAGGTTTATGGTGATGGCGCTTTGGGATCTAGGGGCGCACACTTACTAAGTCCATACTCAGATGACAGTACATCGGTTGGCTTTATGATAACTCCAGAAGACTCGCTGCATATGTGGGCGAAATTCTGCAAGAGCAATAATCTACAATTGGCAGTGCATTGCATTGGTAGCGCAGGGAATAGAAAAACGCTAAATGCAATGGCCGCAGTGTTGAACGGCACGAACGACCTTCGATGGCGCATCGAACATGCCCAGATGATTCACCCGGACGATCACCACCTTTTCAGGGATAACAACATAATTCCTTCAATGCAACCAACACACGTTACCAGCGATATGTATTGGGTAGAAGAGCGTGTAGGTGGGGAAAGAAAAGAATGGACCTATTCTACTCACTCCTTGATGGAGCAAAACGGCCTCATTGCACTTGGCACTGACTTCCCTGTTGAAGGCATAGAGCCGTTACACACATACTATGCTGCGGTTACTCGAACAGACCAAACAGGTTATCCTGAAGGAGGATTTTTGCCTGGTCAATTGGTAAGTCGAGAGGAGGCTCTCAAGGGAATGACAATTTGGGCTGCTATTGCTAGTTTTGAGGAAGAACAAAAAGGAAGCCTCGAGCCTGGGAAATTCGCTGATTTCGTTGTTTTAGATAGAGACATTTTGCAATGTGCCCCAACTGAAATTCTTAGCACAAACGTGCTTGAAACATGGATAAATGGAAGTTTGAAATATGAAAAGTAGTGTAGTGACAATTTGCATTGTTCTTTTTGGCCTTATATCCCATAGCCAAGAGTCTGACCTATTTCAACTATGGCCTGACACGACCCTTGCTAAGGCAAACACAGGTGCTGGATTAGAGTATATGAGTCATGAGGAGAAGTTAACCCTTTTCTATACCAACTTGGTTCGGATTAACCCTGGTCTTTTCGCAGATACATACCTCGAGGACTACTTAAGCGAAAACAAAATCAGAAAGGATAAGGATGTGAAATCTTTGATCAAAACCTTATCCAACACTTCTGCGAGGGTCATTTTAAAACCAAGCGAAGAGCTTACTCACACAGCTAGGGCACATGCCATTGATATGGGTAAAACGGGAAGAACTGGGCATAACTCATCCAAAGGGGAATCGTTTGCAACCCGGCTGAAGGAACCATCTAAAATCTATCGCGGACTAAATGAAAATGCGAACTATGGCAATGAGCACGCTCTTGATATAGTTATTGACCTGCTCATAGACAGGAATGTCTCGAATGCTGGACATAGAAAAAACATTCTCGATATAGAGATGAGATATATGGGTGTAGCGATTGAACCCCATGTTCGGTATGGATACAATTGTGTTCAGGACTTCGGAGGCCCCTTAACAAAGTAAATAGTTAGTTTATTTTTGAGAGATACAACACCCCAGAATTATGGAGATAAAACGATTATTCGACATTCCCTACTTCCAACTAGATAAGTTCCCTCAGGCGGATGCCTTAGTAGGGAAAGTAAATGGCAAGTGGGTAAAAACGTCAACCAAGGAATTTATAGATACAGGGATAAAAGTCAGTAAATCACTAAAGTCAATTGGTATCCAGCCCATGGACACCGTTGCCATCATATCCAACAACCGTCCAGAATGGAACATAACGGATATTGGAATCATGATGTGTGGTGGAATCAACGTACCTATCTATCCAACAATCGCCCCAAAAGATTATGCTTTCATCTTTAACGATGCCAAGGTCAAGGTGTGTTTTGTGAGCGACGATGAGCTATTGCAAAAGGTCCTTGAAATAAAGGATCAAGTGCCCACCCTTGAGCAAATAATATCATTCAATCAAATTGACGGCATCGAGCATTTCACGAAATTCCTTGAACGAGGATCTGCCGTTCCTAGCAAGGAGATTGAAGATATTAAAGCCTCGATACAGGAAGATCAATTGGCGACATTGATTTATACGAGTGGCACTACAGGCAACCCAAAGGGTGTTATGTTGTCCCACAAAAACATTGTCCAAAATGTCTACGGTTCTAGAGAACGATTGCCTGTAGATGAGCATAGCAAAGCAGTAAGCTTCCTCCCTCTATGCCATATATATGAGCGCATGGTGTTATATCTATTCATGTATACTGGTGTTTCCATCTATTACGCCGAGTCTATGGAAACCATTGGTGATGATATCAGGGATGTGCAACCTCAGGTGTTTACTGCGGTTCCAAGGTTACTGGAAAAGGTCTTTGATAAAATAATGGCAAAGGGAAGCGAACTCACTGGAATTAAGCGAGGACTCTTTTTCTGGGCTGTGGAATTAGGAGAGCGTTGGGAGCCATATGGTCAAAACGGAGCTTGGTATGAGTTTCAGTTGAGCATCGCGAACAAGCTCATTTTCAGTAAGTGGCGCGAAGCGCTTGGCGGCAATGTGAAAGCCGTAGCCAGCGGCAGTGCTGCTCTACAACCTAGGTTAGCGCGCATCTTTAATGCCGCTCAAATTCCGGTTCTCGAGGGATATGGACTTACGGAAACCAGTCCAGTCGCGGCCGTAAACTGTTTCGACGACAAGGGTTTCATGATTGGTACAGTGGGAAGAGCATTGCACAATTGCGAGATTAAAATAGCCGAGGACGGGGAAATCCTCCTTAAAGGTCCTAACATCATGATGGGCTACTATAATCGCCCGGACCTGACAGCTGAAGTATTGAAAGATGGTTGGCTACACACGGGTGATATTGGGGTTTTAGTGGATGGTCAATACCTGAAAATTACGGATAGAAAGAAGGAGATTTTCAAAACCTCTGGAGGTAAATATATTGCCCCACAGCCAATGGAAAACACCTATAAGGCCTCTCGATTTATAGACCAGATTATGGTTATCGGAGAAAATCAAAAGCATCCGGCGGCCCTTATCGTACCCGACTTAGATTTTGCCAAAGAATGGTGTAAACGTCATGGCATCGAATGCGCGACGTATCCAGAAATGGCCAAAAATCAGGAACTCAAAGACCGAATCTGGAAGGACATTGAAGCGTTCAATGAAACATATGGCAAGTTTGAGCAAGTCAAGAAAATTGCACTCTGCGATGATGCATGGGCAATTGACTCTGGCGAATTAACTCCATCATTAAAGCTAAAGCGAAAATTCATCATGAACAAATATTCACATCTAGTAAGCGCCATTTACGAGGGCTAAGAATGAGGTTCCATTTTCGTTCTGTACTAACGGCCACGCTGGCTTGTTTTTGCCTTCATGCAATTTCTCAGTCTCCAAACGAAGAACTGGAACAAGCGCCATACTTCGCCAGCCTATCCGCAGGTTTTGGGATGATGTATGGAGGCTTAGGTGCAAATTTTGAGGCCGGAGCGAAGCACGTTTCTGGATATGCCGCGTTTGGTTATGCGCCTGCCGCTAAAGCTGGTACTGTAACAATTAAGGAAAGCTTTAATTACCAACTTGGTGTACGGTATTCCTTCAATGTAGGGAGCCAATACATTTTTCCTCGCATTGGTCTTGGCTTTGGCTGGATTACCAACTATTATGACCATCGCATTATGTCCGCACCTTACGACCAAACGGTAGATGGACTAAGCTTGCATACAGGCGTACAAGTCTATTCTGGTGAAGGCTTTATTTTCAGTTTTGACTTGGGCATGGGATCAAAAATTGCCATAACAAATGCAAATTCACATCCCCATTTTTATTCTTTCTACATCAGACCCTGTGTTGGTGTGGGATATGATATTGCCCGGCTCTTCTACAAACGAGACAATTCTACCATAAAAAACAAGGAAATCAATCCTTTTGAGTGACAGCCCTAAACGAAGGCGTTCTCCACCTTGGTTTTATTGTAGAGCATCCGAATTATTCCGTCTGACACCCCAATTTTCGGCACGAAAGCGGTTCGCGCACCGCTCCATTTCATGACCGAAGTAAAGATTTTACCTGCTGGTATGATCACATCCGCTCGGTCTGGATTAAGGTAAAGCCTCTGAATGCGATCTTCCGAAGACATAGATTTCAATCGTTTGTATAAATGAAATATCTCATCGTAATTCAACTCTTCTCCATAATCCTTCATCAGCAGTTTACAATACTTATTGATGTTTCCTCCCGATCCAATGAGTGCTAGCTCTTGCATAGCTTCTCCACCAATGGCCCGCACCCATTCCTTCATCTCATCCCATTCCTCCGAGGAAACAGAATCCATGAGTAATCGAATCGATCCAACGTTGAAAGACCTGGATGCTATGGCTTGATGATTATTAAACAGAGTAAGTTCGGTGCTTCCACCTCCAACATCCATATAGAGATAGCTGCGATCGTGGTTCATATTTTCCATGAGGCCGTTGGCATAGATCACTTCAGCCTCCTCCTTCCCAGATATAATTTCAATTTGAATTCCGGTTTCTTCAAAGACTCGCTTCACAATCTCTAATCCATTTGAAGCTTCTCGAAAGGCCGATGTCGCAATAGCCCTAGATTTTATAGGCCGATAGACATTAAGCAAATGTTTGAATGCCTTCATTCCTTGGAGAAAGTCTTCTTCCTTCTCTTTTGGAATGTATTGATGTAAAAACGCGTCTGCACCTAGCCGAATCGGGATCCGAATGAGTGATTGCTTCTTAATCACAACCGAAGCTCCTTCCTCGAAGACGTTGCTAATAAGCAGCCTTATTGCATTTGAACCGATATCAACGGCGGCAAATCGATACGCTTTCATTTAATAGTTAGGCTTTCTCTTTGTAAAACTGGTGTAACTCATATTGGCTTCGACTCGACTTTGCGCCCTCTTGCCGATCGACGCTATACGATCTATCTGCATGCAATCTTCGGGCTTTTACATTATCCGCAAACTGTATTTCAAAAGTATTATCAATCTCCTTGATGATGTTCTTGTCATAAATGGGGCAGGTTACTTCTATCCGTCGATCAATATTTCTAACCATCCAATCCGCTGAACTGATAAAGTATAGTGGTGCACCATCGTTATAGAAGCTATAGAATCTAGCATGTTCTAAAAACCGATCAATTACACTCACCACTTGTATGTTCTCACTTAAGCCCGGCACCTCAGGCACCAGTGAACATATACCACGTATCACCATTCTAATCTTTACGCCGGCCTTGCTCGCATCATAGAGCTTAGTAATCAAAACTGGATCTACGAGGCTGTTCATTTTCAATTTTATCGTAGCTTCTTTACCTTCTTTTGCATTTTTTATCTCCTTATTTATTAAGCGAATTAGCTTACTTCTTAAGTAGAAAGGTGAAAGAATTAAGTGTTGAAATCGATAATTCGGCCAAATGGCGTGCTCAAATAAGTCGAAGACCTTTTGAACCTCTTTTGTAATTCTCGTATCCGTGGTGAGTAAACTAAAATCAGTGTACATACTCGCCGTTGACTCATTGAAATTTCCGGTGCCAATTTTGGCATATTGCACCATTTGACCATTCTCCTTTCTGGAGATCAGACAAATCTTACTATGCACTTTTAGTCCAGGGAAACCAAAATGAACGGTCACTCCTTCGTCTTCCAAAATATTTGACCAATAGATGTTGTTTTCCTCATCGAATCTCGCCTGTAGTTCAAAGACCACGGTAACCTTTTTGCCATTTCGTGCAGCTGTAATCAAGGCATTTACAATCTTACTTCTTGTCGCCACTCGATAGAGGCAAATCTTAATGGACTTCACCTTGGGATCCATGGCCGCTTCTTTCAGCCAATCAATCACATGATTGAATGATTGGTAAGGAAAATGAAGCAATATATCACCATGTTTAATTGCCTTAAAGTGACTGTCAAATTTTGAAAATACTGGATGATCAGAGCTTTGAAGTGATTTGTAATATCCCTTGGCGAGATTAAGTTTTGGAAATGACATTAAGTCTCGAAAGTTGTGGTAGCGCCCTCCAGGGATCAGTGCGTCCTCGATCGTTATCAAGTTCATTTTTTTAGTCAGATACTTCTGAAGATCTTCGGGCATTTCCGCATCATAGACGAAACGAACGGGCGCTCCGTGTTTTCTAGCCTTTAAGCTTTTCTTCATTTTCTCCAAAAAGCTCTTAGAAATATCATTGTCCAAGTCAAGCTCCGCGTCTCTGGTAAATTTAAATGTATACGCTTCAACCGAGTTGGGCTTGAGTCCTTCAAACATGGACATCAAATTAAACCGAATGATATCGTCCAAAATAATAATGACCTTTTTGCCCTTTTGATTTGGAATCTCAACAAACCTGGGAAGCGAGGATGGAATTTCTATTAAAGCATACAGCTGATCGTGTTTCTTTCTTTCCACAAGTGGAATGGTCAGTATGGAAGCAAGAAATATTCCTTTGTCTCGAAGTTGCGGAAACTTCTTAATCTGATCCAGCATTATCGGACCTGTAATCGGATCAACCTCATCTTCAAAATAGGCGCGGACAAATTTTTGTTGATCCTTATTAAGTGACTTTTCATTGACTATGAATATGTCGTTCTTCTTTAACTCAATCAGAATGTCGGAATAGATTGTTTCATAACGCCGCTGCTGACGTATACTGATTTCCTGAATCTGCTTAAAAATTGCCTTTGGATCCTCGTCTTTTGTCAACTTGAGTTTAGCTCCAAGCAAAGCCTGTCGCTTTACAGACGCAACACGTACTCGAAAAAATTCATCGCGATTGTTTGAAAATATGCCTAAGAACTTTAGTCGTTCCATTACTGGCACCTTGGAATCTGCCGCCTCGCTGAGTACACGATCGTTAAAGGCAAGCCAACTTAGTTCTCGGTTAATTATTTCTCTCTTTGTTCCCATCCTTGTTTCTGATCCTTGATTCTTATCAAGAAGGTAAAGGTAGCCTTTGTCTAGACCATAAAATCACGAATAATCGTGCTTAACCCAATGATAACAATGAATCCCACAATTCAGTTGAATTACGAAGCAGTTGAAAACTCTGTTGAAAAGGAGTAGGCACCATGACTTAAACGGCCAATAGAATGGGAGACCTTTGCCAAAAGCATTCAAACCCCAGCATTCATGTTTACCATTTTCAAGAAGAAAAAGCTAACCGAGGATCATCTAGCTCATTTTTTCGTGAATTCTACTTTGAAACTGATCGATTCTGGTTTTGAGGATGTTTGTGAAATCATCAATAATGATCCGGAGTTCGCTACTCGCCCAAATCTCAACGCCGATCAATACGACCAGTTCCTTCTGATCGTTATGGCGGGCAACATCAAACTTATGGCTGCCAATTTTGAAGCCATTCGTTCCGCACGTCTAGCAGAAAAGATCTATCGCAAGTTGAGTAGTACACTTAAGGTGGAACCAGGAGCGCTAAAAGAGACGATTTCAAAATACCAATCATGGATGGGACGTATTAATCATCCCTCCAAAAACGTGCACTACTCCATGTCTAAAGGAGTATTCTTCAAGTATAACCTGAACGAATTTCAGGCGGATTACTTCAAGAACATGAACACACCTAATCCAATTTTTCTAAAAAGGCTGGATGAGATCGTTGGTGAGTTTATTTTCGATTGGGAAAACCTTCGAGCCGATTACCGAATAGTTGAGGACTAGGTAAATTTAAAGTGGTCTGTGGCCATTTTACACACCTCATTCCCTATTGCCAAGCAAGCCGTAGCGGCAGGACTGGGTGCATTCAACACATGAATTCCATTTTGCTTGTATTCAATCTTGAAGTCATCGATCATATTCCCCGTATCAGATAAAGCCATGGCTCGAACACCAGCACGCTCCTCGGCCAAGTCAGCCATCTCCAAACTAGGAATCAATCGCTGCAGTTGCGACAAAAACAGCTTTTTAGAAAATGCGCGACGATATTCCTCTATACCGTATCTCCAATGCTTCGCGAAAAACTTCCAGGTTCCGACAAACGTCAGTGCGTCAAGGGTATCCTTTAAATTGAAATCTGTTTTCTTATAGCCTTCTCGTTTAAAAACGAAAACGGCATTTGGTCCGCACTCAACGCTACCATCTGTCATTCTTGTGAAATGCACTCCTAAAAATGGAAATTTGGGATTTGGTACTGGATATATTAGGTGCTTCACTTTATGCTTGCCTTTCTCGCTAAGCTCAAAATAATCTCCTCTAAACCCAAGGATGGCCATATCCAACTTCACGTCATTCTTCTTGGCTAGTCGATCAGCTTGAAGACCTCCGCAATAGATTACATACTTCGCTTCAATGACCCCGTTGTTGGTGTGCAGTTGAGTTCCATTCGGTTCTTGCTCAATTTGACGCACTTCATGGCTTAATAAAAGTGCGTTATTCGGGTTTCCCGCCTCAAACAATTCCCCGAACTTATCGGTGGCCGCCCTAAAGTCAATTATCCCCGTGCAGCCAACGCGCACGCCTGCAATACCCGTGCAGTTTGGTTCAATTTCGCGGATTTGTTCGGGCCCTATCTTTTCTAGATCTTCAACTTTGTTGTCAAGTCCCCTTTGGTATATGGTTTCAAGGTTTTCCAGTTCCGATTCATCCGTGGCTACAATAATCTTCCCACAGATGTCATGTTCAATGCCGTATTTCTCGGCAAAGGCAACGATTTCTTTTCGCCCTTCAACACAATTTTTGGCCTTAAACGATCCTGGCTTATAGTAAATGCCAGAATGAATCACCCCAGAATTATTCCCAGTTTGATGGTTTGCCAATCGAGGCTCCTTCTCTATCAATGCGATGGATTTATTCGGGTATGCCAAATGCATTTTGTATGCAGTTGCGGCACCTACTATGCCGCCTCCAACGATTGCAATATCAAAAACCTTATTCATTTGATGGTATTATGTGCTTAGTTGCGCTGAGTTTGTCTTCATTCTTTACAAAGAGCAATAGGATTCCACCGATTAAAAAGAATGAGAGTAACACTAATGCGGAGTTTCTCATGCTCTCAGTGTATCCCTCAATGGCTCCGAAAAGAAACGTGCCAATTACAATCCCGAGTTTTTCCACTACATCATAAAAACTAAAGTATGATGCATGATCCTTTGTTTGCGGAAGTAGTTTAGAGTATGTCGATCGAGACAACGATTGAATACCACCCATTACTAAGCCAACAAATCCGGCAAGAATGTAAAATTCGGTTGACGTTTGGATAAAGTAGGCCGCGATGCATATTCCCACCCAGATTGCCAAAGCAATAATTAAAACCGCAATGTTTCCGATTTTAGAAGAAAGTTTGGCGAATAGGTAAGCTCCAGCTACCGCCACAAATTGAATTATTAATACGCTTATGATAAGGCCCGAGTCTCCATCTCCGCCCCAATCAATTTCCTTTTTTGCAAAAAGAACGGCCATTACCATTACAGTTTGAACCCCCATGCTGTACACAAAAAATGAGCGCAGAAATCGTTTCAGGTTCACTTGTGGCCTGAGTTCTACCAAGACTTTTTTGAGTTCTTCGTATCCTTTCCAGAGAAATGTGTCACCCGGAGTGCGCTCATATACATTATCTGGCAGAGCTCGATACGTTACCTGTGCAAAACCAGCCCACCAGACAGCAACCAAAAGAAACATATAACGCGTCGATTCCTTTGTTTCAGTTGTATCTATCATCATGATGATGATCAGAATGACGATTAGTAAAATACTACTGCCTATGTATCCATATGAAAACCCTTTCGCGCTTACTTCATCATGCCTGTCAACGGTGGCTATTTCCGGTAAAAATGAATTATAGAAAACCAGACTTCCCCAGAAACCAACGCTAGCCAAAAGCACAAATAGGAGTGACAATTCAAGGTGAGCAGGGTTAAAAAAGAATAGTGCAGCGCAAGATCCTGAGCCCAGATAACAGAAAAACTTCATGAATTTCTTCTTACTCCCTGTATAATCTGCAATGCCCGAAAGAAAGGGAGACATAGCAGCGACTATCAAAAATGAAAGCGACAATACATAACTATAAATCTCGGTATTGATGAAGGATCGCCCAAGAAAGGTCACGTTCATTGACTCCGTACCATCAGGGAATGTTTCCGTAGTCATCTTTGAGTAGAAGATCGGGAAAATGGCGGTGGAGATCACTAAAGAATAAACCGAATTTGCCCAATCGTAAAATGCCCAGGCCTTTATTGTTTTTGGATTATTCTTTTCTAACACGGTAGTAAAGGAATAAAAAAAGCCTTCCCATTCCCGATAAATCGGTTGGAAAGGCTCAATTTTTTTGTTTGTTATTCGGTCCTAGTTCTTGCTAATCACTGAAAACATAACGCGTCGGTTCTGAGCTTGACCTGCAGATGTAGCGTCTGTTGTGATTGGTTCGAAATCTTGAACCCCTACAACTAATAGCTTGCCCTCGTTTACTCCAAACCCTACCAATGCATCCCGCACGGCATTGGCTCTATTTAGTGATATGTTTCCTGTGGCTTTTGCTTCTTCCACTGGATCGGTGTGCCCGATAACCTTCACTTTATACTTTGGATTCTCTTTCAAAATAGTGGCGATTTTCTCAATATCCGCTAATGCCAATTCGCTAATCAGGTCAGATAGATCGTCAAAGTATACACGCGTTCGTTCCACTTCTCCTGACTTATCGACCTCGGCCTCCGTGCTTGTCTCTACTGAGTACACAACGTTGATTGAGTGTCCGCCAGCATCCAATTCACAATCACAGGATTCAACCCCAGCCATATTCATCACACTTACGTCATCTATATAGTAGTAAGCACCTCGCGCTTGAGTTCCAATGATTCCTTTTGGCTTTTTCACTTTGCCGTTATCCGTGGATTCAGTAGATCCAAAGTTTCCAATTGTAATATATTCCTCACCGCCATCAGCAATATATGTTTGGCAGATTGGTTCCCAATCAAATTGCTCATCAAAGATTCGATTTTGAGAGTGAATGATTTGCGGCTGAATATCATATTTCTCGATCTCTTCTGCCGTCAAAGGTTTCTTACTAATATATATTCCAATATTATTTGAAGAGTATTTTGAAAGCATACTAAGCAAAACGTTCATTTTCACGCAATACACTTTTTCCTCTTTCATTTTCTCCGTGAGCTGAGCCTGAAGATACTGGCGCGGCGCATCGTCCTTATAACTATAGATCATAAGGCCTGCATAATTTCGGCCGCCTTCCATTGGGTCCGCATCTCCGTACATGTTCACCGGAGTCTTGTATTCATCCGCCTTTGCATTGGCACTAAATACGTCAGCCTTTGCATCCGTAGGAGAGCTCCAGCCTGAAGCATTGTCAATCATACCTCCACCTTTAATTTTCTTCGAAACTGTTTCGAAGCTTCCGTTCACAATCATATTGCCTTGTGACATTCCAATTAATGACATAAGCATGACTGCTGATATTATCGTGATTCCTTTCATGAGATAGTTGAATTTAATTCTGACTTGATTTAATAGTGTCAATGAATAATTTGACCTTTTTCCAGTCGGTATCTGGGTAAACACCGTGGCCTAAGTTAGCAATGTGTGCTCCGCCTTTAAACGAAGTTAACATCTCCTTAGTTTTTTGAACAACGAGGGCATCGTCTCCGTAAAGCACGGTTGGATCGAGGTTTCCTTGAAGCGTTTTTGTATTTGAAAACTTACGCACTTCGACTGGATTCATGGTCCAATCCAAGCCCACTGCATTGTATGAACTCTCCATCAGATCTTGAGTTGAAAAGTGTGCGCCTTTTGCAAATACAATATTCGGAACCGAATTCACTTCTTCAGAAATGCGATTCAAATATGGCATGCAAAATTCTTCATACAATGGCTTGCTTAGCACACCCGCCCAAGAATCAAACACCTGATACAATGAAACCCCTGCTTCCACTTGAAGCTTTAGGTAATTGATTGTAGACTGCGTGATTTTTTCCAAGAGTTTGTGCGATCCAATTGGATTTGAATGCAACCATTTTCGAGCCTCGGAAAACGTTTTACTTCCCTTTCCCTCAATCATATAACAAAAGATCGTGAAAGGTGCTCCGGCAAAACCAATAACTGGAACCCGACCAGCTAGTCGTCGCTTTGTTTCGGCTATGGCATCGTAGACATATTTTAATTCGCCGCCTTCGGCCACATTCAAACGATCAATATCCGAATCTGATTGCACTACTTCAGGAAATCTTGGCCCGATGCCTTCCTTCATTTCATACGGCAACCCCATTGCTTCGGGGATGACCAAAATGTCGCTAAATATGATGGCCGAATCCGTCCCAAGAATATCAACAGGTTGAACTGTTACTTCGGCCGCAAGGTCCGGTGTCTCAACCAGCTCTTTAAACCCTGATATGCTCGAACGAATTGCCCGGTATTCTGGAAGTATCCTTCCTGCTTGACGCATCACCCAAACTGGCGACCGTTCTGTCTTCTCTCCGCGAGCGGCACATATGATTAAATCGTTGTCCAAATCTTTGATCTTGTAATCTTAATAGGCCACTATTGTGCCAAATTAGTTTTGCTGCTTAATTAAATTCAGCGCACTACCTGCTTTAAACCAATCTATCTGCGCTTGGTTATAGGTGTGATTCAATGCAATAGTTTCTGAACTACCATCTGCATGAGCCAATTCTAGGTGAAGCTGTGTATCCACTGCAAAACCTGATAAATCAACAAAGTTGAACGTATCGTCTTCTCGAATTTTGTCGTAATCTGACTCGACTGCAAAGGTCAATCCCAACATCCCTTGCTTTTTCAAATTGGTTTCGTGAATTCGGGCGAACGACTTAACTATTACCGCCATAACGCCTAAATGTCTTGGCTCCATTGCCGCATGTTCTCTTGAAGAACCTTCGCCGTAATTATGATCTCCAACTACTACAGTTGAAATTCCGGCTGCTTTATAAGCTCGTGCAACAGCTGGAACTTCGCCAACTTCGCCGTTGATTTGATTCACCACGGCATTTGTTTCTCCACCAAATGCATTGACCGCCCCAATGAGGCAGTTGTTTGAAATATTATCAAGGTGACCTCGATATCTCAACCAAGGTCCAGCCATGGAAATATGGTCCGTGGTGCACTTTCCAAATGCCTTGATCAGCAATTTGGCTCCTGTAATGTTTTCACCATCCCAAGGAGCGAACGGAGAAAGAAGCTGCAGGCGATCCGAACCTTCTTTCACAACTACATCGATTCCACTTCCGTCTTTTGCGGGTGCCTGATACCCCGGATCTTCAACGTCAAATCCGCGTGGAGGCAGTTCATGGCCTGTTGGCTCAGTCAACATAACTTCTTCACCATCCTTATTTGTAAGGGTATCGGTTAATGGATTGAAGTCCAACCTTCCACTGATGGCAATTGCCGCAACCATTTCAGGAGATGTAACAAAGGCGTGCGTATTTGGGTTGCCATCGGCTCTCTTTGAAAAGTTTCGATTGAACGAGTGCACAATCGAGTTCTTCTTTTGCTCATCTGCACCAGATCTTGCCCACTGACCTATGCACGGCCCACAGGCATTGGTAAATATGGTGGCCCCTATATTCTCAAATATGTCAATGAAACCATCACGAGCTATGGTATACCTCACCTGCTCAGAACCAGGATTGATTCCAAATTCCGCCTTCGGAGTTAGTCCCTTCTCTGTTGCTTGAGCGGCAATTGAGGCAGCTCTCGAAATATCTTCATACGATGAATTGGTACATGATCCAATTAATCCCCATTCAACATCAACTGGCCAATCTTCTCCAGCAAGTCGAGTCTTCATTTCAGAAACTGGTGTAGCCAAATCAGGTGTAAAAGGACCATTAATGTGTGGCTCCAGGGTGCTTAGATCAATTTCGATGACCTGATCAAAGTATTGCTCTGGGTTCGCGTATACCTCGGCATCACCAGTTAAATGTTCTGCAACCTGGTCTGCGAGATCAACAACATCTTGTCTTCCTGTAGCGCTGAGGTATCGTCTCATGCTATCGTCGTAACCAAAGGTTGATGTAGTCGCTCCGATCTCTGCGCCCATGTTACAAATTGTCCCCTTTCCTGTACCTGAAAGAGACTCAGCTCCTTCACCAAAATATTCAACGATGCATCCAGTCCCGCCTTTTACGGTGAGTATGCCAGCAACCTTAAGAATAACATCTTTTGGAGCCGTCCACCCGCTGAGTTTACCAACGAGTTTCACTCCGATTAGTTTTGGAAACTTAAGCTCCCAAGGCATACCAGCCATGACATCTACAGCATCTGCCCCACCGACACCAATAGCAACCATTCCTAGGCCACCAGCATTCACGGTGTGGCTGTCAGTTCCGATCATCATTCCACCTGGAAAAGCATAATTTTCTAATACCACTTGATGAATAATACCTGCGCCTGGTTTCCAAAAACCAATTCCGTATTTACTTGAAACCGAAGAGAGGAAATTAAAAACCTCGTTGTTTTTATTTAGAGAATCTTGAAGGTCTTTGTCTGCTCCAACGCGAGCCTGGATTAGGTGATCAGCATGCACAGTGGAAGGAACAGCTGCCTTTCCCTTTCCAGCTTGCATAAACTGAAGCAACGCCATCTGGGCTGTAGCATCCTGCATTGCCACTCTATCAGGAGCAAAGTCGACATAGCTTTTTCCGCGACCAAAGACTTCGGTTGCGCTGCCATCCCAGAGGTGGGTGTACAGAATTTTTTCGGATAGGGTTAGCGGCTTTCCAAGTAACTCTCGTGCGGCCTGTACGCGCTCTGGGTATCGCTCGTAAACTGCCTTTATCATCTCTAAATCAAAGGTCATAATCTTTCTTTATTAACTAGGTTGACAATATTAGTTGAACCACTTGAACAGTGGATTTGAAAAACAAAAAAAGGGAAGCTAGAGCCTCCCTTTTTTTATTATGTATGGAATCATTCAATTATTCTCCTACTACTTCGAATGAAATGGTTTCTACTACATCTCTGTGAAAAACCACAACTGCTTCGTAAGTTCCGATGGCCTTAATTGGCTCATCTTTAATTTTCACATTCTTACGATCAATTGAAACGCCCAACTTGGCCATTTCCTCCGCAACTTGAATGTTATTAACTGAACCGAAGATCTTACCAGCATCTCCAACTTTGGCACCAACCTTAATGGTCATTTCCATCATCTTATCTGCTGACTTTCGTGCTGCATCACGTTCTTTTTCAATACGCTTAGAACGTTGACGCACTGTCTCTTCGTGCATTTTCTTAACCGATTGGGTTGCTAAAACTGCTTTACCCTGAGGGATCAAGAAGTTGCGACCGTATCCGTTCTTTACTTCCACTAAGTCATCTTTGTAACCTAGCTTGTCTATGTCTGTCTTTAATATTACTTCCATGATCTTATTATTATTTCATCATATCAGTAACGTAAGGCATCAAGGCTAAGTGACGAGCACGCTTTACAGCGGTTCCAACTTTTCTTTGATACTTAACTGAAGTTCCTGTTACGCGTCTTGGAAGCAATTTCCCTTGCTCATTTACAAATCGAAGAAGAAAATCCGCGTCTTTGTAATCGACGTATTTGATGCCTGCTTTCTTAAACCAGCAGTATTTTTCTTTTTTAGTCTCGATCTGAATCGGAGCGAGATATCTAATGTCGTCTGCCATGTCTTTTATTTTGATTCAGCCGGAGCCGCTTTTTTGTTAGATCTTCCTCTTCTGCTTTCAGCGAATTTAATGTGGTGCTTTTCCATGCTCACATTTAAAAATCGCATCACACGCTCATCTCGAATGAATTCTGTTTCGTAAGGACCAATTATGGTTCCTTCAGCTTCAAATTCGATTAGGTGATAAAATCCAGTGGACTTTTTCTGGATTGGATAGGCCAATTTCTTTAGCCCCCAGTTTTCCTCGTGAAGAATCTTTGCTCCATTCTTCTTAAGGTAACCGGTAAACTTCTTTACTGTTTCCTTTGCCTGGTCCTCAGACAAAACGGGAGTCAAGATGAAAACAGTCTCGTAACGGTTGTTCATAATATTGATTTAAATTCCAAAATTTGGGGTGCAAAAATACGATTTCATCCTTGTCTCACAAGCAGTTGCACACATAATCGATTTCTGCGAAATCTATTTCGAAATAATGACCGTACGCGTCTCATTCGCGGAGCCTGAAATTTGAACCGAATAAATGCCACTTGACACTTCCTTATCTATCTTAAGTTCATGTGTAATTGTAGATTGATCCAGGTCAAATGTCTGAACGATTTGACCCGTGCTATTTAACAACCAAGCTTTTTCTGGCACCTCATCCACACTGCTAAACGAAAGGTTAATTGCAGTAGTGGCTGGGTTAGGATACATAACAAAGCTTCCTCCATCTTCCACATCACCGATACCGTTTGCCCAAATCTTCGCCTTCTTATCTGAACTACCCTGACATCCATTCCCGTCCGTTACAGTGCAGGTATATGTTCCAGCAACGGCAACCGAGATTGTTTGCGTCGTCTCACCCGTATTCCAGAAGTATGCTGCGTATCCGCTGCCCGCATCCATAGTAACTGGTGCATAACTCGATGTACTACTAATTGATGGGGTTGGGTTACTCACAATTGCGGTGATCGAAGCAGTTTCTTCCGCCTCACAACCAAAGAAGCTTGTAACCGTAACGCTTACCGTTCCTAAAGAGTCAATTTGAAAAACTTGTCCTGTAGAACCATCATGCCACACATAAGCCGCCGCACCACCTCCTGCGTTAAACAAGAAGCTAGATCCCTCACAGATCACCGTATCCATAATTGTAATCACCGGCGCAGGAAACACTTCGAGATCGACTACATCAAAGTTTGTACAACCGATGGTATCAGTAACGGTTACACTAAAAACACTTGATTGGGTTGCCTGGACAATCTGCACGTTTTCTCCCGTACTCCATTGGTAGGCCGAATAACCAGCCCCGGCATCAAGCACATACCCTTCACATACAGATGAATCTGGACCTAAATCAACCACTGGCGCAGGGAAAAAGTTAACGACGGCTGACCCTGTAATAGCGCTTGTATCTGCCGGACATCCACTTGCATCAGTGACGCCTACCGGAAAATAGTTTCCCGATTGACTAATCAAGGCCTGAAATGGATTAGTAGCAATATTTGCAATGTATTGTGGAGAAGACCCATTTGAATAGCTCAAATTCCAAGGACCTGTTCCTGCAAAAGTGAATGTAAGGGTATCAACATCTCCTTCGCAATTGTTCCCACCTCCTGTCATTGACACGCCTGGTGTCCCAAACATGAACATGGTTCCGGATAAGGTGTCGTTGGATGCATTTACATCGCCTGAGTTATCAATTTCAGCCTCAAGCGTCCATGTGCCACCAGCAGTTGTATTTATGGTGACCAGACTCAGCGTATCACATCCGCAAATTGGAAGCGTATCTGAATATGTCGTAGAAATGGTCACACCATTCGTATCCAAATCAATGTCAAAACCTGTTTTTTCCACCACGCTTATATTACAAATGATAGCCTGCACCTCCGTCCCTGAATTTCCGCATTGAGAATCAGGATAAATCAACTCAACTAGTGAGACATCGTTTGACTCTCCAACAATTATGTCGTCCAATCCGAATCCCTCGGCAGAGGTGTTTCCGTCTGCAGCCATCACAAACCGCATCAAAACATTTGTATCGTTGACGTATGTAGCCAATGAATGCTGGACGGAAGTCCAAGATGAACTTGTTCCGGTGAATCCGTTTCCATTACCTTGAGAGGACAGTGCAGAGGTTGATGAGCTGTTGTACCAATTTGTCGAACTCGAGGACCCGAGCACCGCGTATGTCGAGCCACTGTCAGCCGAAATTTGAAATTGAACCCCATCGTCCCCATTCTCAAGATCTCTAATCTGCCAAAAACGAATTACTGGATCCATTAAGTTGGTGAAGTTGAAAAGCGGGCTCGTCAAATAGCTTAGTTCATCATTGTTGTAGTTTCCATCTAAATTGGTGACCCATGCATTGTCGCCAGAATGCGCATCCGAAATGATCGTATTATCTGGCTCACCGTGTTCCCAAGTCGGAAGTATTCCCGAAGATGCCCAATTACCCTCGCCATTCTCAAAATCTTGGCAATAAGGAAATTCCGAAATCGTGGCCAAATCATAGTATACCTCGACTCTACTAATGCTACCAGAACCTTGATATCCAACACCCCAAATTTGGGATGTAGCACCCGTATTTATGTTTCCCTGATACCCAAAACGTTGAATCGGCACGGTGTTGGAGAAAATGGACGAGCTGTAATATCCATTTCCATAGGAGTTCCCCGTCCCGGCAGTTCCTAATATACCGATGGTATCGCCTGCATTTATCAAAATATTAACCGGTAAAATCTGACCACTTGTCCCCGTATTTGTGTAAAACAAATTGGTGAAATTCGTGGACTGACTTGTAAAGGCGATGGGCATAGCCTCGTGCAATTTCATGACCTGGATTGCTTGCGCGTTTGTTCCCGCCTGAGTTGGAACTCTTAATCCAACAATTACAAAAGTGGTTGGAGCCACAAACCAAAACCCACGTGCTGACCCTGAATAAAGACTAGAATGGGCAGGCAGCGGCATCATGTTTTGAGCCATTGCACAAACGCCGATAAGGACAAACGTGAACGTAAATAAATAGGACTTAAAAGATTTCATAGTGAGGTATATCGTTAGTGAATAATAATAAATGGTTGTTCGAGCTTTAACTCATCGCTTTGAACTCGAATCAGGTAATTACCGCTCGCAATATCAGAGACTTGCAACGTCTGTAATTGCCCTGTTCGATTTATAAATTTTTTGGTGACCCTTCCAGCCCCGTCTAAGATGAAGACATCATAGTTGCCTCTGATTTCTGACTGAAACTCAACGGTCAAAAGCTGATCAACAGGATTTGGAAATATAATAATCTCATTGCTCCAGTCCAGCTTATCAATCGCGTTGGGCCATATTTTGGCTTTTTTATCTGAGGAACCCTGGCATCCGTTAAGGTCGGTCACGGTGCATGTATAGGTTCCTGCAATTGCTACATCAATGGTTTGAGTCGATTCATTGGTATTCCATAGATAAGCAAGGTAACCGTTTCCAGCATCAAGAGTAACGGGCGCTAGACTTGATGTACTTGAAATGGAAGGTGTAGGATTTGGCACAACAGCCGTTATCGATGCCGTCTCAGTTCCTTCACATCCAAAAAAGCTGGTTACGGTAACACTCACAGTACCTATTGAATCAATTTGAAAAACCTGTCCAGTAGAGCCATCATGCCATATATAGCTTGCTGCTCCGCCACCCGCGTTAAACAAGAATGAAGATCCTTCACACAGGATCGTATCGGACAATTGAATTATTGGTGCAGGAAACACATTCAAGTCCGCGACATCAAAACCGGTGCATCCAATGGTGTCAGTAACTGTTACACTGAACACATTGGTTTGAGTGGCTACAATTGACTGGCTTGTTTCTCCAGTACTCCACTGATAACTGGCAAACCCGCTACCGCCATTGAGTGTATATCCTTCGCACACGCTCGAATCAGGACCTAGATCAACAATAGGCGCAGGAAAGAAAGTGATTGCCGCAACTCCTGTGATCCCACTTGTATCGGCTGGACAACCACTAGCGTCTGTGACAGCAACTGGAGAATAGACGCCCGTTTGGCTTACCAATGTTTGAAAAGGATTGGAAGTTATGTTTGCGATGTACTGTGGATTGGTTCCATTGCTGTAACTCAAATTCCATGGCCCAACACCTTGAAATAAAAAGGTGAGTGTATCTACTTGACCTTCACAAAGATTTCCACTTTGACTAAGCAGCGCTACTCCGGGTGTTCCAAACATTGTCATCAATCCCGAAAGTGTATCGTTCGAAGCATTTACGTCGCCCGAATTATCTACTTCCACCTCCAACGTCCATGTTCCTCCAGCGGAAGTGTTAATGCTGACCAATTCGATGGTGTCGCATCCGCAGACATCTAGCGTATCAGAATACGTCGTTGAGACCGTTACGCCATTTGTATCAATATCAACATCAAAGCCCGTTTTGGCTTCTACACTAATATTACATATCGACGCAGTCACGCTCGTCGCGCTTAATCCGCACAAAGAATCTGGGTACCAAAGTGCGGTAACGGCCACATCATTTGATTCCCCAATAATAAGATCATCAAAGCCAAATCCTTCGTCCACAGTATTCCCATCAGCCGCCATAACAAGTCTGAAAAACACGGAAGTATCAGAAGCATAACTTGACAATGTATGTTGAACGGAGGACCATCCCGTAGTGGTTCCCGTCCATCCATTTCCATTTCCTAAGGATGACAGCGCCGACACGGAACTACTATTGTACCAATTGGTTGAAGAGGACGAGCCCAACACAGAATATGTGTATCCACTATCGATAGATACTTGAAACTGAACACCGTCGTCCCCATTTTCAAGATCGCGGATTTGACTAAACTTAATCACT
This sequence comes from Flavobacteriales bacterium UBA1993, assembly GCA_002336485.1. GTDB lineage: Bacteria > Bacteroidota > Bacteroidia > Flavobacteriales_G > Salibacteraceae > SHAN690. The sequence continues at coordinate 28,556 of DDCZ01000020.1, forward strand.
GGATCAACCAGCGCGGTTAAATCAAATTCTGGGCTCACCAAGTATGACAGCTCGTCGTTGTTATAGTCGCCGTCAAGATCGGTCACCCAAGCATTATCGCCAGAGTTGGCAGTGCTAATAGAGGAATTATCTGGCTCACCATGTTCCCAGGACGGCAATACGCCAGAAACGGTCCAACCACCTTCATCGTCCTCAAAATCGTCGCAGTAGGGAAACTCATCAATAATGAGCGTCTTATAATACATCTCAATTCGCGCGAGGTTTGTTGCATTTTCTTGCCACAAATTCTGTGGACTCGTTGTTTCTAAGTCGTACTGCATACCACATCGTGCCAGTGTAACAGACTCACCAAGGATGTTTGTAGAAAAATTATTTGCGCCGTATGAATTGGTAGAAGTTGCTCCGCGCGAACCGAGAATCCCGATGTAATCATCTTCGTATACTGGAATATTTACGCTAAGCACATTATTCCCAGCAATGTTTTGAAACAAAGCAAGAACCGTAAAGTTGTTAGTGGTAGTTGCGTAAAAAGGGGGCGCTCCTGCATTAAACCTAACGACCGTAACGCTCTGATCATCCGTAGACGCATCAGTCGGAACCCGTAGGCCAACAATTCTAAAATCTGTTGGGGCTTGAAACCAGTAACCACGCGTGTTTCCGGTGTATGTAGTAGACTGAGATGGTAATGGCATCAATGTTTGAGACCATCCATCAAGCACAAATAATGAAAGAAAAAGGAGCGTAATTGTCGCCCCTTTCCCAATAGTGTGAGGATGTTTCATAAGCGCAAACTTGAGTTTAGTCCTCAAATTTGCGCATTTCGTCTAAGACATCCAAGCCTTTATGTAATTGATTCTGTTCTATTTGACAATGCTAACCAATGTAGATTTTGTTGTCGCATCACCTGCACCAGTTAAAATATACTCTCCAGCTGGCAGAGTTGACACGTCAACCTGAACGGATGATTTTGAGACATTCATCTCAGACCATACTAGTTTACCTTCAGCATCTAATAGACTCAGGTCAACTGATCCTCCGAATGCATTCAAAGCAATTTCCACGTTCAATTGATCAACAGCCGGGTTCGGATAAACCGCGACACCATTCATTGAAGCAAGGTCTTCTATACCATTTGCCCAAATCTTAGCCTTCTTATCGCCTTCACCTTGACAGCCATTACCATCCGTTACAGTACAAGTATAGGTTCCAGCAACCGCTACACTGATGGTCTGGGTTGTTTCATTGGTGTTCCAGAAATAAGCCGCATATCCCGCTCCTGCATCCATTGTTACTGGAGCAAAACTTGAACTAGACGAAATTGATGGTGTCGGATTCGGAACCACTGCGGTTATCGAAGCTGTCTCAGTAGCCTCACACCCGAAGAAACTCGTAACTGTCACTGTAACCGTACCAATTGAGTCAATGGCAAACAACTGACCCACTGAACCATCATGCCAGACATAGCTTGCTGCTCCACCACCGGCATTAAATAGGAATGAACTTCCTTCACAAATAACCGTATCGCCAATAGTGATCACTGGTGCCGGGAAAACATTTAAATCAGCAACATCTGTAGATGTGCAACCAATGGAATCGGTAACCGTAACGCTGAACACATTTGTTTGCGACGCTGTTACGATTTGAGAAGATTCTCCAGTGCTCCATTGATAAGCCGAATATCCAGCGCCAGCATCGAGCGTATACCCTTCGCATACCGATGAATCTGGACCTAGGTCAATAATCGGAGCGGGGAAAAAGTTCACCGTTGCTAATCCAGTAATTCCACTTGTATCTGCAGGACATCCGCTAGAATCAGATACAAATACAGGAAAGTATGTACCAGATGCAGATACGATAGCGTTAAACGGGTTAGAAGTAATGTTTGCTATGTAGGTAGGATTCGTTCCATCTGAAAAACTCAGATTAAAAGAAGGTGTTCCTGTGAATGTGAAGACCAATGTATCCACTTCTCCTTCACAATTATTTCCACCACCTACCATGGAAACACCCGGTGTACCCCACATCACCATTTCACTGGTCAATGTGTCGTTTGCTGGATTTACATCTCCTGAATTATCCATAACTAATTCAATATCCCAATTGCCTCCGGCACTTGAGTTTATTGTTAGTACATCCACCGTATCACACCCGCATATATCCAATGTGTCGGTGTATGAATACGTAAATGACGTTCCATTTGTATCGACCTCAATACCAAAACCATATTTGGGCTCAATACTTCGGTTACACAGCGAGACTGAAACAACGGAACCCGATGTTCCGCACGCGGAATCTGGATGCCACATCTCGACAAGCGAGACATCATTCGATTCAGCAATGATGATATCGTCCAAACCGAATCCTTCAGCCGAGGTATTACCATCTGCGGCCATCATCCACCTTACAAAGACAGCGGTATCTGACTGATATGATGAAAGCGAATGTTGCATTGGCCCCCAAGACGAGGTTTCTCCTGTCCATCCGTTTCCATTAGAAAAAGCCGATGATAGTGCATTAATTGAACTGCTATTATACCATGGTGCAGTCGACGTTGAAGTTCCAAGTGTGGCCCAAGAATTTCCACTATCGCCAGAAACTTGACAGGCTACACCATCGTCTCCTGACTCCAAGTCTCGTATTGTCCAAAATTTAATGACCGGATCTACTAGCTGAGTCATATTAAACCTAAGGCTCCGCACATAGCTCAATTCATCGTTGTTGTAATCACCATCCAAATTCGTTACCCATGCATTATCTCCTGAGTTTGCCTCGTCGATTACGGTATTATCAGGCTCTCCATATTCCCATGAATTTAATATCCCGCCTGAGATGAAACCGCCATCGCCATCTTCAAAGTTTTGGCAATAAGGAAGGTTGGCTCCATCCGTTAAGTCAAATCCCCATGTTTTCTGGTATGCACCATTTCCTGAAGGAGCAGAGGCTGTGTAAGGAGTTGCATAGGACCTCCAACTTCCAGACGTTGTAGTCGTTACAGAGCAATACCATGCGTAGAACGTGCTCATATGGCTTTCAACGCCTACAATCAAGGGAAGCGTAGGGTCATATTGAAATGGTGTTTCCAATTCGATGGCAAACCATTGACCGATTGTGTTGTCAATCGTATAGCTGGAAGATTCAAAAACCGTTGTCATTCCTGTTGTCCATGAACCAGAGTTTAATGCAGTTACATTGGCCTGCTTCATGGTAATCTTCAGATGATCATAAATGGCTGACCCGGTACCTCCGGATCCACAGACCCAGTATATTTTGCTTATAAATTTTCCAGATGGTACACTTCCGAATGTCCCTACAGGGTAAAGTTGCTCACCTCTAGCACCATTTGAACTCCAGCTGAGAGGAATTGAATTACCACCAGAGGAATACGTGGCATTGTAGTATTCTGGTTGAGCAATTCCGCCTATTGAAAGCAGAGAAAGCACCAGAATGAATAAAGATCGTTGAGTAAAGTTTTTCATAAAAAATGGATTAAGTGTATCAAATATTGGCTTTTTTAACGGATAACCATACGATTTTCTTCGACGAATGGTAATTATGAGAGCATCACAATTAAATCGGAACGAGAAATCTATTTTTGGCGCCATGTCCACCAAGAAAGAATCATTTGTTGTTTCCGCTAGAAAGTACCGCCCCGCTAGTTGGGGTGAGGTGATAGGTCAAGAGGCGATTACGGACACATTGCACAATTCCATTGAGCAAGACCATTTAGCTCACGCATACTTGTTTTGCGGGCCGCGTGGTGTAGGCAAAACTACCTGTGCTCGCATCTTTGCGAAGGAAATTAATCGCTCTGAAGAACATCTCGACGAGGATTTTTCCTTCAACATTTTTGAACTTGATGCTGCATCAAACAATAAGGTAGATGACATACGGAACCTCACAGACCAAGTCCGCATACCACCTCAAATTGGTCAATACAAAGTATATATCATCGATGAGGTGCACATGCTTTCGACCCAAGCGTTCAATGCATTTCTGAAAACGTTAGAAGAGCCGCCAAAGCACGCAATCTTTATTCTCGCTACGACTGAGAAACACAAGATCATTCCTACGATTCTTAGCCGATGTCAGATTTATGATTTCAATCGAATTCCCGTTGAGGAGATTGTGAAACACCTGCGTGCGATTACGGTAAAAGAAAAAATTGAAGCTGAGGAAGAAGCATTGCACGTTGTAGCGCAGAAGGCAGATGGCGCATTGCGAGACGCGCTTTCAATATTCGATCAATTGGTAAGTTTTACCAATGGAAATCTAACCTACGATGCGGTTTTAAAAAACCTGCACGTACTCGATTACGACTATTACTTCAAATTGAGCACCTATCTGAATGATGGTGACTACTCGAGTGCGTTGATGCTTTTGGACGAAATTCTAAAACTCGGATTTGACCCCGGCCACTTCATTTCAGGATTAGGATCGCATTTCCGCGACCTTCTTGTATGTCAAGAGCCAAAGACGGTTGAATTGCTGGAAGTTGGAAATGCGGTGAAGCAGCAATATTTGGATCAGGCTGGAGCAATTGACGCAGCGTGGCTGCTGTTAGCATTAAAAGAAGCACAGCAAGCAGAATTTCGAATTAAGACAACAGTCAATCCAAGGCTGCTTCTCGAAATTGCTTTGTTGTCCATTGCTGGTATTGGCACTGGCGAAAAAAAAAACTCTGAATCAGACCTAACCGGCACTCGACGTATCGTGGAACCATCCAAGCCACGCGCTCAGAACGCTGTACCATCAACGCCTGTCGCAAAGGAGCCCCCTGCTGCACAGGTGCACTCGGCACCCGCATCTACACCTTCAGAAACGCCTGAACCTTCGGAACCGATTAGTGAGGAGCCAGAAATTGTTGTTGCCTCGGAACCAGAACCTGAGCCAATAAAAAAGACCGAAGAAGAAATACACGAGGCTCTAAACCCTCCGACTCTAAACCCGACACCTGGCAAACGAACCAGACGTGCCCCATCTACTATTTCATTGAGTTTGGACAAAGAGGCCGAACCTGCTGTCGCACAATCTATAGGCGAAGTAATGGAAGCCACGGAGGTTGAGACAAAACTCAATCTAAATGACGCTTGGACCAAAGTGCTCGCTGGGTATCAAGACGAAAAGAAAAGCGCCATCCACACCATTCTCTCTCGGGTGGACATAGACTCCTTTGAAGGAAAGGAACAAATTGTAATCGGGCTGCAACACAACGTGGAAGAAGAAGAATACGCATTGCACAGTTCAGACACACTACAGCAATTGCGTGCTTTTACAGGAAACAAAGCGCTTCAAATAAGTACCGAATTGTTGGAAGTAGTAATGGAAACCAAGCTATTCACGGCCAAGGAAAAATTTGAGCATCTCGCTAAGAAAAACAAGAACCTTTTAAAACTAAAACAAGACTTAGATCTTGACATCGCTTATTAATCAACTTTATATGAAACGACACGTTACGTCTCTCTTATCTATCTTATTCCTAACTGGATTTATGGGCCAAGCCAAAGCTGCGGATTCTACTCCAGTAGACTCTAAATACCCATACACCTCCGTCGATGGTGATCCGTTTGGAATGCGTCTTTATACACTCGACAATGGTTTAAAGGTATATATCAGTGTAAACAAGGCCGAACCGCGCGTGCAGACAAACATCGCTGTGCGCACAGGAAGCAAGCAAGACCCATCTGATGCCACTGGACTTGCACACTACTTGGAGCACATGCTCTTTAAAGGGTCTTCCAGATTGGGTTCGCTTAACTGGGAAGAAGAAAAGAAGCATTTGGATGTAATCTCAGCACTGTACGAGCAATTACGGGCGGCGAAGAATGAAGACACTCGAAAGCAAATCCTGCATCAAATTGACAGTGTATCAGGCGTTGCAGCCACATTTGTTGCAGCAAACGAATACGATAAGTTGATCAGCTCGATGGGTGCACAGGGCACAAATGCATACACGAGCAACGAGCGCACTGTATACATCAACGACATTCCAAGCACCGAATTGGAGCGTTGGTTGGCTCTCGAATCCGAGCGATTCAGCGAGTTGGTGCTTCGATTGTTTCACACAGAATTGGAAGCTGTTTACGAAGAATATAACCGAGGTCAGGACAGTGATTTCCGTCAAGGCTATTACAAGTTGATGGACTTACTATTCCCAACGCACCCGTATGGACAACAATCCACTATTGGGACAAGTGATCACCTTAAAAACCCAAGCATGGTGAAGATCCATGATTACTTCAAACGACGATATGTACCAAACAATATGGCTATTGTTTTGGCCGGCGATGTAGACCCAGATGAGACCATGGCTATGGTCGAGAAATACTTTGGGAAATTTAAAAAACAAGAAGTAGTAAATCCAAAAATGCCAGTTGAGAAGCCAATTACTTCACCTCAGATAGCGGACGTTACGGGCGCCGATGCTGAATTTGAAATGGTAGCGTTTAGGCTTGATGGTGTTGGATCGCAAGATGCCTTATACTTAGAGCTAATGAACGGAGTTCTCAGCAACGGAACTGCGGGTTTGATCGACTTGAACCTAAATCAAAGCCAGAAGGTTTTGCGTGCTCGATCAAGTGTTACCACAAACGAAGATTACAGCTTCTTGATGCTTAGCGCGAACAACCGCGAAGGGCAGTCTTTGAAGGAAGTGCGCGAATTACTCCTTGCTCAAATCGAAGAAGTGAAAAAAGGTGCATTTGACGATTGGATGATTGATGCTGTTGTGAGATCCTATAAAAAGGACATGATGGGCCAAATGGAAGCCAACTGGATACGTGCGTACCTAATGAGTGATGCTTTCATTTTGAATGAAGACTGGAACGATGTTGTGAATCGATATGACAGAATGCAGAAGATTACCAAGGATGAATTGGTGGCTTGGGCAAACAAGAAGTTCAAGGACAATTATGTGGCTGTGAACAAGCGTCAAGGTGAAAAGAACGTGGAGAAAGTAGACAAGCCTGAAATCACGCAGTTGACCATTAATCGAGATGAGTCTTCCAAATTCTTCAAGGAAATTTCCGCGATGAGTTCCAAGCGATTGGAGCCCATGTTTATCAACTACGATAATGAGATTCAAAAGGAAACCATTAAGGGGCTAGTACCAATGAACTATGTTCAGAATACCACAAACGAGATATACAATATGTACTATGTGTTTGAGATGGGTAAAAAGAACGACCTAATGATTCCATTGGCCTTCAAATACCTGCCTTACCTCGGCACGGATGGCATGTCTCCTGCTGAAGTGCAGAAAGAGATGTTCAAACTTGGACTTGACTTCGACGTTTCCTCGTCCCTAGATCGAAGCTACGTGATCGTAAGTGGGTTAGAAGAGAATTTTGAAGAAGGAATTATGTTCTTCGAGAAGCTTATGAACTCTGTTGTTGCAAATAAAGACAGCTACAACGAAATGGTTCAAGGTCTATTAAAGGAGCGCGCTGATAAGAAGCTAAGCAAGCGCCAGATTCTATTTGGAGCTATGGCTAACTACGCCAAGTACGGACCTGAGAACCCAACCAACACTGTTTTATCAGAGGCCGAATTGAAGGACATGGATCCCAAAGTTCTAGTTGAAATGCTTCATACATTGACTTCATACGAACATAGAATATTGTTTTACGGACCTCAGTCATTGGCTGATGCGAAGACAATCATTGAAAAGAATCACGGGCTTCCCGAAGGATTGCGTCCAATTGATCCATCTGAAGATTACCAAGAAATAGCAACAAACGAAAACAAGGTCTACTTCGTGGAGTACGACATGGTACAGACCGAATTAATGATGTATCACCGAGGCCAACCTTTAAATATTAGCGTAATGCCACAGGCAAAAATCTTTGGTGAATATTTTGGCGGTGGACTTAGCTCTATCGTATTTCAGGAGATTCGAGAGTCTAGAGCCTTGGCTTATTCCGCCTATGCCGGATACACTTCTCCAGCAAAGCCTAACCAGCATCACTATGTGCGCGGTTACATTGGCACACAGGCCAACAAGCTTGGAGATGCCACGAACGCCTTACTCGAATTGATGAGCACATTGCCTCGAGCAGATGCACAGTTTGAGCAATCTAAAATGAGTGCATTGAAGCAGATCGAAACCAACCGAACTACAGGTCAGAACATTCTTTGGTCTTATGAGCGAGCAAAAGATCGTGGTATTGACTTCGACATCAACCACAAAATGTATCCTGCCATTAAGCAGATGAATTTCGAAGAGATTCAATCCTTTTTTGATGAGAATGTGCAAGGACGCACCTACACTTATTTGGTCATCGGTAAAAAAGAAGAAATGGACATGGGTGCCTTGGGCGTCTTAGGCCCGGTAGAAGAGTTGACCCTCATGCAAATTTTCGGATACTAGAACGAGTAATAACGAAGGTTCGAGAAGCATCGAAAAACCTTCTAACACATTTTTTATACGAGGCGCAAAGCATACCTTTGCGCCTCGTTTTTTTATGGCCTTGAGCCAATCACATTTTACAAGAAGACACCATGGCAACATCAAAGATTATCTACACTAAAACGGACGAAGCCCCGGCACTAGCTACATATTCGTTCCTGCCAATCATCAACGCATTTGCAGCCAAAGCCGGTGTTGAGGTTGAATCCCGCGACATATCACTTGCCGCACGTATTCTTTGCAACTTTCCTGACTTCCTAAAAGAAGAGCAGCGTATTCCGGATTCACTTTCCGAACTAGGCGATTTGGCAAAGTCTCCCGACGCTAACATCATCAAACTGCCAAACATCAGCGCATCTATTCCACAATTGAAGGCGGCAATTAAAGAATTACAAGACCATGGGCATGCATTGCCAAACTATCCCGACTCTCCAACAACTGACGAAGAAAAAGATGTTAAGTCTCGATACGATAAAATCAAGGGCAGCGCGGTGAATCCAGTATTACGCGAAGGAAACTCGGACAGACGCGCACCAAAAGCAGTGAAGGAATACGCTAGAAAGAACCCACACAGCATGGGGGCATGGAGCGCCGACTCTGCCTCGCACGTAAGCAGTATGACACACGGTGATTTTTACGGTAGTGAGCAGTCGGTGACACTGCCAAGCGAAACCAGCGTGCGCATTGAATTTAACGGAGCTGATGGCGAAACAACGGTATTAAAAGATAGCCTCGAATTACTCGAAGGCGAAGTCATTGACTCGTCGGTAATGAGCGCGAGCGCTTTAGTTGAGTTTCTATCCGCGCAGCGGGATGACGCCAAATCAAAAGGCGTTTTGTTTTCGGTTCACCTCAAAGCGACAATGATGAAAGTAAGCGATCCGATTTTGTTTGGACACGCTGTAAAGACCTTTTTCGCCGACGTATTTGAAAAACACGGTGCCGCTTTAGCCAAAGCCGGAGTGAACCCAAACAATGGTTTGGGAAATGTAATGAGTCAAATTCAAAACCTACCAGCGGCCGATCGACATGCAATAGAATTAGACATTCATGCTGCAATGGAAAATGGCCCAGACATGGCCATGGTTGACTCTGACAAAGGCATTACCAACTTACATGTACCAAGCGATGTCATCATTGATGCTTCCATGCCAGCCATGATCCGAAATTCGGGTCAGATGTGGAACAAGGATGGCAAGTCACAAGACACGAAGGCCATTATTCCCGACCGATCCTATGCCGGTATTTACCAAGCAACGATAGACGATTGCATCGCCAATGGCGCTTTGGACCCTACCACGATGGGAAGTGTATCAAACGTAGGCCTGATGGCCCAAAAGGCCGAAGAGTACGGATCACACGATAAGACATTTGAGATGAGTGCTGCAGGCACCGTAAAGGTGATCGACGCTGCAGGAAACACATTGATGGAACACGCAGTAGAAGCCGGAGATATTTGGAGAATGTGCCAGGCGAAAGACGCACCGATCCAAGATTGGGTGAAGCTTGCTGTATCTCGAGCGCGGGCTACAAACAACCCCGCCATATTTTGGTTAGACACGAACCGAGCTCATGACCGACAGATCATTGAAAAGGTAAATAAGTATTTACCAAATCACGACACCAACGGATTAGACATTCAGATTCTAACACCTACCGAAGCCACGAAGTTTTCGCTGGAACGCATGCGCAGAGGATTGGATACTATATCTGTGAGCGGCAATGTTTTACGGGATTATTTGACCGACCTCTTCCCTATTTTGGAAGTAGGAACCAGTGCCAAAATGTTGAGCATTGTGCCTCTGATGAATGGCGGTGGATTGTTCGAAACAGGCGCAGGTGGATCTGCACCAAAGCACGTACAGCAATTTGAAAAGGAGAATCACCTACGATGGGATTCGCTTGGAGAATTTTTGGCGTTGGCAGTTTCACTTGACCACTTAGGCACGGTGAACAACAACGACAAGGCGCGCATCATGGGTGCGTGTTTGGATGACGCCACGAGTAAATTCTTATTGAACGACAAAAGCCCATCACGAAAAGTGGGTGAATTGGACAACCGAGGCAGCCATTTCTACTTGGCGATGTATTGGGCGGAGGCATTGACCAATCAAACGGAAGACAAAGGATTGAGTAACGCGTTTGCTCCATGCCTTGCGGCCTTAGCTGACAACGAGCAAGCAATTTTAACCGAAATGAGCAGTGCGCAAGGCCCAGCAATGGACATCGGAGGTTATTATCAACCAAATGAAGACTTGGCTCGGACAGCAATGCGCCCAAGCAAGACATTCAATCAGATCATTGAGATC
>DDCZ01000076.1 GCA_002336485.1 Flavobacteriales bacterium UBA1993
GCTCGCATCTCTTCGAGCTCAATTTCTTCCCGAATCAGTTTCTGAACGTCTAACTCAATTTGCCTCAATTCTTCTTCTGAAATTTTTTCAAAGTGTGAAAAATCAAATCTCAGTTTATCCGAAGAAACGAACGACCCTTTCTGTTCGACATGTGTACCAAGCGTCTGGCGCAAGACATGATGTAACAAATGAGTAGCGCTATGATTTTTAGCTGTCTCCGATCTTTTCTTAGCATCGACTCGAACCTCCAAATTAGCTTTCAAGTCTATGGGAAGCTGAGCCGAGAAGTGGATGATTTCACCATTTTCCTTTTTACAATCAAAAATGGATATCGATTCATCTCCAAATGTGAACAGCCCTTTATCTCCAACTTGACCGCCGCTTTCAGCGTAGTATGTGGTTCGATCAAGCACGTACTGATAAACCTCCCTGCCCTTCAACTTCACAGCTCTGTACTTCATTAATCGCGCTGGGGTGCTGAGGGTGTCATATCCGATAAACTCCGAATTTTCACCAGAATCTATGATGGTCCAATCACCCATCTCTACTTTACTAGCGTTTCTAGAACGATTCTTTTGTTTTTTCAGCTCTTGTTCAAATTCAGGCATGTCAATACCGACATTCCGTTCTTCCGCAATTAACGCTGTCAAATCAATCGGAAACCCGTAAGTGTCATACATCTCGAAAGCAAACGTGCCTGAAATCATCTTGGTTTCCGACGACAAATAAGATTCTAACCTATCCAACCCCTTCGCCAATGTAGAGAGGAAGCTACGCTCTTCCTCTTGAACTACCTTTTGAATCAGCGCCTCATTTCGTTTTAATTCTGGATAATGGGCGCCCATATTCTCGATCAATTTCTTACAAACTTGATGGATAAATGGTCTATTCATATTCAGACACGAATACCCATATCGAATAGCTCGTCGTAAAACTCGCCTTATCACATATCCAGCGCCCGTATTCGAAGGCAATTGGCCATCCGCAATTGCAAAACTTACGGCTCTGACGTGATCAGCGATTACCCGGAAAGCTATGTCGTTCAAGGAATCGGTACCGGTATATTCCTTTGATACGCTTTGTTCAATTGTCTCAATTAATAATTGAAACGAGTCTATATCATAGTTTGATGACTTTCCTTGTAGTATGCGAGAGAGCCTTTCCAGTCCCATACCTGTGTCAATATGCTTTTCCTTTAATGGCTCCAAGCCCCCATTCTCGAGGCTGTTATATTGCATAAACACAAGGTTCCAGATTTCAATGACTTCTGGGTGGTCTGCATTTACCAATTGCGCGCCCCCCTTTTTGGCCCGATCCGCTGCAGGTCTCATATCGTAGTGAATCTCGGAACAAGGACCGCACGGACCTGTTTCACCCATCTCCCAGAAATTATCTTTTCGGTCAAATTCTAGAATTCGGTCAGCGGCAACATGCTGCAACCACAATTCTCTCGCCTCTTCATCCAGCCCCAATTTCAGTGATTCATCTCCTTCAAAAATCGATACGTACAGACGGTCTTTATCCAGACCATAAACCTCGGTGAGTAATTCCCAGGCCCAATTGATTGCGTCCTTCTTAAAGTAATCTCCAAACGACCAATTCCCCAACATTTCAAACATGGTGTGGTGGTAATGGTCTCTTCCTACTTCTTCCAAGTCGTTGTGTTTACCAGAAACTCGCAAGCATTTTTGACTATCGCAGACACGTCTAGATTTGGCAATCTCATTACCCACGAAAACCCCCTTGAACTGGTTCATTCCAGCGTTGGTAAACATTAGGGTTGGATCATTCTTAATAACAATCGGATCAGAGGCTACAATATCATGAGCCTTGCTGCTAAAAAACTCAAGGAAAGTGCCTCGAATCCTGTCGGTTGTCCAGTGCATACTATGTTAAAATGATTGAATGGAAGTACAAAAAAGACAGCGAAAGTAGTAGTTGTCCTATTTTCGCGCTTCCAAATGCAAAGATAAATAGGTTGGCAAAGGTAAAGTACCAATACAACGAGAACACTCTCAGCTACGAAAAGATTCGAAAGAATCCTTGGAAACGTATGGCCCAGGCATCTTGGTATGCCCTAGCATCCATTGTTTCAGGGGTCGGAATTTATCTTGTCTTCAATATCGTTTATGATTCTCCACAAGAGCGTCAATTGCAAAATGATAAAGAAGAATTATTGATTCAATATGATTTGATGAGCAATCGACTCGATCAAATGAGCACCATATTAGCTGATTTAGAGAATCGCGATGATAATATCTATCGAACAATTTTCGAAGCTGAACCAATACCCGACAACATTCGAAAGGCAGGAATTGGAGGAGTTAACAGATACAAGAATCTAGAGCGATTCAGGGATGAGTCCGAGGTTGTTATCGAAACATCAAAGAAATTAGATCGTCTAGCTAAGCAACTCTATATTCAGTCAAAGTCTTTTGATGAAGTTATAGAACTGGCAAAGCAAAAGGAGGATATGCTGGCATCCATTCCGGCCGTGCAACCCATTTCAAACAAAGATCTCAAGCGCATGTCTTCAGGTTTTGGCAAACGCGTTCACCCTATCTACAAAACTGTTCGATTTCACTGGGGTAATGACTTTACAGCCCCTGTCGGCACTGATATCTATTGCACAGGAAAAGGGAAAGTTGTTGAGTTGGAAAAATCTCGAAGCGGCTATGGATATCACGTGATAATCGACCATGGATATGGGTATAAGACTCTGTATGCGCATATGAGTAAGATTAACGTAAAGCAGGGTCAAGAAATAAACCGAGGTGAAGTCATAGGCTTGGTGGGAAACACTGGACTTAGCAGCGCACCCCATTTGCACTACGAAGTGACGAAGAACGGCCACAAAGTCAATCCAGTTAACTTTTACTTCAACGACCTTTCTCCAGAAGAGTACGATATGATGATTCAATTGTCATCACAGGAGAATCAGTCTTTCGACTAGACTATATTTGTCACATGCCCTACAAAGAGAAAGAATCTTTTAAGCTGTATTATTCAATTGGAGAAGTCTCTGAACTTCTTAGTGTAAACCCTTCTCTACTTCGATTTTGGGAAAAAGAATTCGACGTAATTCGTCCATCCAAAAACAAGAAAGGAAATCGAATTTATAAGGAGAAGGATGTCAAGAATCTTAAGTTGATTCATTACTTAGTTAAAGAGCGCGGATTCACATTGGAGGGTGCAAAAAAGAAGCTTAAGGAAGGTACAGACGATCTTGAAAGCAAGGCTGAGCTAATTGAACGGTTGGGAAGCGTAAAAAACATGCTTCTCGAGCTCAAACACAGTCTCTAAAAGCCCTTCTTCTTTAAAAGGTAGTTCTGGACATAATCCTTGACTCCATCCTCGAGCGGCGTAAACTGCTCTGCAAACCCAGCATTTATTAGCTTATTCATATTTGCCTCGGTATAGTATTGATAGTTATCTCTGATGTCGGCCGGCGTATCTATAAAGCTGATTTTCGGGTCTAAATCTAAGGCCTTGAACGTAGAATTTGCAAGATCCAAAAAGGTACGCGCCGTGCCTGTGCCAAGATTGTACAATCCGGACGCCGGCAAGTTCTTCCATAAAAAGAATATTACCCGGCAAAGATCCTTAACATAGATGAAGTCTCTTAGCTGCTCACCATCCCTATACTTCTCATTGTGCGATCGAAAGAGCTTTAAGCTGCCATTGCTTTGAATTTGATTGAAAGCATGAAAAACAACACTCGCCATTCGGCCTTTGTGATATTCATTCGGACCATAGACATTAAAAAACTTTAATCCGAACCAGGTCAGATCGTCTGAACGTTGCAAAACCCACTTATCGAATTCATTTTTAGAAACCCCGTATGCATTTAGCGGTTTTAGCTTCTCAACAATAGCGTGGTCATCATCATACCCAAATTCACCACCGCCATATGTTGCCGCAGATGAGGCATAAATCAAAGGAATATTCCGGTCCTGACACAGCCTCCAAATTGCTTTAGAGTACTCAAGATTTAACTCTTCAAATATTTCATAGTCTACCTCTGTCGTATCGGTGCGCGCGCCCAGGTGAATGATTGAGTCAATCTGTTCATCCTTCACCCAATCAAAGAACTGGCCTCGCTCAATTTTCTCATGATCTTCTAACCCAACCTGATTGGGAATCTTGGCATTGATTGAAAAATCGTCCACTAAGACGATTTTAGAATCTATCAAACTCGAAAAATGACGCGCCACACAACTTCCAATGAACCCTGCAGCCCCAGTAATTACAATCATTTTAAATGTGATTTTCCGCAAAGGTATTTAATGTTGAATGCTCGCTATCTTCGCACCTTAATTTTGATTATGTCAAAGCTCGTATACATAACAAGAAGGGAAAGATTCTCTGCCGCACACAAGCTCAGTAGGGAAGAGTGGAGTGAAGAAAAAAATGAAGCCGTCTTCGGAAAGTGTGCCAATCCAAACTGGCATGGTCACAACTATCAACTATTCGTTACTGTGAAGAGCGAAGTTTCGCCGGAGACTGGTTTTGTGATGGATCTAAAGATTCTTGGCGAAATAATAAAGGATAAGATCATCACCCATACCGACCACAAGAATTTAAATCTCGACACAGGATTCATGAAGGGCATTATGACTTCCACCGAGAACATTTGCATCGCCATATGGGATGAATTAGAGCCAAACATTGCCTCCAATGGCGCGACGCTTCATTGCGTAAAACTTCAGGAAACCGAAAACAATTACGTAGAGTATTATGGATGAATACCTTGATGCTGATAAGGGTTTTGAGCGAAAGGACAGCTACAACTCTGAGAACATAGAAGCGCTTTCCAATCACTACAAGCATATTATTGAACGCTGTGGAGAAGACACCTCAAGGGAAGGATTATTGAAGACCCCGGAACGTGCTGCTAAAGCCATGCAATTTCTGACGCAAGGATATGAGCAAAACGGTGCAGACATTCTCAATTCCGCACTTTTTGAGGAGGAACACCAGCAAATGGTGATTGTAAAAAACATAGAGCTCTATTCTTTATGCGAACATCATATTCTACCCTTCTTTGGCAAGGCGCATGTAGCCTATATCCCAAATGGGAAAATTGTTGGACTGAGTAAAATTCCTCGTGTGGTTGATGTATTTGCGCGACGGCTTCAAGTTCAGGAGAGACTCACACAACAAATAAAAGATTGCATCCAATCTACACTCGAACCTGCAGGAGTGGCCGTCGTGATTGAGGCCAAACATATGTGTATGCAGATTAGAGGAGTTCAGAAGCAAAATTCTGCCACGACCACTTCGGCGTTTACCGGCGAGTTCTTAAAGGATGCAACTCGAAAAGAATTTATCAGTTTAATTTCAGCACAATTAAGTTAAGAATGAAAAAGGCATACGTATTTCCTGGACAAGGCGCACAATTCCCGGGCATGGGAAGCGACATTTATCAATCAAATGAAATCGCTAAACCATTGTTTGATCGCGCAAATGAAATTCTTGGATTCGAAATCACGAAAACCATGTTTGAAGGTTCTCCAGATGATTTGAAACAAACGAAGGTGACACAACCCGCTGTTTTTCTACATTCTGTAATCCTCTCTAAAACCATTCCTGGATTCTCTCCCGATATGGTAGCTGGACACAGCTTGGGAGAGCTTTCGGCATTGGTCGCAAATAATACGTTGACCTTTGAGGACGGGCTCAAACTTGTATACAAAAGAGCGCTGGCTATGCAGAACGCCTGTGAACAGAACCCGAGTACGATGGCTGCTATTTTAGGGTTGGAAGATCACATTGTGGAAGATGCTTGCACTCAAATAGATGATGTTGTGGTTGCGGCCAATTACAATTGCCCCGGTCAACTCGTTATTAGTGGTTCTAATGAAGGCATTGAAAAGGCATGCATATTAATGAAGGGACTAGGCGCAAAACGTGCGCTACCGCTTCCGGTCGGAGGCGCATTTCATAGTCCCTTGATGGAACCTGCGCGCGCGGAGCTCCAGGCGGCAATTGAATCGACTGATTTCGCTACACCTTCTTGCCCGATATATCAAAACGTTCCCGCTAGTGCGGTTTCAGATCCAATGATCATCAAGGAAAACTTAATCGCCCAGCTCACGGCACCGGTAAGATGGACGCAATCGGTTCAATCGATGGTGGATGACGGAGCCACTCACTTTACGGAAGTAGGCCCTGGAAAAGTGCTTTCAGGATTGATTAAGAAAATACACCGAGAAGCAGAAGTAGATCAGGCTACAGCGTAGCGTTTTTCAACTGGCCTTTATTTAGCAATGCATGCATCGAAGCAGTGCACGCGGCGCGTTTCATCAAATCGATGTGACGAATATTATGACAATCGGATCCGATTAGGGAAATGAGATCATTCTGTACCATTTCCTCGGCCACCTTCTTCACCGCTGGTGAATAATGGCCGGTCAATGAATTCATATTTAACTGAAGCAGCACCCCTTTGTCGGCAATATCCTGATATTTCGAGATATCGTTGTGCCAAAAACCATATCGCTCTGGATGTGCCAAAACAGGTTGGTATCCAGCCAGCTGCATTTCAAAAACCACACTGGTAAAGTTTGCTGGCTCCCCAATGAATGGCAATTCAAACAGCACATAGTTCGCACCGAATGTCAACAGATCTTTTGCTTTTACCTTTTGCATCAATTCAGCATCTAGGTAGTACTCAGCGGCACATTCAATTTCGATATCGATATTTTCTTTTAGGAGTGCTTCCCTTACCCGATCACAGCCACGCTGAATATCCTCTGAAGAATTTCTATAAAAATCACTCATCACATGCGGCGTCGTGATCACTTTAGAGTAACCCAATTCTTTCATCCCGGCAATCATGGCCAGGGAGTCTTCGATCGTTTCCGCACCATCGTCAATCCCGGGAATAAAGTGTGAATGCACATCTACCTTGAGGTCTGAAAAAGATATAGGCTCGTGAATGACCTCCTTCTTTCCGAATATGTTAGATAACTTTCCGAACATTGCATCAAAGGTACGCCCAATGGCTGAATTCTTTCTTCGATCTATTCTTGTATTTACACTTCTTGGCATTCTTCTAGCCTCCTGTAATCATGCTCCGCCAAAACGGATAAAAAGTGATGCTCCATCTGAAGAAAAAGTACCGAAAGCTGAGAATCAAGATGTTGAAATCTGGCCCAAACGAGGTAATATAAAGTCGTATTTCACAAAATACGGCGATGAAAACCCCGAACGAGTAGTAAGACTTAAAACTACCTTAGGAGACATTGACATAGAACTATTCGAGGACACGCCCTTGCACAGAGCGAACTTCATTCATCACGTTAAGCGAGGTCTGTATGACCGCACCATTTTCTATCGAGTGATCCCTGATTTCATGATTCAGGGCGGCAACTCGGATGATGACAAAACAGTGGAACGAAGAAAGGGTGTAGAATCATATTACATTCCTTCCGAGGTCAAAAAGCACCATATCCATGAGCGCGGGTCAGTTGCAATGGCCATGAGTTACCATAATAACCCAGAAAACAAATCGTCACAATACGATTTCTACATCGTAATCGGAAAGACCTTTAATAACAATGAACTAGACGCCACTAAGGAGGAGTATCACTATAATTTTGACGAGAATGATAGGAAGATTTACAAAACAAAGGGAGGCACGCCTCATCTTGATGGCAAGCACACAGTTTTTGGAAGAGTAATAAAGGGAATGGAAATCGTCGAAGAAATTGCTCGAACGGACCGAGACTCAGGCGATTGGCCTATTAACGATGTCGTAATCGACTACCAAATAATCGAGTAGACTATTTGCACTTAAACTTCCCCCCTGACGGCGGCTTCTTATGATATCCTCCTGAAGAAGCGCACGATCCAGCAAGAAATAAAAGAAGGGAAGCAATTACGAGTAATCTAGTTGTTTTCATCTTCGACTTCATACAGCAAAATTAAGCGATTCTAATGAATCAGTGGGCTATCAATCGCAATCACAGCTCATCGAGAAGCGCAATCGAATATCAAAGCCATCAAAAAGTGACTTGATTGACTCTTGGTATTCCATGTTTAGTTGAATGTTGCGTAAGTCCAATTCTTTCAAATTCTTCAGCTCCCCTACACTTTGTGGTAAGTAGTATATGTTGTTACTCCACATCTCCCATTCTTCCAATTGTTTCAGGTTCGATATTTCTGGAGACACATGATAGATCTCGTTATTCCCTAATAAAAGCACTTTAAGATTTTCCAAGTCCCCGATTGAGTTGGGCAGGGAATCAAGATTATTAGAAGTCAGATCGAGGTATTCTAATTTGGATAAGTAGGTTAAATCAGAAGGAAGCGAGTCAATTTTATTCTTACTCAAGTCTAAGCTTAGCAGGTTCGGAAACGACTTAAGTTCTTCTGGCCATTCTCGAATCTTAGATCTACGCAAGTCCAATTTTACAACGGACTCTGGCTCATTCATGGCATCTGCAAGGCTGGTGTATACTCCTTGACCGAACAGCACAATCGGCGCTAGAAGAATGAATATGCTCAGCAGAATTCTCATCATGACTCTAGCGCCCTTTTTATGTCCCTTCCAATTTGTGCAACAAGCGCTTCTCGACTATCGAAACGGACTTCATCTCGAATCCGATCAAAAAATTTGACCTGTACCTTTTGACCATAAATATCCTGGTGAAAATTAAGGATATGAACTTCGATAGATTGATTTTCGCCGGATTCGAACGTGGGATTATTTCCAATATTCAGAACCCCTTTATGGCTGCCACCATTAACCTCAACGGAGACCAGGTAAACACCAGACTTAGGAATGATTTTATCTGAATCCTCAATGCTAACATTTGCCGTAGGAAAACCGAGGCCTTTGCCTCGCCCCTTGCCCCTAACCACCGTTCCAGTAATAAAGAACTCGTAGCCGAGATAGGCATTGGCCTCTTTAATGTGACCATCAGAAAGCGCATATCGAATCTTTGTTGAGCTAATCTTAACATCATCAATATCCTGGGCCGGAATTTCATCTACAGAAAAATCATACAACGGAGCCAGCTCGGCGAGCTGTTCAATGCTTCCTTCCCTATTCTTTCCAAACTGGTGATCATAGCCTATGACTAATTTCTTCATTTTGACATGATTCACTAAAAGGTCTCTGACATATATAAGCGCAGATGTTCTTGAAAATTCCAAGCTGAATGGGTGGACAATAACCGCACTGATCTTACATGACTCCAGCAGTTGAAGTTTTTCCTCCAGCGTATTGATCAATTGAAGACCAGCCTGGTCCGGAAAAAGGACTTTTCTTGGATGCGGATCAAAGGTAACAAGCACACTTTCACAGTTCAACTCAGAAGCCTCTTCAGAGAGCTTACTTAATATTTTTTTATGTCCAATATGGATCCCGTCGAAGGTGCCTGTGGTGACACATGCATCTCGGCTCGAACTATACGTCTCAATTCCTCTAAAAATCTTCAACACTTATCAACGATTTCAATTATGTTAACTATCTGTATATCTGATACTTACGATCGATACTGACAATAGTCAAATGTACAGAATTAAAAATATCAAGACTGGGTTAAGTTTGAGCTTTGAAAAACATAAATTTGCGCCCTGAAAGGAAAAGGATAAACACTTATCGTAACTATCTAAATATCAGCACAAATGGCTGCCAACATAGGAAATATTACACAGGTTATCGGACCTGTGGTGGATGTGCGCTTTAGCACTGAAGGTCAAGACCTTCCAAACATTCTTGATGCACTTGAAGTAACAAAGTCTTCAGGAGAAAAAGTAATCTTAGAATGCCAATCCCACATTGGTGAGAATACAGTACGAACCATTGCAATGGACTCGAGTGAGGGTTTAATGCGCGGATTGGAAGTAACGGCATCTGGGACACCAATCACAATGCCCATAGGCGATCAGATTAAAGGAAGAACCTTCAACGTTATCGGTGGTGCCATTGATGGTATTGGCGAAGTTGATCAAGCTGGTGGTCGTCCCATTCACAGAGAGGCGCCTCTTTTTGAAGATCTATCTACCGCAACAGAGGTATTGTTTACCGGAATTAAGGTTATTGACTTGATCGAGCCTTACGCCAAAGGAGGTAAGATTGGATTATTTGGTGGAGCCGGAGTTGGCAAGACCGTTTTGATCCAAGAGTTGATTAACAATATTGCCAAGGGCCATGATGGATACTCAGTATTCGCTGGCGTAGGTGAAAGAACCCGTGAAGGAAATGACCTTCTAAGAGAAATGCTTGAATCAGGTATCGTTAAATACGGCGATGATTTTATGGAATCTATGGAATCTGGCGGATGGGACCTCTCAAAGGTTGACTCTGAGGCCATGAAGGAATCTCAAGCAACATTTGTCTTTGGTCAAATGAACGAACCTCCTGGGGCACGAGCTCGAGTTGCATTAACTGGGCTGACCGCTGCAGAATATTTCCGTGATGGAGATGAAGAAAGTGGAGGACGAGATATTCTTTTCTTCGTAGACAACATTTTCCGATTTACTCAAGCAGGTTCTGAGGTATCCGCACTTCTTGGTCGTATGCCATCTGCTGTTGGTTATCAACCAACATTAGCTTCAGAAATGGGAGCGATGCAGGAGCGAATTACTTCTACTAAGCGTGGATCTATTACATCGGTTCAGGCGGTATACGTGCCTGCAGATGATTTAACTGACCCTGCACCGGCAACAACATTTGCTCACCTTGATGCTAATACTGTATTGTCGCGTAAGATTGCTGAACTTGGTATTTACCCAGCGGTTGATCCACTTGACTCTACATCTAGAATTCTTACTCCTAAGATTGTTGGAGACGATCATTACGACACAGCACAGCGTGTTAAGGAGATCCTACAACGATACAAGGAGCTTCAGGATATCATTGCCATTCTTGGTATGGATGAATTATCTGAAGAAGATAAGCTTGCTGTTCACCGTGCACGAAGAGTTCAGAGATTCTTATCTCAACCATTCCACGTTGCTGAGCAGTTCACAGGCATCCCAGGTGTACTTGTTCCGATAGAAGAAACCATCAAAGGATTCAACATGATCATGGATGGTGAAGTTGATGAGTATCCAGAAGCAGCATTTAACTTGAAGGGTACAATTGAAGAAGCAATTGAGGCAGGAAAGAAAATGCTTGCTGAGAACAAATAATTCTGATCATGAAAGTTGACATCATATCTCCAGATAAGCTCATTTACGAAGGCGAGGCAGATTCATTAAAGCTTCCGGGTAAGGATGGTTCGTTTGGAATTCTAAACAACCACGCACCAATCATTGCTTCTTTGCGAGCAGGTACGGTGGTTGTAAAACACAACGACAGTGAACAATCATTCGAAGTGAATGGAGGCGTTGTTGAGGTGGTAAAGAACAAGGTGATCATCCTGGCCGATTAACTTATTAATTAGCTAAAGAGAACAAAAAAAGGGGCCTAGGCCCCTTTTTTCGGCTCCATACTATAAGGCCTTACTTTATTATCAACCTCCCGACCGCGGTTTTTTCTTTTTGTGGATGATCTCCAAAATGTGTGTCTCCGAAACCGTTGGTGATGTTCGCTCTTGAACCAACAAGGATCAACTCGCCATCCCCGTTCACAAACGAACGACCAAATCCCATGTGTTGTCTATTTCCTTCAAATATTGTCTCCTTTTCAAGCTCGCCTGATTCGTCAAACTGTCGCAGCATGAGGCCTTTATGATCGTTCTTTTTAGCATCGGCCGAAAGCACTTCGTCTTGAAGGACATACCATTTATTATTGCGTTCAAATGCCAATACTCCGCCGCGCCTGTCTCCGGAATATGCATTGTAATGTTTCGACTCATGCACCTGGCTGGATTTAACCTTTCCCTTTAAACTCGTATTTAGAATCACTAGGTTTTCGCTTGCGGTTTTCCGCTTATCCTCATCCAAGTAGTGATACTCATTTATAACGAGTGTCAATCCTGACTCTGCATCTAATTTTGCGCTGTGAACAATCGGATATCCAATTTCAATTGACTTTCCTTTTTCAAGTGTCTTGACTTTTTTATCCGACAGCGAATTTCTAAGATCGTAAACATCAATCGGAATTAGCACAGATGGCACCTTATGACTATTCAGGTTGCTTACGCGGAAGCCTGCAAATAAGACGTTTGTCGCACCTAAAAGCCCCTTATCTCCCGATTGAATCGCAGCCACACGCAGATATCGATCACCAGAAAACATAAATGATTCGTAAAGGGCAGATATCTTCTTATCATCACTGTCCTTTTCTTCATAATCTAGGCGGTAGGGAGTTGATTCATTCTTCCGAATCGAATATATCCTATCAGCGCGCATCGGCCCTCGCTTACCAATGGTCAATTCCGTCAAACCCTTATTCTTAATGTCGAAATAATGATTTCTCAAAGGGCTAGCTAGCGCGTGAATAAAGACAGTGCCTTGATCATTAATGTTCACAAATCGAACATAGACAGCCGTGTCACCCTCGCCCATATTGTACTTTTTTGTCCAAGCAATTTCACCTTTCTCATCAAACACGGTGAAGGTGTGTTCGCGCACATAAAACTCAGGGTCACGCACCTTCCAATAATTAAATGGTAGACCTATATAAGGGATAAGCACCATTTTATCTCTAAAATTTCGTGCCAGCACTGTGCTCGAATAAACGACCGAGTACTTGAAATTCGGCGAGACGGCAGAATGATTTACGATGATATCCTTACCCGAGGTGTTGTCCACATGATTAATCACCTTTTCATCTTTGCTATCGTCCAAACTATTCAGGACCGTATAGGATTGCCCTTCAGCATCTGAGTGCTCAACATTGTACCTATAAATTCTACCTCCAACAGATTCAGCTCCGATTCCGAAAAATGCGGGCTTGATTTTCTTACCCTCAGTTAGCTTATACGTCTTTTTCTTTCCGAATTCTATCGGATTGTATACCGTGACCTCTTTGATGTTTTCTTCCTCATACTCACCGTATAGCGCAAACCAACCATTCTTCGCGGGAATGGCAGACTCGGATTCATAATAGGTATGGGTGTGGTTTTTAGACCACTCAATTTCTTGCTGCGCATATGAAGCACAGCTAAATAAAACAAGTATGAAAGCTAGAAATCGAATAAGCCAGGCTGATTAGAACAACCCGTGTAATTCGGCGTCGATCTTATGGATAATGACACCAAGATCTTCTTGATCGTCTTTGAAGTTGTTGTTATCTACATCTATGATGAGCAACTTTCCTTTGTCATACGTCGAGATCCAAGCTTCGTATCGCTCATTTAGACGTTTTAAGTAGTCCAATCGAATTGCTTCTTCGTATTCCCTACCTCTATTCTGAATCTGGCTGACCAATCTCGGAACACTTGCTCGCAGGTAAACCAACAAATCTGGTGGTTGAACAAATTTGTCAAGCAAATTGAACAATGAAAAATACGTTTCAAAGTCACGGGTTGTCATCAACCCCATACTGTGCAGGTTTGGAGCAAAAATGTATGCGTCTTCGTAAATGGTTCTATCCTGAATAACTCCCTTTTTACCATCTCGAATATCAAGCACTTGATTAAAACGATTATTCAAAAAGTAAATCTGCATGTTGAATGACCAACGCTGCATTTCAGCATAGAAGTCGTTCATGTATGGATTATCATCTGCATCCTCAAAGTGAGCATCCCAGCCATAGTGCTTTGAGAGTAATCCAGTTAGCGTGGTTTTGCCTGCTCCAATGTTACCTGAAACTGCTACGTGTAAATTTTTTCCGGTCTTATCCATAGTGATGATATCTATATAATCTGATATGCGTGTACGAATTAAGATAAACAGACTGGAAAACGAAAGGAATCAGCGTAATGCTTGATAAATAAATACATCCCCCTGTCTTGTTATAAGAACACGATTGCGATTGGCCGCAAAAGTTTCTTGCTCATCTATCGGTATTTCGACACGCTCAATGCTTCCATCGTACAGATTAAACGCTTCCAACTTCTGGTTTTCGGAATAAAAGAGTCGATTGTCGTTCACGACCAAGCGGTCAATTTCCTTGATTGGGATTTTTCTCAGGTAGTTTCCAAATACATCAAATTCCATCACGCCATGGTTCGGGTCGGTGAGATAGACCTTGTTGTTTACCTCGATAAGGTCTGTTGGATTCAATTCTTGGCGAAACAGCTGAGACAAACTCAGTGATCGCGTTTGTTCCTCTAGCTTTTCATTAAGACGGATGAGTACGAAATTGATGGGATCATACAGCCACATGCCATTTGAGTGCGACGTAGCGACCAGTGATATTTGCTCATATCCAGACTCGAACCAATTGATTCGTTCGCTTAATTCGCCCAGACGTGAATCTAAGGTATAGAGCATCATTTGATCAGGAGAATACAGCAAGACCTTCATCGGGTTGCTAACATCTAGCAGCACCGCCTCCCCTATTCGTTTATCGCTAAACCTATTCAGCTCCACGCCATCGGCGTCAAGTTTTAATACTTCGCCTTTCTTAACTATGTAGAGATTGTTGAGTTGATCCAGCTCACAATACTCTGCCTTGAGTTGATGCTTTTGCACCATCTTATAAGACTTGGTTTGAGCATTGGAAACGCTAAAAGCAAAAACAAAACTGAAGAAGATGACCTGTTTGATCATGTTGTGAAATTACCCTTCATCAACGACTTCCATGATCGAATTGATATAATCTCGCGAATTGGAAAGTCGAGGAACCTTATTCTGACCTCCGAGCTTACCGCGTTTTTGCATCCATTTGTAGAAGGTGCCTGGGGGTAGTTGACGAACTTTAGGCATACAAAGCACGGCGTCGTGATATCGTTTGGCCTCGTAATCACTGTTTATCGACTTCAACGCATTGTCAAACACCTCCGTGAAGTATTCAATGTCCGAAGGAGGATCAATAAATTCAATAACCCATTCGTGACCTCCAGCCTTTGTACCATCCATAAAAATTGGGGCTGCCGAGTATTCCTTTATGGACGATCTAGTTTTTTCACAAACCTGCCTTAGTGCCTCATCTGCATTATCGACGATGAGCTCTTCGCCAAAAACATTAATGAAGTGTTTTGTCCTCCCGCTCACCTTAATTCTAAACGGATCAAGACATGTGAACTTGATCGTATCACCGATTAAATAGCGCCACAAACCGCCTGTTGTTGAGATAATCAAGGCATAGTTAACTCCAATTTCGACTTCGTCCAATTGTAATGTTTTCGGAAACTCTTTTCCCAATTCAGCCAACGGCATAAACTCATAGAAAATCCCATAGTCCAGCATCAATAGAAGGTCGTCTCGTTTGGTGTCGTCCTGTATTCCGAAAAACCCTTCGGATGCATTGTAGGTTTCGGAATAATTTACTTGCCCATTGTCTCCAATTAAATCTTTGAAAGAAGCGCGATAGGGAGAAAAGTTCACACCTCCGTGCACATACCACTCGAGGTTCGGCCACACCTCAATAATCTTTGATTTACCGGTTCGCTCCAATACGCGCTTTAAGAGTACGAGCATCCAACTGGGCACTCCTGAGATGTTGGTTATGTTCTGATCTACCGTAACATCCACAATCTGCTCAATTTTCTCCTCCCAGCTCGGGTTGAGAGCAATGCTTATGTCGGGTGTTCGATGCAATGAAGCCCAGAATGGAAGATTTCGGATAATTATGGCACTCAGGTCACCCGTATAACTGCCTTCGTTTAATGGGACAAAGTCTGAACTACCTCCCATAACGAGCGCACGCCCTTCCAACAGCCTCGAATCTTCAAACTCGTTGTAATAAAATGACATTAAGTCCTTCCCACCCTTGTAATGACAGTCCTCTAATGACTCTGTGCTAACCGGAATAAACTTGCTCTTGTCGCTTGTAGTGCCACTAGATTTTGCGAACATGGTAATATCTGAAGGCCAAAGTATGTTTTGCTCACCATGAACTATTCGCTCAATGTCTGCCTTAAATCCGTCGTATTCTTGGACAGGCACCCGCGCTTTGAACGCATCCAGATTCCCTAGCTCCCCAAATCCATAACGTTTTCCCCATTCAGTATTCTTAGCCGTGTCAGTTAATTCTGAAAACCAATCCTGCTGCACATCATGAGGGTATTTCATGAACAGTTCAATCTGATGGATGCGCTTTTTTATGAACCACCCGAATATGGAATTGATGATCGCCATTTAGCAGCGAAATAATGTCAATTGAGTGAACTTCAATTTATTTTGAATCAAATTTTTCCTGTAATTGCGCCAACCCCAAGGCGTTCAAGCACATACCCTTGACCAATCCTCCCTTGCGGGCAGCAATAACTCCGTACTTCATATGATGAAACCCTTCTTTTCGGTGAGCATCCGGATTGATACTGACCATGACATTTCTTTCCTGGCAATAATGAATCCAAGTCCAATCAATATCCAATCGCATAGGATTCGCGTTTAGCTCGATGGATACATTATTGGCTGCACAGGCGTCAATCACTTTTTTATGATCAATCGGATAGCCCGGTCTGCTAAGGAGTAAACGCCCGGTTGGGTGACCCAATATGGAAGTAAACGGATTCTCGACAGCCTTTATAAGACGTTTGGTGGCAGCCTCCTCGTCCATTTTCATGGCACTGTGAATCGAGGCTACAACAAAATCGAAAGTGGCAAGTATATCGTTCGTATAATCCAAATCTCCATTTGGAAGGATGTCACTTTCTATTCCTTTCAAGATTTTGAACGGAGCCATTTCATCATTAAGCTGATCAATCTCTTCGTGCTGTTGGATTATATCGAACGGAGTTAACCCGCCAGCGTAGACCGCAGTTTGACTGTGGTCGCAAATTCCAAAGTAGGTATAACCTAGGTTTTTCAGATAGCGCGCCATTTCCTGAAGCGTATGGATTCCGTCGCTATATGTACTGTGATTGTGAAGACACCCAACCAAATCAGCATCAGTGATTAACTGACTCTCATCAAATTTCTCTGCCCACTCAAATTCATGGTGGCCTTCTCGCATCTCTTCAGGTATAAATCCGATCCCACTCTTAGTGTAAACCTCACTGGCAGTTTGAGTTCCCTCCAACGTCAAATTTTCGAGATGTTTAGGTTTCGCACCCAATTTAAATGCCTCAATCTGGTGCTCTTTCATGCTCACTTCGTGAAATTTTATCGGAATCGATATTTCAGAAAAATCCGGAAGTTCTTTGACATTGGATACGACAAAATCCAATTGAGTTAGAGTGAGCGCCTTTCGTCCGGCATCGCCGACAACAGTTACCATGGCCTCGGGATTTGTAGATTGCACGAATTCAATAACGTGCTCTACTATCGGCTCGGCCTTTATATAGTGAAAGCTCTTACTGTGCTCCATCATGAATTCGATGGACTCCTTCACGGCTTTTTGTGTCTTTTCACCAAACCCTTTAAAGTCAACCAAACGGTTTTCATTGCAAGCATAGTGCAACTCACCTGGCGACTCAATTCCCATGTCTCTCCAAATAACACGGACCTTACTTGGACCAATGCCTTTAATCGAAAGCATTTCAATCACACCCTTTGGCGTGCGCTCAATTAACTCATCTAATACAGACATTCGCTCTGTGTCAAGCAACTCCTCCAAATTGGACATCAGAGCTTTACCCATTCCAGGGATTTGACCGTAATACATAGGATCCATTTCATAAATAGGATCTCCGTAACGACTCATTTGAAACGCCGCATTTGTATAGGATCGAACCTTGAATTTATTTTCTTCATGCAGCTCCATCAACTGGCCACACAATTTGAAATAGGATGCGATTTCTTTATTCTCCATGCTCACTTCTTAGTGATGGACGAAAATAACCCATGGATAAGTTGATATTTCATGGTTAGAATAAAACTCAAAATTGTCCGGATGGAACAAAAGAAAAGGCCCAAATTGATAAATCAATTGGACCTTTTCAGCGTTAACGGATTGAAAACACTATTTCATAAATGACACTACCGTCTCGTTCGATTCGGAACTGGCCTGCAGAAAGTAAATCCCTTTTGGCAGACTGGAAACGCAGAGAACTGGATCGGTTGTTTGAATCAGTTTATTGCCCATTATGTCATACACGCAAATTGAAACAAGACGTTCAGAAGAAGACACGTGCACATAGTCTTGACTTGGATTAGGAAATACGGCCACACTTAGCTCATCTGTCACTTCATCAATCCCTACGTTCACAATGGAAGTACAATCGGAAGTATCGACACAATTATCTACCGTGATCTGTACAGCGTATGTTCCGTTTTCCGAAGCCGTGAAGGATTGAGCGGTTTCTCCAGGAATACTCGCAAAAGCATTGCAATCGATCCACTGATAGGTGGCATCATTTTGATTTGACGAAAGCGTTGCCCCAACTTGAGTAACTCCCAATTCGATTCAACATTTCAACACT
>DDCZ01000051.1:0-2940 GCA_002336485.1 Flavobacteriales bacterium UBA1993
GCAAAGCAGTTAATTAAAGCTTCAGTTGACGCTGGAGCTGATGCAGTTCAGCTGCAGTTTTTAGTCGCTGAAGAAACGGTAACGCCTTTTCACGAGGCATTCGATGTCATCAAATCAATTGAGTTTTCTGTGGAGCAATGGAAAGAGATTGTTTCTTATGCTCGAAAATTTGAAATCGATGTTTTCACCTGCACATATGATGTTCCAAGCGTGGCACTTGCTGTAGAAACAAAATGTGATGGCATAAAACTGAATTCAGCAGATTTGTCTAATCCAGACGTGCTCGCCGCTGTGGCCAAATCGGGAATTCCACTGACACTCGGTACTGGTGCCTCAACACTGGATGAAATTAATGAGGGCTTAGAGTTCCTGAAATCCAATGGTGCAAAGGATATTGTTTTGATGCATGGCGTCCAGAATTTTCCTACAGCGGTTCAAGATCTACATATAAATAGGTTGGAGTTTCTGATGGAACATTTTCCTGAATATACCATTGGATACGCCGATCATACCGATGGTGAAAACAGCTTTGCTAAGGTCGTTGACCTTTTGGCAGTGGCTAAAGGAGTCGGTGTAATTGAAAAGCACATTACCCTTTGCCGTGCCGATAAAGGGATAGACTATCAGGCAGCCCTTGAGCCTGAGGAGTTGAAGGCGTTTGTGAGTCGAATTGATGCGGCGTATCAAGCGCTTGGTTCAAAGTTGGAAAGACCTTTTTCTGCCAGCGACTTGAAATACAGAAAGTTTCAGAAGAAGGGAGTTGTTGCGGCAAGAGAGCTAAAAGAAGGAGAAACGATCACCAGAAACGATGTGCTGTTTATTCGAAATGTTGAACCAGGGTTGCCGCCAAAAGAATTTGGTAAAATCGAAGGGAAAAAACTGAAGGTGGCAAGAGCGAAATTTGATAACATAACGGTATCTGATATTGAGTAGTTGTGCTATTTAATTCACTGGCCTTTGCGTTGTTTTTACCCGCAGTCTTTTTACTGTATTGGGCAATAAATGCAAAGGAAATTAAATGGCGAAACGGACTCATACTTCTATCAAGCTTAGTCTTCTATGGTTGGTAGGACTGGCGTTTCTTAGGTTTGATTCTAGGTAGCGCCCTGCTCGATTTCTTCATAGGTGGAGCCATCTACGCTTCAACCAATTCAAGGCACAGAGGCTTCCTGTTCGCGCTGAGCTTAGGGTTTAATTTGGGGGCACTTGCCTTCTTTAAGTATTTCAACTTCTTCATCGAAAGTTTTGCATCGGTGCTGAGTTCAGCCGGATTACAACCGAATATCCACACGCTTGAAATTCTCCTGCCCGTTGGTATTAGCTTCTATACATTTCAGACATTAAGCTACACGATTGATATTTATCGAAATCGATTGGAACCTGAGTCCAACTTGATTTCGTTTGCGTCATACGTCACCTTTTTTCCACAATTGGTGGCTGGTCCCATTGAAAGAGCCGCGCATCTACTGCCCCAATTTTCAACGGAAAAACGATTTGATGCCCAAGTAGCTTCAGAGGGCCTCCGGTACATGCTCTGGGGGTTTTTTATGAAACTTGTTATTGCCGATAACGCAGCAATTATTGTAAATGAAATATTCGACACCTATGACGCGGTTTCAGGCACTTCGTTGTACTTCGGAGCGTTGCTTTTTGCGTTTCAGATATATGGGGATTTTGCAGGGTACTCATACATTGCAATAGGTGTCGCAAAGCTGTTCGGCTTTGACTTAATGACAAATTTTCGATACCCATATCTGTCTACAAACATTTCAGATTTTTGGAGGCGCTGGCATATATCCTTATCTACTTGGTTTCGGGACTACGTTTATATTCCACTTGGAGGTAATCGGGAGGGGTTGTGGAAGCACTTTAGAAACCTCTTTTTGACGTTTTTTATAAGTGGGTTTTGGCATGGGGCAAATTGGACATTCTTAGTCTGGGGGACAATTCATTGGTCGCTCTATGTTATCGAATTCGGTATCGAGAGATTGAGATCGATTCTGCCACCAACATCGGGAAACGTATATCTAGTGGGGGTGCGCTTCATAGGATGGGGCATTACCTTCCTTTTAGTTACCGTTGCTTGGGTCTTTTTTAGAGCAGAGTCCATTGATGTCGCTTTGCAATACACTCAAGGATTGATCTTTAGACCACTGTTCGCCTATGGCGATGATGCAGGTTTAATGCGATTGCTGGAAAGTAAATGGATAATACTGTTGATCCTGATTCTGTTGAGTGTCGAGCTTCTTCAGCGAAACAAATCATTTGTGTTAGATGTCAAAACATTGCCGAGTTGGGTTCGATATTCAATCTACTATTTGGTGACCATGGTAATACTCTTCTTTGGAAAATTCAATAGCATGGAATTTATTTACTTCCAATTCTGATGGTGAAATTTCTATTAAAACTTGGGTCGTTCTGCATGGTGGTTGCAATTTTTGTAATCGGATCGGTGCTGTCTGTTCCAAAGAATAGAGTGGATGAGTTTTATACACGATTTACCACGCCCAAAGCAAATAGCTTGGTGATCGGTTCTTCACGTGCAGCACAAGGTTTTGTGCCAGAGGAATGGCCAAGGCCGATCTCGAATTTTGCGTTTACCATGGCAAATTCACCATACGGTGAAGTTTACAATCGTGCGATTTTTGAAAAACTTGAAATGACATCAGCTGGGGACGTAATTGTCGAGGTGAACCCGCTGACATTTTCCTTTGATACAGTTGAAAACCCCTTGCAGGATGATGCGCTTTTTGCAGAAAAGGGAAAGCACTTAGATAGGATGCACTTCTTTAATAATGATCCCAACTTAGAATACTTGTTTACCTCCTTCGATGGGCCACTGATTAAGCTTTGGGCTGAACCGAGTAAATACAACCTGCACGAAGATGGATGGCTTGAGGTTGGCGGAGATGCACATGTAGATCCAATAGCGAGGCAGGT
>DDCZ01000051.1:2958-6314 GCA_002336485.1 Flavobacteriales bacterium UBA1993
CTATTGTCCAGAATTTGATTCGCTAATGGAAACAATGGCCAATGCTGCGGGCATCGATTATTTGAATTACGCAAAGGAATCCGACGTCTATGTCACCAACGATCTGCATCACCTGAATAAAAAGTTTGGACGTTTATTCACCAAAAAGCTGAGCGAGGATATTGATCAAAGAGCGAATCAGCCATCGATTGAAAATTGATGATTTCATGTGAATCTAGAGGATGGCTTTGGTAACTTTGGCGCTATAACGCCTCAACCAATAAAGAATGAATTTTAATCGTCAATTTTCAGTCGGAAGTAAAGTCATAAATGAAGACTCTCCTGTCTTTATTATAGCGGAAGCAGGTGTGAACCATGGCGGAGACATGGATATCGCATTTCAATTAATTGATGTTGCCGCGAATGCGGGGGCGGATGCTGTGAAATTTCAAACATTCAAGGCGGACCAGCTCATATTGGAGGCGATAAACAAGGCCCCATACCAATTGAAAACCACGGAAGCTTCTGAGTCACAACACGATATGTTGCGAAGACTTGAGGTTACAATCGATCAAAATCAACAACTCAAGCAAAGGTGCAAGGAAAAAGGGATCGTGTTTTTAACCACCCCATTTGAAGAAAAAAGCCTAGAGGAAATTGATGCGCTAGACCTCGATGCCTATAAGATTGCATCAACTGATCTTACCAACCTTCCGTTCTTAGCCCGGGTGGCGAAGAAGGGCAAGCCGATCTTCCTTTCCACAGGAATGTCCTACTTAAGTGAAGTAGAGCTGGCCTTGAAGGAAATCTATCCGCACAACAAGGATGTTGTTTTATTAGCATGCACGGCGAATTATCCAATAGTGGATGAAGAGGCTAACCTCAATACGTTGATCACTTTTAAGAAGAATTTTGACGTGGTTTTAGGCTATTCAGATCATTCAGTTGGGGTGGGCGCAGCGCCATATTCAGTGCCAATGGGAGTAAAAGTGGTCGAAAAGCATTTTACTTTAGACAAGTCTCAAGAAGGGCCAGATCATCGTGCATCGCTTGATCCAAAAGAACTTGCAGAACTTGTGGTCGAGATTCGGAAAATTGAGCGCTACATGGGAAAAAAGGAGAAAATTCCTACCATTTCCGAAACGCAAACTAGAGCCTCACTTCAAAAGTGTCTCGTCGCTAAATCCAAGATTGAAAAAGGTGAATTGTTCTCTTTAGATAATCTTGCTGCCAAGCGCACAGGGGGTGTTGGGATAAGCCCAATCTACTACAGAGAAATCGTTGGAAAGACGGCGTCGCGTAGTTTTCAAATGAACGAAATCATCGAAATCGACTAATGAGAATCGTTTTTTGCGGATTTGGTCGTGCTGGATTTGAATGCTACAATCAATTAGTATCCAGAGGTGATGTAACGCCGGCAGAGGTGTTGGTTTTTACGCATTCCGCCAAAGACAACGTGGTTTTTTTGAATTATTTAGATGCTGTAGGTGTTGAGTATCACCTTGGATCAATCAATAAGCATGCTGACCGAGTGGCAGCGTTTAAGCCTGATTTTTTACTCTCGGTTTATTACCGAAATATTATTCGGAACGAAATCCTCGAGCTGGTTCAAGGCTCATTAAATTGTCATCCCTCTCTTTTACCAGACTATCGAGGTTGCTTCTCGGGGGCTTGGGCCATTATCAATGGCGAACCAAAAACGGGTATTACTTTTCATAAAATTGACCCGGGAATCGATACAGGCAATATCCTTTTTCAAAAGGATGTAGAAATTCGCGATACAGATACCGCCTTTTCGCTATACCACAAACTAGTGTCTCACTTTATCAAGCACTTTGAAAGTGCCCTCGAGCTCTTGATTTCAGGTGACCCTGGGCAGGCTCAGTCCAATGATGAAACGGCACGATATTACTCAAGAGCCGTGCCTTTTGATGGTGTAAGAGTGGCAAAGGACATGACTTTTGTCGAAGGGCAGAACTATTTCAAGGGGATGTATTTCCCCCCTTTTGCAAACGCAAAATTTGTCTTTGATGAGGGAGAAGTTGAGATCGGGAACCTGGAAGAATTGGAGACATATAGAGATCAATTTTTATCTGCATGATTTACATTTCATCCGCGTGCGTCAAGGCAAAAACAATTGGTGAATCGATAGAGAAAATTGGTGACTTGGGATATGACAATGTTGAACTATCTGGAGGTACCAATCCATACCCTGAACTCGAACAGCACTTGAAAGAAGCTCGGAAAAAAGGCAAGAATCTATTGCTGCACAATTACTTTCCTCCACCGCCAACTCCATTCGTTTTGAACCTTGCTTCGTTGGATGGTGAAACCGCCAGTTTAAGCATGAATCATGCGGCGAATGCGTTACGAATAAGCTCGGAATTGGGCTGTGATAAATTTGGAATTCATGCGGGATTCCTGATTAATATTCCGGTAAATCAAATTGGTAAGTCGATCGATCGAAAAGCCTTGTTCAATAGGGATGAGGCAATGGAATTTTTCCTAGAAAACATACGACTGTTAACTGCAGAATCGAGCCCAAAGATTTACATTGAAAACAACGTGATCGCACCATTCAACCTTGAGAATTTTAAAGGAGAGAATCCCTTTTTTCTTACCTCTTCTGTAGACTATTTTGAAATGGCCAAAAAAATCGATCTCAATTTGCTGCTAGATGTAGCGCATCTAAAAGTGAGTTGTTGTGCTTTGGGATTAGACTTTGATCGTGAACTAGATGCTCTATTTCCGCTAAGTAGCTATGTTCATATTAGCGACAACGACGGACAATCGGATTCAAATAATGGCCTGGATAAAGGCAGCGATTTATACAAATCGCTTTCACGTTTCGATTTTACGGGCAAGACAATTACAATAGAGGTTTATGATGGTGCAGAATCTGTGCACGAAACCCACAATGCTATACATTCGCTGCTATGATTGACTCAATCGTCAAAATAGGTACCCCGATGCGCGATGTGCTGGAGGCAATTGGCCATGAACCAGCAGGAATCGCTTTTTTCAACAGTGAAGACGATGTACTCGCTGGTATACTAACCGATGGAGACGTTCGACGGCTTTTCTTGAAAGGCATACAGTTGGACGATAAGGTTACCGCAGCACATTTAGGCGACTTCGTGTCGGCCCGTGAAGGAGAAGATATTGAAAACCTTCTGAAGAAGATTAATAAGCTAATCCGTATTGTGCCGATTTTGAATGACGAAGGTCAGCTGGTCGATTATTTCAGATACGAGCATAAAACAAAGTTTATTCCTGTCGCCGAGCCAAGTTTAAAGGGCAACGAGTTGAAGTATGTGACAGACGCCGTGTTAAGCACTTGGATTAGTAGCCGAGGAGAGTATATCAATCGGTTTGAG
>DDCZ01000066.1 GCA_002336485.1 Flavobacteriales bacterium UBA1993
TGCAATTGCGGCACATACTCAAACATGCACATTATCGTTTTTGGTACGATAAACTTCCCGGGAGGGCGGAAAATTAATTTAAGCGCTAACGGTCTTGTGGATGTTTACTCTGGAGGCACTGTCACTGGAAGTAACAACGGCGATAAATTAAACATTAACGGAACTGCTGTTTGGACAGGAAGCCAAACTGATATAACAGGGCCCTCTTCATGCACATCATCAGGTTGTTCTGCAAATCCTACCTTACCCGTTGAGCTTTTGCTCTTCGAATGTTTTGCGACGGAACGTAACAATGTGATATTTACGTGGTCTACCGCAACGGAGAGTAATAACGACTATTTCACCGTATATGGTAGTGAAAGTCTGGATGATTGGAAGCCATTATTTGATCATTCGGGAGTCGGGAATTCCATAGATTTGGTTGAGTATGAAGTGAGTTATAGGCTAGAGGGGAAATATCAGTATTATCAGCTTGAGCAGAACGACTTAGACGGGGAAACAAAAAAACTCTCCATTGCGCATTGCGACCTCAAAATGAGCGATATGCCTGTTCAACTTCTTTCTCACCCCAGTGTTGGTGAGATAAGCCTTAAGGGAATGCATCATATGACTTCAGAAGTGGAAATCTATGGTAGTGCCGGAAACTTGCTCCGAGTCACCTCTGCAGAGAACAATGAACGGGTCACCGTTTCAGGATTAAGCGCTGGGTACTATGTGGTTAAGGTGATGAGCGAAGGCGATACAATCACATTAAAAGCCGCTGTTCTCTAACTAGAACTTAATCTCTTCCTTGCTGTGGTAAAGCTTTTCAAAGGCCTTTTTCGTGCTCAGCAAATACGTTTCGTTGTAGTCAAATACCCCGCTGTTGGTGTCGAAATTGACAATAGCGCTTGGGAATTCCAAAACTTCTTCCGCATCAGTATATCCATGATAATCGAGAGCCCGCTCCATGGCTATATTGAATCGATAGTTGTCTTTGTTATGGTCTTCTGGCAAGGCATCGGTAACCACGCTAACGCGCTTCGTCACAAACCCTTTAAGCTCAACTTCGATAGTGTAAATAGAAGGTTTTTCAAGTTTGAACTCCACCAAGGATTTTGATTTTTCGATTTCTTCCACCACTTCATTTGACTCGTAAAGTCGTATTGTCATTCCCTTTAGAACATTTTTCGCGTCGTCGGTCACTCGAAATTTAAGGTTCATAGGATATTGAGCGATGGATGCTGCTGCAATAAAGCAAAAAAGTGTGGTAGAAATCAGCTTCATTAAATCAAGAATATTCAGGTGTTGTTCTTTAAATAAACGCGCGATTTTAGACCTAAGTTGGCTTCAATATCTAGAAGTTTTCAAATACTCTGCTGGACTAATACATTTGTCGATCAACACGAAAAAATATGCGATTAATTTCTTGGAATGTAAACGGTATTCGAGCCACCTATAAAAAAGGTTTTGCTGACAGGTTGGAAGAAATGAAACCGGATGTGATTTGCATCCAAGAAACCAAGGCTCAAGATGAGCAGGTGCGCGAGACGCTTTTTGACATAGGATATCATGTATACTCGAATTCTGCCGTGAAGAAGGGCTATTCGGGAACGGCTATAATCTCTAAAACAGAACCCCTTCAAGTTGTCCCGGATATGGGAATAGAAGAACACGATACGGAGGGTAGGGTCCTCGCGGCAGAGTTTGAAGCCTTTTGGCTTGTGACAGTGTACACACCAAACTCGCAGCAAGGGTTGAAACGCCTAGACTACCGAGTTTCCTGGGACGCCGCATTTTTTGCTTACATCAAAGGGCTTGAAGCGTCTAAGCCCGTTATTGTATGTGGCGATTTAAACGCGGCGCATCGCCCAATAGACCTGAAAAACGATAAATCAAACTACAATAAGACGGCGGGCTATACCCAGAGAGAAATTGATGGACTGGATGTCATCATCAACGGTGGATTTGTTGACACCTTTCGACACTTATATCCAGAAAAGGAGAAGTACAGCTGGTTTAGCTGGAGAGGCGATGCTCGAGCGAACAACGTTGGGTGGAGAATCGACTACTTCTTCGCCAGCGCATCCATTATTGATAGAGTGAAAGAGGCGTTTATTCTAAACGACATCGAGGGCAGCGATCATTGCCCTGTAGGGATTGATCTAAACTAGGATACCGTTACCACTGGCCCATCGATTAAAGCGCGGAGGCTACCAATCTTTTGAATCGCTATTCCATTTGCAGCGCACGTTTCAATGACTTCATTTTCAGATCCAGCTGAAACGGATAGGAGTAAACCTCCGTTGGTTTGTGGATCGCACAATATTTGAAGTTGCAGTGCGCTGAGCTTCGTGGCCTTTGATCCATATGCCTTAAAGTTGCGCATGGTGTTGTCAGGCATGACAAACTGATCTAAATACGGCTTCAAAACCGCTTCTGGGTATTTAGGGACGTCATCGAACTGGATATCACCTCGGAGTCCAGAAGCCTCGCACAACTCAATCAGGTGGCCTAACAAGCCAAAACCCGTCACGTCTGTCATAGCGTTCACCGCTGGTAGTTTTCCCAATTCAAAACCAACGGTGTTGAGTTTTTTCAATTCACTCAATAGCAGCTTTGTATCCTCGTCCTTCGCAATGCCTCTTTTCATGGCCGTACTAAGAATGCCGCTTCCCAATGGTTTGGTAAGGAAGAGGGTGTCTCCAGCCTTGGCCCCATTGTTTCGCTTGAGATTGCCTTTTGACACAATTCCGGTTACAGCCAAACCAAAGAAGGGTTCCTTACTATCTATGCTGTGTCCGCCAGCGAGTGGAATGCCAGCCTTATTGCAGATATCACGAGATCCTTTGATCACCTCCGCTGCCAAGTCGGGGCCGAGTTGCTCAATTGGCCAACCAAGTATTCCTACGGCCATGATGGGCTTCCCACCCATGGCGTACACATCGCTAATCGCATTTGCCGCAGCGATTTGGCCAAAATCGGAGGCGTCATCTACGATCGGAGTAAAGAAATCGGTGGTGCTAACAACATATTGATCCTCTGAGAATTTCATCACAGCAGCGTCGTCCATGGCGCCGTTGCCAACAATTAGTCCTGGGAATTCCATGTCAGACGAGCCAACTTTGGCTAGTATGTCTTGAAGATCTGCCGGTGCTATTTTGCAACCACAGCCGGAACCTTTGCTGAACTGTGTTAGTCTTGTTTTTTCCATTCTATTAGCTTTTCTACCACCTCATCAATGGAGGTATTTGTGATGTCTAAATCGAGGTCAGGCTTGCGCCCGCTTTTGGCCAAGGAGTGTGCGTATGCCTTATCGTAGTAATGCAATGCGATTCGGCATGCGTCTGGCAGGTTTCCTTCCTCTAAATATTGCAGTGCGTCCTTGGTGAACTGACCGCCAAGGCGCTTTTGAATTCGTTCGAAGGCCTTTTTAAGCTCCAAAATGGTTTCGTCGCCATAGCCAGAGCAAAGCTCCACTATACGTTCATCAAGGCTCCGTTGTATGAAAATAAAGGGCGCTGCATTCATGGCTGTTTTAATCACAGCAGGAATGCTTACCGACCCTATAATTTTGCTTTCATCTTCAATCCAAATCGGCTTCGTCGGATCTAGTTTTATAAAGGCAGCAGCAAGCAGGTTTTCAAAATGCTCGGTGCTTGGCTGTGCGCCTAAGTACCCAAAAGAGGATCCTTTGTGATTTGCCAAGCCCTCTAGATCAATCATTTGCTCGCCCTTGTCTTGAAGCGACATTAAAATCGTGGTCTTTGAGCAGCCAGTGAATCCTCCCATGCATAGTAACTGCCAAGGAGTCTCAAACATGTCTCGTCCGTATTTGCGCCAGGCTTTATAGCCACCTTCCAATACACTTGTTTTAAAGCCTGCAGTTTTGAGTAGCCATGAGAGCGAGTTGCTACGCATGCCGCCTCGCCAACAATAGAGACGCACGTTTCGGTCTTCTGAGATTTTCTCTGCATCCAACACCATTTGCTGAAGCCTAGGGCCGATAAATGACAAACCAAGCTTGACTGCTTCGTCTTTCCCTTTATGTCTGTAACAAAGGCCTACCTCGTGCCGCTCTTCGTTCGTGAATAGCGGTAAGTTTTTCGCTCCCGGTATATGCCCTTTTTCGAATTCGGCAGGGGTGCGAACGTCTATGATCGGAGCGGTTTGTTCGGCAAGAAAGTCTTTGGTGGATTGCACGAGGCAAAGGTGCTCAATATTACAGTCGGCCCCACCCGGATCTTAGTCCACGCCCTTGGAATTTAATTTCGGTATTCCGACCACCCATTTTTAGTGCTCGGATAAATTCATTAAAGGAGATTTGGGCGCGTTGAACTGAGCCTACCGAATACATAACCCCTGACAGTACCTGGAAATAGACCGTGAAGATGCCGTAGATCATTAGGCCGAGAAGGGCGGGAGGCACCAGGATCATATTCAGTAGAAGCCGGTTCTTAATCATCATGGCGCCTTTTGGGTCGATCAAGAAATTGAAGAATACAAAGCCATAGAGAATGGTGATTAAGAAAGTGATCAGAACCATGGGATCAGCCTTGGAGTATACACTCCATCGACTTTCAAAGTCGTTGTAATGCACCCGCATGATCGTTTTTTCCATGCGTGCAGACTCTGCTTCCGTGATTTTCCCGTCCTCGTAGCACCTGATGATCACCAACCGCTTTGTTTTACTGTAGTCTTTTCTGTTTTTGTGCTCTAGTTGCTCCAGCAATCGCAGTATGTCTTTTTCACTCTTCTTCGAATTGTACGAAAACAGCCGATCTTCCTTGCTCTGAGGTTTAAATACGATGTAAATAGTGAAGATCAAAATCCAGAACACTGGAAACATCAATATGAGTTCGCGGTAAGCGAGAATGTCACTGGTCATTCCTACTTCTTGCTCGCCTTGGCGTATGGGTTAAACTCTACACACAGCTCCACCCAATAAGCGAGGTCGTTGTCCATGTCCGTGCCTTCGGGGTTAATAAACACATATCCCTTCATTGGTCGACCGGTGAAGTTCATTTCTGAGGCGCCTTCTTTGGTAAGCGCATCTTGATAAGTATCTGGATCAATACGTGCCATTAGCTGATCTCCGACAACACCCACGCACATTTTGTCATCGACCATGAAACAGAGGCCGCCCATCATTTTCATTTCTCTGTAATCCACACGCTGTGCGGTAAGTTCGTCTCGAATGCGATCTCCTAAGTGTTCGTCAAATGCCATGTTTGCTTGATTTGGCTACTAAGTTCGGAATCTTGAGTAACATAGTTGATTAAGAAGACTATGTTAAATTTGATTTTATGAATCAATGCTGGCTTGCATTTATCAGTGTAATGTTCTTTTTCGTTTTCAAGGTAGATGGGGTGAAGCTAAATATGCTTCTTGGATTGAAAGCAGACACTATGGGGCAAATGACGGTTATGTTTCAGAGGTTAAAGTGGTAGGGAAAAGAAGTGAAAACCAGAATACTATATCAATTCCATTTACAGATTTATACAAGATTGAATCTTTAGTAATCGAATTTTTCAGCGAGAAAAGCCAAAAATGGAAGCGTGTATCACCCAAAGAGATTAAGTTGAGCGATCTGCGGACATCCTCATTTATTGATGATGCCAAACATTATACAACACTGGTTCCAGGCAATACCAGATTTCGCTTTTCCTATTCTCTGATTGTTGAGGATAGAATGCTAACGACTCCAATTGTTGTCAGTTCCTACCGAATAGACAGCTTTCACTACGATATTTCAATTCCATTTGGATTTGAATTATACTGGTACAAGGATGTTATTGAAGATGAATTCAATATTGATCTAACGGAAGTTGAGGATGACGAAGGCACATACTATTCGCTAAACACCATTTCGCTTGAGACATCAAGGAATGATCATATTAGACTGCCATTCTCAGTAACAAAAAAAGGAGAGGATCCTTTTCAGGCTTTTCAGAAATGGAATGCTGGACTGCGATCGGGGTTAGAATCGTTGAATCCCAGTAGTAAGTCGATTATTGATTCTCTGTGCGCTGGCAAAGAGAAGCACCTCGAAATTGCGAAGACCCTATTCGAGTACTGTCAAAGAAACATTCGATATGTTGCAGTTGAGAGTGGATATAGTGGCTGGTGCCCACGCAGTGCAAACATAACTTTAGCCAACAAGCGTGGCGACTGCAAGGATATGGCTCACTTCTTGGAATTGGGCCTGCTTTATAAGGGCATTGAGGCCTATTCAGCGTTGGTGCATACACTTAGTTCAAAAGCCAATGTTGTCTACCCTGCAATTGGTTTTGCAAACCATGCAATTTGTATTTCCATAATTGGTGGTGATACATTGATTTTAGACGCAACAGATGATGACATTCCCTTTGGATTCTCTAGTCGGCATACCCAGGGTAGTTCGTATTTGTTATTATCAGAGCCTCACGGAATTCACACTGTACCTATGATTTCGAGTGCTGAAGTGGCAGAGCGATACAATCTGCACCTCACTTGTAATAGAATAGGCCATAGCGAAGGAAATGGCGAGTATCATTCGACACCTCTAATTATTGGAACTGAATTCGATGGGGCGCAAGTCTGGGAGTCAATTGAAAACGATGAGATTGAAATGTTTCTTTCTCGTTCCTTTAAGGAGTTTAGTGTCATGGGAATTGAAAAGGAAGGCACTGAAAATGCCCCTGTGCATTACAGACTTGAAAATGAAAAAATGATTTTGAATCAAGTCGGAGGTGACCATTATTTGAGATTAAATGCTTTTGATGGACTTTTTCTCAAGCAAAGGGATGCTACGGAAATCCCCGCGATTCAATACCTACCTCAAAATGAGGAGTTTGTCTTTGAAATAAAATTTGATTCTTCTGTGAAGCTGATAGTGTTTTCGGAGGCAGATACGATGGTTTCAGGTGATTTTACATTTCGATTTCTGATTGAATCTACAAGTAGCGATAAGATTTTGTTGAGGTATTCTTATGTCGGGGATAGCCTGAAACTGAATGAGGATAACCTAGCTGATTTAAACAATGTGGCCACGTACGCAAACGAATTCTTTGATCGATATGTATTGCTTTTTAAAGATTAAAACGACCATTATCATATTTGTGTGCTTGCATGTTTCGCTCATGTCCTTGGCTCAGCCAGCTATTAAAAAGGTGCGCTATAAGTGGAAGAACGAGCCTTCCATTACCGAGGTTGAGTCGAGCCTTGAAAAGGAGGATGCCTATCTGGTTTTCAGAAAGGAGCAGGCAATTCACACATACAACACCGATCGAGGCTTCACTCCTCAATCGATTCGATCTGTTCATTGCAGAGTTAAGGTGTTATCCCAGAAAGGAATCGATGAAAACTCAAATTTGAAATTTCGAGTTCATTCCAGTAATGATTTCACGCTTGTGGATGCTCGGGTAATAAAGAAAAAAGGAAAGCCTGTCAAGGTTAATGACGAGGGTATTCAGATAGTAAAGGAGTTGAACTATGGTATGTCATCGAGCTATTGGGTTGCCAAAATAAATGTCCCAAATGTGGAAATTGGTGATGAGATTGAATACAGGTATAGCTACAACTCCGATCGTTTTGCCGGGATAAATCATCGATTTTTTCACTCAAATTTGGCATGTCTTTCATCGTCTTTCAAGCTTCAAGTTAGAGCCGGTTTGATTACAAAAATCCAATAGCACAACGGATTATCGGAACCGAAAAAGAAAACCGCGAATCAAGAGATGTTCGAGATTTTTCAATGGAAACTTGA
Organism: Flavobacteriales bacterium UBA1993; assembly: GCA_002336485.1. Lineage (GTDB taxonomy): Bacteria > Bacteroidota > Bacteroidia > Flavobacteriales_G > Salibacteraceae > SHAN690. The sequence goes on from DDCZ01000066.1 coordinate 7,727, forward strand.
GAATCTACCAGCAATAACAAACGATGCATATTCCATTTGGGAAGACGAGTTGCCCTATGTCTTTTATTATTTAGAAAAGGTGTATTACAATTCAAACCTGCCATATTGGATTTCGGAAGAATCCTGGGAGGGTGTAATCAATAGGTATGATTGGATTTTTAATGATAATGGAAAAACGAATGGGTTAAAACGGTGGGTAGAAGAGGAGATGGTCAAATTTGACGGGGAAGACTCCTTTGAGAAGTTTAGGTCATTTGTGCACCACGTGAATGGAACTTATGACATAGTTCAAAAGCTTCCAGATTCAGAGGAGTTACTACCTCTAATTGATTATATCGCGAATCGACGCATAGACGAGGTTAATTTAACTGTGCTTTATGACAAACTACTAAAACATCTAGCGATTGAGTATGAACTAGTGTTTGCAAGAAATAGGTACGAGGGAGAGGTCGATGCGATGTCGATTTCCGGCGGGCAATTTACTAATGTTGGGCTTCGAATTCAGGACAATGAAGGTGGGTTTCATTATTTGTTTCCGTCAAAAAGATACAGCAATTGGCTTCTAGGGGAGGTTCCGTATTACCTATAAGGTACCAAGGCCATGTTCTTGCGATTTGAGAGTCGCAACGAAAATAAAGCGTCAGCAAGCTTTGGTGTGCTCCCGAAGAACAGCCTAGCGGACAACACTATTCAGACTGATATTTCTGCCCACCTCGACTTGGAAAGCCTAAAGGCAACGTATGAAATCCGTTTGAAGCTTGCTGGTATTTTCAGCTCGAATACCCGCAGGGTTTTGTTAGAATATTCGGAAGCAGATAACATTGATGAATTGGAAGAAGATTTATTTGGTGTTGATTTACAGGAAATGACCATTGACTCAATTTGGATAGCCTCCATAAATAAATCCTTTCCATTCAGTTGCGTGGTGCGGATTAAGGCGTCTCAACCAAGGGCGGTAAAGAAGGTGGGTGATGGGGTGTATAGTTTGCGTTTGGCGGAGATGTTTTTGCACGACCTTTTAGTTGACTACGAAGATGAAAGGCTTTTGGCTCTTGTACCACCTGGGTATTTTAGACAAATGACACGGGTTCCGCTGCATGGTGAAGGGTTGTTGTTTCAAAACACGGAAAGCAACCAGTATTCGCATCAAAACACAGTAGGGAAGTGTGGTCTGCAACTTGATGAATCCACTGCGGGCATTTTAATTGCAGCATCCCAATACGCCATTGCGACGAATAAGATTCCGGCAGAAGCTTATCATGAACTAAAAGAATTGAATGACTTGGTCAAGTCGCATCGAGATTTGGAGGTTCTTTTCAGAATTTCAAAATAGTACGCAACCATATTGGCGTTTATTAGATAAAATATTCGCAGGTTCCCAACCCATAGCCATCCTATCCTACTGAATCACATCCCAATTGAAGCTCCTATCTCCTCCACATTGGTTCGTATTGTAATCGCCAAATCGTCTGTTGGTAGATCGTCAGGGTCAATACCAAACGGATCTTCAATGGTCTCTGCGATGAGCTCCAAGCTGGCCAGCGTGTAGAATGTGAACAGTGTTGCCAGGATGGTCCAATAATGGAAATCTCCTACAAAGGCCAAGGGCATCGAAACGATGTAGACAAAAATGAATTTCTTGATGAAGATGTTGTAGTTATAAGGGATGGGTGTCTTTTTAATGCGTTCGCACGCCCCGCAGATGTCGGTAAAGGCATTCACATCCTCAAGCATGGCCAAATAGGAGGCCTGGCTTAAGTCATGCTTTTTGAAGGCTGTGAGCGTATCAAGTTGCATGTGCTCTGCAATAATATTTGGAACATGTTTTCGCTCGGTGTCAACTTCTATCGTGTCGGGAATTCGAGAAAAAAGCTCTTCAATTTCAATGTTGTTACGCAGGTGTCCTCTAAGAACATCCGCGTAGGCCCAAATTGAATGAAACATGCGCATTCTTAATTCGACATCTTCCGCTGGAATGAATGCGTGAATCTTTAGGGCAAGGTTGCGGCTCACATTCACCAATGCACCCCATTGTTTTCGTCCTTCCCACCATCGATCATAGGCTGTGTTTGTCCGGAAAACGAGTAAAAGCGAGATCACGAAGCCCAATAAGGAGTGCATGACCGTAACGGAACGGGGCTCCAGCTTCAAGACTTCTTCTGAAATGTAGACAACCAACCCCGCATAGATTGCTATAGAAACCATTACCCAGATTAGTTTCCGAAAGGTATCCGACTTATGAAACTTGAAAATGAGACCGAACCAGTCCTTGGGGTTGTATTTGACCATGTGCAATGTAGTTGATGGCAAAAGAATATCATTTCAGCGAATCGGGTCTAGATATCTCGAATGAATGTTGAATTCTAAGATTCTATTCTGACTAGAAGGCGATTTCTTGAATTGAGATCCGTTGGCTAATATCGCGTTCAAGAAATTTGAAACCCATGGAGCACACATTTACCGTAGTAGACCGATTTGTTCGATACGCCAAAATCGACACCCAAAGTGACCCGCACAGCGAGACCACGCCATCAACGGAAAAGCAGAAGGATTTGAGTCGCCTGCTCGTGCAAGAACTGTTGGATCTCGGAGTATCGGATGCGGAAATGGATGAACATGGTTATGTCTATGCAACCTTAAAATCGAATTCGCCGAAAAAAGTGCCTACGATTTGCTTTTGTTCGCATGTAGACACTTCGCCAGAATCGAGCGGTGCCAATGTGAACCCTACCTTTCATAAGAACTATGATGGTTCGGTTATCTCCTTGCCAATGAATGCGGAGGTGAAGATCGATCCAGCCGAGCACCCTGAACTTGCGACCAAAGTTGGAATGGATATTATCACCTCGGATGGCACAACACTTCTTGGGGCAGATAACAAAGCTGGTGTAGCGGAGATCATGGATATGGTGGCTTACTTCCAAGCAAATCCTGACCAACCCCACGGCGATGTAAGAATTCTCTTCACTCCTGATGAGGAAATTGGAAGGGGTGCAGACAAGGTTGATATTGAAAAATTAGGAGCCAAATACGGCTACACTGTTGATGGCGAGGCACTTGGTTCATTTGAAGATGAAACCTTCTCGGCCGATATGGTCAAGGTGATTATTCGAGGTGTGAATACGCATCCGGGTTTTGCCAAAGACCAAATGGAGAGTGCGCTGAAGGCAGCTTCTGCGTTTATCGACTTGCTGCCAAAAGATGGGTGGTCGCCTGAAACAACAGATAAACGAGAAGGCTTTGTGCATCCCTATGAAATGAACGGTGGAGTAGAGTCAATGGAGCTCATTTTCATTATCCGTTCGTTTGTGGATGCTGATTTGGCTGTGTACGAGGCGGAACTGGAAGGATTGCTTCAAACTGCCATGGAGGCCTTTCCAAATTCTACTTATTCTTTCGCGGCAAGCGCGCAATACCGAAACATGAAGAACGTGATTGATGGCTGCCCTGAAGTGTCGCAATTTGCTAAGGAAGCCATTGAAAGAACAGGGTTGACTGTTCGGGCAGGAAGCATTCGGGGTGGAACGGACGGTTCGAAACTCTCATTTATGGGGCTGCCTTGCCCAAACATTTTTGCCGGTGAGCACGCATTTCATAGTAAGATGGAGTGGGCGTGTGTGCAGGACATGGAGAAGGCCGTGGAAACACTGGTCAACTTAGTTCAGATCTGGGAAGAGCGCAGCTAAAATTGCGAGATTACGCATGGGGTTTGGTACGTGAATTTTATTTGAAACAACTATCATTGGGAATACCTCATAAACTATGAACCGAATCCTGTTGTTCGCGCTGACACTGATTTTCCCGTTTTTCGGTGGGGCTCAATTTGTGAATCCTCTGCTTATTCCGGATACCATATCAGGCACTGAGTTTAATCTTGTATTGGATGAATCATCCGTCGAATTTCTCAGCGGAGATAGCACCGCTACATATGGCATTAATCAGGATTATTTAGGACCAACCCTTATTATGAATGCCGGAGATTTTGTGGAAATGAGCGTGACAAATTTGCTCAACGACACCACGACCATGCACTGGCATGGCATGCATGTAGCACCGGAAGATGATGGAGGGCCACATACAGCGATTAATCCCGGCGAAACGTGGGAACCCGATTTCACAGTAATCGAAGAGGCAACGACTTTTTGGTATCATCCCCATTTGCACACAAAAACGGCCAATCAGGTCTATTACGGTGCGGCCGGTATGATTATCATCCGCGACGAACATGAAGCTGGTCTAGATCTTCCGCGTGATTACGGAGTGGATGACATTCCGATCATTGTGCAAGACAAGTCCTTTGACGAAGACAATCAGCTAGTTTTTAATATAATGGCCGATACCATGATGGTCAATGGTACGCTAGCACCATACCTCGAAGTGCCAGCACAGCGAGTGCGGTTTCGCTTTTTGAATGCTTCATTACAGCGGGTATACAACATCCTTTTGCCTCCGAATACAAACCCAACAATGATTGGAAGTGATGGAGGATTACTTGAGTCTCCAGTGGGTATTCCAAGCGTTATTATGTCTCCAGGAGAGCGCCTAGAAATCATCGCTGACTTTAGCGGCCTTCAAGACTCGGTGATGTATATGCGCAGTGCTGGATCTGAATTGCCATTTGGTATGTCTGGCGGTCCCGGCGGGCTAGATGGCCCTCCTGGAAATAATTTAGATAGCAATGACTTTGATTTTCTTGAGCTAAGAATAGTGGCGCCCACCTCCAATCCAGCTGGGCCAATTCCCACAACCCTCAATAGCCTTTCTATCTGGGATGAAAGCGAAGCTGACGTGTATCGAATTAAGGTATTTGACACACTTGATGCTGGCTTTCCATACTACATTAATGGAACTCCATTTGATCATCACCATGTGAATGATACCGTGTACCTCGATGACATTGAGATATGGGAATTGAGAAACGAGACAGATATTGCGCACCCATTTCACATTCATGATGTTCAGTTTTATGTGTTAGATGTCAACGGCCACGAGCCTCCAGCGCCGTTAGCTGGTCGCAAAGATGTTGTTATGTTGAATGTTGGTGACACCATTCGCTTCATCACCAAATTTGAGGACTTCACAGATTCAATTATTCCGTACATGTATCACTGTCACAACCTGTTTCACGAAGATGCAGGAATGATGGGACAGTTTGTCGTTCTTGATCCGGCAGATACCATAACTGGAGTTGATGGAAAACGAATTCAACAAACTGATATAACGCTGTACCCAAACCCGGCAGCCGATTTCTTGATAATGGAGAGCCCCATGGAAATGGTGAATGCCCATGACATAGCCATAATAAATATGGTTGGCCAGCAAATGGATGTTCCGGTGCTGCAACTATCACCTCAAAGGGTGGGCGTGAATGTTTCCAAGCTTAGGAAGGGCTCCTATATCGTGAAACTAGAAACAGAAGATGAGATTCGGGCTCAAGTCATCGTGGTCGAGTAATTATTCGCTAATGCTGACTACTGCCTTGCCGAGTATTTTACCAGAACAGAGGTCATTCATAGCCACTATCGCCGCGTCAAGCTTATATGTTTTACCGATCATCGGTTTAATCTTACTCGACTGGCACAGCTCAATAATTTCGTCCAATCCTTGATTGGCTTCTACGGTTAACAGAAAGGCTGACTTTTCACCTGAAAACAGCCACTTGCCAGTGATCACGACCTGTAAAATGCGCTTAATTGAGCCGCCTACGAGGATATACGTTCCTTTTGGTTTTAAGACGGGCTCAAAGTCCTTGATCCTGCGCTTTCCAACTAGGTCTAGGATGACGTCAAATTGAGTTTTGGCTGAGCACACATCGTCTACCTGAAAATCGACGGTTTTATCCGCACCCGCCTCAAGCATCAGTTCGGATTTTAATGCGCTATCTACGGCAGTGACATTGGCTCCATACAACTTCCCCAATTGAATGGCGAATGTTCCCGAGCCGCCTCCGCCGCCTAACACAAGTAAGTTTTGGCCGGCCGATAATTTGGTTTTTTGCTTCAACGCTTGCAGTGCCACAAGCGCCGCCTGCGGCAGGGCAGAGGCCGTTTCAAAGGATATGTTGTCCGGCTTTTTTGTCAAGAGTTTTTCAGGAATGCAGGCAAACTCGGCAAGGCCACCCCAGGAGCCAAGCGCATCGCCAAAAACGGCATCACCAATCTCAAACCTGGAGCAACCCTCTCCTTTTGATTCAATTACGCCGGCTATATCGGAACCAAGCACATTGTACCTAGGTTTGAATAGTCCCCAAATCCTAGTGTAGAAAGGTTTTCCATTTAAGAATTCCCTATCGGACGCATTCAGCGAGGTGGCATGGACTCGAATAAGGACTTCGCCAGTCTTTGGGCTGGGCTTCTCAAGTTCCTTGATTTGAAGCTGCTCAATACCACCGTAAGCTTCGTAGTAGAGTGCTCTCATGGGTTAGTCATCTTGGAAGCTTATTTATTACGGTTAATGAATTCTATGATTTCCGCGGCGAAAAGTTCAGGTTCGTTCACCATAGGTGAGTGGCCGCTGTATTGAAATATTACCAATTCCTTATCCGCTGAAGATACCTTGTTAAACCCATCTTTTCCTAGTTGAGGTGGCACTACGAAGTCATATTTCCCCCACAAAAAGAGGCATGGAACATCAATCAGGTGGAGTGCGTCCGTCATTGAGCTGGCTTCAACTTCATCGTGAATGACCCCAGAAGTGTAATTCCCCATAAGCCAACTTGTGAGCATGTTTGTTGGGCCGGTAAGCGGAGCGAAGCTTTCATCTCCGCTCTCCAAGATTCCATCATCCAACAGCATTTGTTCTGCTTCGTATGCCTTCGAGTTGATTTCGCCACCCTCATCGGAGGTTATGGCATTGGTGTCCACTGCGAGGGCCCAATCTGAAATCTCCTGCCACTTAGCCACGTTGTTGCCTTCAGCGATCTGTTCAGCGCTGATGGATCTGAACATTTTTATCGCTTCCACATTGAGTTTGGGAATGTCATGAGCTCCATCAGCTTCAATCCAGCCGTCAATCAAAACACGGTTTGAATCATTGATCATGAATGCAGTTCCAAGTGTTCCGCCCCAGCTGTGTCCAAGCACGAAGATTTTTGAATCACTTCCATAGTGTTTCTTCATGGTAAGCACCACGGCCTTTAAGTCATTCGCCATTTGGCCAATGGTAATGTCGGATTGTGTGTAGTGTCCTTGCGCCATACCTTGACCACGTTGATCCCAATAAGCAAAGGCGAATTTCTCTTCTAGAATATCCTGCGACTCTCCATTGCTGTATTCAAGACCATTGCCACCGGGGCCGCCATGAACAAGGATCACAAAACACTTTGATGCGCCATTTCCGCGCACATAGACGGGCATGTCAGCACCGTTGTTCTTAACGAATATCGTTTCGTTTAACGCCGTAATCGTGTCATCTTGGCAACCAGCCATTGATATGGCCACTAGTAATATTGGTAGTAGCTTTTTCATTATTGCACGGGCTTTTTGTGGAATCCGAGTCGAAGTTCAGTGGTGAGGTAGGGCAGCAAAAACGAGTTGTAACCAACTAGGTATGTAGCTGCAATGCGCAAGTGCCACCATTGCAAGGCTCGGCTGTCTCTTCGATATCTGCCGTAGCCAATAAACTGTGTAATACCTCCATAACCCGCGCTTCCAAAACTCCTGCTTGAGACCTCTCCGGAGTCATCAACCACATATGCGTTCGGAAAGAAGTTTCGCATATATGCGCCCCCAATTCCCAATTGATACTGCATTCTTCGCTTCGTTGTTTTGCGATATTCAATGGTGTATGTGTTCAATAACGATGTGCTTGTTTGAGGGTGCCACAATACGCCCAAGTTTGTCGCGGCCACAATTTGATGCACCCTGATTGTGTTGATTGCTCCACGTCCTTCCTTCACCTTAGATTTAAGTTTTACAGCGTCGACTAGGCCGTATTCAAGACCGAAATTCACCCCAGGTCTTATTGCGTTATTACTCAGATAACCAATGTGATATGATAATTCACGTGAATCAGGAGTTTGACCCTGTGTTCGTGCAGTTAACGCGCTGAAAAGGAGGAGGCAGGCAAGAATTAATTTCATGGGATGAACAAATATATTAGGCAAACGTGGCCCGCGAAATGAATATTTTAATCGCCTACTTATTCTCGACCGATGGCGCCTTGAAGGTGCTCAACTTCCAAATTACCAAGATGGCGATTAAGATGAACACCTGCGAGAGTGCTGTCTCATATGTTGGGTAAATGCCAAGGGCGCCAAATCGTAAATTGATCGGCAGGGAGTGTATGTCGAGGTAGCCACCTTCTTGGATGGCATGAACGCCTTGGCCGGTCAATACAAAAGCCAAGGCTAGAATTATGAGGGAAGAGTAGAGGAAGACCTTAGATATGGGCATACGTTTGAACCATCGGAGCATAGCCCACGCAAAAATGAAAATGACGATTGCAGATGCGATAAGGCCAATGAATACACCAAGTTTACTGCTCGATAGTCCGTCTGAAGTAAGCGAACTAAGAAACAGAACAGACTCGAAAGCCTCTCGGAATACCACGATGAACGAAAATGCGCCAAGCCCGATCATGTTATTGCTGCTCAGCAGGGACTTAATTCTTGTCTCAACAAACTCTTTCCATTTGGATGCCTCCGTTTTTCCGTGCAGCCAGAACCCGAGGTAAAGCAGTACGACAACAGCAAATAGGGCAATCAGTCCCTCCATTAACTCTCGGCTTGCTGCGCTCCAAGTCATGATAGAATCAGCAAAGAACCAACCGATTATTCCAGCGCCAACGGCGGTCAACCAACCTCCATGAACCCATTTAATGGCTCGTGGCGCATCCAAAGACTTGAGTATGCCTAGGATTGCCAGAATTATGAGAAAGGCCTCCAGGCCTTCTCGAATGAGGATGCTAGCGGCTATGAACGAGGTCATGGCCATGCCGCGCTCACCTGTTCCGAGCAAGTCGCTGGCTTTATCCAATGACTTTGTTGCATCTGCAATTGCCCCTTCAATGATGGCGATGTCGGCTCCAGACTTTATGTCTGAACGTATCCGCATCATGTTTGTTTCTAGTTCTTGGAATAGCGCGTTGTCGGAGGCCATGATCTGAGGTTCAATGGGTTCCACGCCTTGCAAGTAAGCGTTTAGTGCGAGGGAAGTTGCTTCCGAAACTTGATTGTTTTTATAAGCATCTAAGGATTCTTGAAGAAGCCGTTTTGCTAGTTCGATTGGTGCTTCAGTTGAACCTAACTCGCTTTTGATCGGGTTGGATCGTTGTGCGGCAACGTCAATGGCAGGATATAACGACAGTAACTCTTCGTCGCTCAAGGTTGCGAGTTCTTCCAGGCTTAGTTCAATAGTGGGTTTGGAGTTGCGCTTATCTAGGTGTTGCAGCCCTTCTATATAGAAGGCTAAATCCCATATTTCTGTGTCATTAAGCTCATTGAAGGCTCGCATTCCAGTTCCTGGAATTCCTAGCCTTATCGTGTTGAATGCTTGAAATGGTGCCACTCCTTGCATGATGCTTTTATCTCGAAAGTTTGTCGGAGGAGGAGTTAGCCCGACGCCCGCAGCGCCATCACCAGCGCCAAAATTACCATGGCAACTCGCGCATTGTTCCTTAAATAACATGGATCCATTTTCCATGTTTGGCCAATTGGATGGGCTTAACGACACGAGGTTCAAGTCGAGAAGCAGGGTTTTTACGGCATCAGCTTTCTTAGCAACATCACCGATGGTTCCTTTTGATTCAATCAGCTGCCTCAGTTCAATTAAGTTGCCATGTATCGGATCGGCGCTATCAATGGCTCCACCTTTCTCTAGTAGGATTGCATAATCAATTGCCGTGGCAACGAATTCGTTCATTTCTTCGAACTCAAACGCACTTATTACGGCCCCGTCCTTAACCGCCATTTGATAATCTTTAGCTACATAATCCATCAGATTAATTAGCATGCGCGTCTCGTTTTCGACATTACCACCAGCCGCATGTGCAGTGATGCTCGAAAGGGTGAAAAGAAAAACGATCAGGATTCGAGTCATGTGGGAAATTCGTTTCGATATCGACATTAGCTTATCTAGAATGGTTTTAAACAAGCGCAAAAAAACGTGCTTATTATTCCATAAACAATACCCGAATGAAGGTATTATAACCGATTTTGCATCAATGTGTAGCAGTTGCGAGATGTGGTTGTGGGAGTTACATTCGCATCAAACACCAATTGTATGGGAAGAGCATTTGAATATCGAAGGGCGGCCAAGGAGAAAAGATGGGATAAGATGTCACGGATTTTTCCGCGACTAGCCAAGGCCATAACTATGGCTGCGAAAGAAGGTGGGCCAGATCCTGATATGAATGCATCACTGCGTTCTGCGATTCAGAATGCCAAAGGGCAGAACATGCCCAAGGATAATATCGAGTCGGCAATTAAACGAGCATCTGGAAAAGACGCAGATAACTTCACCGAGGTGAACTATGAAGGCAAAGGTCCACATGGTGTGTTGGTCTTCGTAGAAGCAGCAACGGATAACCCAACTCGAACGGTGGCCAATGTCAAGCACTATTTCACAAAGGCAGGAGGAAGTTTGGTGCCAACGGGTTCATTGGAGTTTATGTTTAACCGGAAGGCAGTATTTGAGTTTGAAAAGGCGGAAGGAATGGACCTTGAAGAACTTGAGCTGGAGTTAATTGATGGTGGTCTAGAAGAAATAGAAGAGAATGAAGGTATGGTATACGCTTCCGCTGACTACACCAACTTCGGTACGATGACTGAGGCATTCGAGTCATTGGAAATTGAAATAGCAAAGTCGAGTCTTCAGCGAATTTCAACATCGCCGGTCGACTTTACTGAAGAACAATTGGAAGACATAGAGAAAATGATTGACAGAATCGAGGAGGACGACGATGTTCAGGCCTGCTTCAATAATATTTCTTAAGCTCGATTGAGGTAATTATCCAAGCTTAGCTTCAGCTTCTTAGCCATTTCGAGGTCGTAGCTTTCGGTGGTAATTTTCTTCACCACCTTTTTCGCATAATATGCTCCAGATTTCAGTTTAGCAGGTTCGGTTGAAGCCAAGAATATCAAGTTTTCAGCACCTTTCTTAGGAGATATCCCCATCAATTTGAAGAAGGCGTTTACAATCCATCCCATCTGTCGACCCAAGTTTGTATTGACAACACCCGGGTGCTGAGAGAAGAATGATACACTCTTATGCTCTCGGGCGAATAGCCTTGTAAGCAGGATTACTCCAAGTTTAGACTGGCGGTAAGCTTTGAATCCGTTGAAGTTCTTTCGATACTCAAGATCATCAAACTCAATCGTGCCTTGATGCAAGGCCGAGGCCGTTGTGATTACTACGGGAGATTTTGACTTTGAAAGGAGTGGAAGGAGTGCTTTAATTATTTGATACGGAGCAAGGAGGTTTACGTGAAACGTTTCTTCAATTCTGTATTCCAAAGACCGGCGTTGTTGATAATCATATCCAATTGATTATGCTCGGTACGGAATGTGGTAAGAATTTCATGAAGCCCTTTCAGACTGTTTAGATCGCCCACAATGGGATGAATGTTTGAGCAAGTGGTTCCCGATCGCTTGCTCGCAATTGCAATGAGTGTTTCAATTTTTTCTTGAGTTCGTCCGAGAACGTAGAGGTCATGTCCTTGGTCGGCCAGTGCTACCGCAGCTTCAATGCCTAAGCCTGAAGTTGCTCCCGTCATAAAAATCTTCATGCGTTTCTACAAATAGCAGATTACTTGTTCAGTTTTTTCAACTCTTTCACCATAGCCTTATGCTCTTCGGTGTTCCCTAGGTGTTGGTGCAAGTCTGCAAGCATGTTAAGCATTTGCTTATCCTTCTTGCCGTTATTGTAAGCCATCAAAGCAGGGGGTAACGCTAGGTTTAGGCTGCGCTGAATTTCATCGTCCACCTGTGGAATGCCATCCAATGCGCCAGATGATTTGTCTTGAATAATAGTCGTCGCGTTGTCGTAATAAAACTTTGCTAATTCAAATGAAGCCTTTATGTCGTCTGGGTTTTCGGCCTGTGCTTGAACTAGTCTAGCTTCCACCACGTTCATGTTAGGTACAACGTACGTGTCGTTTTGAGCATTGATATGAAGTGCCAAACAAATGCATGCGAGGGATAATAAAACAGATTTCATAAGTGGAAATTTTAGTCAAAGATACGTTCGATTGGATAGACGAGTAAATGTGCGAAATGGATGCGTCTATCGCCGAATGAAAATACTAGTTGAATTCACCTTTTGACTCGATGGCGAGATCTATATGAGCCAAGTGATGTGCACAGTGCCATGCGTAATTGCCAATTGTTTCGTGCACGGTAAATGATTGCCCATGCTCTGGGTGCACGTATGTTCGAACCAATTGTTCAGACGTCAACCCTCGAAGCATAGAGGACCACTTTTTGTGCAACGATTTCAATAAGGCCAAGCTATCAGCAACGTCAAGCTCAAGCGAATCAGGAAGGTTCGCCCACCTGTCTTCGAAGTAAGGTCTTATCGAGGGGTTATCTTCGGTGAGCGCCAACCTGAAACGGACCCACGAGTTTATGTGGCTATCGGAACAGTGATGAACCAGCTGTGCAATAGACCAACCATCGGGTCTATAAATCCAAGCCAATTGATTCTTGTCCAATGCTCTTAGTCGTTGCTCAACATTGGCAGGGAACTTTTCGATGACCTTGATCCATTCATCGATTTGCCCTGAATCGATTCTAGCAGGTCGTGAGTACTTTCCGATTGGAAATCGAAGATTATCTAGTTCGGTGTTGTTCATTTCATTCAATTGGGAGCTCCGTGCGCATAGACCATTCACTCCATGATCCATCAAATACGGAGAGTTGGTTGTTCAGGCAAATTTCGGCCGCGGTTTGGATGATGCAGGCTGTAATACCAGATCCGCACGTGAAGATAAGTGACTCATGTTCGATGTTGTATTCCTTGAATATGCGAGTTAAATCGTGCTTTGGAAGGAATTTGCCATCCGAAATCACGGTACGAAAAGGCAGGTTTTTTGAATTTGGAATATGACCACTCCGCATTCCTGCTCTCGGTTCGGCGACACTTCCGTTGAAACGTTTTTCGCTTCGAGCGTCCAAAGTGCTATACGAAGGATCTTCAAGGTGGGTAAGCAAATCGCTTGCATTACAATAGCCTAGAGGCTGAAACGTAGCCTTGAAGTTTCCCTTCTCATATTTTGTGATCAGCTCTGTTGTTGTAGGGTATCCAGATTCTACCCATGCCTTTATTCCGCCATTTAAGATGGACACCTGTTTGTGCCCCATGGTTTTAAACATCCAACGAACCCTAGGGCTCATATAAACGCCCAGATTGTCATAGATCACTATGTTGCTGTCTTTCATTATACCCAAGAGCTGGGCCTGTACTTCGAATTGTTCTGCGGAGCAAAGCGTATTGGGATATGGAGATGTTTGGTCGGAAAAAAGGCTGAGATTAAATTGCCGTGTTCCTCGAATGTATTGACCTTCAGCATACGCCTCAAGTCCCGATTTGTTTGAGGTAGGACTGCAATCAAGTATGATCACATTTGGGGTATTTATAATCTCAAAGAGTGCGGATGGTTCAATAAGCGGTGAAGACATGAACCCAATATTAGGTCAAATTTTAGTCTTGAAAATAGCACTCAGGCTCTTTTCTACGCTTGCTTCGATTCAATCTTTTAGGGTAGGTATAGTATCGATCGCAATGGGCGAAAAAGTGGTCGGATCTGTCAACCGGTTGCAATACATCATTGAGGGTATGGACGTACTTGGTGCCGTTAATATCCAGCGATCCAAATTTCATTTTTTCGGAGAGGTCATGCACATCAATATCATTGAAATGAAGGCTTCCACCTGTTTTCCAAGCTAGGTTGATGTATTGGGGGTTGATGCCATTCTTAGTGCGACATAGGACAACGTGGATTGGTCGATTTAAACATTGAAGTAGCACAAAGTCGCGAATGCAACTTGCGTTATCAGCAACAAGTATTATATCCTGCGATTCGGGAAGTTTGTTGATCGTGGCGATCAATGCCTCCAAATCATTTTCAGGACTATCGCCACCATTTCCTTTGTGCTGAACACGTCGCATCATTTTAATCGGATCTGTGATCGAGGCAGTCTCAGAGAAGTAGATACCCTTTGTGTACCCGATTGTTTTCTTCCGCGTCTTGGTGCGGTCTCCGTCATTAAAGAAAACGCAATGTCGAATTCGATTTTGCTCCTCATTAAGTGCCTGCCACAGAATAGCCTCGGCGCCATGTCCATACATGCTGCCCGTCCAATCCAAAACCACTACGGCATTGTTCCATTGTGTGTTTCGGTCAAGAACCGAAAACACAGCTGAGTCCATGGTGTATCTGTCCCGTCGCATGAACTGCGTTACCTTTCTAACAGCTAGCGGGTTTTTAGTTTGTGTGTTGGAAAGATCGGCGTCTATTTCGGTAACGTCAATGGTCTCTTTAATCGGTTCATAGGAAACCTCAATTCCATGAAAGAGCTGCATCGTTTCAAATTCGTTGTCGCAATCAGTTTGAAGAAGAATTGAATATTCAATGGCCGTAGAATTTAGATTGCTGTCCAGTTCGAATAGAGCCGTCAGTCGCTTACTGAGGAGCCATTGATAATCGGTCAACCAAAAAGCGCTATCTCTTGGGTACTTTGTGAAAATTACCCGAACTGCCACCGGCCTGTACGTGCCTATTTGATCTGGCGGCCACGCATCTGGATTTTTGAACTCATACTTGGCATACCCATTTTCCAAGAGCACCTTGTTTTCGGAAGGCTCTTCACTAAACACGGCGGTTTCGATGATTTTCAGTTGGCCTTCGATATTGCTCTTGTATCGATTGGGGCTTTGCAAAGCCTCAAGCTCAAAAGCCTGTTGAGCCAAACAAATTGAATGGTCGAAACTGGACAGGATTAAAATAACTATGAAAACACGGCTCAACATTGGCTTGCAAACAAACGATACGCGGCATTCATTTCGTTTCTTTGGGGCCAATTTTTTTCGCACTCTTTTATGATAAAAGCCATAATATCCTCTTGCCTAGTTCTTTGCGCCATTTCTTCAGGTTTTTCTCAAGATTATGAATTGATGAATACAGGTGATACCTATCAGGCGCTCAAAAAAATGCACCGAGGCCTACGGGTGCTTTACATTGCCGCCCATCCTGATGATGAAAACACCCGGTTAATTGCGTGGTTAGAAAATGAGAAGCACATTGAAACGGCATACCTCTCGCTCACCAGAGGCCAGGGTGGGCAAAATTTAATTGGTGATGAAAAGGGCGACGCGCTTGGTGTTATTCGAACATACGAACTTTTGGAGGCAAGAAAGATCGATGGCGGCGAGCAAATGTTTACTCGAGCCGTTGATTTTGGATACAGTAAATCAGCAAAGGAGAGCTTTGCTAAATGGGGTAAGGAAGAGGTGCTTTCGGATGTAGTCTATGCGATTCGAAAGTTTCGTCCACATATTATAATAACCCGGTTTCCACCGAATAGATACGCTGGACATGGCCATCATGAGGCGTCAGCAATATTAGCCGCCGAGGCATTCGACCTCGCTGGCAAACCCGATGCGTATCCAGAACATCTTGATAGAGTAAACCCTTGGAGTCCTGGTGCAATGTATTTCAATACATCAAGCTGGTGGCGAAAGGAGTTAGATGATAAAACTGAGGCTGAGCTAAAGGAAGAAAACATGCACCGAGTCAATATTGGAGTTTATAACCCCATAAGCGGCCTTGGTATGAATGAGATTGCCTCACTTGCAAGAAGCAAACACCGATGTCAAGCATTTGGTACGTCTCGCGACCGCGGTGAACGATTTGAGTATCTCGAGCTTTTGAAGGGGGAGTGGAATGCGAATTTGTTTGATGACCTGGAGGGGATTTGGTCAAGGTCAGCCGTCCATAAAGACGTATTGGAGTCCATCCTAAATCAATACAGTTTTGTTGACCCAGAAGGGAATTACGCGCGTTTTGTGAAAGAATTTGAACCAAAAATGGCACAGCGAAACATGTGGGCAGAGTCGCTAGACATGAAGTATGTGAGTCAGATGGCGAGCAGAATCAAACAAAGCATGTTGGGCATAAGAGTTGAGGCATATGCATCGCAAGAGGCAGTTGTGGTTGGAAGTTCATATAAGGTTGAGGTGGAGGTATATAACGGAGGTGCCGAGTCTGTTGAGGTGCGATTCACCGATAGCGGGGTGGATACTACATTTGATATTGGCGCCGGAAAACGCCTAAAGTTTGATCGAGTGTTTACTGCCCCAGAAGCTCCATCAACGCCATACTGGTTGCGTCAGCCACACAATGATTTATATACGATTGAAGACCCAAGGTGGATGAGTGAACCTAGGTTGGTAGAGCACGAGATTAGCTATACGATCAAACGTGACGTTCCCATTCGCAGTAAAACAGAGATTCACCGGAAATGGACAGATAGGTCCGTTGGTGAAATTGAGCAACCCTTGCAATTTGTGCCCCTAGTGTCCATATCCAATGCGACTAAAACATTGATCGTTCAGAATGGAAAGGGTGTCGATCACGCTGTGAGTGTGCACGCGTTCGGCAAAGTGGATGGACTCACTTTATACCCATCAGGATACAGCGATGCCTTGGCAAAGACAGATGTTTCCATTGAAAAGGGACAGAAGTTCACCCAATCCGTCACGCATAGTTCGGAGTCGCCGTCGGGTCAACAACATATAATAACTCCGGAAGCCAAGATCGGCGACAAGGTGTATTCTAAGACAATCCGCACCATTGAATACGATCACATTCCAAATATTTCCATTGCCGAGGAAAGTGAACTAAAGCTGATTGCGTTGGACCTGAAGAAGTCAGATGGCAAAATCTTGTATATCGAAGGATCAGGTGACGAGGTGGACGAATCCCTAGAAATTATTGGCTACGATGTAGAGCGGTTACCATTATCTGAAGCAGTCGATAACTTGGATCAGTATAAAGCGATACTTGTTGGTATTCGCGCTTACAATACCAATGAAGACCTGATTGCCTACCAAAACAAGCTATTGGAGTATGTGAATAATGGCGGGAATATGATTGTTCAGTACAATACTTCCAGAGGGTTGAAAACTGAAAACCTCGGGCCGACACCTTTTACACTCGGCCGGGAAAGGGTGACGGAGGAGAATGCGCCGGCCACTTGGTTGAAACCAAAGCATGGTGTCTTTAACCATCCAAACAAATTGACCAATGCAGATTTTGAAAACTGGGTTCAAGAACGGGGATTGTATTTCGCCAGTGAGTGGGATGAAAACTACACACCGCTTATATCTTGGAAAGACAGCGATGAGGACAAGGAAGCAAAAGGAGCTCTTATTGTAACGCACTATGGTAAAGGAACATACTTCTATTCTGGTATATCCTTTTTCAGACAATTGCCCGCAGGGGTGCCTGGCGCGTACCGGTTATTAGTTAACATGATCGAATATCAGCCATAGTCATGGAGGATAATAATATAGAAAATCGGTCTTTTTGGAACAAGGTTTATGCGGCCGTATTGCTGTTTCTTGTAGCTGAAATCATTGTGTTCACACTGTTATCCAATGCCCTAGCATGAACGCAATCGACTGGATCGTACTTGGAGGAACGCTCTTTGCGATCATTGCTTACGGCACATGGCGCACCAGAAGGCAGCGCGACCTAGAATCATACCTCAGAGGTGGACGAGATTCGAGTTGGTTCACAGTTGGTCTAAGCGTCATGGCCACACAGGCTTCAGCAATTACCTTTTTATCTACACCAGGTCAGGCGTTTGAATCTGGAATGGGTTTCATTCAGTTTTACTTTGGTTTACCCCTTGCGCTTATTCTAGTATCTGTTGTCATCGTGCCGCTGTTCTATAAGCTAAACGTATATACTGCCTACGAATACCTTGAAAACCGATTTGATCTCAATACACGGCTGTTTACAGCTTTTTTGTTCTT
This sequence comes from Flavobacteriales bacterium UBA1993, assembly GCA_002336485.1. Classification (GTDB taxonomy): domain Bacteria; phylum Bacteroidota; class Bacteroidia; order Flavobacteriales_G; family Salibacteraceae; genus SHAN690. The sequence continues at coordinate 25,702 of DDCZ01000066.1, forward strand.
AGTTCAACGTGGATTGGCAGCCGGAATCACCATATATGCCCCAGCCATAGTACTTAGCACTGTATTGGGCTGGGATCTTCGCTCGCTCAACATTGTCATTGGTGCATTGGTCATTGTATATACCGTATCTGGTGGAACAAAAGCTGTGAGCTTAACTCAGAAGTGGCAAATGGCGGTTATTATGGGCGGTATGTTCTTCGCCTTTTTCATGCTCATCGATTACATCTCTCCATTTATGAGCTTTTCAGAGATGGTAACCTTCGCTGGGGCTCAAGGCAAAATGGAGATTGTAAACTTTGACTTTGACATATCCTCTCGTTACACCATTTGGAGCGGACTTACAGGGGGCTTGTTTCTTTCGCTTTCCTATTTCGGAACCGACCAAAGTCAAGTCCAACGATATATAAGTGCAAGCTCATTAAAAGAGAGTAGGATGGGGTTGATGTTTAATGCGGTCTTGAAAATTCCGATGCAATTTTTCATACTCTTTACCGGAGTGTTGTTGTTTGTGTTTTATCAAATGCATGAGCAGCCAATTAGTTTTAACCGAGAAGTTGTTGAGCTCGTTCAAAGCTCAGACCGGGCAGAAGAAGGGAGCGAGCTCTTGGCTCAATTTGAGCGTATTCAATCGGAAAAAACCAAGATTATAAAATCGAATAGCCAAGAGCTACCAAACCAGGAATTTGAACGCTTGGTGGCAGCAGAAAAATCCGTTAAAACGGCGTATAATCAGATTGCAAATGAGGTAGATGACGCTATTCCAACTAAGGATTCAGACTATGTATTCATTCGATTCATATTAGATTACTTGCCCCATGGAGCAATAGGGCTTTTGCTGGCAGTGATTTTGAGCGCAGCAATGTCGTCCACCGCTGGAGAACTGAATGCCTTGGCCACCACAACCATGAACGATTTCTATCAAAGGCTAAGTAAAAGGGAAATTGGTCCCGAAACTCAAGTGCGATACAGCAAGCTAATTACAGTAGGTTGGGGCATTCTAGCAATCTTATTTGCCCTTGCGGCAGATTTGTTTGATAACCTCATCGAGGTCGTCAACATTTTAGGGTCGCTGTTTTATGGTACCATACTTGGAATTTTTCTCTGTGCAGTGTTGTTTAAAATCGTGCGCGCCAAAGAGGTGTTTATTGCTGCATTGATCGCGGAATCATTCGTCTTGGTTATCTTTTTCGGAGAGAAATTCGGTCTTGGTTTTCTCGATATAGGTTTCTTATGGTATAACGTGATTGGAGCAGTGCTTGTTGTTTTGATTTCTCTCATGCTATCCATCCTGATGAAGCGCACTTAATCTAATTACTGGCATTACCTTTGAATAAGAATTACGCCATAAATAATTGCAACCATTGGTCATTTATGTCGTACAAGAACTTTCTAGAATCTACAAACGCGCCTATCTAACTTGATATCTGCCAGACTTGCCTTTTTATTAGGCCTTTTGTTACTCGCGAAAACGAGTTCATCTCAATCAGAAACAGCTGATTGCGAAGCGCTTACAAATCGAATCTTAGGCGAAGCAGTTGAAGTGCGAAATCTTGGGCCTCGCGTCAACTCTGAGAAGCAAGAAAGCAACCCGCAATTTGTTGAAAGTGAAAGCTATCTCACATTTAAGTCCAGTTCTGCTGATGACCTAGGTAAACAGACAGTATCGGAGTTTCTAAAAGGACAGTTTACCAGAAGCGTTACAATCGAAAAAAGATTGGATTTGCTTAATCTAAATGGTTCTGAGAATGGTCTTGAAAACCTCATTTACATAGACCCTTTGGGAACGCGAATCGTTCTTCTTCAAGAAAATACGTTATGGGTCACCGAGCGGGGTGAAGATGGATTTGAAAGTGCTGTGAAACTGCCTCGACTCCATCCTATTCGACTATGCAGATCGTGCTGTGCTGGATCCTACAGGACGGGTGATTTTCTTTTCAGCAAAGAAGGCAGGCGATGCTGGCGCCACATATGACATTTATCGACAGCGCTATACCGATGGTCAATGGACATTGCCAGAAGTCTTAGGTCCTGCGATTAATACTGAATTCAACGAAGTTGATCCCAAACTTACAGTCAAAGGCGACCTCACGTTTTCCAGCGACAAACCGGGTGGTCTAGGTGGTTTTGATATTTATTATTCTGAAAAAGGGGATACGGGGTTCGGTCTGCCTCTGGGCTTTTGTGCTCCAGTTAATTCCAGTGCAAACGACAGGCATTTCACTCTTATTCAAAAACAACGATTCGCATTACTCTCTTCAGATAGAGAAGCCGGTTTGGGAGGTTTTGATATTTATTCAATTGACGTGTACGCTGAAATTAGAAGCGAATGTGTGGAACAAACAAAGGGCGTTACGGTGACCATTAGGGCGCAAGTTGACCCGAATGGTGAACCGCTCATATATCATTGGGATTTTGGAGATGGAGGGAAAGGAGAAGGATCAGAAGCCTCACATACGTATAGACTTCCAGGAAATTATCGAGTTGTAATGTCAGCGGAAGATGTCGCCACAGGGTTGATTTATCCTGAGGAGACGGTCAACTACATTCCAATCAATTTTAAATCGGGAAGCACCGTAATAAATTGCCCACCTGAAACAACATTGGGAAGCATCGTTGAGTTGACTTCAATCGTAGCCGATGATGCGCCGGTTGAGGAATATCAATGGAGTTTAAATAATAATCAAACCTCGAATACAAAGTCCTTTAAAGCAGATTTTCTATCCCCAGGAGATCAAGTTGTTAAACTCTACACTTCTTCAACCAATTCCGATGGAATAAAGGTTGTGAGCTGTGTGCAAAAAACAATCAACGTTGTTGATCCTCTGAAAAAATGAGGCTTAAATACTAGATATGGGAATGAAAAAAATTAAAGCGACATGTTATAAGACATTCGTTTGGAGTTGCTTTTTGATGGGAGGATTGCATAATACCGCCTCAGCGCAACGTGTGCCTTCTATTGCTGAAAATATAGGGTACTGCGCCACCTTCTCTGAGTCCGCACCGAAATCGTGGGGAGACGATGATAATGTGCAGGTTTACTTTGTCTCCATTGCCAAGAACAGCACGCGGCCATTCTACATACGAGTCTTTGACGCGGATGTGGGAGGTATGCACGACATGGCGAAGTCTGGATTTAATAGTACCACATCATTTACCATCTATGGAGGTAAGGGAGCTTATTCGAATAAGGCAGCAAAGGGAGTTGATCCCATTCCAGGATACGATGCGGGGATTAAAATAATTGAGCGAAAGGTGGGCGAAGATCCCAAGCTTGATAATAATTGGATGACGATTGGCCCACTCAATCCAAAAGAAGGCGAACTGGATAATGCAATGGGTGCATATATCTTCAAATTCATTATAAAGGGTGAAGCGGGCGATGACGGTAACTTATATCACTTTTATCTGACGTCACAGGCAGATGAGAATATTGAAATCCCAGGCTCCAATGCCTTTTGCTACGAAATGTCCTTGCGTGTACCATCTAATTCTAAGAAGATCATGCACCTCTATCCATATATAGACAATGACGTGATTAATGTGAAGGTGCACAATTTTGATTTCGATAATGGCGGGAATATCCGACTAACCTCGGTCGTGAAAAACTCACATGCTGTTAAAGCGTCAGCCGACGGGAATTGGGTCACAAGCATACATGACGTAAGCGATAAGGAGCGAAATACATCTTTTGACCTTAATGTGCTCGATGCCGCGTCTTTCTCAAATGATATGACCATTTTCGTTACGAATCAGTATGACGAGGCATTACCGTTTTTACTAAACCGATCAATGGAGTTCCGAAGTTTGATTACAGGACTGGTTATGAGGTGAAAGATGAAGAGTAAGCTGCAAAAAGTCTTTAGAGGGGTTGGTGTTTTTATTCTCATGGCCCTCTCAATATCGGGTGTTGGACAGGCGGTGCATGTCAACCATTTGCAGGATGAAAGCGTTAGCGATTTTATTTACGGTATTGATCAAGGAATTGATGGGTTAATCTATGTAGCAACGGACAACGGCCTTGTTTCATAAAATGGTGAAGGCTTCAAACGATATTCAGAAGTTGACGGATTGCTCGAAAACTTTGTAACCGATGTTTTGGTACTAAACGAGCATCTTTTTATCAACTACTTTGAGGCCGGTGTTACCGTAACGAATCCGCAAAAATTTGAGGAGGAAATTGAGTATCACTTAACCGCAGAAAGGGTTGTGTCATTTTGTCGATACAATGGCGAAGTCAATGCAATCACGGATCAAGGTGACATTTATCGATACGATTTTCAAGAGTCTACATTCAAATTTGCGTTCAAGAGCAAGGTCGCCGATGTGGTCTCGATTCATTCGTTTGACAAAATGGAAATTGTTGTATCCGACTCCTCTGTTTTGATTTTCTCGAAAGAGGGCGAATTATTAAACAAGATAGAGACCACAGAGCGCATAGTTCATAGTGTGTTAGATATAAAAGATCAAAAGCTATTCGCAGTTGCTAGCACAGGTAATCTCTACGCCATTTCTGTCATCGGAACGGGAGAGTTGCTCAGTGTGTATCAAACACTTGCGAGTAATGTAATGGGACTAACCCTGTCTAATGATGGTAGGAAACTATTTGTTCCAACCCGGTCTGATGGGTTCTATGTGTATGAAGTTCCAAAAAGCGAAGCCAGCGACATCTTGTTGATCGAACACCTGCAAGAGAAAAACGGATTGGTATCAAATTCGGTGAAACTCATCTATATGGACGCTCATGGAAATAGTTGGATTGGTGGTTACGGCGATGGTTTGTCTGTTCTACCTTCGGTTTCCTCTCGTACTCTTGGGCTGAATTCAAGGATTTATTCCCTTACTCAACATGGTGAATCCTTGTTCGCCACCGATGGAAACAGTTTATTCGAAGTTATCCCCCGATCACTTTCACCAAAGAATACCTATGAGATGGATGCTGTCGGTTCGATTCGAATCTTGCGGTCGACAGGTGAGTATTTGGTTTGTGTCACCGAGGATAATCGTGTCTACCTATACGACACCGAATCAAACAGAGTAATTCAGGAAATTGACCTTGGAGATTGGGATCCAATACGAATAAATGAAGTTAAAGTAATAGGAGGCCAAATAATTATGCTAACGGAGGCGGGAGTTGGGTTTCATCGCATCAATGATAACCGCTTCAAGGTTCTGAGCATCGTCTCTGGGCTTCCTTCAAATCGCGCCTTATCCTGCACCAAAAGTCACGATAATGAAAATATAGTTATTGGCCTTGACGGAGCAGGCTTAGTGGAAATTGATAGCCTTTACAACGTAAAGATCATGGACGTGGATGTTGTCAACTATAGAATTAATTCGTTGCTTCGGTCCGATCGATACAACTGCTTCACCACTATTGGTGAAGGATTGTTCTGTGAGGTTGACGGTATATTCGAGTCAATCAATGAGCTTGATAACAACATCGAACTCGAAAGTTTTCTTTTAAATATCGGCACCATAAATGATAGTTTGTTATTGGCATTTTCATCAAAGTCGATTCAGCTTATACAGCAGAATAAGCGCGGGAAACTGAGTATTTCAAAGGATTTCACAGATTTGGATATTTCATCACCAGACTATTCCGTAAACGCTGGAAAACTAACCTACATCTCAAACCATTCTCTGAGTTCCGTCAACATTTCAAACAACGATGATCGGTTGGTTGAGTATTTTCCTATCACAATCACGGATATTAAACTTAATGGTAATAGGGTACCAGAGAGCAGGTTAACAGATATAGTTGCTGGCGATCATCGAATCCGATTCGACTTTATTAGTCCTCAGTTTTCGAGCGACCTCCAACATATTTATGAATACAAATTAGATGGGTTTGAAGGCTACTGGAACTTATGTGAACCAGGCGCCAGTCATATGAATTATCCAAACATTAGTTCAGGGGAATATCGGTTTCGGGTACGGCTATTAAATCGGCCAGAGAGTGAAGTGAGTATTTCATTGACCGTGCAAACTCCTTTGTGGAAACGAACATGGTTCGTTGTCACGGTTAGTGTTATTGTATTGGGGCTATTAATTTTTGGATTATGGATTCGCGAGGTTTATAATAATAATCTCAAGTCGTATTTGAAATACCAGATAAATAAACGTACGACACAACTGGAAGAGCAAAGTCTCGAAATATCTCATCAGAATCAGGAAATACTTGATTCAATAATATATGCCAAACGATTGCAGTCGGCTATTCTGCCTAAGATGGAGCAATTTGATTCTCTCTTAGAGGAAGTCTTTGTTTTATACATTCCTAAGGATATTGTAGCCGGTGATTTTTACTGGTTGCACGAGCAAAATGGGAATGTGTTGTTCGCAGCGGCTGATTGCACTGGACATGGTGTTCCTGGCGCAATGGTTAGTGTGGTCTGTCATAATGCCTTAAATCAATCTGTGAATGAGTATAAACTGGAAACGCCTTCACACATATTGGATCAAACGGCCATGCTTGTAGATGAGACTTTTGCTCGAAGTGGTGAGGATGTTAAGGACGGAATGGATATATCGCTATGCGGTTTTAACCGAGAATCAAGAAAACTATCTTGGGCAGGAGCTTACAATCCTATTTGGATCGTGACCGAGCGCTTAATACCTGAGCTAGGCGATCCGACTATGGCGGTTGACAATTGTCAATTGTATGAGATCAAAGCAGATAAACAGCCGATTGGAAGATATCCGAATCGATCGCTCTACACAAACCATGAACT
>DDCZ01000075.1 GCA_002336485.1 Flavobacteriales bacterium UBA1993
GATACGCTATCTGGCCTTCCAGCTGGAACGTATATGGTTACCATCACGGACGACAATGGATGTATGGACTCAGCATTGGCTACGATTAACCAGCCAGCTGTATTAGCGCTTACAATCGACTCAACGGATGATGTTACATGCGAAGGCGGTAATGATGGATTCGCATTGATAAGTGCTGCAGGTGGGACAACTCCTTACTCCTACTCATGGCCAAATGGAGGGACTAATGCTTCCAACGGCACACTTACTGGAGGATCTCATACTGTAACTGTAACGGATGCGAATGGTTGTTTAGACACAATCACTGTAACGCTTGGTGAAACATATCCATTACCAGTTGTAAATCTTGGCGCTGACACAATAGTTTGTGGAGCAGTTTACAATCTAGGTGCAGGTGCAGCAACGACTTACCTATGGTCTACAGGAGATACTACACAGTCTATCTTAGTTGATACTTCAAACTACTATTCAGTCATTGCTGGAGATACAAACGGATGTCAAAACTCTGACACTGTACTTGTGATCTTCAACCCACTTCTGTCTTACACCGTAGATTCCGATTCTAGCGACTGTGGCCTTTCTACAGGATCAGCTGAGATCACGAACCTCACTGGAGGTGGTAACTACAGCGTAAACTGGAGCAACGGACAAACAAGTGGCCTTATCGCCAATAACCTTAGCTCAGGAAACTACATGGTTACTGTGACTGATCAAAACGGATGTATGGAAACTCAAGGGTTCTCCGTTTATTCACTTGGAGGATTCACGTCATCTGTATCAGTAACAGATCCAACCTGTAATGGCGGAACAGATGGTAGCGCAGTTGCAACAGCCACAGGAGGCCTTGCCCCTTACTCGTATGAATGGCCAAATGGCACATTATCGGATACGGTTACTGGACTTGGAGCTGGAACTTACCTTGTTACAATCGAGGATGCCAACGGATGCTTAGGTGTCGATACTGCAATCATTGGCGATCCTGATTCGATTGTTGTATTTGCAACTACTGCGGCTAATGCAACATGTGGTGATTCTAATGGAACAGGTTTAGTGACAGCGGTTATGCCTACGGGTACTTATACGTATCAATGGAGCGATGGACTAGCTCAAACAACAATCGGTGCCGATTCGCTTGCAGCGGGTATCTATACGGTTACCGCTACCAGCGTTGATGGATGTACAGGAGTTGCACAGATTATTGTAACCAACACGCCTTCTGCTTCACTGGCTACAACAACAATAAATGCAAACTGCTCGAATGAGCTCATCGGAACTGGAAGTGCGATTGTAACGGCGACCGGAACGGCTCCATTTGACTATAGTTGGAGCAACGGCGACACAACAGATACTGTAAACGGATTAGTGAGCGGTATATACTACGTCAGCGTTTCAGACTCTAGCGGATGTGTGAACATCGCAACTGTTAGTATCGATTACAACAATATTGCTCCTTCCATCGATCTAGGTGCGGATGTTGAAATATGCGGAAACATTTACGGAATTGGCGTTGGCGCAGGCTATGCAAACTATGCATGGAGCACCCTAGATTCAACTTCAAGTATTCTCGTAACTACAAGTAACACATACACGGTTATTGTAACTGACAGTGTTGGTTGTTCGGCTATCGATTCTGTAGCTATTGACTTTACTGATCCATTAACGATTAGTTCGACTATAACAGATGCTGATTGCGGCTCAAGTAACGGCGCAATCTCTGTAACAGTGGCAAACGGTTCAGGTAACTACACCTACCTCTGGAATACAGGAGACACAACTTCAAGTCTCTCTGGATTGGCAGCTGGAACATACGTGATAAGCGTAAGTGATACGACCATTTGCGACATCGTAGATACGATTGTTGTAGGTCAAGTAGGCGCCCCGGTGGTTACTATTACTACAATTGATCCAATATGCGCAGATGGCGCAGATGGAGAGGCAACAGCCGTGGTGACTGGTGGAGCAAGCCCATATGACTACGCTTGGAGCAATGGCGGAACAGGAACGTCTATTACAAGCCTTACGGTTGGTCTCTACGATCTCACTGTAACGGATGATGATGGTTGTGAAGTGGTATCACCATTTACTGTTTCTGGACCGGCTCCTTTGACTGTGAGCATCATGAGCACGGAACCATCGTGTACCGACTCTAACGGTAGTGCTTTGGCCACGGTAACTGGAAATCAAGGAATGGTTACTTACTTGTGGAGTGACAGCAATGCAACGGATTCAATGTTCGTTGACAGTCTTTGGGCAAACGTGTACCAAGTAACGGTAACCGATAGTGCAGGCTGTTCAGTTACAGAGTCGTTGACATTGAATAACGAAGGAGCACCAATCTTGATTCTTGGAACTACGGACAATGTTTGTTCGAATGATGCAACGGGAACGGCCTTTGTAATTCCATTCGGATTCGCTCTTCCTAATAGCTACTTATGGAACGATGCCATGGCTCAAACGAATGACACGGCAACGAACCTTGGATCTGGAACATACGTTGTTTCTGTGACTGACACGAATGGATGTACATCGATTGGATCAACGGTAGTTGGTTCGTTCAACACATCCCCTATCGTATCTCTTGGAGACGACATTACTGCGTGTGATGGATCAGAAGTGATCTTGACTCCAGGTGGACAGTTTAGCTCGTATGCTTGGAACACTACAGCAACAACGAATTCAGTTACCGCTACAGCAAGTCAAACATATATTGTAACAGTAACAGACATCAATGGTTGTTCAGGATTAGATTCCGCTCTGGTAACGTTTGTAACGCCTCCAGTTGTAGACCTAGGACCAGATACAGTTGTCTGTACAGATGATGGAGGAACAACGCTTACACTGGATGCAGGAGCCTTTAGCACATATGATTGGTCTACGAGCGAAACGACGCAAACGATTGAGATTACGAGCGGAGGAACATACGGTGTAACGGTATCTGACATTCCTGAATGTGCTGGAAGCGACGAAATCATAGTGGTCTTTGACAACTGTGTAAATGTTTCAGCTGAAGAGATCGCAGGACAGGATGCGCCAGGAATGAACATATTCCCTAACCCGAACAGAGGCCAGTTTACAGTTGAAACAACTGGACTAGAAGGTGGGAAGTATCAAGTTCAACTAATGGCAATCAATGGCCAGATCGTCATGAACAATCAAATTGCAATTCAGACAGGAGTTTCATCGCGAGATGAGATTGACCTGAGAGACATCGATCGAGGTGTATACATACTAGTTATCCAAGGCGAAACAGTTCGAATGGACACTAGAGTGATTATACAGTAAGGTTGAATTTTGATTCCCCGAAAGCCCTTCTGTTTCGATTCTTCGAAACTAGGAGGGCTTTTTTATGCTTGGGTATTTCCAGTTGCAATTTAGATGGCCTTAGATCGATGAAGTTCATTTGACCTTGCTCCTATTCCATTCATCGTTCAACGCTCCGGCCTAAGAAAGAACCATCAGACTGGGATGACACCCTCAGCCCCAACTGGGTTTTCGATGTGTTTGGAGTTTTGAACTCCGATGATTTCGCTGGACCTTCCTATAATGGGATGCCGTTAACGTGAACGACCTAGCTTATTCCGCCCTACTTAGAATCCTTCTCCTTCTTAGACTCGTTGGGCTTTCCCTTTCCAAACAAGCCCTTGAAGAATTGAGGCCACGTATCAAACTCCTTTCGATAAAACAAACCTACACCCTGTGTGTATGGAGATTGATTCAAATTGGCTGAGCTATAGTTATTTGATTCGTTGTAAACGCGCCCCTTGAGCGAGCCATCCTTATTGATTTTATACTCAACATTAAACTCACCAGCCACGTCGCCTGTCTCATTTTGATTTGCTGCACCCTGAAGTGTGCCATTAACTTCCACAGACCATCGTTCACCAATTTCGGTCGAAAATGAAAGTCCAGCTTCACGCGCTGTTTCGCCTGTCTCATCCGAGTATGCGTCTCGGTAATTGATCCCCACATCAAAACGATCGGAGTATTGAGACGCCCAATTGCTTAGCTGATTACTTAGCACCTCAAATCCGGAACTCTGACCTGCGCCTCCCAAGGAAACACCGCCGTTTCCAGAACTAAAATGGTTTGCCAAGAGAAGTGAAAACGCCTGTGATGTAATCTGCTCCTTGGATGCGATTCCAGGAGAAATTAATTGGTTTGCAATATCTGATTCAGAAAGTGTAGGTAGCGAAACACCGAACTCAATCTCAGGGGCACTCATAGCTCCAGACATCATTAATCGCACGTCTACTGGTAATCGCTGATAATAGATATCCTCAACCTTGTCCGGATTTCCTGTCATTGAAGAAACCATCGTGGCGGGAGAAGCTTTCAATCTATAGTCTGCATAAATATCAAGCTTAGCTTCTGAAACGTCCCCATTCCACATGATCTTACTTCCCGATGCAACCTGGAAGCGCTTGTTTATGACATTTTGAAGCGTAAATAAGTACTCCCCATTATTAATAACATAGTCGCCGTACATGTTAAACTTACCGCGGTTATCGATTTGTAGCAGCAGATCGCCCGCTCCACGTGCTTTGATAATATCACCAACTTTTTCGTCGAATATGATTTGAACTTCCGCATCCTTGTCCACGGCTAGCCTGAAGTTTAGCTCCAGACCTTTCAACTCCGCTGCCAGCGCATCGTCCTTTTCCACTACCCCGAATCCGTCGTTGTTAACGAAACGTATGAAGTCAAACTCATTAACGCTGCCACCACTAGAAAGCGGGATATGCAACACCGTGTTTTTATCGGTTCCTGCCTCAACGTCGATGGCCGTATGTGCCGCATACCCGCCAATATTAATGTCTCCAGTAATATTCGCAACTCCATAATAATCTTCGTTATCGGCAAGCGTCGTATTCAAGCACAGAAAATTCTCAGCCTCCATGAAAATATCATAGCTCAGGTCGTTAAAGTAATCATGGAATATCTGGACATTGGTAACTGCGGTGGAACCCTTCTCATCCTTGACATCAGCCAGGTCCATTGCGATTAGATCCGGCTGCAACAACACGCTTGCCTCATCGATGGTATATGCGGTGTTTAAATAATTCACCTTAGCTCCAATGTGTTTTAAACTTAGGCCGCCGTTAATATCTGGCTGCTTTATCGTCCCAGTTATACTAGCGGATCCGTCGATTTCACCCTTCAATTCTGAGGCAAATGCATCTACAAACGGCTCTATCGAAGCGAGATTAAAACTCATTAAAGCCACTTCAAGATCGAGCTGCTCAAGTTCTCTCGTTGGATAATAATCTCCCATGATTTTGATCCGCTCGTTCTGGAGATACGTGAGGTTTGCGTTTACGATCACCTTCTTTAGTTGATCGCTGTAACGCGCATCTCCCTGCACTCGTCCTATTTCGGTGCCATCAATACTCAGCGAATCAATGGTCGCACCACCATCGATTATTAAATTTTTGTTTCGATAATATAAATCCGCCGCCCCGCTCAACTGACCCTGAATATCATTTTTAATCAACCCAAAATTGCCTAGATAATTTAGTCCGAAGTTTTCAATGTCGAAATTCAAGATTGAAGGCATCTTTTCATTTAGCGTTCCTGAACAGGCGAAGAGTCCTTCCTCACTTTTTAAGGCAAAATCATCGATCTCTATGCGGTTCGAATCGGCCATGAATGTGGCCCGACTCACCGAGCTCCACTCCACCTCTGCCATGCGGATAACAGCACTTTCTAGTATTGCATTCCAAGGACTCACACCCGTTCTAAAAAGCATTAGTTCAATTGCTCCGCTATCGCCCAATTCATTTGTATTGACCCAATGCAAACGTGTATCAGCCGAGTCCTTCTTGATTGATGAGAATGCCTCAAAGTTCTCGACGGTATAGTTCTCGGAAAGCTTTATTGATTTCGCATCGGTTTTGAGAATTAGGTCATAATGAGCTGGGTAAACTTCGATGCGTTGATCCTGAACTTCAATGTTATTGTATGCCCACGATACCGAATCAGAAGTCAAATTGAAACTATTGCCACGGGTGCGAAGAGATCCTTGAAGGAAAACTGGTTTCATTACTTTGAGGTTTGGATCAATCAGCCCCCAAAGATCTGGATCGTCTTGAATGGAAACATCGAAATGAAAGTCCTGCAACGTATCCGCTCCATCGCCGCTTACTACCTCAGCAACATTGGGCATATAGAAGTGTGTTACGCTTGAAAAGGCATAAGGCAAGTCAAACAAGCTCGTTTTCCCTATCACTTTCGCTTCAATGATGTCTGAATGTATTTCGATATCGTGTCCACTTTCAATTAGTCTGTCTTTCAGTGTCAGGCTCGATAGCGTTACCGAGTCTGTTTTGTTCGAATACCAAAAATCCTTCAGCGTTACACTCCCGTTTAGGGTGCGTTTGGAGTTTCCGTTTAGCACGATATCAATTTCGCCACCCGAGGCACCAAAAGTGTCTTGCGGCACAATGTTCAGGTTCCCAAGATGGATATACTTAATGACAGCTTTGCTCTTGAGGTGTGGAATATCTTGAGTTAAATCCACCATTCCATCAAATTTCATTTTGATGTTGGAGTCCAAAATCCCCACAAATCCATTAAAAATCATATCGTCAAACACGCCATCGATATCAATGTCTCGATAGGCATACCCTTTAACCGAAATGTGGTGCACTTTACCCTTGGCAATAACCTCTAGCGTGTTAGGATCCAATCCTTTTCCGTTTACATTAAGATGGAATCCGATGTCGGCGATTTGCGATTCCGCATTAATAAGTCTTCCCAGCTTGAATCTGGAGGTGTTTACTTGGCCTGAATAGCGAAAGACTTCACCTGTTTTAATATTCACATCGACGTCGACATGTCCAAGTGCTGTTTGAATATTTCCATATGTCACGAAGTCATTTACAAATCCGGTAAAACGGCCGGTATAATTCACAAAACCAAGAGTGTGCAATTGTCGAGATAACTCCAACGGTCTATATTCACCGGCTCTAGGCAAGTTGATTTGTTTGACATCATTCACCGTAGCGTAAAGCCGTTCTAGGTCGGCATCGATAAACGTATTTGCTATATCGGGCAAACCCTTCACCTTCACCTTTCCGCTTAGTTGTCCTTGGTCTGCAAATTGAATTACTTCCACATTGGACATCAAGTTATCTATCGTTCCGGATACCTCGCCGGTAAACGTAAAAGGCAGTAAAAGGCCGCGCAAGTTTGGGGTGAAATAGGCCAAATCATCAAATCTGATATCGGAGTCGTACAGTTTCGCATCCAAATGAACATTTTCAATAAAATTGGAATACTCCGACCAAGTGTCAGCCGTCATTGAATAGTCGCCCTGAACCAATCCAGTATTTGTCGCCAATAAAAGTTGGCTAAAGGCCACGCTACCGGGTTTGAGCTCTATTTCTGACTGCAGACTTCTTAGGACAAAACCGCTTTTTTCAATAAAAGCCAATTGACAAACCTGCGCGGACAATTCGTCCTGATCCCAGATTACATTTTTGAGAGATGCTTGAATCTTATGTAACTCTAGATGGGCAAAGTCTATTTTATTTTCAACCTGAAAATCGGCATTGGCATTATGAAATGAAAAAGTGAATTCTGACAATTCAATTTGATCCACTCTAACTATTGGAAGTGCTGTTTTCGGTCCGTCTGATTTTGGAATTTGATTTAGTACGTGTTGAAGGTTTGAAAGAGAGTCGCCCGCTGCAATGTGCATGTAAAAACCTCCATCAGATAGTCTAAGGGCATTCCATTCCGATCCAAATGTTTCCAAGTTTAGTCTTCCCAATGCAACAGAGGCCTGCGAGGCGTGCATCATGGTATCAAGGTTCATATCGTAAATCAGAACTTCATTTATGTCTAATTCCGTAAACGAGCCGAAGTAAATAGATCCTATTTCTGTTTTAACACCAAACTCGTCCCAAACATAGTGCGTAGCCCAATCGACCACCTTATTTTGCACGGGATCCAAGAAAAGAAGTCCTGCAATGAATAGAGGCAGCAAAATGATACCCAAGAGCAACACAAAAAGTAGGCGGAAGGCCTTTTTGATAATTTTGCAGGGAATTGCTGAATCGTTCATTACGGGCGGCAAAATTAGCTGAATCAATGAAGCCCATTACCATCCTCGGAATAGAGTCCTCTTGCGACGACACATCGGCCGCCATATTGGAAAATCGCGCCGTATTGAGTAATGTTATTGCCAATCAAGAAGTACACGAAAAATATGGTGGCGTAGTACCTGAACTGGCTTCACGCGCACACCAATCAAACATACTTCCTGTTGTGCATCAAGCCCTGGAAATCGCACAGAAATCGCTTTCGGATGTCGATGCTATATGCTACACTATTGGCCCTGGGTTATCCGGTTCACTTATGGTTGGAAGCAGCTTTGCGAAAGGATTATCCATTGGTTCGGGCATTCCGCTAATCGAAGCGCATCATATGAAAGCGCACGTACTTGCCCACCTAATCGTAGATGATGCACAGCGCAATCCTGGCTTCCCGTTTTTATGCTTGACGGTGAGTGGTGGTCACACACAAATTGTGCAGGTTGATTCTCCAGAGGAAATGCACGTAATTGGCAAAACTCGAGATGACGCGGCAGGTGAAGCATTTGACAAAGCCGCCAAAATATTAGGTCTACCCTATCCAGGTGGTCCGTTGGTAGATAAGTATGCAAAGGAAGGCGATGGAAATAAGTTCGTCTTTGCAAAACCCGACATCCCCGATCTTGATTTTAGCTTCAGCGGGGTAAAGACGAGTATACTTTACTTTATTAGAGACGAGGTAAAATCCGATCCAGATTTCATTTCAAAGAACAGAAATGACTTGTGTGCTTCGATTCAGGCCACCATCGTTGACATTCTTATCGTTAAACTGCGGCGCGCAATTAAACTAACAGGAATCAAGTCTGTCGCTATCGCTGGGGGCGTATCTGCAAACTCCGGACTCCGTGCGGCTATGCTGGAGTTACAACACGAAGGTTGTGAAGTCTTTTTACCCAAGTTCGCTTATTGCACCGATAATGCGGCTATGATTGCAATCTATGGACATTATCAATTTTTGGATAAAAAGTTTGGAGCGCTAAATGCCGCACCAAAGGCACGATATGCATTCTAGCAAATGGATATACCTTGTATTAGCTCTTACCGGCTTTACTCAGATTTCTTGGGCTCAAACCATTGAGCAGGAACCCATCGAGATTGACAAGGTTAGCAAGTCTATATACCTAAAAACAAACCCCTTAAGTGTTTTACAAGGGCCTGTACCCTATTTCACCGGAGAGCTCCGACTAGGGTTTGAATTCATTGGATCAGATCGTTTTACATATCAAGCCAGTGCCAGTTATGTATTTCTCTCACCGCTCTTAAACGTGCTTGCTAACAATACACCAGCAGCATTTGGGGGCGCCATTCAGATGCCTGGGTATCGATTTCAAGGCCAAGTGAGGTATTATTACCTAAAGTTCTATAACAAGAAAAAACTGTCCAAGGTTTTTCTTCCTACAGGACTATATACCGCGATACACTCGTCCTATTCGAACGCTTATTTCAGAGATAAGAACGCCCCGATTGAGCGTATCGAATTCACCCAGTTGAGTTTTGATCTTTTGGGCGGCATGCAGGTTATGTACAACGACGTTTTTGGTATCGACTTCTTTGCGGGCATGGGATACAAAAACAATGTGATTACCTATTACGACTATCGCGGACGCAAAGAAATCTGGGATGCCGATATGGTTAATTTAGGTTCGTATTACTCCAGTCCAATAAAACTGACCATTGGTATGAATCTTACATTCGGATTATTGTAACTTTCGGTACACTTCAATAGCGCCATATGGAACACCTCGACCTCAGCTACCTGCACGAAAATGTCACCACCGAACCAACATTCATTCGAGAAGTACTTCAAATATTCTTAGAAGGACTTGAAACTGATGGAGAACAGTTAAATGCGGCAATACAGGAATCAAATCACGACAAGATAAAACTGGCCGCGCATAAGCTTAAATCAAGTTTCAGAAGCTTAGGAATGACAGAACCTTGGCATTTGCTGCAGAAGATTGAAGATGTTGGCCATGAAAACGGTCCGATTGAAAACATTTACGTCTACAAACGAGATTTTGATGAGTGCAAACCTGCTGTTATAGCCGAGGTAAAGGCCTACCTAAATAGTTAATAGCTAATCTCAGCATCGGTTAACGATTCAAGAAATGAGATCAGATCCGCCCGCTCTGATTCGTTTAATTCAAACTGTTTTAACTTGACACTCTTGTTAGGGTGCGGAGCTCCACCAGACTCGTAATGATGAATTACTTCTGCCATCGTTTCAAAACGACCATCGTGCATATAGGGCGCGGTCAGGGCCACATTTCTTAGACTCGGCACTTTAAACTTTCCTTGATCTTCCTTGCTTAAAGTCAGTCGATACTTTCCCTTGTCTTCGTATATCGAATCTAAGCCGTTGTTCTCAATTTCAAAATTTGTGAGCAACACTCCTGAATGGCATCCCACACATCCCAATCGATCCGAAAAAAACAAGTCCATCCCATTCTCAGCACTGGAAGTAAGGGCTTTTTCGTCACCCTTCAAAAACGAATCATATGGAGATGTACCTCCAACAATTGTTCGTTCATAGGCCGCGATTGAACGAGTCAATGTAAATGGTGTGGCAGAGTCTTGCCAAACGAGACGAAATGCTTCTCGGTATGCAGGCAAATCATTTAATCTTTTGCAGGCCTCTATGACCGTAAAATCCATTTCAAGCTCATTTTCGATCGGCGCTATGACCTGCAGTTCCAAATTCTTCACACCGCCCTCTGCCATAAAATGCGGCATATATCCAACGTTGACAATGGACGGGGAGTTTCGCTGCGCTCTCCTCCCCTTCGCCCCAATGCTAAAGGGGACCGAATCTGCGAATGCGATGGATGGCTCGTGACAAGAGGCGCAACTTGTGGAATAATCAGAGCTCAATGCTGGGTCATAAAACAGACGCTCGCCCAATTCAATTTTGGCTACAGAAGGAAGATTGTTTTTGGGATGTTTCATTGAGTCCCAAAAGCTCCATTCTCGATCTTTTGACTCTTGCGACGTATCCATCTTTTTAGAATCGCACGAAACCATCATGCAACCCAAAAGAAAAATGAGCAACCGCATCATTTGCGATCAGAAACTGAAATGGCGTTGATGAAATTGTCGGTGAATTGCCGGGTCATTTCAACCGACTCCTCATCTTGATTTTCGTGAAAATATGGGATCAGGCTTAAGTCAATCGGTGTGTCAGATCCCTTGGAGAACAGAGCATCCCAGTCGATCCTTACTTGAAGTGAGTCCTTTTCAAAAGCGGCAATACTAAAGGTCATAGGATATGTTTGTCGAGGACGATACTGCAAATCTTCCCCAGTATGAAAGCCTATAATGCCATCAATAGATTGGTCATCGTTTGTGTCAATATTCGCTTCTGCTAAGATAAAGACGAACATTGATCCCCAATCCCAATACATGCCGCTTAGCGTGCTTAATGGATCTGTGTTCGAAACGGTGGTTGGATCCGTAGCATTTAGGTCAGCGGGCAAACCAACCGAGAATCGAATTTGCTCATAGTCATTTTCGGGAATGATGAACTCAAATTCCGAATCGTAGTTTGTATTAAACCGGTCGAGCTCTACCAATTCTACCTCCGTCAAGATTTCCTCTGTGCCATCTGCAGCAATGAGCGCAACATCAGATATGTAAAACTTAAAAGTGCGAAGGGTGAGGTTGTTGCCTTCTGCATCGATGAAAGAATCTCCAACCTCAATTTTGGTGTTCGAGTTGTAAAGACCAAAGTCCAAGACCATTTTAGGGTCTTGCTCCACCAACTCAAATGGTGGAACACCTTCGCCGCAACCGGCAATCAATAAGCTAAGCAATATGGCCGCAAGCCTATTCAAGTCGTACCGCGTTTAATGCATTATTCATTATCAAAACAGTGACCGGATGGTTGCCATCGTGAATTATCAAATCATCTGTAGTAAAATCAATTCCAGATAGAAGCGTTTTCACATCGATGGACAGATTCATTTGAATCGAGTTTCCATCAGCGGAGATATCTGTGCTGTCGTCAACAATGGACTTTAGATTCGCTGGGAGCCCGCAATGAAATGCGAATGGAGTCATTCCTGAACTATCAGATGCAGCGGAAGTATCAACCATACCTTCAATCGAAATAAAACGATAGCCAGCAGCCCACCCCCAATACATACTAGGTACTTGAAGCGAAAGAGGACTCTCTGCTGCCACCTTTGAAGTATCAGAGGGATCATCGGAGTAAAGCGCCGTGTCCACACCGATATCAAAGCTGAAACCCTCAATCGAACTCTTGTTCAGATAAACACCATCTACAGACAGTTGTCCGTCTTTGATTAAAGCGACATCATTTAAGTTCCACCGTTGATAATCTTCTTCACCTGCTTCCTTAAACGATATATTGGATAGGTAGGCTCCGAAGTAGGAAATTTGGATCCTTCGACCATCATCCATCTTTTGCATTTCATTGTTTACGAGATCAACCTCACCAAACTTTGGTTGAACATCCAGTGAAATTTGTTTTGGTTCATATACACAGGTCTCGGTTCCTTCGCCATCTGGATCGTAATTGAAGGCTAAAGGATCATTGCATCCGTCATTTTTACATGAATTAACAGTTACAGCTGCAACGATTAAGAGAGGTAGGAGTCTTTTATATGAGATCATAATTGAATATAACTTTATGACGAGTTTTTTCTGTCTTTGGTCAACCAAATTAATACAAATTTAGTGCTGTTAAAACCATGTTAAAAGGACTTTTGTCACAAAAGGATTTTGAATTGCTTTGGGCATTGATAATTTCCCACATACTATGAAGCAATTTCAACTACTTGTCGCAGGCCTTTTGATATCGATTACATCGATCGCTCAAGAGCCAATTCTGAATTACGATTTTACTTTCAAAATCAACAACCTAAGCGACACAAACGATAGTATGGCTTTCATGGCCAACTATTATGGGAGCAAGCAATACTATTTTGACACGGCGATTGTTGAGCCAGGAGGCGTCCTCCATTTCAAAGGCGATTCAATTCAGGGAGGAATCTATTCGATCATTTTAAGCGACAAACGCTCCTATTTTGAATTTGTGGTGAATGAGCCCAAAATAAATATGGAGACAAAGGCGATAGATTTCGTACCGAACATGAAGGTGAAAGAGTCTGAGGAGAATCGACTTTTCTATGAGTATTTAGCCTTTATCGAAACTCAATCGAAGCAAGTTGAGACCTTAAAAAAGCAACGTGAAGATGCGGACGATAAGAAGAAAGAAGAACTTGAATCGAAACTGGAGAGCATTGACAAGAATGTGATTTCGTATAAACTCAATTTCATCGAAACCAATCCGGACCTGTTTATTTCAAAGGTGTTTAAGGCATCTGCAGAGCCCGTTGTTTCTGATTTTCTTGAAATTAAGGATGAGAAAGAGCGGCAAAAAGCACGCTACATTGCGTTTAAAAACCAATACTTAGCGGACGTTGACTTTGCTGACGAACGCCTACTACGGACACCAGTTTTACACAACAAGATGAACTATTTCTTCACGAAGTTGGTTCCTCAAATTGCCGATAGCATTATCAAGGAAGCCGACGAACTGGTGAAGCGTACCAAGAACAATAAGGAAACGTATAAGTACGTGGTCCATCACATTACAAGTAAATACGAGGACTCAAAAATTATGGGCATGGAATCGGTTCTTGTACATATGGGTCAGAACTACTACTGTCCAGATAAAGCGTGGTGGTTGAGTAAAAAGAAACGAGAAGAATTTTGCGAGCGGGTAGACAAAATGGCCCCACTCCTCATTGGCAAAACTGCTCCTGATTTAATCTTGATGGATACGAACAATCAATGGCAGCAACTCCACAAAATTGAAGCGACATACACTGTTTTGTATTTCTGGGATTCAGGTTGTGGC
This sequence comes from Flavobacteriales bacterium UBA1993, assembly GCA_002336485.1. GTDB lineage: Bacteria > Bacteroidota > Bacteroidia > Flavobacteriales_G > Salibacteraceae > SHAN690. The sequence goes on from DDCZ01000075.1 coordinate 13,975, forward strand.
CATTGTAAAAAGGTGACACCTAAGCTCAAGGAGTTCTATTCAGAATACAAAGGAAAGGGCATAGAGGTTTTTGCAATTGGCACTGAGTTCGAAAACAAGGACTGGAAGAAGTATATAAAGAAGAATGAGCTACCCTGGATCAACGTAAGCGATAATCCAGAGATCAATGAAAACGCCCAGGAACTAATGAGGCAGGGCACTACCACTTTGGAGAGCTTAAACTTTAGAGACACCTACGACATCTTCAGCACTCCTAAGGTTTACCTTTTAGATGAGAACAAGACCATCATCGCCACCAAGCTTATGCCTGAACAAATGGGCGATTATTTAGATCATTTGATTCAAAGTGAAAACGAATCTAAGGACGAGAAATCATCAAAGAAAAAAGCCAAATAGGGATTTCGGAAAGCGAATCTTAAAATGTTCCTTTTCCTGATTTTTTCGAAAGTATACAAGCCCCATAAAAAAGAGATCTATGGTAACGGTGGCATCCGGGTCTTGTTTAACAGAGGCCCAAGCTTTCTCCATTCCCTTGCTCCAATAAATGTCGTGTAATACAATTGGCCCTTGGCCCTTAAGGCATTCTTTCGCTCTCTGATAGTATCTCAATGTGGGTTCGTAACTATGGTCTCCATCGATGAAGACAAAATCAAATTTCATTTCATTGGTTTGGAAGAAAGAGTCAAAGGTGGCATGAATCAGATTTACATTCTTTATTCCAAGTGTGTCGAATCCGTCTTTAGCCATTTGGACCAAACCTTCATTGCCCTCAACGGAAACAACGTCAGCATTTTCATTCATAGAGGCTATCGTAGCAGATGCCTTGCCTAAATTTCCACCAAGTTCTAGGATGCGTTGGCTGGAATGATGATTTACAAGCCGCCCCAGCAAGTTTGATTCAAAATGTTGGGTTACCGATTTTTTCGCCAGGGCGCCAACCTCAATACGCACAGATTTTCCAGCACCGTGATCAAAACCTTCGATTACATCTTTGCGTTCCTTCATGCCGCTGTAGTACGACTTTACACTCTCCCGAACGCTCATTTTGCTATAAACGCAATCGCGCAGCAGGGCGTAAACAAATGGCGAATGGGTGCCATGCAGCGTATTCGAACTGAATAAGTGCATTAAAAAGGAAATGGCTTTACGCATCCATGCAAAGCAACAATCCATTTCGGAACATCCAACAACCTATGTAGCCCTTTTTTAATTGTCGACAATTACCCACCTCCTTGCTCAAGCAAGCTTGGTTTGGGCATTTTGTGCGTCTGGATTATTTCGCCTTTTCCTACTCGAAATGGCTCAATGGATCAGGTTTGGTCGTAAGGTGGATACAACGCCTTTGACGAGCTACGCTCCTCGAGCCTTTTTTATACCTCCTCACTCAAGCAAGCTTGGCTCGGGCATATCACGACTGGATTATCTCCCTTTTTCGCTGCTCGAAAAAGCTCAATGGACCAGGTTTGGCCGTAAAGTGGATCATACGCCTTTGACGAGCTGCGCTCCTCGAGCCTTTTTTATACCTCCTCACTCAAGCAAGCTTGGTTCGGGCATATCACGACTGGATTATCTCCCTTTTTCGCTGCTCGAAAAAGCTCAATGGACCAG
>DDCZ01000031.1 GCA_002336485.1 Flavobacteriales bacterium UBA1993
AAAATTCCTTCCCGTTGCGCAAGGGGATATGTTGCATACATCGGCATCGATTGGAAAAGCAAAAGAAAAGCTCGACTGGAATCCCGTTATGAGTATAAGGGCAGGTTTAGGTGAGCTTATTTCGTGGCACGTAAAATATCGCAAAGGATAATTCCTGTGAAATGGTCTGTTGTCATACCAACTCTATGGAAATCTCCACGGATATATAATCTACTCGAAAGTCTCGAGAAGACTCCGCATGTTGGAGAAATCATCCTGATTGATAATGCACCAGAACTCACCCCTAATCTTCCTAAATTAGAGAAGCTTAAAATACTATCTAAAGGTGTGAATATATTCGTTAATCCAGCGTGGAATTTCGGGGTGTCAGAGGCCACCTTTCCCCACATCGCACTTTGCAACGATGACATTGAATTTGACACCAGGCTTTTTAGCTTTTTCGATTCACTGAAAATCAGACAAACCGTTTTTGGTTGTTGTCCTGAAAACTTCTCTGCCCAAAGTCCTAGCCAAACCGAATTCAAGATTGAAAAAGGTCATAACATCACGGCTGGATGGGGATGCCTGATGTTATTTAATCGAAATGACTACACCCCGATTCCAAATAAGCTGAAGATTTATTGCGGAGACGATTGGATTGTGCACACCTTTAGAAAGGTTAAATCTTTTCATTGGAAAATCCAGACTGAGATGAGCACTTCAAGTGGAATCCCCTCTTTGAACCAAATCGCTAAAAAGGACAAACTGATTTTTTCGAAATTGCTGAAAAAGCGTGATTATCTTCGGATAACAATTTTACATCAAAGTCAATTCGGAGCATATAATCCAATAAGCATTACGCATTTCTTTTTCAGGAAGTTTAAACTATTCATCATTAATTCGCTTCTATCTAATCGAAAATGAGCCAATCAATAAAGCAAGGAATCCACCAGATTATTTGTCTCTCATTGAAATCGGACAAGGATCGAAGAAAGAAATTCAGTAATGTATTCTCTGAATGTAACATCCCTATCACATTCCACGATGGTATTGACGGAAGACGACAGAGGCCTACCGTTCCAGATTGGGTATCCCTCATCAGTCATAGTCCATTGTATTCAAGTTCGTTACGGTCTTCACTACCCGTTTTGAATCAAACGATCACTGACACCGAGCTAGCATGTGTATTGGGACATATGGAAATCTGGAAACAGGTAGCTGAAGCTCCTCACAATGATTACTTTCTTATATGTGAAGATGATGCGGAGCCCAAAACCCGCAGCAGCTTTTCATCCTCATTGGATCTCATTTTGACTGAAATGACATCGAATGAATTTGTTTATCTTGGATACTCCTCAGGACTTATTGATAAACGAAATTACCGAACCCTTAGGTGGATTTGGCATTTCTTGAAAAACACGATGATGTGCCCAACCTTGGAAAAAAGGTTCCAATTTAATCGGAGCATGCGTATTGCACCGACGAACCAATTCAGAAGAAAACACCTAAAAAGGGCCGGTCAGCATTGGGGAGCTTTCTCTTACCTAATTAACTCACAAATAGCGACAATACTATTGGAATTGAATCGAGACCTAGAAATGACATCCGATGGCACCTTCCGATATGCGGCTTTGGTATCTGCCATAAAAACATCGGTTGCCAGCCCTGGGCTTATAATCGTCGATGGTGAATTTCAAAGCAATATTCGATCCCAAGAAGAACATGAAAGAAGCTTTGCAAAAAAGAACTTATTCGGCTAGCTAATCAAGTTGCCAAAAAATCAATGAAAAAACTCCTGTTCATCACACACATCACTGGATTCCTTCGTCCTGGTAATGGCGGTCAATTGCGGACGCATTTCGTATTGAAAGAACTCGCGAAAAACAATCACGTGGATGTCTATTGTGATCAGTTCAAAACTTCGGTTGAAACAACCCCTGAATGGTTGCAGCTTGGCCTCAAAAATTCTGTTGCACCGAGTTTAGCGGTAGCCTTGCGGGCCATTTCGCAGCGCAGAGGAGGCACGAGGCTAACAGGCTTACTCAATGCCATATTCACATCACAAAAAAGTTTAGGACAAACTTCATTACCCAAAAACTTGAGCAATCAATTGCTCAATCAATTTGTTCTTCAGAGTGACGATTATGATTGCATCATGCTCGACACTCTTCAGTGTTATCCTGAAGTATCTTGGAAAAACCCAGGGCGCTCCACATGGCTCAATGCACACAATGTCGATTCCATTCTCAACCCAAACGATCATCGCATTTTGGCGCTTGAAACCAATCTTGGGAGCTTGATCGATGGAGTCGTTTGTTGCACGGAATCTGATGAAGAACGCTTTCAAAGCATGAACGGTAGCCCCATAGCAACCGTTTGCTGGCCCAATGGCACTGATGAGCTAAGACAATCAAACGCCCCCATCAATCCACCAAACAATTCCGAAGTCTTGTTTGTAGGCTCGCTAAATTATCCGCCGAATGTGGAAGGCATCCGATGGTACCTGAATTCTGTGCACCTCGACATCATCGAGGCCAATGACCAGTACACTCTTACCATCGCAGGACGCAACCCAAGCGAGGAATTCCTGAAGGAAATGGAGCAATTCCCAAAAGTCAACATCGTTCCGAATGCGCCGGACTTGTCTGAATTGTACTTCAAGCATTGCACTTCAATCGTTCCTTTGCTCAGCGGGAGCGGTTCCCGTCTTAAAATCCCTGAATCCTTGGTTCACGGATGTCCTGTTCTATCTACTTCAATTGGCGCTGAAGGCTATCATGAGCAACCCGTCCCCGGTTTAACGTTAGCAGACTCTCAACAACACTTTAAAGATTCATTGAAACTCATGCTGAACGCATCCAAGGATGGCTTGAAACGAGAAGAAGCATGTCAGCATGCCAGGGCACACTTTACCTGGGCAGCAACCATCCAACCCGGCAAAATAGGGCTGGACTGACCCAAAGGAATTTACCATGGAACCACCAATCACTCCTCAGATATCCATCCTGACTACAGTTTACAATCGAGAGAAATACCTCGCCGAGTGCATTGAAAGTGTGCAAAAAGGTCATTTTCAAGACTACGAGCACATCATTGTCGATGACGGTTCCTCCGACGGTTCGGTGGCACTGGCAAAAAGCTATGCCGCAAAAGACACCCGCATTCGCGTTTACCAAAACGAAACAAACCTAGGCGATTATCCGAATCGCAACCAAGCCGCGGCGCACGCCACCGGCAAGTACCTGAAGTACGTGGATGCAGACGACTTGATCTACCCTTGGGGATTGCAAATTTTATGGGAATGCATGGAACGCTTTCCGGAGGCTGGCTGGGGCTTGTGTTCTCTAGCACAGGATAAGGCAAGGCCATTCCCCTTCGTGCTGGAAACCCAAGAGGCCTATCGATACCACTACCTCGGTCCAGGACTGTTTCACAAAGCTCCGCTTTCTTCGATCATCAAAAAGGAACTGTTCGATGCGGTGGGCGGGTTTGAGCCCGGACGGATGGTTGGGGATTTTGAGATGTGGCATCGGCTTGCATTTCAAAGCCCCGTTGTTCTGATGCCTCATGGCATGGTCTGGTACAGAGCACATGATGACCAGGAATCCAACGTCATTGGTGAATTTGAGGAGGTTTACCGGAAAATTAGCTTGAAGCATTTGCACGCGGAACCCAAGCCCTTAACACCTGCGGAACTGCGTCAAGTTGCCCAGCGTAAGCGAAAAAAGCACTTGAAATTCGCTGCCATTTATCTTGCAAAGGGCAACTTCAAACTGGCGCAACATTCATACAGAAAAGCCGAATTAACTCGCGAAATAGCCAAAGCATGAAACTCCTAATCGCC
>DDCZ01000041.1 GCA_002336485.1 Flavobacteriales bacterium UBA1993
CGTGACGGTGATGGCATCATTGATCCAGAAGATGATTGCCCAGACACTCCAGGTATTCCTGAATTCAAGGGTTGTCCAGACGTTGATGAAGATGGTATCATGGATAAAGACGATGAGTGTCCTACGGATGCTGGATTACCAGAGTTTAATGGATGTCCTGATACAGATGGTGATGGGATTAAGGATCTAGATGACAAGTGCCCAGAGAAACCTGGTTCAGTTGAATTTGAAGGTTGCCCTGATACTGATGAAGATGGCCTTCCTGATCATAAGGATAGCTGTCCTGAAACTGCAGGTCCTGTTGATAACAATGGTTGTCCGTACGGAGACAAAGATGGAGACGGTGTATTGGACAAAGACGATGCGTGTCTTGACACCCCTGGTCCTGCGGAGAACAAAGGTTGTCCTTATGCCGACCTCGACGGAGATGGTGTATTAGACAAGTATGATTCTTGTATCGACACTCCTGGACCTGCGGAGAATAATGGTTGCCCTTATAGCGACCTTGACGGTGACGGAGTACTTGACAAAGACGATCGATGTCCACAAACTCCTGGACCTGCGGCAAACCAAGGTTGCCCTGAAATTGAGGAAGAAGAACAAGAGGTGCTGAACACTGCGTTTGAAAACCTTGAATTTGAAACTGGCAAGGATGTGATTAAGTCGACTTCTTACGAGTCACTTGATAACCTGGCCGGATTACTCGTCAAAAAGGAAGATTGGAAAATTCAGATAAGCGGACACACAGATGCGGTTGGAAACGATGCATCGAATATGAAGCTGTCAGAAAAGCGATCTAAAGCAGTTGGATCTTACCTTGAAAGCAAGGGAGTGCCAACAGATCGAATGGTTGTGCAATGGTTCGGTGAAACGAAACCAGTCGCTGATAATGGCACAGCAGAAGGTCGTGCCAAGAACAGACGAGTTGAAATGGAAGTAATTTTCGACTAATCAATCACTTCTAAGTAACAAAAACCACCAGCCCAACAGCTGGTGGTTTTTTTGTTTTTGGGTAAATGAAAATTGCATATTCGCTGAATGGAAAGAAAATCTCCTTCCCTCTTTCTGGCGCTTACTCCTCTTGCAATTCTCATTGCACTATTGGCAGCGAATGTGTACACCTATGGAGATGACACCCTAAGTTTTTCAAATCAGATTGTTTTGCTGGCCGCAGCAGGGATCGCTGGAATCATTGGAAGGTTCACCAACGTGAGCTTTCAAGATTTGATGCAAGGTGCTACTGATAATATTAAACAAGCTGTTCCTGCACTGCTAGTCCTGCTACTTATTGGTGCCTTAGCCGGAAGTTGGCTTTTGAGCGGTATTGTGCCTGCGATGATTTATTATGGTCTTAAAGTATTGAGTCCAGAATGGTTCCTAGTTAGTGCGTGCATTATTTGCGCGGTGGTATCAATTGCGACCGGAAGTAGTTGGGGCACGATTGCAACCGTAGGAATTGCGCTTTTGGGTATTGGGAAAGCGATGAATTTTAATGAAGGTTTGATCGCAGGTGCTATCATCAGCGGCGCCTATTTTGGAGATAAGATGTCTCCATTATCTGATACTACAAATCTAGCTCCGGCTGTTTCAAACACAGACCTGATAAGCCATATCAAGTATATGACTATCACTACGATTCCCAGTATTGTTATCACCTTGATCATATTTGCGCTTATTGGCTTGTTTCATGACGGTGCGGGCGTAGTTTCTGATGTCGGCGGGCTAAACGATCACATTCTTCAACTATTTAACATCTCTCCCGCCTTATTCCTTGTTCCGATTACCGTCGTCATACTCATCTTAAAGAAGATACCGGCAGCGCCGTCGTTGGCAATCGGAGCGCTTCTTGGAATAGTGTTCGCCTTCATTTTCCAAGGAGACATCATTGCCTCGCTTATTGCTGATGGAACCTTCCAAAATCCTTTCAGTGTGGTGGTTACTACCTTAGGTCAAGGTCTAAGCATTCAATCTTCCGATCCACTTCTTGCCGATCTTCTTTCTGCTTCTGGTATGAAAGGCATGCTAAATACCATTTGGTTGATCATTTGTGCTATGATTTTCGGTGGGGTGATGGATCGAAGTGGTTGCTTGAACAAAATTAGCGCCTCGCTCCTTTCGCTGGCTACAGGTCGAACCAGTTTGGTTGGCACCACTGCCCTTAGCTCCATATTTATGAATCTAACTGCAAGCGACCAATATCTCGCAATTGTGGTTCCCGGTAAGATGTATGAGAAAGCTTATGCCGAGAATAAACTACACCCGGTGAATCTAAGTCGAACGCTAGAAGACGCGGGAACTGTTACATCGGTTCTTGTTCCTTGGAACACCTGTGGCGCTACTCAGGCTGGGGTACTTGGAGTAGCGACGGCTGTCTACTGGCCTTTTTGCTTTTTCTGTCTGATTAGCCCAATAATGACGATGGTGGTGACTTCTATTGGATATAAAATAAAATATCTCGAGGAGCCTCAACCTTAGGTTTATTCCCCCGTCTATGTAGACGAACCCAAAACTCTATCTATGGAAAGACGTCTACTCCGCCTACTTTCACTTTCTGTTTTCATCATTGGCTCCGCGCTCATTTACAGCAACACCGGTGGGCCTACTAATACAGATGCCACAGGATCTCCATTTGATAGCAATCAAAATGCTTGTACTCAGTGTCATACTACCTATGGTTTAAACTCAGGTTCTGGAAGTGTTTCTCTCACGACGCCGGCTTCGTATTATCCAGGTGAGTCCTATTCGATAACCGTTAATGTATCGCAGTCCACACCTGTTCCTGCAAAATATGGATTTCAAGCAGTGCCTCTGCGAGACAACAATGCAGCTGGCGGAACCATTACCACAGGATCTGGTCAAGGATCTTGGGCGAGCTCTGGACGTTCCTATGTTCAGCATAACAGCACTACAAATACTTCAGGATCGTGGACTTTTACTTGGAATGCACCAAGCTTCTCTGATACCGTCGTATTCTATGCAAGCGGCCTGGCAGCGAATGGGGCCAATGGAAATGCCAATGACTACACATATACTACGACAAGCACAATCTTACCAATACAACCCATCACTTTTACTACCGACTCAGTAAGCACAACCTGTTTTGAAGGCTGCGATGGCGAAGCTTCTGTTACTGTTTCTGGCGGGGGAATTGCTCCCTACTCATACCTATGGTCAACGAATGACACCACCACGAGCATTTCTGGGTTGTGTGCTGGAACCTATACGGTAACCATTACGGATGATGAAGGACACGAAGAAGAAGCCGAAATAAACGTAGATGAACCAACAGCCATTCAAGCTCAATTTACCACGCTACCGTCCAGTTGCGCATTTGGAAACGGCGAAATATCTGTAATAGCAATTGGTGGTGCTGGCGGTTATACCTATCAATAGAACGATACTGCCAATACGACGGACAGCTTAATTCAACAAGCAGGTATAGGTTGGTTTACCGTCACGATTACGGACACAGCTGGCTGTAGTGTGATCGATTCGGCTGAAATATTGTTTAGTTCTTCAGGGTTAAACGGAATAGTGGAGTCGAACTCCGAGAACTGTGACCTAGGAAATGGCTCCACGCGCATCCAAATGATCGCAGGAAACCAACCATATTCTTACAGTTGGAGTTCAGGCGCAAGCTCAAGCATAAATCAAAATTTAGCCTCAGGAACCCATACGGTAACAGTCACAGATGGTATTGGATGCGTTGAAACATTTATGATCGTTGTAGAGGATCAAGTTATGATTGTAGATGATTCACTACCCATTGCAAAACCGACGCGGTGTTTTAACGGAGGTGATGGCTCGATCAACATAACAACGAAAAATTCGGAGGGTCCGATCACGTACAAGTGGAGCCACGACACACTCGCCAACTCAAGTTCCTACTCAAATTTGAACGCTGGTCAATACTTGGTGACAATTAGTGATTCAGCCGGTTGTGCCTTGGTTGATACCTTTAATGTGAATCAACCTGACTCGGTCTATGTGCAAACGTTGATCGATTCAGCCAATGATGGCTTCTGCGATGGAGCTATATCGGCAACCATGTTCGGTGGAACGCCGGCATACACTTATAGTTGGCCTCATGACAATGCGATTACTTCGGCAAACGCCCTTGATTTATGCGCAGGCACATACCTAATAACTGCAACAGATGATACAGGCTGCCTATTCTTGATAAATGCAGAAGTGCCGGTTAAACTGGGTGTAAACACACTTGATCCTAGCCAAAGCTTTGACATTTACCCTAACCCTGCAGTGAACCATTTGAACATTGTTGCGAAAAGCAGTGCGACTTATGAGGCTCGAATTACAAATATGGCTGGACAAGTGGTGCTGTCTGAATCTGGAATGGATTCAAAGCGACTTGATATTACCAATTTCGCTAAGGGCGTTTATCAAGTTTCAATTGAAACGGGAAAAGGAGTTACTCGCAAAACATTCATAGTAGATAAGTAAGTTTTTCCCTTGTTATTCGACATTAAATCATTGCATTTGTTGCACAAATGAAACGAAGAGATGTCAGCACAAATTCCTAACTCGGATTTACCTAGGATCTTAATTATTGGCGCTGGATTTGGCGGATTGAAACTTGCCCGCAAGCTTTCAAACAAGGCTTTTCAAATTGTTTTAATAGATCGTAACAACTACCATCAGTTTCAACCGCTGTTCTATCAGGTTGCAACAGCTGGCCTCGCCCCTAGCGCCATTTCATTTCCGATTCGAAAGCTATTTCATAAAGCGAAAAACGTCCACTTTCGAGTGGCAGAAGCGCTCAAAGTAGATACAAAGGCAAAGACATTATCAACGGATATTGGCGACATCAGATATGATAAGCTAGTTATTGCGACAGGAGCCGACACAAATTATTATGGAAATGAAGAGATAAAACAGCATTCATTTCCCATGAAGTCGACATCTGAATCCTTGCAACTCAGGAATCGAATCCTCGAATGCATGGAGCTGGCGCTTACTGAAAAGATCGAGGCCGATCGCAGTGCGTTTATGAACGTTGCCATAGTTGGCGCCGGCCCAACCGGTGTGGAGCTTGCTGGAGCCATATCCGAAATGCGCACCTATATTTTACCCAAGGACTATCCTGAATTGGACTTTTCTGAAATGAACATTTACCTGCTCGAAGCTGGCGATCGAATATTGGGTACAATGAGTGAGTCAGCATCGAAGGCAAGCCATTCTTTTCTCAAAAAGATGGGCGTTCAAATCATTACAAACGCACGTGTCACCGGCTATAAGGGCACAAGCATTGAAATGTCGGATTTGGAGTCCATAAATACAAAAACCTTGATCTGGTCGGCGGGCGTCGCAGGAAATGTTGTAGCCGGGTTTGATCCAGAAAATATCCTCAGAAGTAGGATGCGCATAGATTCGCATTGCCAAGTCATTGACCAAGCCGACATCTATGCGATTGGCGATATTGCTGCCATCGAGGGAGCCGATCATCCACATGGGCACCCCCAAGTGGCTCAAGTCGCGATGCAGCAAGCCGATCTACTAGCGAAAAATTTCATAATGACTTCTCAGGGTAAGCGTGCGAAAAAATTCACCTACCAAGACCTAGGTTCCATGGCCACGATAGGAAGAAGTAAAGCTGTAGCTGACCTTCCATTTCTTAAGTTCAGTGGATTCTTTGCGTGGATATTCTGGCTCTTCGTGCATTTGATGAATATTCTTGGAGTGAAAAACAAGCTTTTCATCTTCATCGAATGGCTTTGGTACTATTTGAGTTTCGACCAAAGCTTAAGGCTCGTTATAAAACAAAAAAAGTCCCAACCCGAAGATTAGGACTTTGACTCTTAAGTGGTTTGACTTACTCAGCTAGGGCCTCATCGGCTGTAGCCTCTTCTGCAACCGAATAATCCTTAACTATAACGCCATCCGCAACGAAGGACAGGTTTGTTTCTGGCTCAGTAATCGCGTCAATTTCTTCTACCGTTTTCCCCTCATCCTCGGCATAATGCTTTAGGTCATCGACACTCATTGTTTCGATGTAGGCATAACCTTCAATTACCGTTTCCTTTCCATCTATGTCTTTAGGAACAAAAAATCCGTAGTCTTTAAATGAAACATGCATGGATTGCTCATCGTTTACGCGCATTGACATCCAGCAACCCTTAACCTGACAAACCTTTTCAATGGTTCCAACAACCTTGGTCCGCACAGAGTCACTCCCTTCAAGTTGAGCGAGAATGGTAGAAACATCTTGTACTCCTTCTTCATCAACCGCCTCGCCATACATAGCCATTTGAGGTTCAACTGCAGTTTCGACAACGTCGACTGTTTCCTCAGATTCAGCATCCTTTGGTGCATCCGAAGAGCATGAAACAAAAGCAAGTAGTGTTAGCGCGTAAAGAATATTTTTCATGGTATTATTTTGATGCAAATTTAATATTCAATGAGGGATTCAATTGCCTTTTTCAGCCTTGCATTTGCAAGAAAATTTCGTTCCAACTCAGGCGCGAATGGAATCGGTGTATCTAAACTGGCGCATCGCCTAACAGGTGCGTCTAGAAACTCAAATAGCTCTTCGGAAATTCGAGCAGCGATATCCGCCCCAAGACCACCCGTGAGTACATCCTCATGTAAAACTAGAACCTTCCCAGTCTTCATTACTGATCTCTTAATCGCTTCAAAATCATATGGCAAAAGCGTTCTTAGATCCAATATTTCGATGGACATCGATGATGCTTCTGCTTCTTCTTTGGCCCAATGCACGCCAAGGCCATAAGTCACAATTGTCAAGGCATCTCCTTCTCTCACAACGTTGGCAACACCAAGTTCATCTGTGTAATATCCATCTGGAACCTGCTCCGAAAGACTCCTGTACAAATACTTGTGTTCGAAAAACAAAACGGGGTTTGGATCTTGGAAAGCAGCCAACAGGAGTCCCTTTGCTTCAGCTGGGGAAGATGGATAAACAACTTTTAGCCCTGGTGTATGTGTAAACCACGCTTCATTCGATTGGGAATGAAAAGGTCCTGCTCCCACTCCAGCGCCTGTTGGCATTCTTATGACGACATCCGCTGATTGCCCCCATCTCCAATGAACTTTTGCCAAATTATTTACAATTTGATTGAATCCGCAGGTCACAAAATCGGCAAACTGCATCTCCACCATTGCTTTATTCCCTTTAATACTCAGCCCCAAAGCCGCGCCTACAATCGCGGACTCGCAAATAGGTGTATTTCGAACTCGATCTCTACCATATCGGGCAGCCAGCTTATCTGTGACTTTAAACACACCGCCATATTCAGCAATATCCTGTCCCATCAACACCAGTTCAGGGTGCCTGATCATGGCCTCGTTCACCGCGTCGGCGATGGCGTCAACAAATCTCTTTTCTTGTGTCGCTGCACCTCGCGCTACCATTTTCGCTTCAGATTTTCGATATAGATCACCGAACTCCTCCTCCGTGTTAAATTCGATCTCAGGAAGTTGCAGGGCCTCGTCAAACTTTGCGCTAATCATGCTCGTCATTTCCGACTTGAGCTTATCTATGGTTGATTCGTTCAATATATTTTCTGAAACTAGATAAGCTTCAAAATTTGAGATAGGATCTTTCACCGCCCACTCATCTTGTATGCCCATTGGATAATACTTGGTCCCACTCGCTTCCTCATGTCCTCGCATTCTAAAGGTTTTACACTCTAACAACACGGGTGCTGGCTTCTTTAAAATGTTGGACTTAATCTTCTCTACCGCTTGGATTACTTCTAAAACATTATTTCCATCCACCTGAACCGCCTCCATGCCATAGCCAATCCCTTTGTCGATAAACTGCTTACATCTGAATTGCTCAGAACTCGGGGTACTTAATCCCCATTGATTATTCTCTACAACAAAAATCACGGGAAGATCCCAGACGGCAGCAACATTTAAAGCTTCATGAAAATCTCCTTCACTTGCGCCACCGTCGCCGGTGAAAGCAAGAACAACCTTGTTTGAAGATTTCAGTTTCTCAGCCAAAGCAATTCCATCCGCCACCCCTAACTGCGCTCCTAAATGGGAGATCATACCTACAATATGATGGGCATTTGAACCAAAGTGAAACGACCGGTCTCGCCCTTTTGTAAACCCCTGCGCTTTGCCTTGAAATTGAGCAAAGAGTCTTTCCAGCGGGATGTTTCTTGAAGTAAACACACCCAAATTCCGATGCATCGTCATGATATACTCATCCGGATCTAGCGCCATCGTGCATCCGACGCTAATTGCCTCTTGACCATATCCTGAAAACCACTTGCTTATTTTTCCTTGTCGCAGATAAATGAGCATTTTCTCCTCTATCTGTCTGGGTAAGAGCAACGATTGATATATCTCTAAGAGTCGTGACTTATCGAACCCTGATCCATTAAATTTCATTCACCATGTTTTGATTGGTCAAATGTATTATTTGCGCATGCTGTGAGATCCTGAAAGTTGCGGTGACATCGGATATATTTCAACAAATGATCATTAATTAATATCTTGCCCACCAAAATCAAACACAAAAAAATGAGAGTACTCGTCTACATTGCCCTACTATGTTCAAGTATAATATTTGTAAGCTGCGACGCTTGCCGGAAAGTTGAATGCGAAAACGGAGGTACTTGCGTCGAGGGCATTTGTGATTGTCCGGAAGGTTATTCAGGCACCACCTGCAATGTAGAAGATCTGTGTGTAACGCAAAACGTGGTATGTGAAAATGGCCAGAACTGTATTACAGGCACATGCGATTGTAAGCAACCTTATTACGGAGAACTTTGTGCCGATTACTGCCTTTACGGAACGTATAATAATGGAGACTGCGATTGCAATGAAGGAATTAGTGGTGAAAACTGTGATGTTTTCAGTCGTGATAAATTCATAGGCACGTACACTTATGAAAGCAATGACGGCGGTGTGGAGACATGCATTATTTCTCGAGGAGAGTTTGAGCACAGTGAAGTATGGAAAGTTGAAATGACAAATCTTTCTTCCTTCAGTGATACAGATGGATATGCTGAAGTTTCGGACAGCACAATTAGCTTTCCTGACCAGACCGTTCTCGGTCAAGGAAGTATAGAATATGATATCACCACCACAACTTCGGGTCAGTTCGAGGACGACGGTGAGAACATCACATTCACGATCAAGGTCACGAGATTAGCTTCCATAATGGGAAGTACAGTTGAAAACGATACCTATAAGTACTCCAGACCTTCTTTGTAAAAGAGGGTTCAGAATAGATTAAAGCTCCAGTTGGAGCTTTTTTTTGATCATTTTTCATCAGGATGTCAAGCAAATAAGAGATTCGATTACTTTTGGCGCCAAATCAAAACTCTACTTATGAAAAAAATCAATCTATTGATGGTTGCTCTTATTGGAGCGATGACCTTAACTCTTACTTCATGTGATGAATGTAAAGATGTTACTTGTGAAAACGGAGGTACTTGTACTGAAGGTGTGTGTGAATGTGCTGACAACTACTACGGAGATGCATGCGAAACACAGTGTGTAAACGGAACTTATGCTAGCGGTACTTGCGGATGCGACGCTGGATTTGAAGGTGACGCTTGTGATACTGAGTCCAGAACTAACTGGGTTGGTGATTTCAACGGTGATGACAACTGTGGATTCACATATGAGAGCACTATCTCTAATGGAACTGAGTCTGACGAAGTGAACATTTCAAACTTTGCTGGATTTGACGTTTCTATTGTTGGATCTATCGCTAACGGGTCTGATTTAACTATTGATACTCAAACTGATGCTTCAGGACGTGTATTCTCAGGAACTGGTACACTTGCTAGCACTGGAAACACTGTAACTGTAAACTACACAGTTGGGTTTGACGATGGAACAAGCGAAGATTGCGTTATTACTTACACACGTAAGTAAGAAGCTTTTTCAAAGCATAAAAAAGGGTAGATCAAATGATCTACCCTTTTTTTTGTGTCCAATATTTTGATATCCACTGCGCCCCATGACGGTCTAAGACGCTCCCAATTAATAATATTTGTTCGCTCGACGGCAACAATGGATTGGTGTCCAATACACGATTCATCATCCCATCGCGCTGGTTCAAGACTCATTAGATCATATGGCCGTAATTCAGCCATTATAAGCAACCTAAACAGTTCGGTAAGGCTAGGTGTCATTTGGACCTATGAAAGGTGCGGAAACAAGGCTCAAGCACCTTTTTTAAGAAAATGGGAACCTCGAAAATTTAGGCATAAAAAAAGCGGATCAAATGATCCGCTTTTAATTTCGTACTAGAAGTAGAATTACTTAGATGTAGCTCCGCCTCTTGTCTTTTGAGCAGCGTCATCGCCTTTCTCAGTAGCTCCGCCACGCTCTTTTTGAGCTTCAACGTTGCCTTCTTCAACAGCTCCGCCTCTTGTCTTTTGAGTTACTTCCTCAACAGCTTCTTCAGCCTCGGCAGCAACCTCCTCAACA
>DDCZ01000074.1 GCA_002336485.1 Flavobacteriales bacterium UBA1993
GCCTATTGGCAACAAAAGGCAGATTATATTATCGATGTGAAGTTGAATCACACATCCCATCAATTTGAAGGAAAGCAAACAGTTAAGTACACGAATAATTCTCCAGACGAATTAACCAAGGTCTTCTTTCACCTTTACTTCAATGCTTTTCAACCCGGAAGTTCAATGGACGTTCGTTCGCGAAGCATCTCTGACCCCGATCCTAGAATTGGAGCTCGGATTGCGGACTTAAAGGAGGATGAAATTGGGTTTCACAAAATCAATTCGATCACGCAAGATGGTCGAGATGTTGGGTATACTATCGATGGGACCGTGATGACGGTGATTCTGGAAAAGCCACTTTCTCCCAGCGCATTCACAGAATTGGAAATGACATACAATTCCCAAGTGCCGGTTCAAATCAGAAGAAGCGGCCGTAACAATGCCGAAGGAATAGACTACACAATGACTCAATGGTATCCGAAGTTGGCCGAATATGACAAAGACGGCTGGCATACGGATCCTTATGTTAGCCGCGAATTTCATGGTGTTTTTAGCTCGTTCAAAGTGAACATTGAGATGGATGAATCCTTCGTAATCGGAGGCACAGGCCAACTGGATAAAAAAGGTGTCGGCTCAGAATCAGGCACCACGATGTGGCAATTTTCAGCTGATAATGTGCATGACTTTGCTTGGGCAGCAGACCCTGACTTCGTCGTTTCTTCCGTTCAGGTAGCAAGCGGACCCACTCTCTTTTTCTATCACCTAAACGACACCTCAATCAACGAGAATTGGAACAGGCTCGAACCAAAAACGGTTGAACTATTCGAAATAATGAATGCCAAATTTGGCAAATACCCATATTCCCAATTCAGTGTTATCCAAGGAGGAGATGGAGGCATGGAGTATCCCATGTGTACTATGATTTCAGGCACTGGATCCTTTGGAGGATTGGTCAGTGTCACTGTGCATGAAGCGATCCACAACTGGTATTACGGCGTCATTGCAACCAATGAGCTAAAGTACCCTTGGATGGATGAGGGATTTACCACATATGCTCAAAATTTCGTGCTCGATTCGCTGAGAAAAAAGAGTTCATACAATCCACATATAAGAAGCTATTCGGGATATGTCTCGTATGTTTCTCAAAACGAGGAGGAGCCACTGACGACGCATGCCGATCATTATTGGCACAATAGAGGCTATGGCAACGCCGCCTATTCTAAAGGCTGCATTTTTCTCAATCAGCTGAGATATATCATTGGCGACGAGAGCTTTGACAGGGCCATTATTGAATACTATGATTTGTGGAAGTTTAAACACCCAACACCCCCAGATTTTAAACGGGTTTTGGAAAGGCGATCAGGTATAGAGCTTGATTGGTATTTCGAAGCTTGGCTTGGCACTACCAACAAAATCGACTATGCCATTTCTGGATTAAGTGCCGAAGGGAAGAGTACAATTATCAAGCTGGAAAACTTAGGCGAGATGAGTATGCCACTTGAAATTCTGGTAGAAACGAAATCGAAGACGCTTACATATTATATCCCGCTTGAACGAATGAGAGGCGGCCTAGATGATGCGTCACATACATTAAAAAGCCCATGGCCTTGGGTTTATTCCAATTACAACCTCAAAACCGAATTCTCTTTAAAGGACATTGTTAAGATTACCATTGACCCGAATCAAATGATGGCCGATATTGATCGATCTCAAAATGTCTATCCAATGGTGTTAGATGCGGTTGAATCCGATGAATAATTGAGCTCCGATTTATTGCCTAATTAAATCAGCGTTTAGTAGTTGATATACAATAGATTGCTGTTCATCCCCTTTTTTGCCTTGTGACTGCTGCCTTTACCCAAACAATATTCGTTTTATCGACGAATAAATCACTTGGTCGACAGAAAGTGAATGAAGTATCGTTGACTAACCAAAATTCCAACGTCGCTTTTCCCCTATTTCTAAACATCTAACCCATACTATAATGAAACATCTTTCCCTTATGGTCATTGGTCTGTTGATTGGCCTCTCGACCTTTGCACAATCCCCATCAAAGTTTAACTACCAAGCTGTAGCGCGTGATGGCGCTGGCGATTTGGTTACCGGCCAGGCAGTCTCTGTCAAAATTTCGATTCTCTCCGGATCGGCATCTGGCACCTCTGTTTATTCTGAGGACCACAGTCCAACTACAAACGCTTACGGTTTGTTCAACTTTCAAATAGGAAACGGAACTGGCGCCTCAGGTGACATCTCTACTATTGATTGGGGATCTACATCTCACTTCATTAAAGTTGAAATGGACCCAGCTGGAGGCACTAACTACGCTGTGACAAGCACGTCAGAATTGGTATCAGTACCCTACGCTGAGCATGCCAATTCAGTAGCAAATGATGCTGTTGATGATGCAGATGCGGACCCAGCAAATGAGCTTCAGTTCTTATCGCAAAGTGGCGACACCATAGCGATTAGTGATGGAAACTACATTGTGTTGACCACGCCAGAACCAGTTCTTTTGGACAACGATTCTACAAATGAGCTGCAATCGATGAGCCTCACAGGAAATACACTTTCGCTATCTAATGGCGGTGGAGATGTTGATCTTAGTGATTACGATCAGTCTGCTGATGTTGCTACCAACGCAACGGACATNNGACATCGCCACAAACGCATCAGATATTGCCGCGCATAATGCGGCTGACTTAGACACTGATTCTACCAACGAGCTAATTACGAGTACTGCATTTGCCAATGACTCTACATTGATGATCTATGAAGGTGTTGACAGCTTTGCAGTTGACCTCTCTTCATTAATTGATGATGACGACTGGGTGCGATCAGGAGACACTTTGTACAACACATCTGATGCCTACATCGGGGTTGGTGCTTCCGATGTTAACAATGCGTTCAAAATGACCATCAAGCCCGCAACTAGCCTTGGCGGTTTAAACATAGAGCGTGATGATCTAAGTGGTAACAACTATGGAATTAGAATATATGACTACAGTTCCGCTGGGTCCTCGTATGGAATGTACATAGACATGTATCAACCGACTAGTACGTCACANNTATATATGATGGCACAGCAGGCTACGGTGCCTATAACCGTCTATACTCTATGAGCTCAACCGCCTATGGGACTAGAAACGCTGTGGAGTATAGTGCTGGAACATCATACGGCTCTGAGAATTATATGTATCAAAATTCGGGTACTAGCTACGGTGTGAGAAACTACATCTATACTACTGGTACGGCCACTAACTATGGCGTAGATAATTATGTTTATGGACGAGGTTATTACCAATACGGAACGCGTAGCACAGCCAATAACTACTACACGGGCTCATATGGATATGCATACGGTTCCTACAACACATCTGTCCGATCTGGCGGCACATATGGCTACGCTCTCGGATCATATAACCAAGGTACTCGACAGAGCGGCAATTATGGTTATGCATATGGATCAAGCAACAGGGCCAACAACTATAGCTATGCCGGTTATGCATATGGAGCATACAACTACGCATACACCAATCAGCAATACGGCCGTCCATATGGATCATATAATTACGCATATGGTGGAGGAGCCAACGATTACGTATATGGATCGTACCATTACGGGACTGGTGGTAATTCCGGAAATTATGCCTTATACTCTGCTGGATATGCATACATAAGCAGTGGTTACTGGGGGTCTGACCGAAAATTGAAGAAGAACATTCGCGACTATGAAGGTGCTATTAATGACATCATGAACTTACGGCCGCGAGAGTATGATTGTCGAGTGGATGAGTTTCCCACTCTTGGTCTTCCTACTGAGCCACAGCTTGGTTTAATTGCACAGGAATTGGAAGAGGTGTTTCCTGAATTAATCAAAGAAACGCACAACCCAAAACAAGTTGTTCCAGAATCAGCTGCAAGGGAACAAGGCCTTGACTATAAGGTAATTATGGAGGCCGTCTACGATGATGAAGGGACGCTTCAGGCCGAGGCCACAGTTGAAGTTGGAGAGGAGTTCGACTTCAAAGCTGTAAACTATATTGGCTTAGTTCCTGTTCTTATCAAGGGTATTCAAGAGCAGCAAGCAATGATTGAAGCACTTGAAGCTCGAATTGAAGAACTTGAGTCTGAATAATCATCAAAACCAAAAATGATTATGAAATCAATTAAAATAACAAGCCTTGCCATACTCTTCGCCTTTGCGGGTCTAGAGGGGCACAGCCAGGACCTTCAGGTTATTGGAAGCGCAGGATCCGAAGCCATGAGCAGCGGTGGATCCCTAGCCTACACTGTAGGCGAGGTCGTTGTCTCCAGCTCCACAAATGCTGAAGGTACATTGACCCAAGGTTACCATCAAGGTTTCCTAACCCCAACCGCTATAGATGAAATTCCTGCTGATTTGGAATTAAGTCTGTATCCCAACCCAGCCTCAGACTGCATTATCATTGAATCAAAGTCGCTACAAGATTTTGAAGAAATCCAAATGTTTGATATGTCTGGAAAGCTCATTTGGAATGCCTCTGGAAATGGAGCGGTTGATAATCGGATAACCGTGAATTTTCAAAACCGGGCGGCCGGCAACTACATTATCAAGCTGATCGATTCGGATAAGAGTCAATCATTTTCATACAGTGTGATAAAAACACATTGACCCATTATCACCACTAACAGAAGCCCTATCTTTTTTGGATGGGGCTTTTTTTTGCGCGCTTATCACCTGAACTTTGCAGTTCAGCACAAAAGGAACAGAAACTTAAATCTGTGCGATAAATTCGGAGCTAGTTAGACAGTCGTAAGTTTACCCCACCGACTGGAACGAATATTTTCTCTAGGTTTT
>DDCZ01000017.1:0-13383 GCA_002336485.1 Flavobacteriales bacterium UBA1993
TGCTCAACGCTTACTAGCTCGACGTCTTCTTCAGTTGCTGCCTTTTCGGTTGGCTCTTCCAACTGGGCTTTATCTATGGTAAACTTGATGGCATCTCGCGCCGCCTTCGTTCGCAAATAGTACATGCCTGTTTTAAGGCCAGCCTTCCATCCGTAGAAATGCATTGAGGTGAGTTTGGCAAAATTCGCGTTCTCCATGAAGATGTTCAGCGATTGGCTTTGATCAATATATGCTCCCCGATCGGCACTCATTTCGATAATGACCTTCTGGCTAATTTCCCAAGCAGTCTTGTAAAGTTCTTTAAGGTTGTCAGGTACTTCGTCTATCTCTTGGACAGAGCCATTCGCAGAAATGAGCTTATTCTTAAGGTTGTCATTCCATAATCCAAGCTTCACAAGGTCACGCATTAGGTGCTTGTTTACCACTGCAAACTCACCGCTCAATGTTCGTCGGCTATAGATGTTAGAAGTATAAGGTTCAATACACTCATTGTTACCTAGAATCTGACTTGTAGATGCTGTAGGCATTGGGGCGAGTAAGAGCGAATTGCGCACACCGTGCTCTTGAATCTCTTCACGTAATACGTCCCACTCCCAGCGCTTCCCTGGTTCTACATTCCAAAGGTCGAACTGAAATTTTCCTTGCGAAATAGGAGAGCCTTCATACGATTCGTATGCGCCGTGTTCTTTCGATAAATCTTTTGATGCTGTCAGTGCAGCATAATAGATTGTCTCGAAAATGTCCTTGTTCAATTGCTTGGCTTCAGGTGAGTCAAATGGGTAACGCATCAAAATAAACGCGTCGGCCAACCCTTGTACACCTAAACCGATTGGTCTGTGTCTGAAGTTTGAGTTTTTCGCCTCTGCTACTGGATAGTAGTTTCGATCGATAATCTTATTCAGGTTTTTCGTAGCAACGTAGGTGATCTCGAACAGCTTGTCGTGATCAAACTTGCCGTCGGTTACATATTTTGGTAAAGCAAGAGAAGCTAAGTTGCAAACAGCAACTTCATCTGGTGCTGTGTATTCCATAATCTCCGTACAGAGATTAGAAGATTTGATGGTTCCAAGGTTTTGCTGATTCGACTTTGAATTTGCAGCATCCTTGTACAACATATATGGAGTGCCAGTTTCAATTTGAGACTCGAGAATCTTAAACCAAAGCTCTTGTGCTTTGATGGTCTTCTTAACCTTTCCTTCTTTCTCGTATTTGGTGTAAAGCTTTTCAAACTCCTCACCCCAGCAATCAGATAGGCCTGGGCACTCATCTGGACACATTAGTGACCAATCACCGCCTTCTTCTACTCGTTTCATGAAAAGGTCTGGAGTCCACATTGCGTAGAATAAGTCGCGCGCACGCTGCTCTTCCTTACCGTGATTTTTCTTTAAATCTAAAAAGTCAAATACGTCTGCGTGCCAAGGCTCGAGATAGATTGCGAAAGATCCTTTGCGTTTTCCTCCACCTTGATCAACATATCGGGCGGTGTCATTGAAAACACGCAGCATAGGAACAATGCCGTTGCTTGTTCCATTTGTACCTCTGATATATGAACCAGTAGCTCTAATGTTGTGAATAGCTAATCCAATTCCTCCAGCGGACTGAGAGATTTTCGCACACTGCGTAAGCGTGTCGTAAATACCGCTGATGCTATCGTCTTTTGTGGTTAAAAGAAAACAGCTAGACATTTGTGGTTTAGGTGTGCCTGCATTAAAAAGCGTTGGTGTAGCGTGTGTAAACCACCGCTCAGACATTAAGTCGTATGTTTCAATTGCCGCATCGATGTCGTCTTTGTGAATGCCTATTGCAACACGCATCAACATGTGCTGTGGCCGTTCAGCTACTTCGCCGTTGATCTTTAAGAGATAAGATCGCTCAAGCGTTTTGAAGCCGAAATAATCATAACCAAAGTCTCGGTCGTAGATGATCGTGCTGTCAAGCTGCTCCGCGTTATCAACGATGATCTTATAGACATCATCCGCTAAAAGAGGCGCTTCTTTTGAAGTTTTTGGGTCGATGTAAGTATACATCGCCTCCATAGTAGCAGAAAAGGATTTTTCCGTGTTTTTATGAAGGTTTGATACTGCTATGCGGGATGCAAGCAATGCGTAATCAGGGTGTGTGGTGGTCAGAGAAGCAGCCGTTTCAGCAGCTAAGTTGTCAAGTACAGTGGTTGTTACACCATCGTAAATTCCTTCAATGACCTTCATGGAAATCTTTACTGGATCCACGCTCGGGTGCAATCCATAACAGAGTTTTTTGATTCGACCGGTGATTTTGTCAAATTTCACCGCTTCGCTTCGGCCATCTCGTTTTAGTACAAACATGTGTCTGGAGTTTTTTGGTTAAAGGTTAGGTAGGTATTATTAAAAGTCTTCGTCTAGCTTGAAGACTTGTGATTCGTTTCCGGAGGCAACACCGG
Source organism: Flavobacteriales bacterium UBA1993 (assembly GCA_002336485.1). Taxonomy (GTDB): domain Bacteria; phylum Bacteroidota; class Bacteroidia; order Flavobacteriales_G; family Salibacteraceae; genus SHAN690. The sequence goes on from DDCZ01000017.1 coordinate 2,420, forward strand.
CTTTTTGATATTCAGCAACGCGTTTTTCAAAAAAGTTTGTTTTTCCTTGGAGGCTGATCATCTCCATGAAATCAAACGGGTTTTCGGAGTTGTATACTTTATCACAACGCAATTCAGACAATAGTCTGTCAGCAACGAACTCAATGTATTGCTGCATTAGTTTTGCGTTCATGCCAATGAGAGAGACAGGAAGTGACTCCGTCACAAATTCCTTTTCTATATCCACGGCATCAGTGATAATCTTAGTAACAGTTTCCTTCGGAAGTTTATTGACAAGGTGATCGTTGTAGATCATGCAAGCAAAGTCACAATGCATTCCTTCATCTCTTGAGATAAGCTCATTGCTAAATGAAAGGCCTGGCATTAAACCGCGCTTTTTCAACCAAAAGATGGAGCAAAAGGATCCAGAGAAGAAAATTCCTTCAACTGCAGCGAATGCAATAAGACGCTCAGCAAACGATCCATTGTCGATCCAGTTAAGGGCCCAGTCGGCTTTCTTTTTAACGCAGTCCATGGTGTCAATTGCGTTAAATAGCTTGTTCTTTTCGACATTATCCTTAATGTATGTGTCGATTAATAGGGAATACGTCTCGCTGTGAATGTTCTCCATTGCGATCTGAAATCCATAGAAGAACTTGGCCTCTGTATACTGAACTTCTGACACGAAGTTCTCGGCTAGATTTTCATTTACAATCCCATCGCTTGCTGCGAAAAACGCTAGAACATGTTTGATGAAGAACTGCTCATCGTCATTCAGTTTATGCTCCCAATCATACAAATCAGGACCGAGGTCAATTTCTTCGGCAGTCCAAAAACTTGCTTCTGATTTTTTGTAAAAACTCCAAATGTCATCGTGTTGAATTGGAAATAATACGAAGCGTTTGGCGTCTTCTTTTAGAATGGGTTCTTCTTGCATTAGGATAGTGTCTTTCTCGTTTTATATTTCATCAACCACACAATGTGATTGACCTGTTCGTCCAAATATTTCTCAGCTTCTATTGCCTGTTTATCAGTCATTTAATCGAATGGAATGAGATTCTATTTCCACGTCGCCTAAAGCGGCGACTTCCGTAACTATCTGATCTACAATAGGGTAAAAGCTGAAAGTGCTTTAATTAGGGTCAAAAGTGAATTCTCTGTCCCTATTTTATTGCCCAACAAAACTTGGGAAAAAAGGCCCCCGAGTCAAACCATTTTTATTGACAATTGGTCGACTTTTTGAACACTCCTAAAAATGGTCAGTTGTTTACAAATTAATTTCTTCAACCCTATCCCAATGTTAATAGGAGGTAAGGTAATTTGACCTTGTTAATTTGACCTTGGTTAACCAAAATCATTTGGTCAGGTCATTCTTCTGTTCCATTTTTTTTAGCTCAAGATTTGCGGCCTCGAGTGCCTCAAACCATTCTTCCCCATATTTACGAATGAGCGGCTCTTTTAAAAATTTGAAGACAGGAACTTTGAGTTCTTCACCAAGGGCACATGCGTCCGAACAAATTTGCCAACGTTCATAGTTCACGGCTTCAAATGTTGAGTAGCGCTTTGTTCGTATTGGGTATAGATGACATGAAATGGGTTTCCGAAATGTAGTCTGGCCCTGATTCCACGCCAGTTCGATGCCGCATTGCGCGGTGCCCGATTTTGTAAAGACGGTGTAGGCGCATTCTTTACCATCGATTAATGGAGTCACTTGATCTCCATCTCGATCGATCATATGCGGGCCTTGATTCGAAATCGCTCCTAGACCCTTTGCGCTCAGAAATGGCTTTATCGTTTCGAGTTCTTCTTCCAATAACTGTGCTTCATCCTCCTCAAGTGGTGCGCCAGAATCGCCTTCTACACAGCACGCTCCTTTGCATTTTCCAATGTTGCAAACAAATTCATTTTGGAGCACTTCCAACGAAACTAGTTGGTCCTTTATTTGAATCATATCCTAGAGAATAGCGGTTATTCACCCGTGAATTTTGGGTGCGATAAACCTAGTTAAAAGCCAAGAGGAATGTCGGGTATTTACAATCAAATATTTGATGAATGACTAAGAGCGAAGAGAGTGTAAAAATTGGTAAATGTTTGAGCTATAACACAGCTCAGATTATTTCCATGGGATTGTAATTATCAGCCACTCGCCTTGATACATTTGCGGCATGAATCAGGAGGATAAGTTTAAGAGCGTTATTAGTCATGCGAAGGAGTATGGCTTCGTGTTCCAATCAAGCGAGATTTACGATGGACTAAGTGCTGTTTATGATTATGGACAATTGGGCGCGGAACTCAAGAATAATATTAAAAAGTACTGGTGGAAGAGCATGGTGCAAATGCACGAGAACATTGTTGGGATCGATACGGCAATTTTCATGCATCCAACTATCTGGAAAGCATCTGGTCATGTTGATGCTTTTAATGACCCTTTAATCGACAACAAGGACAGCAAGAAGCGCTATCGGGCAGATGTTTTAGTGGAAGATCATATCGCCAAGATTGAAGGTAAAATTGCCAAGGAGATTAAAAAGGCCGCCAAACGATTTGGGGAATCTTTCGATGCTGAAATGTTTGCGCAAACAAACCCAAGGGTAGCTGGATATAAGGAGAAGATCGAGTCGATAGAGGCGCGTATGAAGCGTTGTCTCGACGAAGGGGATTTGGAAGATTTTAAGCAGCTTATTATAGATGAAGAAATTGTTGATCCGGTCGGTGGCTCTAGGAACTGGACGGATGTGAGGCAGTTTAACCTAATGTTTAGTACTGAAATGGGGTCTATAGCTGAGGGCGCGAACACCATCTATTTACGCCCAGAAACGGCGCAGGGAATCTTTGTGAACTACCTCAATGTTCAGAAAACCGGTCGAATGAAGCTGCCATTTGGCATCGCTCAAATAGGTAAAGCGTTTAGAAATGAGATTGTTGCACGACAATTCATATTTAGAATGCGCGAGTTCGAGCAAATGGAAATGCAGTTTTTCGTGAAGCCTGGGACTGAGATGGAATGGTACGAACACTGGAAGGCAAAAAGACTAGAGTGGCATTTGGGTTTAGGTATAGCAGAGACCGAATATCGGTTTCACGATCATCTAAAAATGGCGCACTATGCCAATGCCGCGGCAGACATAGAGTTCAATTTCCCATTCGGCTTCAAAGAACTGGAAGGAATTCATTCAAGGACAGACTTTGACCTAAAACAGCATGAGAAGCACAGCGGTAAAAAGCTTCAGTATTTCGACCCAGAAACCAACGAACACTATGTTCCATATGTGGTGGAGACAAGTATCGGATTGGATCGCATGTTTTTAGCAACGCTGTGCTCGGCGCTCCAAACTGAGACCTTGGAGGATGGTTCAGAACGCATGGTGCTTAGGTTGCCAAAGGTCCTAGCGCCATATCAAGTGGCAATATTGCCATTGGTGAAAAAAGACGGATTGCCCGATAAAGCCCGCGCCATCATTGATTCATTAAAGATGGAATATATGTGTCAATACGATGAAAAGGATGCTATCGGAAGGCGGTATAGAAGGCAGGATGCAATAGGCACGCCTTACGCTATTACTGTCGATCATCAAACATTGGAAGACCAAATGGTGACAATACGTGAACGCGATACTATGACCCAAGAACGTATTCCGATTGATCAGCTCAGCGAGTATTTGTATAAGGGATTGCGCGCCTAGGTTTGCGGTGTGATTATTGCTTGAATATGCGAGTCACTCAAGCCCGATGAAAAAGCTTTTTGCCCTATCGATTTCTCTATTTTGCCTTACAGCTCAAGCGCAAATAATAATCGTAAAGGATGATATTTCGCGTCAACCAATTGACCTAGTCACAGCGATTAGCTGGAACCCGAAAGCATTTACAATTTCGGATAGAAAGGGTCAACTTGATCTCAGCACATTCTCTGGCAGCGACAGCATTGTTTTCCAAGAACTCGGACATGAGGAACTTGTTTTATCATATTCTGAGGTTAAAAAGCTCGAAAACAATGAATTGATCATGCTACGAGGAGAATTTGACCTTGACGGCATTACCGTGAGTGCATCCCGATGGAAACAAGCGAAGCGCGACATTCCCAGCAAAATAATCTCGGTTGGTCGGGAACACATATACTTTGAAAATCCTCAAACCGCAGCAGACTTATTGGAGTCGACCGGTGAGGTGTATGTTCAAAAAAGCCAGCTAGGTGGTGGAAGCCCCATGATTCGTGGGTTTGCAACAAATCGGGTTATGATAAGTGTGGATGGAGTCCGCATGAATAATGCAATTTTTCGAGGCGGCAACGTTCAAAACGTAATCTCCATTGATCCGCTGAGTGTAGAAAATACAGAAGTGGTTTTTGGGCCTGGGTCGGTGATTTACGGGAGTGATGCAATCGGTGGAGTAATGAGTTTTTATACCATTGAGCCAACGTTTAGTCAAGGCATGGAGCCCGTAGTTGGTGGAAATGCATTGGTCCGATATTCCAGCGCCAATTCTGAACAAACGGGCCATATCGACTTTAACATAGGGGGTGAAAAATGGGCGTTTGTCACGAGCCTTTCTTATTCGAATTATGATGATTTGATGATGGGCTCAAATGGCCCGGCGGATTATCTGCGAACTGATTATGCCGAAACGGTGGATGGTTCAGATGTGATGACCTTAAATCAGAATGGAAGGAAGCAAATTTCAACTGCCTTCAGCCAATATCAACTGCTACAAAAAGTCCGGTATCAACCCAATGAATTTTGGGACATCACATATAGCGGAAGGTATTCAACGACCTCTGATTTTGGAAGGTATGATCGATTGATACGGTACCGTGGAGATACATTGCATTCAGCTGAATGGTATTACGGGCCACAGGAGTGGATGATGCATTCGGTTCGCGTATCGAACACATCAAAAAACAAGATTTATGATAAGATGAACATTACTGCGGCCTATCAAAGCTTTAAGGAAAGTCGAAACGATCGCGATTTTGGTTCATTGTATCGAAATAATAGAGTCGAACGAGTTTATGCACCTTCATTGAATGTGGATTTTGAACAAGATCTTGGTAAGCGTCACGAGCTGTTCTATGGATTGGAGTCAGTCTTTAATTTGGTCGACTCTAGGGCGTCTATTCAGAATGTTCAATCTGGAAATAATGCACTTAGTCAAACAAGATACCCAAGCGGGTCTACTTGGTTTTCCAATTCCGTGTACGTTTCCGATCGGTTTCGCGTGAACAGAAAACTGACCATTTTGAGTGGAGCTCGCTATAGTCTGATTCAGATTAACTCCGAAATTGATACAACGTTTCTATCCATTCCGGTGACATCAGTCGCATTGGCACTGGGCGCATTAAATGGATCGGTTGGATTTGCCTATAAACCAACGGATAAGCTCCAGTTTAACATCAATGGGTCAACGGGTTTTCGAGCCCCAAATGTGGATGATGTTGGTAAAACGTTTGATTCAGAACCCGGCTCGGTGGTTATTCCAAATGCAGATTTGCAGGCTGAATATGCATACAACGGAGAGGTTGGAATGATCAAGATTTTTAAGGAGTTTCTAAAGCTCGAAACCACGGTATATTACACATACTTGAACCGGGCCATGGTTAGAAGAAACACCACCCTAAATGGAATGGACAGTGTTTTTTTCGGTGGAGAATTGAGTCAGGTTCAATCCATTCAAAATGCAGCAAATGCACAGGTGTTTGGTATTCAATTGGGCGCGGAGTATAAAATAGTCAAGGGTTTGAGCCTTGCGTCAACGTTTAATTATCAGAAAGGGGAAGAGGAATTAGCGGATGGAACCGTCGCACCGCTCAGGCACGCACCTCCTATGTTTGGTGTCGCCAGGATAAATTATCAATTCAAGCGAGTGCGCGCGCAAATTTCCTTTAGGTACAACGCCAAGGTAAGTTATAACGACTTGGCGCCATCGGAACGAAACAAAGGCTATCTGTATGCAAAGGATGGAGATGGGAATCCATATACGCCGGCCTGGTATATTTTTAATTGTCGCGCATCCTACCAAGTCAAACAAAATTTCATGCTCACAGCGGGGATCGAGAATCTTTTTGATTTGCGCTATCGACCATATTCGTCAGGGATTTCGGCGTCTGGAAGGAATTTTATGGCAACGGTGAAATACAGCTTTTAGATTCGGTCAAGGTCTTCACGCCTTAGATTGAAATCATCACTATCGCCTGTATTTATTGTGGTGCTGGGCTCAAAGAGAAGAACGCTAACCTCGTCGACAGCGACCGGTTTGTGATCTATACCTTTAGGAATAACAATGATTTCTCCAGCGGTTACTGTTCTTATTGAATCGCGAAAATGGATATCCAATATGCCTGAAACGACCATGAAAAGTTCGTCCTCATGTTCGTGAGAATGCCAAACAAATTCGCCCTTAAGCTTGGCCAGCTTTACATGCTGACCATTTAACTCGGCAATGATTTTAGGCTCCCAATGGGTTGAGATTTTTTTAAGCTTGTCTGCAATCGAGATAACTTCCATCATACATTGAATTGCTCTAGGTGGTGATTAAGGTGCTTAAACATCAGCCAGCTCCAATCTTCGGCTGAAAGATGCCCCAGCCAAACGTGTTCTATGGCTTCGGCTTTGGGTGGGCCATTCTTGGAATACTGCGTAAGATTAGTGATCAATCGTGTCTTTTCTAGTTCGAACGACTCCGGGTTTGGAACTTTAAAATACGGTGCCGTCGGGCCATTTTTCTTGTAGGGCTTCTTACTTAGGATTGTTTTTCGCATCGTTGGTCTAAGCAAGAACCGCAGTATAGGACGAACCTTGGCTTGGCGCTGACCATTGTTGTATTCAAATGTAAGGCTGCAGTGTGCTAGCATCTGATTTACAGACATTTTGCCCCATAGCGGATTTGAACTAGCATTAAGGTTGTCTATTCTATTTACAAGAGAGTTCAGCGTATCAGGATCGAAAATTAGTTTCATCCAATGGGCTTGATGATGACACATGAGCCACTTTTGTCTGGCATGGGTAGCGGAATTAACTTCTCCGATTCACAATACTCAAGTACAGCCTTACGCACCCCTGGCCAGGCATTGAAATCATGAATAACCAATATTCCGCCCGGATTGAGACGGGGATAGAAAAATGCCAAGCCCGCTTTTGTAGGATTGTACAAATCAGCATCAAGATGCACCAGCGCAAATCGACTCTCGCTCAAACTCGGCGTAATGCTGTCAGGGAAGTAGCCTTTTATGATTTCTAGATTATCAGTAGATGGGTTTATTGTGCGAAGCACGCGTGATTCGCTTGTTTCCGAAAAGTGGTCCACCGTAGTTTGAACTCCCATCTCTCGGGATTCATGCTGCACGTCCGTTTCGTGAAAGCCGTCGAAGGTGTCGATGAGAAAAAATCGACGCTTGGGAAAGTAGTTGTGAAGGAGTTTGGCGGTTTCACCTTGAAACACACCTAGTTCGGCAAGCGCTCCATCGACTGACCGATCAGAGATGCTCCGGCAAATCAGGTGAAGCATGTCTTCTCTTACGGAATCATGTGGTTGTAAGCTTACCTTGTGGGGAGTCTTTCGGTCCGATGGAAAGAAGCCACCATATGTTTTATTAAAGGCATGGTCATACCAAATGGAACGTCGATCAATATCCATTCTACCCTGTATGTAAAAAGGAAAGGCGCTGAACCATCTTGAAAAAATGGTTAGCGCCTTAATCTTTAAATGTCGTATTCTGTATCCCACTCGATTCTGTCGAGATCGAAGGTCGACTAAATCACTTACTCTGCCAACATTATTGCTTCGGCCATACTCACAAACGTGGTTTCCTTTTCAGTGGAATTGACTTTGTTTTTTCCGCCCTTCTTAATGGTGATGTACATTCTTCTTGCTCTGGCAGGATCTGCACTGAGCTTCGCCATCATATCTGGCCCATTTAGAAAAGTGCTATGCGACCAATTGGTGCCATCAAAAATTCGAGCTCCGTCATTGGCTTGTATGGTCAAGTTTGTGCCAATCCCGGTTATGTCTACGTTTTTCCACTTCAAATTACCTGTTCCTGCGCCTTCAGGCATGCCATAGTCTGCAGTGAATTGATCAATGAGCGCTTGGCAATAGTTATCTTCTACATGGAATGTTCGTACAGTCTCGTTGCCTTCAACAGCTGTTTCAACATATACATAGGTGGGGGCTTGCGCGAATGATCCCAGTCCAAAAGTGATCATTGAAAGTATCAGGATGAGTTTTTTCATTACTTACTTATTTGTTATTCAAAGTTATAACTCTCGACTTAAGAATTCACAACACCCTTTTTGACGCATAAAGAAGCAAAAGGATGCTCGAAACGTCATTTGTTATTAAAAAAGTTCATAGTTCTTTCCAGTCCAATGGATCCAAATGAGAGGATAGCATCTGAGGTAATGGAAAGTCGGCCAGGTAGTGCTTCAGATTCTTCGGTAGCCCAGGGAGACAACACATAGTGTACTTGTTGGCCACTGCTAAAATCAGATCCGACTCCAAAGCGAAGTCGAGGATATTGATTGTGACCGAGAACTTCCTGAACACTCTTTAGTCCATTGTGCCCGCCATCACTGCCCTTAGCGCGAATGCGAATCTTGCCAAAAGGGAGGGCTAAATCGTCGGTGATAATCATCAATCGATCTGCTGGAATTTTCTCTTCCTGCATCCAGTAGTTCACTGCCTTGCCGCTTAGGTTCATAAACGTTGAAGGTTTTATAAGAATGTAGGTTCTTCCCTTGTGTTTCAGCTCGGCCTTATCACCATATCTGGCTGGGGTAAAAACAACATTGGACGCACTTGCGAGTGCGTCCAATGTTTTAAATCCAATGTTGTGTCGAGTTTCTATATAATCCGGTCCAGGATTCCCGAGTCCAACAATCAAATACTTCATAGTATATATTAAGCTTCCGCAGGAGCTTCGGCAGCAGCATCATCGCCTTCAGCAGTAGCCTCTTCACCTTCAGCGCCTTCTTCACCTTCAACTTCTTCTTCAACAATTGCTTTTCTAGATGTCTTAATTGCCACAACTACTCGGTTGCTTGACTCAAGAACTTCAAGATCTTTAATGTCGATTTCACCTACTTTTTTCGAGGTTCCAATTTTCATGTCTGTGATATCGATTGCGATCTCATCAGGAATATTCTCAATTACACCTCGCACAAGTAGCTTCTTAGCATTGTGTCTNNCGCATGGTTGTAGGCTTTCCACTCAACACCTCGATAAAATCGAGATGTAAAAGATTGTCTTTTACGGGGTGAAACTCGGGGTTTCTCATTACCGCGTTCACCTTGGTTCCGTCGATATCAAGCAAAACTTGATAGACGTTTGGGGTGTAAATTAATTTGTTGAGTTCTCTTTCGTCAGCATAGAAGTGAGTGTTTTTTTCACCTCCATAAACTACACATGGAACTTGACCTTCTCTACGCAATTGTTTGGCGTTTTTTGTGCCTAATGACTCTCGTAGATGTCCGTTAATTTCGATCGTTTTCATATCGATTCGTGCTTATGATTAAATAATGAATTGCGAGCTGATTGATTCATAACTAACTACACTTCGCATGGTGCTCGCAAATAAATCTGCCACGCTAAGTACTTTAATTTTATCTACAGGTTCCTTTAATGGAATTGTGTCTGTTATTACCAGTTCAGTTAACGCTGAGTCGTTAATGCGCTGATATGCAGGACCACTGAGCACACCATGTGTGATCATGGCTCGAACGGAGTTGGCTCCATGTTCCATCATCATTTCGGCCGATTTGGATAATGTGCCAGCTGTATCGATAAGGTCGTCAACGATAACTACATCCTTGCCCTTGACATCTCCAATGACCGTCATGGATGCTACTTCATTAGCAACCTTTCGTTGCTTATAACAGATTGCCAAGTCGCAGTTCAAGTGCTTTGCATAGGCGTTCGCCCTCTTGGTGCCTCCAGTATCTGGCGCTGCCATTACCAAGTTTGGAAGGTTTAGTTCGATCAAGTAGGGTAAGAAAATGCTCGAAGCGAATAAATGATCAACAGGAACTTCAAAGAATCCTTGAATCTGATCCGCGTGAAGATCCATTGTCATTACACGAGTCACACCGGCAGCCATCAGCAAGTTTGCCACGAGCTTTGATCCAATGGATACTCTTGGCTTGTCTTTTCGGTCTTGTCGGGCATAACCGTAATATGGCATTACAGCGATAATGTTTTTTGCAGAAGCGCGCTTCGCAGCATCCACCATCTGCAATAATTCCATCAAGTTGTCGGCAGGCGGGGTGGTGCTCTGAATAATGAACACATCCGCCCCACGCACTGTTTCTTCAAAAGACGGTTGGAATTCTCCATCACTGAAGCGTAGAATATTGACGTGCGCTAAGTTCAGCCCATAGCTCGAAGCTATCCGCTCTCCTAAAGCAATGGTTGATGTTCCTGCGCAAATTTTGACCTGATGAGACATAGTTTTTTACCTGAAAAAGGGGTGCAAATGTAACTAAATGAGTGAGTTGACAACGCGATAATACATTGCAAATCCTCTGTCTGCCCCCGATTTTGAAACCAGCCCACAATCAAAGAAGATGTATGTTTATCCTAATCTAATAAAATCAAAACCTATGCGATCATTAAAACTAATTCTTCTAACCATCCTAATTACTGGATTTTACGGCTGCGAAAAATGTACAACTTGTACTACCGATATTTTTGATGGGGAATGCACGTGCCTTGGGATTCCGACCTCACACCCAGATATTTCATATACGGAGGAAAAAGCGCTTGAAGAGGCTTGCACGCAATCTGCTAGTTGTACATGGTCATCAACAGTTGCTTCTACCGATAGCAGGGAAGAGTGCGGAAAGACGGTAGATGTTGAGGCAGAATCCATAAAATTAGAAGCTATTGGCTGGGAGTGTACTTCCGTAGAGTAAGGCACAAAACATCTAACTATAAAATGAAAAAAGGCTCTCAATTATTGAGAGCCTTTTTTGTACCCGGGGCGGGAATCGAACCCGCAC
>DDCZ01000017.1:13398-14862 GCA_002336485.1 Flavobacteriales bacterium UBA1993
CCAGTTCCGCCACCCGGGCATTTTGAACTGAAGCGCGAAAGTAATTAAAGTTTGAAATGATTTACTCGTTGATGATCGCGGTCCAAATACTTTGCTGGTCATTTTCGAAGCGTGTCCAAATAGGCCGAACCACCCCGTTAAACACGGAGATGTTATTGTAATCTCCAAAGAATCGTGCAGAAGAAGGATCAAAAGGAGTGTCGCTTATTCTGATGTTTTCGAAAGTCGAGTTCGTCAAATCAGCTGAACGTGCGTAATAGACATCCGTCAGATTTGTTGAGTGATTGCGACGGTCGTAAAAGACGAAGTGTAAACGTCCTGTGCCTTGATCTAGGTCCATCCAAGTAAAAAACTGATGTCGGCCTTTCGGGTCATCATTTACTCGAATGGGAACGCTCCATGATCGTCCCTCATCTTTTGAAGAAACCAACCAGACGTCGGTATCGTCTTTTCCATTTCTTTGATCACACCAGTTGATATATAGGGTACCATTGTTTGGCCCTCCAGATCGATCGCATTTTATAATCGGCATTCCATTTGCACGGCCAAGACCAGGAACTTCAAATGCCCAATTTGCTCCTGAATCGACTGCTACTTTCTCCTCCGAATAACCCGAGATCAAGCCAGTTACGCGATCGTGATATGCAATGGTGAATACGATTTTTCCATCCATGCTCCAAGCAGTATAAATGTTTCCAAATTCGTCCACATCCGATGTGGCGCCTTCTGTTGTCTTGCTATCGTCCGTGCAGTTTCCTGAACGGGTGTTTATTTGTACGGGGGCACTCCATTTCTTTCCTGATTTGCTTTGTGACATTAAAATGTTTGAATGGCATGTTGGGCTCGGGTCGTTGTATTTGTCGAATTGGGTCCAAGTGGCGATGAGTTGATCGCTAACCGGGTCATAAGTCACCCATTCTTTATCTTGTTGTTTGGGTCTATTCAGGCCTATGCTCGAACCCCGCGACCATCTTTTGCCATTGCTCTTTGAGGTTTGACATACAATACGATCTAGAATCCAGGGACTACCCCATCCAAGTCCTGTAGGGTCGCTTAAATGGAAATAGTGAAACCGACCGTCTATATCGGATACTATACAGGGATCACCGTACACTCCGAATCGAGATTTTAGCCGATCCGTTTTCCAGGTTTTACCCGAGTCGGATGAAATCGATACGTATTTAAGAACTGCTCCCGCGACCATTTTTGATGGATCTGACTTACTGATAGCGATGCTTGGCTCGCAAGGGGCATAGCTTAAATTGCTAGAAGGCTCAAAGATTTTGACATTTTCATAGCTTGATTGGCTCGAAACCGACCATCCCATAATACATAAAATCAATGTGAGTATGAAGTGTTTGAACATGCTGTAAAAATGGGGAATAAAAAAGCCCCAACGCTAATTGGGGCTTACTAAAGATAGGGTTAGAATCGAATTTTAAAACCTAGAGAAAATATTCGTTC
>DDCZ01000036.1 GCA_002336485.1 Flavobacteriales bacterium UBA1993
CCTCTCGCCCCCCAGACGAGCACTCTACCGGACTGAGCTACATCCCGAAAATCTAGAAGGGCTGCAAATATCTAAATGCTATGCAGTATTGAATGTGTCGAGCCAATTTTATGTTCAATCGCCATAACTAATCAGCCTTCGATTGGATGGTTGATTTTATGTATTCAGCTATGCGCAGAATAGGCGCAGGTAAAGAATGCTTACTAGTGCTTATGGCTTTCCAAGACCAATTTTGCTGCGGCCTCGTCCTCTTTTAAAAGTTGTAAAAGGGCATTGTTTTCTTCCGATTTAGGTGCCAACCGCTCAAAGAATGCCTTGAACCGCACTCCCAAATCAAAGATGGATTCAATAAATGCTCTGTATGGCACGCGAATAGTCTCAAAGTGATCTCCAGAAATGATCATCCACTCATTCTCTGGTGTCATGTTTATATAGCCACCTGTGGTGAAATACATTAGGCGAACCTCATTCCTTAGGACCAACTTGTCCATGGATCTAAAGCACATATTTCGAGTTAATGAGAAGATGTCATCATTAATAATGGCCTCGGCACCTTGATAGAATATGCTGAATTTACCCTGGAACTCTTCATTATTCTCAAAAAGAACGTCAAATCCATCATCATCGGCCTTTGTTATCGGCTCAGGTCTGCATGATAAAGGACCATCTGCATCACGGAAATCGAAAAAGCAAAACGATATTTTTAATTCTTCTGAAGGTGTCATTTTATTGGAGTTTCATTTTATTATTTGGCCTTGTTTTTCTCACCCCTCATTTGGTCTAATTCGGATGCAGTGTACACATGTCCCGAGATTGGGAAGAATCCATTAAGCTTCCCACTTCCTCTAGATGTCATTCTGTACTTAATTCCGCCAAAATCTTTCTCAACACCTTTGGTTATATCATCTCCAGCTTCGAATTGACTTAGGCAACCCACGAGTGCGGCAGATATTTCCGCGCCTCCCATTGACTGAGGAAACATGGTCGCATCGTTGCCAATTGTCTTACTACTAAGTCTTTGGTAGCCGTATGAATGTCTTTCTAGGTAATGCTTCATATTCAACTCTGTAACACCCAGGTTAGTGGCTGCTTTGGGGATTGCAGGATTTGCCACGCTTTTTGGATCCTTCCTGCTAAACAAGGCCGCATCCGAAGCCGCATCCTTATGAAAAGCAAGTTGAATGGGATCATAGCTACGAAGCTGAATGGTAGATACGCTGCCAACCTTGGTTGTAGACTTGTCAGCCATTCTTTTCAATTGGGCCACTGAATCTTCTGAAACACTTTTGTTAGCCATATCACTTAATTTCCGCTGAGCTATAGCTTCCGGCCTATTGTTTTCGAAATTAGAGGTGGAGGCTGAGGCAGATTTCTTCGGAGCCTCAGCGTGTGAGAGCGATTGGTTTTCTTTTTTCTGTAAATCTTCAGTTTCCAAATTCATATGGCGCCCATTTCGCGTTGGGGTAGAGGCAGGCGTTAATGCAACCTGCACATGTGCAAGATAGGTTTTGTTGATGTCTAAGTATGTATTCTGTCGGCTTAATTATTAACCGGATTTGAGTTCACTATTGTGCTCTTCGAAATTGCGTTCAATCAAAAGATGTCGAGTCCTTTACTTGGCCATTATTCTGAATAAACCTTCCAGGTACCAACCTTCTTTTCTGTGCCATACCAATATTGGAAATTGCCGTGTTCTTTTACACTACCATTTTTATAAAATGAACAATATTCTCCAACCTTGAATATGTCAGTTAAGGTGTCCAATACCATGTGTAAGTAATCAGGATTTTCAAGATTAACAGTGAAAGTGGTATCAATGGAAATATGTTCAGCAGCTACGAACCGTTCGCAAACCTGACCTTCTGGGTAGAAAGTCTCTTCACGATGTGTTCCCTCAGGGAGCTGAATTTCTTGACATTAACAATCCAAAGAGCAAAGTGAAAACACGGTGAGAATACAAATGCTCGAATAAAGATTGGCCATGGCTTTCAAATATACCTAATACGACAACTATGAAATTTGAGCGAGTGGGCATAAAGGGCAGTCACGCGCTGCAAGCGCGCGTCAGTGGAATAGAGGGATTATTCCACAATCCATTTGTGATTTCCTAATTCAATTGTGTAATCTATCAAGTCTAATGTTCCGTGAGCGGGTTCCCTATTAATTATGATTTGAATCGGATGAATTTTACGTTCAAATCGAACCAGGTCAATTTCTCCTGTCGCATGTCCTAACGCCGTCAATGCGATTGGGCCGGGTTTAATGAGGTGTTTAAAGCGTATGACCGAGGTGTCGCCCTTCTTACCAATTTCATACCCAAAAGTGTACTCAAGCTCGGGCATTAAATCTTCGCTAGCAAACAATAATTTGTTCGATTCGTCATCAACGTAAAATATCAGTCGAGACTCTATCGGGCAGGTATTTATATGCTGGGATGAAGTATCATCCGGCCCCTCATTTAAAAGTGGAAATGGGTCAATGTCATCCTTCCTGCAACTAAAAGATAGAAATATTAAGAGAAGAACATATAAATGGTTAACACGAAAATTCACGTACTGAAGACGAATCGACGTACCTTGGGGTTGGACTAAATGGGCCTGTAGTCAGAAAGGAATGACGAATAATTGTTTACTCCGTACTCAAGATCTGCCCCGTCAATCTTAAAATCTCCAATTCATACAACCGCAGCGATATAAGTGCGTTTGATTTTCGGATTTTGGCTGAGGTAAGACCGAGCTGGGCCTCTCTAAACTGCGTACTGCTGATCTGTCCAGAATTATAAAGCTCCTCGGATCGGCGAAGGTTCAACTCGGATGCCTCTAGGTTGTGTTCTTCAAACTGTGCCACGCGGTAGCTTTGAACATAGGTGTCGTGCGCATCTCGAATGTCACTCTCGATCTGCAGACCTTGATTCTCTAGCTCCAAGGTTCTTATTTCCAAATTCACCTTTTGATTTTGTCTCGCCGTTTTATTCCGGAACCCATTAAAAAGCGGATAGTTTAATCCGACAGAACCGCTCCAACCTGCCGAGGTGTTGCTCAGTACAATGCCAGCTTCACTTTGCTGACTATTGTAGTTATATCCGCCATTGACAGTCAAAGAAGGCATTACGCTAGACCATGCTAGTTGATAGTCCTTCTGCGCTAAATCCTGTTGCATCATCGCGTTCTTAATCGAACTGTTATTCGCCCTTGATGTCTCTACCAATTCGTCAATGCTCCACGTTTGCAACTCAGGTGTAGCATCCGAACATGTGGTTTCTTCGGGTAGCACATTTGCAATCAATCTAGAAAGGAGTCTGAGAGAGGTCTTGCGTTGCAGTTGTGCGTTTAACAATGCCGAACTATCTGTTGTTAAGGCTACACGAGCAGCTAATAATTCAGTTTTTAAGGCCGTTCCCAGTTCATTGCTCAATTGCTCGCGTTCATATCGCTTAATGCTCACTCCTAGATTTTCCGTGGCTATTTCCTCTTGCTCAATGGCTCGCGCCAAGACATAATATGCGCTAGCAACTTGTAACAATGTTCCCTCAATTCCCTGCTCGCGCGGACGTGTCGTCCGTGCACTATCCATACTCCTTTAATCCCTAAATCGTTTTCCATTGCCTTGAAATTAAATCAATTTCCAATATCGAATCACGATCCGCATAGTTTCTTGCAGAACTGTATATATAATCTTCGGCAAATTCAACAATTCCATCGTTTACAGGATTCTGATGTATGTAATCAAACTTAGACTCAAGAAACGAGTTACTTCTAATTTCTTCAGCATGATAGCCATTCTGCCAAACTTTGTATTTCTGATCCCTTTTCAGATGTTCACATGCTTTTTGAAAAGCCTCCAGAAGCCATTCTCGCCTGCTTTCGGGTTTGTTGATTATTGTTTCAACTATCTTTTTGCTCGTGTGTGTTTTAAAATCTCTAATTATATCACTTAGCTTTTGTTCTTCAGAAGCTTTACAAATCATATGCAAATGACTTGGCATTAAACACCAAGCATTAACTTCTAAACCTTTTTTGTCTCTACAATATTGAAGTGAGTCTGTAACAACCCGTCTCAGGCTGTTTCTTGTAAACAAGTCGATCCATGAAATAACGGTGATGGTCACAAAATGAGCCCTGCTATTATCAATCGCTTTATACTTATCTGACATTAGATAAACATAGCGATTACTTCTTTATTGTTGCACACGCACGGACAGCATGTCCGCGCTAGCGGGGATTGAAAAATCTTCGTTGGATTTAGTGTTGAATAGGTTTGTACGACGATCTAAATGCGTTTGGATACGCGCGCGAGTAGAGGTTAATCAACGCTTACGTAATTGAAAACACCAGATTATAGGAGTCAACCAACGGAGCTCTTTTATCCCGCAGATAGTCAAGTTCAAAGAATGAAAATTTCGGTACAGTTGTATTGAATAAGATGGTATATCGCTTATTATCCGTCAAGAAAATCAGCACTGGGCAATCTAAAGGGCCAATCATATTTGGTATATCCGCTTGATAGCAATCAATTCTCAAAATTCTATCAGAATTAACGTTTAATGTAAAGTCAGCCTTTATCCCCAAATCATTGTTTGAAATATCATATTCATAATGAATGAAACCTTCCTCATCTTCTGAAAAACCAAGCTCATAATCGCCTTTAATGCTTATTCGGTAATCGCCGAATTCCATTACTAACCCAAGTTTTAACGATGCCCATTCACGTATGTCCAAATACTCTGAATAATTGTAACCATAAAAAGACACGCTCTTAATGCTTTTGCCAATCAAGTTGGCCATGATAGATTTCAATTCTGTCATCTGAATCCAAGGTAAATGTTACTATTTGATTGTGGCAATAGCCTGATTATCATTTCGGGGCTGGCCAGCTCGAGCGCTTCTTTGCGCATTCGAATTATCAGTCTATCTAATAGAATCGTTCCCTTACTCCGAACTCAATATCTGCCCAGTCAATCTCAATATCTCCAGTTCATTCAACCGTAATGAAATAAGCGCGTTTGATTTTCGAATCTTGGCCGAAGTAAGCCCCAGCTGTGCTTCTCTGAATTGTGTGCTGCTTATCTGTCCTGAGTTGTAAAGTTCCTCAGACCTCCGCAGGTTCAGCTCCGAAGCTTCTAGGTTATGCTCTTCAAACTGCGCCACCCGATAGCTCTGAACATATGTGTCGTGCGCATCTCGAATGTCACTCTCGATCTGCAGACCTTGATTCTCTAGCTCCAAGGTTCTTATTTCCAAATTCACCTTCTGGTTTTGTCGGGCCGTTCTATTTCGAAACCCATTAAAGAGGGGATAGTTTAAACCCACAGATCCGCTCCAACCAGCAGACGCATTACTGAGCACGATGCCAGCTTCACTCTGTTGGCTGTTGTAGTTGTATCCACCATTGACAGTCAATGAAGGCATTACACTAGACCACGCCAGCTGGTAATCCTTTTGTGCTAAATCCTGCTGCATCATCGCATTTTTTATGGAGCTGTTATTCGCCTTAGACGTTTCCACCAATTCGTCAATGCTCCACGTTTGCAACACAGGCGCTGCATCCGAACATGTGGTTTCTTCAGGTAGCACATCGGCAATCAATCTAGAAAGGAGTCGGAGGGAAGTCTTTCGCTGAAGTTGTGCATTCAATAGCGCAGAACTATCTGTTGTCAATGCCACACGGGCTGCTAGTAATTCGGTTTTCAGAGCCGTACCCAATTCATTGCTCAACTGCTCACGCTCATACCGCTTGATACTCACGCCTAGATTTTCCATAGAAATTTGCTCTTGCTCAATGGCCCGTGCCAAAACATAATACGCACTTGCAACTTGCAACAAGGTGCCCTCAATTGCCGCTTGACTTTGAATGTCAACCGCCTCTTGGTTCATCTTGAGTTTCTGATA
>DDCZ01000039.1 GCA_002336485.1 Flavobacteriales bacterium UBA1993
CACTACACACCCTCCACCTTGGAGAAAAATGTCACGCTAAACTATCCCTCCGTATTGTTTATCGAGCGCGAACAAATCACAAACCAGGCTCAGCTCTACATTGAAGATAATTGCACTATCAGCGGTCTTGTGATCTTAATGGATAGAATCGACTCGAGAACTGGAGGAAGCCTTCTTCAAGTAGCGAAAGATGCCATTATCGAAGGACAGGTTTATTGCGAAGGAAAAATGGATCACAAGGGAACGGTATTGGGTACTATAGAAACCAGCGGATTCTTACTTAGCACACCATCATCGATTTATGAAAACCACTTGCTGGACGCGAAGATTGACAGCGAAAATCTACCTGCGAAATATGGATTCATTTTCGGTTCTGAAGAGTCCAATGAAAAATGCATTGCCATATGGTTAAACTAACATCAGTACCAGGAAGTTCATTGATTGAAGCCCTCGTTGCGCTCGTTATTATGAGCGTAATCCTGTCCACAACGATGATGTGCTTTCAAAATATTTGGGCTGCAAGCGCGACCAACGAGGAGATTCTTTTAGACAGGGATGCACAATTTATGGCGAATACCTCCGAACTGGATGACAGTGAATCACTTATTATTATCAATCAACCATATAATGAAAACGAAAACCTGAAGCAGAGAACGATTATTGGTTTGGGCAATAACGGTGACTCAATCATTCGCATTAAACAACTACTACCAAATGAGTCGAATTAGGCCATTTGATGGATTTTCACTGATCGAAATCACCTTAGCTATGATTATCATGGCTGTCGTTTCAGGCGGAGTGGTTTTTGTCTGGCAAGGTGCCCAAAACTCATTCAGCCAATGGTTCAATTTTCAATCCACTTACCTTGACGAGCAAAGTGCGTTGAATCAATTTCAAATGGATGTTTTTCAGGCTGAATTAGTTCAAAAGGAAGGGGATAACCTTGTTCTTTCCGGGAACAAGATCGTTGTGTACAATCTTGGACCAGAGTTGGTTCGGAATGCTTCCGACACAATGCTAAAACAATGCAGTAATTGGGAAGTTGAATTCGAAGACTCGACCAGCATTGTCTCAGGTATTTATTTTGAATTGGGGACAAATCCACCAACTAGGTTTTCAATTAGAAAGCGCTATGCGTATAACCAAATTCAATTAGGCCATGCAAATTCCAATTGAATCACTCAACCCATCAGGCCTCGACCAGGCCAGCGAAAAGCAAAAAAGTAACCAACCCATTCTGGATATTTTAAATCGGGATATTAAAATCTTCAAAAGTGGTATCCCTGAAAAACTGAAGGAAGAATTTTATCGGGAAATGCACCTCATGTTTACCACAGGTATAGATATGCGAATGGCTTTGGAGATTTTTAGTACCGAAATAAAGAGGAGAAAACATGAGGCAATCTTCTCTCAAATTCTCAAGGATGTAATAGAAGGCTCGCCACTATCACAGGCCCTAGAATCCGCAGGACAGTTCTCGAAGTATGAATATTCCAATATTAAGATTGGGGAGGAGTCAGGAACTCTATCTAGCGTATTGGGTCAGTTGGCAAGTCATTATAAAAACAAGGTCGCTCAAAAACGCCAATTGATCGGAGCACTATCCTACCCGATTCTTGTTTTTTTAACCTCAATCGGCGCAGTTGGATTTATGCTTCAGGTTGTTGTTCCGATGTTTGAGGATGTCTTCAAACGATTTGGGAGCGACTTGCCTTGGCTTACAAAATTAGTAGTGGCACTTTCCGAATCCATTAGCGCAGGTTATCCATTTATACTAGCGGGTGTTGGCGTGTTCACTCTATTTGTGATGGTTTACCGACAAAAAACATGGTTTCGATCCATTGCAAGCAAGACCATTCTCGGCATTCCTTTTTTTGGAGAGATTGTCAAATCTTCTCAGCTGAGCAAGTTTTCATCTGCAATGTACTTGCTCATTGCTGCGAAACATCCGTTAACTCAATCGCTCAAGCTGGTCAGGGACATGGTCGGATTCTACCCCATCGAAGTGAGTCTAGATATTGCGCAAGAAGACATCATTAAAGGAAGCACTCTGAGCCAGAGTTTATCCACACACTCCATCTATCCAAAAAAGATGATTGCGCTGCTTAAAATGGCAGAAGAGGTAAACAAGTTAGACGTCGTCTTTGCACAGCTTCGAGATCAATACAATGATGATGTTTCATATCGATCAGGATTACTTAGCAACGTATTAGAACCGATACTTATCATATTCATTGGATCCATGGTTGGATTCATATTGATCGCAATGTATTTGCCGCTCTTCTCTTTGAGTACATCAATTGGGTGAGGTCGATAAAACGTTGATGAGCGCAACAAAATTTCTAAACGGAATCAGCAAGGTGAAAGCGAAAGCTTAAAGTTACTTTAGTAAAATGAGATTTAATCTCTACAAAGTTTACCTCAGATTTACGGTTAATTATTGATCAAACAGCCGGAAACGCATTAATACCAGGCGATGTGAGATTTACTTTAAATATTGTATCGGGAAGTAATGGTGCTTATTCCCTCTTTACGATTGATCTTCGAACTACACCTTCTGTTGTTTCAACACTTATGAAGTAGACGCCATTTTCAAACGACTCTAAGTTCAATTCTGAAACACTTCCTTGTTTAGAGATCAATAGCTGACCCATGGCGTTTCGCATTTCAACCGAAACCACATCTTGGCTTGATTGAAGATAAACCTGATTGGTTGTAGGGTTTGGAAATAACTGCAGGTCCAATACAGCAGCAGGTAAAAATGCGAGACCAACCGTTGAATCTTCTGGCATAGTATCTACAGGCATCGTATCCTGAGCTTCTTTATAAAACAATAGGTTGTCGACGTATACACTGGCGCTTCCGCTGGGTGCTGCAGAAAAAATAATCTGAGCTACATTATTTCTGGACGTCATCGCAACAAAATCAGACAGGGCGATGTCGTAAGTAAGCCATTCTTCTTGTTCGGGAGCACTGAACGTTAATTCATCCTCTGTGTCATCTCCGCCTGCATACGCCTGATCAGCGCCAAAATCAACCAATTTAATTTTGAATTCCGTAAAGTCTGGAGACCATACATTCAAGTGCAAAGAATCCATCGAGTCAAGGTCGATCAAATTTGCTCCCGTTGCCTCGATTCCTACAAACGATAGACTGCTATAGCGAAGTGTAGAATTGCCACTGAGATCAATTTCTTCCAGCGAGGCACTTGACCAGGAAGTAATTAGAGTATCAATTTCAAAATTTACATATACGTCACTATATATTGAGGTCACATTGCTCGCGTCAAAGACAGGATCTGGAGCCGGTGTCATTGGCGCGGCTGGAGGTGTAATGTTTCCAAAAACAACATTGTCGAAGTAACAAATGTTATCGGTTGTTCTACTTCCTAAATCAAAATCGGGAAATATGACAAGCTGATCGTATTCAATTCCTTCCATGGCGCTGAAGTCAAATTCTAGTTCTTCCCATTGGTTCGTTAGCGTATTGGCCACTTTAATTTCTCCTAATGAAGCCGAATTTGACTCGACGAGCTTTATCCCGACGTCACTAATCACACTCTTCCAGACCATGATTTTTATTGTACTTGAAGCCGAGTCCATTGTAAAGGACCCGATGTCGTTTCCGTGCTCTGTTTCGCAGCCTGCCCACGGTTGACCAGTAACTCTAGCTGTAAATTTTGCTACAGTGGCGGATGTGTTCGCCCCATTTTGGTCAGGGTTGGTAATAATTTCCAGTGCTGGATTGTTATCGTTTTCGAAAACAGTCCACGTCCAACCGGCACCAAATCCAGTCGATTCGAAATCAACAGGACTATTTTGAGACTGAACTTGAGAGAATAAGACAAGGGCAATTAGCGAAAGGAAGCACTTCATAATTTAGTGTTTTGCAAAAGATACTTATAGTATTTAGAACCATAACAATTTTTCCGCAAATTTTCTTCCAAATTCTTTGCGCCAAAACCCTTTGATCAAACCAATGGTTCGAAATGGTAGTGGATAAACTCGATCGCTCCTTTTCTTTTAAAAAGTAATTCCGATTCCTTTAAGCCCAAACGATTCTTAGAAGCTGATTCCACGGTTTTACCATCAATACGATACGTCAGTTTTTCTTCTCCAATAGAGTAAATTATTGGTGTCTGGCAATAGGTAAATGCCATACTGTTCTCAGGTAGATCAATGGAATCCTTGACGCCACTTAAATTGATGAAGTTGAAGGTGTTCGATGAAGTCATAAGCTCAGATCTTCTTAATAGAATTGGTTGAAACATCAAGTAGCCTTCCTGAATAACGATACCAAGTTCGGCCCAACGATTTAGAATATCTTCTTTCACTTGTCCCGTCATGCCGGGTTGCTGGACACCTCTGTTGGATGGAGTGTGGGAATATGCATCCGTTGGGAATGCTCCATATAACTCTGGACTTTTGTTGACCCCAATCCCCGCTCGAATCTCGTAATAATGGTCGATTAATCTCCCAACAATAACAGGGTCAGCACCGAGATTATCCGCGTTAATTATAACCTCCTGAACGGCCAATAAAAGCTTGGACACCATATGCCAATAAATACACCCCAAACCTTCATAGCCAAAAAAGGTTCCAGAGCGCCCAGTGAAAGCCCGGTGATTGAATGTAAGCTCATAAATTTCGGCAATGAATTCCCGCTCATTCCATACTTCATTTGCGTATCCCGACTCCTCTAAAAGTTTAAGGACAGATTCCAAATCGGCTTTGTTCCTAATATTCCCATTAAATCGATATGTCTGTTCCTTATCCCTTACCATTAACGAGTGGTTATTGGATGCCAACAGCTTCTTCACCAAGTTTGAATCAGTAAGAACCCCAGGATCAATCGCGCTTTTCTCCAAGAACGACTTTAAATCTCGGTCTGGATAAAGCATATAGCTATACTGATCTGCCCGATACATATCGCTCTTCTTAAGTGCGTCGAGTACGGCAAGCGATTCTGTAGGACTCAACAGTCCAGAGCTTAGAATAGCCACCTGCCCCTCCAGCATGTCATACAATGGTTCAATATTGGCTTCAGACTGCGAAAGTTTTACGAGGCTGTACGCTTGATATAGTCCGCTTTCCCTTCTATTTGCGTAGATCGACTTTTCCAAAAAGGATTGAGCAAGTTCAAAGAATTCAACAATTTCACTTGCTCGAAGGGTCATCTTATTTCCGAGAAATCCGGAATATGCAGAGGTTCTGTAATGTTCACCAGCGATGCCAAATCGATCCATCAATTTGCGGCGTTCTTC
>DDCZ01000081.1 GCA_002336485.1 Flavobacteriales bacterium UBA1993
CCCAAGCGGCATCATCTAAGCTGCCGTCAATTTTGATATCGGTGCTTGATCGAGTGGCGGGGATGGACTTTTTTTCCGCTTGCGCAAAGGAGATCAATTGCGCACAGACAAAGACAAAGATTAGCCAACCTGATTTGGACATGCGGCGAATGTATGGGCTTGAGAAATTCCTTCTTCACTTTTTGGGATTATTAGGGAATTAATTGATCAATTTGGTCCCGTGGAAAAAGACTTTTTTGATCAGGTGTATCAAGTAGCGCGGCTAATCCCTTCCGGAAGAGTGACCAGTTATGGCACCATCGGCAAGTACCTTGGCGCAGCACGATCAGCTCGAATGGTGGGCTGGGCAATGAATAAGGCGCACATCCAAATACCTCCCGTACCAGCCCATCGCGTGGTAAATAGTCAAGGATTGTTGACAGGGAAAATGCACTTCGAAAATCCATTTGACATGCAGCAGAGGTTGGAAGCGGAAGGCGTAAATGTGAAGAATGACAAGGTGGTTGACTTTAAGAAATGCTTCTGGGATCCAGCGATTGAGCTCAGTCTTGATTAACTATTCATAGAACCATATTGGATCGTAACCAGACCAATCGAAGTTGGGTTCGATTGGCTCTTGGTGCCACATACTTTTAGATTCTTCATCATACATCTTATCTCCGGGCATGCATTGATTACGATCGTAATTGAAGTTGGAGATTTCCTCCAGCAGCCACATGTGAAACACCTGTTTTGTGTAAACGTCGAACTTATCTGTGTGATCAATTTCCGTCATGATATAAACAGGATAGGCAAGACTAATGGTCGGATCAAAACGGATGACCTGGGCAAACGTTCCTAGATTCTCGAGATACAGAATGTTGTACTCATCGTCGATTAAGATTTTCAATTGAGGGCCCCACTTTTCGGTGTGCGTGCTCACCCAAAACAGTAGATGCTCACCGTCCTGTTTAACAGAATCAATTCTTTCCGAATCCCATTCTCGACGACCTCGCAGGTTATTTAGAACCGTTGCAATTGGAGTTAACCAGCGCAGGCCATTCATGATGTTGTCTTCTGCTGGGGCGACAGTTTTTTCCAAGCCGATAAGGGCAAACAGCTCCGGATAATCCATAAAATTCGTGAATCCGACTTTGCGCATGTTGTCATAGTTCGTCAAATTGAAAACACAACGGAGGCGGTGAGTGTCACTGCCTACGAAACAAATTTCTTCGAAATAACCTTTAAAAACGAGTGACTTTGAGTTGGGTAGTTTCTTGTATTTTTTCTTTGCTTTTTTGATCAACTCCCGTGCGCTCTGTTGCTCACCTGAAATGTTTATTGTGGTCAGAGATTTGACTTGGCGTGAAATATGAACGGTGTCCATTTTCTGTAATTCGAAACCGGATAGAAATTTTGTTTCAAATCCTACGAATGAAACCTTGTACACATCCTCCGGCATTACAGATAGCCGAATGGAACCACGTTCGTTTGTAACCTGACCACTTGCTTTCGAAACGTTTATGATGTGTGCCATTGGTAGAACATCGCCAAGTGTAGAATCACACACTATGAGCGTTTTCCATTCTTGAGAAAACGTCAGGAAGGGAAGGATCACAAATATTAATGTGAGTCTCAGGTACAATGACGCGCAATTTTTTGAAGGTCAATATTGTAAACACATCCATCTTCAAAGCCCCGATTTCCGAGTTTGCTCGTTGGTCTTTTTTTGCAATCGGCTTCAATCATAACCGAACCTTCCCCAGGCTGCCAAGGGGCAAATCCAATTTCAGGCGTTGTGGCCAACCAAAGCGAGATCACCTTCTTTTTTAGAGCCGATGCAATGTGCATTAAACCCGTATCGTGCGTGATAACGCAACTGGCCAGTGACAAGAGACTCGCACTTTTGTTTAGCGAAAAAGACCCGCAAGAATTCCAAACGCTTTCACCAACTGCCGCAGCTATTTCTTCGCCTCTGCCTTTATCCTCGGGCCCACCGAGGAGCACAATCGGTTTCTTGATTTCTCGACACAGCTCGATGATCATTCTTGTGGGAAGAATCTTGCCAGCTTCAAGTCCGCCAATGGCATAAGCCACAAAGCCAGAATGAAAATGAGCTGGCAATATGTTAGCGGAAACGGCCTGATCATCTGGAATGAAAAAGTCCAATCCATTGCCGTCGTCTTCGACGCCTAAAGCTTGGACGGTTTGAAAGCACCGCGCTGTAAAGTGCCCGATGGGCAAGTGCAACTTTTTGAGATTAATGTAAACCCACTTCGCGAGGTTTCTTTTATCTATAGTGAAGCTCAACGTTTTTACAATTGACTTTACTTGGCGAGATCGGATGTTATTATGAAGGTCTACGACATAGTCATATGGAGTGGATTCCAACTCGACCGTTACCTCGCTCACCTTATTCTCGATTGTGATTACCCGATCAATAAACGGATTGGACTCAACAATGGAGGCGTACTTGGCCTTGGTAATGAAGTCGACGTGTACCTCACCTTCCAGTTGCTCCTTCAGCCCACGAATAATGGGAGTAGTAAGAACAATATCTCCAATGGAGCTAAATCGCACAACTAAAATATGGGTCGTAGATTTCACGAACCACGAAAGTAATTGAATGTAAAGGGGCGGCTACCCATAAGAGAGGGCAAATAATTTCAGTTCTATTCATATAAAATCAGGTAATTAGTAGTCAGAATGCTAATCGACAGCCATACCCACATTTACCATCAGGATTTTAACGCAGATTTTGATGAAATGATTCAACGAGCTAGGCAAAATGGCGTGGGTCATTTTCTGATGCCCGCAATCGACTCAGAATTTATTGATTCCATGCACAAGGTGGCTGATCGACTGCCATTTCACGCGCACCCGATGATGGGGCTCCACCCATGTTCGGTGAAGGATAACTTCCAAGAGGAACTCGACATTGTGCACCGCCACTTGTTTAAGCCGGTGAGACAATACTGCGCTGTGGGCGAAATTGGAATTGACCTGTATTGGGACAAGACAACACTGGATATCCAGATTGAAGCTTTTGAGCGTCAGATTAACTGGGCCAAAACACTTGGTTTGCCTATTGTTATTCATGTACGGGAAGCCTTTGATGAGACGCTAGAGGTGCTCGATCGATTGAACGACGAACGGCTGAGAGGCGTTTTCCATTGCTTTACCGGAACTCAAGAACAAGCGGAGCACATCATTGGATATGGCGGATTTAAGCTTGGAATAGGTGGAGTGGTTACTTTCAAAAATGGCAAAATCGATCAGTTTATTGCAAGTATTGACATGAAGCACCTGATCCTTGAAACCGATGCGCCATACTTGGCTCCAACACCCCATCGCGGAAAACGAAATGAGCCATCGTATACCTTGTTGGTTGCCAAAAAACTAGCATCTTGCTATGATTCGAGTGTAGAGGAGATTTCCTCTGCTACTTCCAAAAATTGCCGAGAACTTTTTAAACGTGAATTCCCCGATTATGACACGAACGCTTACCCTGCTAATACTCCTTCTTAGCGCGAACGGATTCGCGCAATCAGATAAGGACACCACCACACTTTCTTTTGGCGCTTATGCCGACGGGTATTACTCCTATTATACTGGCGCCAATGAAGTGGCATACCAGCAGCACGATGCTATTGGAGCTTTTCACAATAATTTTGGATTGAATATAGCGCAGATGAGTGCAGCCATTGAATCAGACAGGTTGCGCGGAGTATTGACGTTGCATGCTGGAGATATCCCGAGCATTGCATGGGCGGGTAGATATCGAGGCATCCAGGAGGCTAATACTGGAGTGCGTCTTGCAGATCGATTATGGTTAGATGTAGGATTTTTCAAAACACACGTAGGCACGGAGAGCTTCCTTCCGAAGGACAATCATATGAGCATCATTGCGCTGGGTACGTTTTACGGCCCATTTTATCAAAGTGGCGCACGATTGAGTTACGACACAAAAAGCGAATGGCACTTTGAGTTGCACGCGATTAACGGGTACAACTTACACATTGATATAAATGAGTACAAGACATTTGGCATACTTGCATCTCATGATTTTGGTGACCATTTTGGTTTGAGTTACTCGGCCATGGCTGGCCAGGAAAATATTGGACAACTGCGTGATGGTTACCTTGTATATCAAAATGCATTTGCGAATTTAGACTATGATAAAGTTGATATTCAAATAGGTTTAGATGTGGCGGTAGCTAATCAATGGCATGCCAGTTCACCAACTGGATTGATGGGCTGGTTGCCTAATCCACTCATAGCCGGACTGGCGGCCGTCAAGTATCACTTTAGCGAGAGCCTTGCATCTACTTTTCGCGCTGAGGTATTTAGTGACGAAAGTTCAATCAATAGTACTCGAAGAAATGCAGAAATTATAGCAAATACAGGCGAATCAATTGCGATTGGAGACTGGTCGGGAATGACCATTTACGGAGCAACAATTGGGTTTGAATACAAGCCTAGCCAGAATGGTTTTTTAAGACTTGAATCGCGTATGTTATACGATCCTTCAGCGCCGTCGAGCCAAAACCCGGTTGGATATTCAGCAAGACAGGCAGGAATGAACCCGATGCTAGGCAATAGACTACAAATAATTGCAACTGCGGGTTTCTTCTTCGATAAAACCTTCAAATTCGCGAAGTGACATCTATTCTAATAATATACACAGGAGGCACCATCGGCATGGTGGAGTCAGAGGATCAGAAAACATTGGTACCATTCAACTTGGACTACATTCTATCGCATGTTCCTGAATTGAAAAAATTGGATGTCAGGTTAGACTCATTTTCCTTTGACACCCCTATTGACAGTTCCGATATTCAACCTCAACACTGGACCCAGATAGGAGAGATCATAACTGAACGCTACAGCGCATATGACGGGTTCGTCATTCTACATGGTTCCGACACACTGGCTTATACGGCATCGGCACTGAGCTTTATGCTTGACGGGTTGCACAAGCCGGTCATTTTAACCGGATCGCAATTGCCGATCGGCATGATCCGAACAGATGCTCGAGAAAACTTAATCACGGCAGTAGAAATCGCTGCGAAAAGACTGGATGGGAAACCCGTAGTGACCGAAGTAGCGGTTTTCTTTGAAGACATGCTCTATCGTGGAAATAGAATAAAGAAACAGAGCACCGAGGCGTTTGAGGCGTTCTTTTCTCCGAACTATCCTATTCTCGCATCCGCTGGGGTCAGCATTAGTTTCGACCACACTGAACTGTTTCGATCAGAGGCGAAGGAGCTGAGATTAATGAATGGCTTTGACGAGAATGTAGCGGTGCTAACCTTGTTTCCAGGAATGTCGCCTAAACTGGTGAAGAGCGTGCTCGAAAGTGTGCATTTACGGGGATTGATTTTACTCACATTTGGGGCTGGAAATGGACCAAGCGCACCTTGGTTTGTCGATCTAATTCGCGAGAGTGTGGCCAAAGGTCTGGTAATCGTGAACGTTACCCAATGCACCATGGGAGAAGTAGAGCAAGGAAAATACAAGACAAGCATGGGGTTGCTGAAGGCTGGTGTGGTGAGCGGAGGTGACATGACCTTTGAAGCGGCAATTACCAAGCTCATGTTTTTGCTTTCACAGAGTGAGGATGGCGATTGGGTGAAAAAGCAAATGGGAACCAACCTTCGAGGAGAAATCACAGTGTAGCACATCATGGCTAGGAGAGAAAAACAACGATATCAAAAAAACACACCCGCTGAAACGCCCATTGAGTCGAAAGTGGAGTTGGTGGAATCGTCTACTCCGAAGGCATCGATTAAGTCCAATTCGAACAGAATTGCGATGGCCTTCATATTTGTATTTGGGGTGGCCCTGTATGCCAATACCATCAACTTCGGATTCACACTTGATGATAAGCTTTACATCACGGCGAACGAATACACAAAAAAGGGATTTGACGGTATAGCCGAGATCTGGACCAATGATATGATGACCGGTTTTTTTGGAAAGAAAAAGAACCTGGTCGAAGGTGGCAGATACCGCCCGCTGGCATTGACTACGCATGCCATTGAGTGGGAAATATTCGGGAAGAATGCGCGGGTAGCGCACTTCAATAACATCATTCTGTATGGGTTAACCGGAGTCATTTTATTGCTGGTGCTGCAGCAGATATTTAAACGAGAATCACGCGACAGATGGTGGTGGACCCTTCCCGTAATTGCAACAATGTTGTTTCTGGCTCACCCCACGCATACGGAGGTTGGTGCCAATGTCAAAAGCCGCGATGAAATAATGAGTGTGCTATTTGCATTGCTTACGATGCACTCCCTTTTCAATTACCTGAAACGAGAAAACGCAATTTCACTCGTGATGAGTGCTGTTTGGTTCTGGTTGAGTCTCGCGTCCAAAGAGTCATCCGTGACCTTTCTTGGTGTAGTTCCGTTGACCTTGATTTTTTTCACCAATGTTTCCATCAAGCGGGGAGTCGTTTTGATGATGCCCATGATTATTGCAACAGGGGCCTACTTGGCTTTGAGAGTGTGGATATTGGGGGAAGAAGGGGGTTCGTTGGAGGTAGCACAAGAGCTCATGAACAAACCATACTTGAACGCTACCGGCGACGAACGATTGGCGAGTATATTCTTTACAATGGCCTTGTATTTAAAGTTGCTAGTATGGCCGCATCCGTTAACACACGATTACTATCCATTCCATCCTTTTGCTACCTATGAAGAAATGGCAAATGGGGCCAGCGGGTATGTAGGTTGGAACGAGCCAATGGCCTTGATTTCCGTCTTGATTTACCTTGTCATATTTGGATACGGGGTCTTTACCTTGCTGCAGCGTATTCGCGGAAAAGCGCCAAGTATTTTGGGATATGGCGCGCTTTTTTATCTAGGGACATTTATCCTGTTTTCGAACCTATTTTTTGACATTGGAGCATTTATGAACGAGCGGTTTTTATTTATTCCGTCGTTGGGATTCACCATCATTTTGGCGTGGTTGCTGGTTGAAAAACTAGGATCCAAGGCAGGAATGATCATAGCGGCAGTTTTGATTTTAGGATACAGTGCAAAAACCATCGATCGAAATGGAGCCTGGAAAAGTGATAAATCATTAGCAATGGCTGATGTTGGAGTATCCGACGGTTCGGCCAAGGTGAAAATGACGATGGGTAGCGAGCTTTTAGATGAAGCTAAGGAGCCGAAAAATGCTTCGCGCAGGCAACAAATTTTGAAGGAAGCGGAGAAGTATGAGCTGCAGTCGCTTAAGATCTATCCGGGCTACTTTCCACCGTTAGACATACTTGGAAACATCTACTTTGAAATGGAGAACTACGCCTACAGCGTACATTACTTCAAAGGGGCATTACGAAAAAAACCATACGACAAGCGGATGCGCAACAACATGGAGGCGGTTGCCAACATGGCGATTAAAGGCAAGCAACACGAGGCGGCCATTGACGCCTACTTAGTATTGGCAAAGCTGTATAAAGGAAGCGAGCGATCGCGGATGTATTCCGCCTTAGGAGAGGTATATGGCAAGGAACTGAACGACCTTCCAAATGCGATGAAGTTCCTCAAAAAGGCCCGTGAAGCGGATGGTCAAAACGCAGGCGTTTATCAAAAAATGGGCATCGTGTATGCGATGACCAATCAACGCGACTCGGCCATGGTCAATTTCACGAAGGCATATAAGCTTGATCCGGACAACGCACGGGTTTTGTTGAATCTTGGAATACTATACAAGCAGCTTGGCCAAAATGATCTCGGCGAGGAATATATGCGCCGAGCACAAGAGATTGACCCTACAGTAGTAGGCAGCAAATAGTCATCATGTTTTCTATACATTCGCTGCCCTCTAAATAGAGGCACTGGAGAGGTGGCAGAGTGGCTGAACGCGCACGCTTGGAAAGCGTGTTTACGGAAACGTAACGAGGGTTCGAATCCCTCTCTCTCCGCCATATAAACAAAGGGGCTCAGGGTAATTAACCTCTGAGGCCCTTTCTTTTTTTTAATGCGTTTGCATACTATTTGCATACTAAGTATGCTTAAAACATAGATTCTTGCACATACGGGAATAAAGAGTGAGTCGAAATACATCTATATGTTTAGTTGCGTTTTTGGCTCCATGGCTTACTGATTATATCTTAAGAGCTACCTTCGAAAGGTGAGCAAGGGAGATACCAAAACCATTACTGTGGAGATTGATACACTAGGATCATATAATCTTTTTGCCAATAAGTTTGTTATCGGCACACCTTCAGTGAACAAGGGATATACCAAGACCAATACTGAGGAGATTGAGGCTTTACATCGGTGGTTAAAGTTCAAGGAGGAAGACCAAGGCATGGATAATTATCGTCCAGCGAACACACAAAGCATTCAGTTTCTTAAGATCATTGATGTACCCCTATTCAATGACGTGGTAAAAGACCTTCACAGAGCGTACAAGAGGAAGTTCATTCACTCCACGAATAGCGACTTTGTCCAGAATGTTTTTGAGTATACAATTTCTAGTTTGAAAAGGCTGTTGAAGTGCGAGGAAGAAGGTGACCTGATATGGATGGACGGACCACCTGGAGAAAAGGTGTACACATACTATAGATACTCAAGTGGTATAAACCAGCAAGGCATAGAACTGGCAATCAAACGAGATGATGACATTGATAACTACATTCAACATTATCGTCACGTGTTATCAACTCTAGATGGCTTAGATCCGCTAATAAACACCGCTAAAATTCAGGATATAGCCGATCCAGTTATTGAGGATATTTCGGATGATATTGCGGAAAGGGTGATGAAGCACTTTGACTTTTTTCAAAAAAAATGTCCGAGACGTCATCGCATCATTCTAAGTGAAACGGACTTTGATAAACTTATTGGGTGGACAATATCATTTTATAGAAACGAATTTGAAGTTCCTGAGATTAATGAGCCAATTCAAAAGGTTGACACCAATAGGACTTACGTGCGACTTGCATTTAAATATCTATTCAAAGTGTTTTATCCTTCTCACACAATCTATCCAGATTCGTTATTCACTTTTTATACAAAAGCGTTCCATGAGTATAGAGATGAAAAGAAGACTGACTTCATTAAAGTTGCGAAGAAACAAAAGGTAAGAGAGTTAATGAAATTAGAAAGATAATTTACCCTCCTGCAAACACGCATTTACAGCGCACGTTATGCGCATTTCAGCATCATTCTTTCGTATCCTAATATTTAAAACATTAAGAAATGAAGGACACAAAATTGACGTTCGATGAGCTGCCTAGCGCTGTATCTCATATCACAAAAGAACTTGGGGAACTAAAGCAGCTGATACTCCAAAAGCACACTCAGACCTCAAGCCCTCAGCAAGACAGACTATTGAACACGAATGATGCTGCTATTTTTTTAAACCTTGCTGTATCCACCATTTATAACCTCTCCAGCAAAGGAGAGTTGCCAGTGATGAAAAGAGGTAAGAAGCTATACTTCTCAACTACGGATCTTACCGACTACATCAGGCAGGGACTTAGAAGGTCTAACGACCAGATAGAGACGGATGCAATCGAGCATCTGAGTCAAATTAAGCTCAGGAGTACACACACTTCCAGCAAGTATTAATATTTAATATTTTACAATGGAACTCGTTTACTCCACTGATAACGGGGGTTCTGAAAAGACTACCCGTCCACTAATGGTATATATATATGATAATAGTATATCCTACAATACAGATAATACATCTAGTAGTTACAGTAGTATTAATGTCGTAGACATAACATGTAACCCTGATTTAGTAATTAATTGGATTACTAATAATGGAAAGGCAAAAGGGTTTCTCCCAAAGAGTCAAAGAAGATTAAAAGAGATAGAGACATGCTTCAAAGAAGAATATCAACTAGAGTGTTTAAGCTACTTGTGTATGATAATCGTCTCTGACAAAGGGTTCAGGACAAATAAGTCAGTGTCTTCATATACTTTAAAAACCTTACTGGGTAACCAGTACATAGACATGTTAGGGGTGGGTATTAGATCAGGACTAATTAAGGTTGATTCTACTGAATCTATTTATAACGGTAAGACCTCAAAGATGCATTGGAATATATCTGTTCAGGGTCAAAGAGGAAGTTTCTCTTACAAGGAACTGAGAAATGAGATCACCATAAATAGAGTTAAAAAGTACAAGCTCAGAGGTATTAACCGCGAGTATCACCCAGTATTAGTAAAGACATTTTACAGCTTAACCAGGTCCTATTTTGATCACCCTAACTACAAGGAATTAAATACAGGTTTAAGGGGGGGATTCTTCACACCAAGAATAGACATCTTTGGTCGCAGGTGCCATACGATATTGACTAGAGTAAAGAGAGGCTTAAGAGGTGTGGTTAAGTGCATAGATAGACCTGATGAAATGACTGCTGAAGTAGACCTAAAAAGCAGTCATGCATACTTTCTTTTTCAAGTGGTTAAAACCCCAGAGTTAATGGAACATGCTATAAAGGATAAACCTGCCTTAGAGAACCTTAAAACAGCCCTAAGACAGGGGTATAATCCATGGATGGAGTCAGAGATCTCAAATACCTTAAACAAGGGATTGTTTATTGAGGATTTCTTTATCCCGATGCTAAACGAGTGCTTCAAAGGGTGGAGTGACTATGTAAGGAACTTACTGCTAGAAGCAGGGGAAATTAAAGTTACGGATAGACCATCAACTAGATCACTTGGAAAGTATGGATTTATGTATGTGGTAAATGGGGGTGCTTCTAAAATTACAAGAAGTATTAACAGGAACTATAAATACCATCAGTTCATTAGGGTCATAAAGGCTATACAGTCTGTTGATCTATCATCCACAAGGGATGTTAAAGAGGTGAAGGATTACGCCCCATACAAGAACACATCGATGATACTCCAGAGGATTGAGTCTCGGTTCATGCAAGAGGTCTACCTGCGTTCATTGGTTGACTATGGATTCCTGGTCCATGACTCTGTGGTGACCTTACAAAGTGAAACCTGGAAGGTCTCAAGGGCTATTAAAGAGGTGGCTGCGTTTATGGGTTTGCCATCCCCTGTGTGTAAGGTGAAGTAATATATTCCAGAGCAAAGTCAAACATTTAATAAACACTCCCATATTCCTTGAAATAGAAAACTGAATTATCATGCATCGACATGCTTAAGATGATACTATGATTTAATATTTTCTTTCAGAAAGTAAAACTGTTTATAAACCAGTTACTCCCTATACCAATGCATAGTATCGTCAAATAGGTTTCAAGTTTTATTGATTTTCAATCAATTA
>DDCZ01000045.1:0-38886 GCA_002336485.1 Flavobacteriales bacterium UBA1993
ATAATCGACTTCAAACTCTTCGATAATGGTGCGGATCAATGGTGTAAATGGACGTGAAGGTGTTTCGATTTCTATCAACACAACATTGGCCTTTCGTGTCAATTGACCTGTTGTAGGATCTACTACAGTCGCGGAAACAGTTGTTTCATCACGTTGTTCCCATTTAGAACAACTCAGGTTAATGCATATTGGTATTATCAACAAAACTTTAGCAACTCTCATATTAAAATAAATTTATGGTGTTCAACCTTATCCTCGGATATGATCCTGATAAAATACTCTCCTTTGGAGACATTTCGCAAATCAATATTGAATTTATCATCATAAAATTGATTTTGATAAATAAGCCTACCCGAAAAATCAAAAATTTGAATATTGGCTTGCTGCGATTCGTCCAATTTTAGTTTAATTAGACCTCGTGAGGGGTTCGGAAAAACGTGAGATGACTCCATATTCTCCTCATATTCATTCGAAGATATTAGGACAATGTTATCAGCGGATCGCTTCGATTGATCATTAAACTGAAAACATGGATCCGGCAATTGATTCATTGACCTAACACTCAATTTCGATCCGTATTGAGCATGAAAACCATCCCTAAAATGCATCCTTGGCGCGATAAAGTCCACATCCGAAAATTGCCCTAACATGACTACTCCTTCCTTTGTGATTTTAGTAATTGACCTACCCGTGGTTATGCTGTCTCGAGCTTCAAAAATGGCTGTATAGGTTTCGCCTGGGCGCCCGATTAAAACTCTATTTTGAACTTCCAAAGCAATTTTTTTGGATTCCAGCAGAATAAAGTTTGCGAGCCCAATTTGTGGATTCTGATTATGAAATTCAGGCTCCTCTGAAGCATATAGAGCGTGAAATGGAGTTTTGTATTGCTTATTCTTGATATGAGGATAACCGTGCGAAGTGGAGGGATATATATCATCAATCCAAAACAAATCGTTCGCCACCATATCGTACCCGTAATCAACTGAATAGTCGTCTTGGATATCAAATACGGTTGTTGTAGGGACGAACGGTACTCTATAGTCATCCAAGGCACAGGAGCCTGTCCAATCGCCTTTATTAATCGGAGTCATTTTATGGAATATCCCTTGGTAAAACCTTTCAAAGGACCCTGGCGCTATACTCTCGGCCTTGGCATAATTTTTTTTACCCGTTTTATGCATTCCTGGAACTGGAATTCCTGCGATCCTAAATCGCCCTCTAAACACTTCTTGAATTTGGCCAACCATTTCTGTCTGCATTCTCATTCTGCCCCATGAACCAGAGTTGTTCCTATATTTCAGATCCAGCATGCAATCCCCTCCATTCAAATCAACACCGACAGGAGGCTGTGCTCTAGATGGACCGTTCGCAACCGCGATTCGTCGAAGTTGCTCGGGATAACCCAACGTTGCTAATTCCAACTGCAATTGAAGATGGTATGGATGTTTATTTGTTATTACATCATTATTCGCTCTGTTGTTGCTGAAATGATACGTCAAAAGCGATTTTGCGGCGGGATTATTCAGGGCTTTGTTGAGAACTCCGAAATGAAGATAATTAGAAACAGCCATACTGCCAAGGCCGGCATCCACTCCAAAAAATGCAGTGGCTAGTCCAATAGGTAATCTATCGGTGAGGTACCATGTACTCAGCTGCAATCCCAAAGGAATGGTCGCGCCTTGCATTTCACCTTCCCAAGAGAACCAAGATCGACATCGATGATGCATATAGGGTTCGCTGTCTTCTTGCATATACTTGCGCTCCCAGTCCGCAAGCGCATATCTTGTACTCACGCCACCCTGACTTTGACCTAAAATCATTGTCTCGTGTTTACTTCCATTCAGCTTTGTTATATAATTCACATTCTTGATGGCGCGTTCTATAAGCGCGGCATGGTTCTGTATATAATCAACACCATTTTCAAAATCTAAGATAATAATATCGTACCCCTCATTTCTAAGCCTATAAAGAAGATTGGTACCATTGTTATCGTCGGCACTTTGATTCTGATTCGGATCTGCCTGTTGTCCAAAAACACCATTAAAGTGATGATAAAACATACCCGAAGCATTTTTAGAAATGAGTTGCTTTTTAGGGGAAACTCTCGGATCTGGCCCAAAGCCGGTAACAAAAATGAATGGTCGTTTTATTTCACAATCTGTGTTTCCACAGCCAAAATATATCCCCATTTTCCCGTTTACCACATTTGGATCCTTATTGGCTGGATTCTCGATCACCGCTTCAGTAGAAAGGCTGATAATTTCTTGCGGTTCATCCCGGAAGGCCACATTATTCTTCACAACTATTCCACTTCCACAGTCGTAAGAAAAAACAGGATCCCCCTTTCTCAAACTGAACTCAGATAAACCAAAATAGAAGTGTTCACCGTCAACTAGAGCACGATAATTCCAAATTTTATCGCCCATTTGATCGTAGTAAATTTCAAACTCTTGTCCAATAAAAACCTCTCTAAAACCCATTCCATCATCGAAATTTATTTCAAGTGAAATATCCAGTTCTTGTTCTGGGTTGTAGTTTTCACCTAGGTTAAAAACAAACTCCTCAGGAATCTGGAACGTCACATTTCCGTCAAGAGTCACTGCCTCAGTCAATGGCATAAGAGCGAAGATTCTATCCTCATTAAACAAGTCGTAGCTTACATCGTGGTCTAGAATCCGCAATTGATACCCATCCCAATATACTCCATCAAGCTCCTTGGCCTGTTCACTAATGGAACTGTATTCACAATTTAGCATGCTTATGGTAACAACATCATCCTCTGAATATAACGCGGTTGCGGCACTATCAATATCAAGGATGGTCATTGGCTCTCCCCTAGGAATTTGACTTTCTGCCATCTCAGTATAAACCATGTAATAATCATATTTAGTTGCAGCTGCATCGGGGGTCTTACTTGTAAACATGGACTTATCCGCTTCCGTGCCGGCACGATCAATTAATATCGAGTTGTTTAGGTATTCGGTAAGGTCACCATAGACATAGTCGAGCAGGACGTCATAGGACTCGAGTTCAGGAGGAGTTTGTGTTGTATCTGGCCCCCACGGATCTGGTTGGGCATTTGCCATCAAACCTGCAACCAGTAGTATTGAAACAATTAAGAATCGGAAGAAAACTATGTGATTTGCTTTCATTTTAGTTGATTTTCTGATTCAACATTTCAATTCGATCTTCCAAATCCAGTATGTAGAGCACCATCTCCTCTTGTTTTTCCAAAAGGAGTCGTGTGAGTTCTCCAACTTCAATTCCTCCCTGCTCCTCAAATTCGGTTGCTGATGGAATGTTAGGCAAGTGATGATTCTCATCCAAGTAGTTTCTCAAGTCGGATAATTCCATAAGATCATAGTCCTCATCGAAAACATAGTCTGGAATCATTTCATCTATATCAACGAGTATTTCCCTGGCCACAACGTATCCGTTGCTTTTAACTTCAAATTGCCGTCCGAGCGTATTTGCGACTACCAAACGACCACTCGACACAAGCATATCACCATCGTGCACATGCATGTCACCTCCATGCACTCTCATATCACCGTTATCTACTTTCAGATCGCCTCCATACACTCTCATATCTCCGTTCGACACTTCTAATTTGTGGGATGGAGTGTTTGTTCCAATTCCAATATTACCGTTGCTTCGAATGGTCATCCTAGAAACTGGACTTTGAGCGTTATTTGCCACACCGGTGAACACTTTCAAATCGCCACCTTTACTTCGCAATACAGTTCCACTAGATGTACCTTGAGTGGTATGATACGTTCCATTATCGCATGAAACACCAAATCCCAGCGTGTAATTATCACCACCATTTATCGTATTCGTGCTAGCTTGAATATTTGGCGTTAAGAATGTACTGGTACTGTAAAATACTGTTTCATCGGCGCTCGCGCTAAAGACTTCATCAAACGAATTTCCATCTTGCTCGCTAAGAAGAAATTCATCGGTCGCATCAATTGTCCAAGAATAACTGAGACTCGTTCCTGAATTCGGGGGGTTTGCGACAATTTCAGAAGAAATAACCATGGCCGGTTGAACCTGAGCAGGAAATGATTGACAGTTCTGACAATTGGCCTGAGGTACAATCCTGTTATGCACATCCAAATATGCTTCAGGGGTATTGGTCCCGATACCGACATAGTTGGAAGATATTGAATTGTTTCCGCTACTATAAAGCTGTGCTTCAACGTTCATTGAAATGGAAACAAAAGCACCGACTATTATAGTTTTAACAATCGGTGCATTTTTAAAAATAGAGTTCATAGGTATATAAGTTTTGATTTAACGTGAGTCAAATTTGAAACAGGACCACTTTCAGACAAAACGGATTTTGCAACTCTCATTGCTCAATTCTCTCGCTAAACGCAATTTTCACCTTCATTCACCTACGCATTTGCGCAATTCGCAACAGGCGCTTGGTGGACAGATATAAATTGCACACTTTTCGTATCCCCTAAGACCTACTACTATGAAAAAGAGCGATATACAACCGCTTGTTTTTGATTGGATACGTAAACGCCAAGTAACGGACGAACCTTTTGTGCATGAATTGGGTGATGTTTTGGAGTTAAGCACAGACAGTGTTTATCGACGACTTCGTGGCGAAACGGCCCTCAACTTATACGAGATAGAACGCATAACCGAGGTTTACGATTTTTCGCTCGATGAGGTCATGGGCACCTCGGCCACACGGTTGGCATTTAACTACAAACCCATCCGTGAAGAATCATTTCACTTCATAGACTACCTCAAATACATAGACAATATGATGTCTACGATTGCCGCCACATCAAACCCGCGGATGTATTACATGGCCAACGACATTCCATTCTTTCAACTGATGAACTCACCGCTCATCGCATCTTTCAAACTCTTCTTCTGGCAAAAGACCATCCTCGATTTCAAAGCATACAAGCACCTAAAGTTCAAACTCTTTGAAAAAAATGATGCCATCAATGAGTTGAGCCGATCGATACGCAAATCCTACTTCGAGATACCTTCGGTGGAGATATACTCACCCCAAACCATTGGCACCACGCTCCGACAAATTGAATACTATCTATATACTGGCCATTTTGAAGATCTGAAGGCATCCCTGCTTCTTTGTGACGCCCTCGACCAGCTTGTGGAGCATCTTCGAAACCAATGCGAGTACGGACATAAAAACTCCATTAAAAACATGGATGCCATGGAGGCAGAGATAAGCATGGACGATGAGCAAGACATGTATAAGGTTTACTTCAACGACATCTTGTATACCGACGCCACCATCCTAGTGAAGATGGAAAACCAAAAAGTGAGTTACTTGACCAACAACGGCCTCAACGTATTGAGCACAAAAGACGAAGGCTTTTTTGACAACTCGATCCGGACATTTGAAATCTTGCGGAGAAAAAGCACCAACATATCTAAAGGCGCAGACCGCGATCGGAATAGAACGTTCAACACGTTTTTGGAACGGATAGACAAGGCGCGTAGCCAATTCAAGTTATACATCAAGTCCCAGGGCATAGAATGACTCGAGCTTTTCACGTTAAATCCTAGGGACAAAAAAAACCCGATTCAGAAATTCTGAATCGGGTTTTTCGATTGTGTTTTTTGTCGTTTTATCTGTTTGACATATCAACGTAGTTACGCTCATTTTCTCCAGTATAAACCTGACGTGGACGGCCAATTGGCTCACCATTCTCACGCATTTCTTTCCACTGCCCTACCCATCCTGGGAGACGACCCATGGCAAACATCACAGTAAACATATTTGTTGGAATGCCTAATGCTCGGTAAATAATACCTGAGTAGAAGTCAACGTTTGGATACAACTTTCTTTCTACGAAGTAAGGATCAGCCAATGC
Source organism: Flavobacteriales bacterium UBA1993 (assembly GCA_002336485.1). GTDB lineage: Bacteria > Bacteroidota > Bacteroidia > Flavobacteriales_G > Salibacteraceae > SHAN690. The sequence goes on from DDCZ01000045.1 coordinate 5,868, forward strand.
CGATTCTTCAAGCTTCTTCGCGATATCCAAAATTGGATCACTTACTCCCAGCTTGCCTAACACATCGTCGGCAGCCTTCTTAATAATACGAGCTCGAGGATCGAAGTTCTTGTAAACCCGGTGTCCAAATCCCATTAATCGGAAAGGATCGTTCTTGTCTTTTGCTTTAGCTAAATACTTGTCAGCATCGCCGCCGTCAGCCTTAATAGCCTCAAGCATTTCGATTACCGCTTGATTGGCTCCACCGTGAAGTGGCCCCCAAAGGGCATTCATTCCTGCTGATACAGATGCATATAGACTTGCATGCGATGAACCAACGATCCGAACAGTGCTCGTAGAACAGTTTTGTTCGTGCTCAGCATGCAGGATCAACAATTTGGTCAAGGCGTTCGTCACAACTGGATCTGCTGAATACGGCTCAGCAGGTGTAGAGAACATCATGTTCAAAAAATTACCGCAGTAGTCCAAGTTATTCTTTGGATACATCAGTGGTTGGCCAATTTCATTCTTGTAAGCCCAAGCTGCAATCGTTGGCAATTTTGCCATCAATCGAACGATGCTCGTTCGAACTTCATCAGGCGAACTTGATGGGTCTAATGATTCTGGGTAAAAAGCTGTTAACGATGTAACCAATGATGAAATCACGCCCATCGGATGTGCATTAGAAGGAAATCCTTCCAACAACACTTTAAAATCTTCGTGAATGAGTGTATGGTGTGTGATGTCATCGGTCCACTCTTCAAGCTCAGCCTTGTTCGGCAACTTACCAAAGATGATCAGGTATGCTACTTCAAGAAAAGTAGACTTTTCTGCTAGCTGCTCAATTGGATATCCACGGTATCGCAAAATTCCTTTTTCACCGTCGAGGAAGGTAATTGCACTTCGAGTAGAACCGGTGTTTTTGTAGCCTGGATCAATAGTGATCAGTCCACTTTGACCTCTCAACTTTGATATATCCAGTGCTTTTTCGTTCTCTGTTCCTTCAACAACGGGCAATTTAATAATCTCTCCGTTGTAGTGTAATTCTGCAAAATCTGACATCTTCCTTTCGTGTTCTTCTGTTCTAAAATTCTATTCTGAGCTCACGCGAAAGTAAGATTTGAGTCAGTCAATAGCAAGTGGCCATCTATTAGACAAACTTGAAATCTTTTCCGAGGTACCTCGCATTGCTTCCAAGTTCTTCTTCAATACGCAGTAGTCGGTTATATTTTGCGACTCTATCGCTCCTTGAGGCTGACCCTGTTTTGATCTGACCTGTGTTAAATGCAACAGCTAGATCTGCGATAGTTGTGTCTTCAGTTTCACCGCTCCTATGACTCATCACAGAGGAATACCCGTTCAGTGAGGCCATTTCGACGGCAGCTATTGTCTCGGTAAGGGTTCCAATTTGATTGACCTTGATCAAGATCGAGTTTGCAGTCTTGGAATCAATTCCTTGCTTGAGTCGGGTCGTATTCGTCACAAAAAGATCGTCTCCAACCAACTGCACTTTATCGCCGATTGCATCGGTCAAGAGTTTCCACCCATCCCAATCATCTTCATCCATTCCATCTTCAATTGAGATAATTGGATATTTATCCGTCCAGTCTTTCCAGAATGCGACCATCTCTTCAGAAGTCAATTCCTTTCCGCTTGATTTTTTGAAGACGTACTTTCCTTTCTTCTTATCGTAGAATTCGCTACTCGCGGCATCCATTGATATAAAAATGTCTTTTCCTGCCTTATAGCCCGCTGCAGAAATTGCCTCGAGCACATATTTCAATGCTGCCTCGTTGCTCTTGAGATTAGGAGCAAAACCGCCTTCATCTCCGACATTGGTAGAATACCCATCCTTTTTTAGTACCGCCTTTAAGTGATGAAAAACCTCCGTCCCCATTCTTAATGCTTCGCTAAACGTGCTAGCACCAACAGGCATTATCATAAATTCCTGGAAATCAATCTTGTTATCTGCATGGGCGCCTCCATTCAAAATATTCATCATTGGAATGGGAAGCACATTGGCATTTACGCCACCGATATACCGATACAATGGCATCCCATGACTTTGTGCCGCGGCTTTCGCACATGCGAGCGAAATGGCCAACATAGTATTTGCTCCAAGGTTTGCTTTGTTTGGAGAACCATCCATTTTCACCATATGTTGATCGATGGCTGCCTGACTTGACACGAATGCCCCCTTAAGTTCAGGCGCAAACACCTCACGGACGTTACTCACCGCTTTTAAAACACCTTTACCAAGATATCTTGAGCTATCTCCATCACGCAGCTCAACTGCTTCATGAATGCCCGTAGACGCGCCTGATGGAACCGCGGCTGTTGCAACAATTCCATCATCCGTGATTATATCAACTTCAATAGTTGGATTCCCTCTTGAATCAAGAATCTCTCTCGCCAATATTTGCGCAATAGCACTCATAGTTTAAGTCTTAAGCTGGTTGTAACGAATGGTCTTTAATTAACTGAACAAATTCATCAAATAGGTACCTGCTGTCATTTGGACCGGCAGAAGACTCTGGGTGAAACTGCACCGAAAAGGCTGGCTTATTCGTAAGACGAATGCCTGCGAGGGTTTCATCGTTTAAGTGAATGTGTGTGACTTCAACGCCGTCCATTGCCTCAGCCTGTTCACGATTCACGACAAATCCATGGTTTTGTGAGGTTACCTCGCATTTACCCGTTCGTAAATTCTTGACCGGGTGATTCACACCTCGATGTCCGTTGTGCATTTTGAAAGTTGTCAATCCTGCAGCTAACGCCAGCAACTGATGGCCTAAGCAAATGCCGAATGTTGGGATGTCCAACTCCAACAAGTCTCGGATTAGTTTAACTGAACTGTCCATTGCCGAAGGATCCCCAGGACCGTTACTTAGCATAATACCATCTGGAGCCCAAGCATTAATCTCCTCGACGGTCGTGTCCATTGGGAAGACCTTCACGCGACAATCGCGTTCGTTCAAACATCGAACGATGTTCTTTTTAACTCCAAAATCAATCAGAGCAATTTTATGCGACGCATCCGCTGCGCCAGACTCATACGCTTCTTTTGTGCAGACTTTCGATGACAACTCCAATCCGTTCATGGATGGAACTTTCGCCAATTTCATCTTGAGTTTTTCAATGTCCAGTTCTTCGCTGGATATAATGGCATTCATAGCTCCTTTATCACGCACGTGTCGTACCAAAGCTCTTGTATCTACATCGGATATACCCACCAGGTTTTGTCTATCGAAGTAGTCTTGAATTGATTCTGTCGCGCTCGCGCGTGAAAAGACGTCGCTAAATTTTTTACATACGAGACCAGCAATTTTTAATGAATCAGATTCAACATCCGAGTCTTGTGTACCGTAGTTGCCTATATGGGATGGGGTCATCAATAAAATTTGCCCGAAATATGACGGATCAGTAAATATTTCCTGATAGCCAGTCATGCCTGTATTAAAGGCAATTTCGCCTGCTGTGGTACCGATTTTACCGGCAGCTTTTCCAAAAAAATGTGTTCCGTCTGCGAGCAGAATTACTGCCTTTTGTTTTTCTACATATTTCATAGTGCAATGTTCCGAGTTTATGACAAAAAAAAGAGGATAAGTTTTAAACTCATCCTCTTTAAATATCCACAATTGTTAATTGCTTTATGCTTTATCTCCGTCCTTCTTCGGTTCGTCATTTGACTCATCCTTCGCAGGCGAATCTGCTTCTGCCTTTGTATCAGCGGCGGCAACCTCAGTTGCGTCGGTAGTTTCTTCAACCACTTCCGCTTCTTCTGCTTTAGCCTCTGTTGCAACCGCGGCTTCTTCAACTTTCGCAGTTGCTGGTGCAGCGGCTGGTTTAGCTGTACCACCAGTTCCTCGTCTTGAGCGACGTGTCTTCTTAGTAGCCTCTTTAGAATCCGTTACATAGATGTCGTTAAAGTCTACCAATTCGATCATGCACATTTCAGCAGAGTCACCTTGACGAAATCCGGTTTTGATAATCCGAGTATAACCACCTGGACGATCTGCGATTTTCGGCGCCACTTCTCTGAATAACTCAGAAACTGCATCCTTGTTTTGAAGCTTTCTAAACACCATTCTTCGTGAATGGGTCGTATCTGTCTTCGACTTTGTGATCAAAGGTTCGACGTATCCTCTCAGCGCCTTGGCCTTAGCTAAAGTTGTGCTGATTCTTTTGTGTTCAATCAACGAAGAGGCCATGTTCGACAACATTGCACTTCTGTGCGACGATGTCCGGCTCAACTGATTGATTTTATTTTGATGTCTCATTGCTCAATTAATGAAGCGTTACTATTCTTTTTCTGATAGGTACTTACCTACGTTCATTCCGAAATTCAATCCTTTGACTTGAACTAAATCTTCAAGTTCTGTGAGTGATTTCTTACCAAAGTTTCTAAACTTTAATAGATCGTTCTTCTCGAAGGTCACTAAATCTCCTAGTGTTTCAACGTCTGCTGCTTTAAGGCAGTTCAACGCACGAACAGAAAGATCCATATCGACCAACTTCGTCTTTAACAACTGACGCATGTGAAGCGTATTCTCATCCAATTCCTCTTCTGCTTTCTTCTCAACTTGATCAAGCGTAATGCGCTCATCAGAGAATAACATGAAGTGATGAATCAAAATCTTTGCTGCCTCTTTCAGTGCATCCTTAGGATGAACAGAGCCATCAGTGTCGATGTCGAAGATCAATTTCTCGTAATCCGTTTTTTGCTCTACACGGTAGTTCTCAATTGTGTATCGAACGTTTCGAATCGGAGTAAATACAGAGTCTAAGAAAATGGTACCGAGTGCCGCGTTTGAAGTCTTGTTCTCTTCAGATGGAACATATCCTCTACCTTTTCCGATAGTGATCTCCATCTCAAGGTTTACCGCCTTATCCATGTGACAAATCACATGATCAGGATTCAACACTTGAAAAGAACTAGTGAATTTACCAATGTCTCCAGCTTTGAAGGCATCTTGTCCGCTCACTGAGATTCGAACCTTTTCGGTCTCTTCTTCTTTGATTTGTTGCTTGAATCGTACTTCTTTCATGTTAAGTACGATCTCGGTAATGTCCTCAATAACACCCTTCATTGTGCTGAATTCGTGATCTACTCCTTCAATTTTGATAGAAGTAATCGCAAAGCCTTCTAACGAAGAAAGTAAGATTCTTCTTAGGGCATTTCCGATAGTGATACCGTATCCTGGTTCGAGTGGACGGAATTCAAATTGACCTTTGAAGTCATCCGCTTGAATCATTATTACCTTATCCGGTCGTTGAAAATCAAGTATTGCCATAGTGTGACAGTATTGGGTTTTATTTATTTAGAGTAAAGTTCGACGATCAACTGCTCACGGATATTCTCCGGAATTTGATCGCGTGTTGGAGGAGTGATAAATGATCCGGCAAGCGAATTCATATCAAACTCCAACCAAGGATAATTCTTAACTGTATTAGAAGCAACTGAGATGGTAATAGACTCCAACGATTTTGACTTCTCACGCACCTCGACCTTGTCGCCTGGCTTCAACTGATAAGAAGGAATATTTACAATACCTCCATTAACAGTTATGTGTCTGTGCCCCACTAATTGTCTTGCACCATCTCGAGTTGGAGAAATCCCCATTCTGAAAACAGTATTGTCTAATCGTGACTCACAAAGGATCAACAACGTTTCACCGGTAATACCTTTTCTTCTGCTCGCCTCCTTAAAGAGGTTAGAAAACTGACGCTCAAGAATACCGTAGGTATACTTCGCTTTTTGTTTTTCCATGAGCTGAATCGAATATTCCGATTGCTTCATTCTTCGCCTGTTAGGCCCGTGCATACCTGGTGGGTAATTCTTGCGCTCTAATGCCTTGTCTGGACCGAAAATTGGATCTCGGAATTTCCTGGCTATTTTGGACTTGGGCCCTCTGTATCTTGCCATTTCTTCTTAACTAAAAAATTAAACTCTTCTTCTTTTAGGTGGCCGACAACCGTTGTGTGGCATAGGAGTCACATCAACAATTTCGGAAACCTCTATTCCATTATTTGCTAGACTTCGGATGGCGCTTTCGCGACCTGAACCTGGGCCTTTTACAAATACTTTTACTTTGCGGAGGCCAGCTTCGTGTGCGACCTTGCCGCAATCAGAGGCTGCCATCTGGGCTGCATATGGAGTATTCTTTTTAGAACCTCTAAAGCCCATTTTTCCAGCTGATGACCAAGAGATTACCTCTCCATTCACGTTAGTCAACGATATAATAATATTGTTGAACGATGCGTGAATATGGGCTTCGCCCACTGCATCAACTTTTACTTTCTTCTTTTTTGTCTGAGTCTTCGCCATGGAAAACGGAATTGTTGGTTATGGATTATTTAGTTGCTTTCTTCTTGTTGGCAACTGTCTTTCTTCTTCCCTTTCGAGTTCTACTATTATTCTTGGTTCTTTGTCCACGCAATGGTAAACCAGCACGGTGACGAACTCCACGATAACATCCGATGTCCATCATACGCTTGATGTTCAATTGAACTTCAGAACGTAGGGCACCTTCAGTCTTAAAGTGATCATTAAGATACTGTCGAATGGCGGCGAGTTCATCGTCATCCCATTCTGATACTTTCTTGTCGAATGAGATCTCACAAGATTTTAAAACCTCCTGAGAACGCGAACGTCCAATTCCGAAAATATAGGTAAGGCCTATTTCGCCTCTTTTATTTCTTGGTAAATCAATACCTGCTATACGAGCCATATCTTAATAATTTAACCCTGTCGTTGTTTATGTTTTGGATTCTTCTTGTTGATGACATAGACGCGTCCTTTACGCTTCACTATTTTGTCGTCAGCAGACCTCTTCTTTACGGATGCTCTGATTTTCATGATCCCGTTATTTATATCTATAAGTTATTCTTCCTTTTGACAAATCGTATGGCGACATTTCAACCTTGACCTTGTCACCAGGCAATATTTTGATGTAATGCATACGCATCTTACCAGAGATGTGAGCCGTAATTACGTGCCCGTTCTCAAGCTCTACGCGAAACATCGCGTTTGACAATGCTTCGGTAATGGTTCCGTCCTGCTCTATTGAAGCTTGTTTTGCCATTTACTATTATACTATTACGTTCAATTTTTCTTCTATATACTTAAATGTTGAAAGCACCTCCGCCTTATCTCTTCGCACCACAATGGTATGCTCGTAATGGGCAGAAGGCTTTCGATCAGCTGTTACAATGGTCCAACCATCGCGAAGCTGAGTCACCTCCTTCTTACCTAGATTAATCATTGGTTCAATGGCAATCACCAAACCATCAATCAATCTCGGCCCTTTACCTCGTCTTCCAAAGTTCGGTACTTCCGGTGGCTCGTGCAGCTCTCTGCCTAAACCATGACCGACCAATTCTCTAACGACGCCAAATCCATTTGATTCAGCTTCGAATTGCACGGCATATCCGATATCACCAACCCTGTTTCCAACAATTGCCTGCTCTATTCCTTTTTCTAAACTTCGTTTAGTCGTTTCCAAAAGTTTGGTGATTTCATCACTGACATTCCCTACAGCAAATGTATAGGCCGAGTCACCAAAAAAACCATTCATAAGAACACCACAATCAACCGAAAGTATATCACCATCAACAAGGGGTTTCGAATCGGGAATTCCATGAACAACTGCCTCATTTCGAGAAATGCACAGGCTGTTTGGAAATCCATTATAATTCAAAAACCCTGGAACGGCTCCATTGTCTGAGATGAACTCAAAAGCTCGTTTGTCCAACTCCTTAGGTGTGACTCCCGGCTTAATCATCTCAGCCACTTCGGCTAAGGTTTTTCCAACAAGTAAAGAACTCTCTCTAACTAACGCTACTTCTTCTTCGCTTTTCCCTCTCAACATATCGTCAGTTCAAAATCTTATCCAGCCATTCCGAAGGCTGAATTCGATCTTCCTTTTATTTTTCCAGACTTCATAAGTCCATCATAATGTCTCATTAATAAGTGACTCTCGATTTGCTGAAGCGTATCAAGAATAACTCCTACCATAATCAGAAGCGATGTACCTCCGAAGAAGTATGCAAAGCCTGTCGATACACCTGCGATCATCGCAAATGCCGGTAAGATTGCAACCAATCCAAGGAACACAGATCCGGGAAGTGTTATACGAGACAAAACATTATCAAGAAATTCACTGGTCTTTTTACCTGGCTTAACACCCGGAATAAAACCACCGTTGCGTTTTAAGTCTTCTGCCATTTGATTCGGGTTCACCGTGATTGCTGTATAGAAATACGTAAAAGCGATAATCAAAAGGAAGAAAGTAAAGTTGTACCAAAATCCTGTAATATCCGCGAACGCTGAAGCAAATCCCGTAGCCGCATCTGAACTTGTAAACCCTACCAATGTCATTGGCAAGAACATTAAAGCTTGAGCAAATATGATAGGCATAACACCTGCAGCATTCACTTTTAATGGAATATACTGGCGCGCTCCACCGTACTGCTTATTGCCAACCACCTTTTTTGCAAAGTTCACTGGAATCCTCCGCGTGCCTTGAACCAAGGCAACAGTGGCAATCGTCACAAGCAAAAGGAAGACCATTTCTACTAAAAGCATCACAAAACCACCACCTGTCATTCTCGATGAAATTTCAAAGGCGAATGAACTTGGCAACTGGGCGATAATTCCAATCATAATGATCATAGAAATACCGTTTCCTATTCCCTTATCCGTAATTCTTTCACCCAACCACATTACAAAGATGGTTCCCGTTACGAGTAGCAATACCGTGCTCAATCCCCAGAAGGACATTAAACTTCCATCTCCAGCAACAACTGCTTGCGCAGGTATTTGGGTAGATATATAGCTAGGCGCCTGGAATAGTGTAATTGCAATGGTTAAAAAGCGTGTGTACTGTGTGATCTTCTTCCGACCACTCTCGCCTTCACGTTGCATTTTTTGAATTGCTGGAACGGCGATACCCATCAACTGCATCACAATGGAAGCAGATATATAGGGCATAATACCAAGTGCGAAAACTGAGGCTCGACTAAAGGCACCACCAGCGAAAATATTTAGCAATGCTGCCAATCCTTGGGCGCCTGAATTCATCTCGTTAAGAATTCCAGGATCAACTCCAGGAAGTACAACGAATGAACCAAGTCGGTAGATCAACAACAATCCTAACGTGTTCAATATTCGAACACGAAGATCTTCGATCTTCCAAATATTCTGAAATGTGTCTATTAGTCTTTTCATCCTTACTCAATAATCGAGACAGATCCACCTTTTGCTTCAATGGCTGCTTGTGCTGATTTCGAAAAACCATGCGCAGTAACAGTCAATTTGGAGCTGAGTTCTCCTCGACCTAATATTTTAATCAAATCCTTCTTACCAACAACTGAATTCTCACGTAGGAAGTCGGGAGTGATATCGTTTACTTTATTGTCTTCGGCTAACTTTTGAAGTGTATCAAGATTTACGCCTGAATACTCAACTCGGTTAGGGTTCTTAAATCCAAACTTAGGGACTCGTCTTTGAAGTGGCATCTGACCTCCTTCAAAACCGACCTTTTTTGAATAACCACTTCTCGACTTGGCTCCATTATGGCCTCTCGACGCGGTTCCACCAGAACCAGATCCTTCGCCTCGTCCAAGTCTTTTGTTGTTTCTTACGGAACCTTTTGCAGGTTTTAAATTACTTAAGTCCATTATTCAGTGGTTACTTTAATTCCTCTACGGTTACTAAATGCATTACCTTCTTGACCATTCCGATGATTTGAGGCGTCGCCTCTTTCTCAACAGATTGATTCATTTTTCTTAAGCCAAGCGCAACCAACGTTGCCTTTTGCTTTCCTGGGCGTCTAATCGCCGACTTTACTTTTGTGATCTTAATCTTTGTCATGACCTTATCCGTTAAAAACTACATCTAGACTAACACCTCTCTGACGTGCGATGGTTGGAGCATCTCTAAGTTGCGTTAGCGCTACAATTGTGGCCTTAACAACGTTCGCAGGATTCGAAGATCCTTTCGACTTTGCCAATACATCTGTAACACCAACACTTTCCAATACTGCGCGCATCGCACCACCAGCAATTACTCCGGTACCGTGTGCAGCAGGCTTGAGAAAGATATGCGCTCCTCCGAATCGTCCAACTTGCTCGTGCGGTACAGTACCTTTCACAAGCGGAACTTTAATCAAATTCTTTTTTGCATCATCAATCGCCTTTTCAATCGCACTTGTAGCTTCCTTGGCTTTTCCAAGACCGTGTCCTACAACACCATCTTCATTTCCTACTACAACTACAGCTGAGAAACCGAAGGCTCGTCCACCTTTAGTAACCTTAGTTACTCGTCTTACTTCAACCAAACGATCCTTTAATTCGATCTCGCTTGATTTTACTCGTTTTATGTTTTCGCTTGCCATTGTGCAATTAGAATTTTAATCCGTTTTCACGTGCTGAATCGGCCAATGCCTTAATTCTACCATGATATAAATAGCCATTTCGATCAAAGACAACCCGTTCAACTTTAGCCGCTTTTGCAGCTTCCGCTATCTTCTTTCCTACGATAGTTGCTTGTTCGATTTTAGACACTCCGTGTGCCGATTTATCGCCAAGAGATGAAGCTGAACTCAAAGTTGCTCCGCTTAAGTCATCGATGACTTGAGCGTAAATTTCTTTGTTGCTTCGAAATACAGACAGACGTGGAGTAGCAGCTGAACCAGAGATGGTTTTTCTGATACGTTTTTTAATCCGCGCTCTTCTTTGTAATTTGCTAAGTGCCATTTCTTACCTTATTTTTTAGCTGCAGATTTACCTGCTTTTCTTCTAATTTGTTCTCCAACGAACTTGATACCTTTTCCTTTATATGGTTCAGGCTTTCGTAGAGATCTGATCTTCGCTGCCACAGCCCCAATTAACTGTTTGTCATGCGACTCAAGCGTTATGATAGGATTCTTTCCTCTCTCCTGCTCAGCTGTAATTTTCACTTCAGCCGGAATTTCAAAAAGAACGTTGTGGGAATATCCAAGAGCTAATTCAAGTTTTTGACCTTGAACTGCCGCACGATATCCAACACCGACTAATTCTTGTTTGGTTTGATATCCTTTGGACACGCCTTCTACCATGTTGTTCACCAAAGAACGGTACAATCCGTGCTTGGAACGGTGATCCTTATGATCGGATTCACGGCTGAAATTGACGTTTCCATCTTCAATCTTAACGCTAATGCAAGAGTCAATACTCTGCACCAACTCGCCTTTAGAGCCTTTTACGCGAATGACACCATCAGCCATTGAGACTTCAACTCCTGACGGTATACTCACTGGGGCATTTCCTATTCGTGACATTTCTCTTCTTTCAATTCTATTAATAAACGTAACAAAGAACTTCGCCACCGACTTTCTGATGCCGCGCTTCTTTATCACTCATAACTCCTTTTGATGTGCTCAAAATTGCGATACCAAGTCCGTTAAGCACTCTCGGCAAACTAGTTGCTCCTGTATACTTACGAAGACCTGGCTTTGAAACCCGTTGAAGGTCTTTAATCGCTGATGTCTTTGTTACACTATCATATTTCAACGCAATTTTAATGTTGCCTTGATGACCTTCCTCTTCAAACTTGTAGCTCAAGATGTATCCTTTTTCAAAAAGAATCTTGGTGAGTTCTCTCTTCACTCCGGATGATGGAATGTCAACTACGCGATGATTCGCGCGTACTGCATTTCTCAACCGAGTTAAGTAATCTGCTATTGGATCTGTTACTGCCATTGCTTTATTCTTAGTGCTGTTACCAGCTTGCTTTTGTTACTCCAGGGATCAAACCTTTGTTCGCCATTTCTCTGAATGTTACCCGAGAAACACCAAATTGTCTCATGTATCCACGAGGACGACCTGTTAGTTTACATCGGTTATGCAACCGAACGGATGAAGAGTTCTTAGGGAGCTTTTGCAAGTCTTCCCATCGACCTTCTGCTTTTAACTGAGCGCGCTTGTCAGCATAGCGTTCCACCATGCTTTCTCTTTTACGCTCTCTGGCTTTCATTGATTCCTTTGCCATACCTTATTTTTTGAACGGTAAACCGAATTCTTTTAATAATTCAAACGCCTCTTCATTCGTGTTCGCGGTAGTCACCATAGTGATGTCCATTCCTGAAACACGGCTGATTTTATCGATGTCAATCTCTGGAAAAATAATCTGCTCCTTGATACCAAGGTTGTAGTTTCCTCTTCCATCGAAACCTTTTGGATTGATGCCCCTAAAATCTCTAGTTCGTGGCAACGCAACCGCTACCAATCGATCAAGAAATTCATACATCATATCTCCACGAAGGGTAACCTTGGCTCCAATGGCCATCCCCTTTCGTAGTTTAAAGTTTGACACGTCTTTCTTAGCGTATGTCGCAATTGCTTTTTGACCACTAATCGTTGTCATTTCCGCAAGTGCATTTTCAATTACTTTCTTGTCAGCGGTTGCGTCTCCTAAACCCTGGCTAAGAACAATCTTAGTTAGTCTAGGTACCTGCATCGCTGAACTGTACTGAAACTTCTCCTTTAAAGCTGGAGCAATTTCGTCTTGGTACGTGGTCTTTAGTCTTGGTGTGTAGTCGCTCATTTGATTACCTCCCCTGATCTTTTTGAAAATCTCACCTTATTTCCGGCATCATCCACTTTTCGTCCAATTCGACAGGCCTTTCCGTCTTTTGGGTCGATGTGTGAAAGATTGGATATATGAATAGATCCTTCTTTTTTAACGATACCACCATCTGCGTTCGCAGCGTTTGGCTTTGTATGAACAGACATAATGTTGAGTCCCTCAACAATCGCTCGCATTTTTGTACGGTCGACCTCAAGCACAGTGCCTGATTTGCCTTTTTCATTACCGGAGATTGCAATTACTTGGTCTCCTTTCTTTATGTGCAATTTCTTTTGCATTTTCATTATCATTTAAAGCACCTCAGGGGCTAATGACACAATTTTCATAAACTGCTTCTCTCTCAACTCTCTAGCAACAGGGCCGAAAATTCGAGTTCCTCGCATCTCGCCGGTTGCACTTAACAACACAACTGCGTTTTCATCAAATCGGATGTAAGAACCATCCTGGCGTCTTACTTCCTTCTTTGTTCGAACAACAACTGCACGGCTCACCGCACCCTTCTTAATGTTTCCAGATGGCAAAGCGTCCTTAACTGATACTACTACCAAGTCACCGATACTTGCGTATCTTCTCTTTGTTCCTCCAAGCACGCGGATGCAAAGAACTTCTTTTGCACCGCTGTTGTCAGCCACTCTCATTCGTGATTCTTGCTGTAACATCTTTTCTTATTTAGCTTTTTCAACTACTTCAACCAATCTCCAGCACTTACGCTTGCTTATTGGTCGAGTTTCCATTATTCGAACTGTATCGCCAATTCCTGACTCATTCTTTTCATCATGAGCAACGAATTTTTTCGACACGTTCACGAACTTACCGTATACGGCGTGTTTCATTTTACGAGACACAGTGACAACGATGGATTTCTCCATTTTGTCGCTGGTAACAACACCTATTCGTTCTTTTCTTAGATTTCTTTCAGACATGATCTATATCTCTTAAGCTTCTTTTTGCCTTCTGGTTAATTCCGTCATCAAACGCGCGACGTCTTTTCTTCTATCTCTTAGAACCAATGGGTTCTCAAGTGGAGAAATAGCATGTTGCATTTTCAACTTACCCAAAGCCGATTTTTCATCAATCAACTTATCCTCTATTTCCTCGGTGGTCATTTCCCGAATTACTGATGACTTCATCTTCTATCTATATTAATCTTGAGAGTAGTCTCTCCTAATTACAAACTTTGTTACAACCGGCAATTTCTGAGCCGCAAGCCTTAGAGCCTCTTTTCCAACTTCAAGGGATACGCCCTCTACTTCAAAGAGCATTCGCCCTGGCTCAATCTTCGCCGCCCAATGATCAAGGGCTCCTTTTCCCTTACCCATTCTTACCTCGGCTGGCTTTTTAGTAATTGGCACGTCTGGGAAAATTCGGATCCAAACCTGACCTTCTCTTTTCATGTATCGAGTAACAGCAATACGCGCCGCTTCGATTTGTCTAGAGGTCAATCTGCCCATATCCAGGCTCTTGATTCCAAAAGTTCCAAATGCTAATTGGTTACCTCGCTGCGCATTGCCTTTAATTCGGCCCTTTTGCTGCTTTCTATGCTTTGTCTTTTTCGGTGATAACATTAGTCTATTCTTTTACGCCATTGGTTTTCTACGTCCTCCACGTCCTCGGTTTCCTTCTGGACCACCACCTTTACCTTTGTTAGGTGTTCCAGAACCAACTGAAGCAGATAAGTCACGCTTACCAAAAACTTCTCCTTTACAAATCCATACTTTCACTCCGATTCGTCCATACGTTGTATGTGCTTCAGAAAGCGCATAGTCAATATCCGCTCGGAATGTATGTAATGGTGTTCTTCCATCTTTATATTGTTCGGTTCGAGCCATCTCAGCGCCGTTTAATCGACCACTGATTTTAACCTTGATACCTTCAGCTCCCATGCGCATTGTGGATGCAACGGACATTTTTGCTGCTCGTCTGAAAGAAATTCTTCCTTCAATCTGTCGAGCAATAGCATCTGCAACCAATTTGGCATCTAACTCAGGTCGTTTGATCTCAAAAATATTGATCTGAACTTCCTTTCCGGTTAGCTTCTTAAGCTCTTCCTTCAACTTATCAACTTCCTGACCACCTTTTCCAATGATGATTCCAGGACGTGCCGTGTTAATTGTTACAGTAACCAATTTCATGGTTCGCTCAATAACAATGTGAGACACACTTGCATTCTTTAATCGAGCATAGACATACTCTCGGATTTTATGGTCCTCGACTAATTTGTCTTCAAACCTTTTTCCTCCGTACCACTGAGAATCCCATCCTCGGATGAACCCTAGTCTATTGCCGATTGGATTTGTTTTCTGTCCCATTAAGCTTCAGTTTCAGTTGTTTCAACATTATTTTTCAATCCAGCCCTAAACTCAGGGTTTGCTGAATCAAGAATCATTGTGACGTGATTTGAACGCTTTCGCACTCGGTACGCCCGACCCTGTGGTGCAGGCTGAATACGCTTAAGCATTCTACCTCCATCTACAGAAATCTCTTTTATCATAAGATCAGCCTCTTCCCATCGCTCTCCAGTTTTTTGCTCAAAGTTTGAGATTGCTGATCGTAGCAATTTCTCAAGATCACGCGCTGCGTGCTTCTTTGTAAACTGTAAAACGGCAGAAGCTTTAGCTACATCCATTCCGCGAACCAAATCAGCAACCAACCTCATTTTTCGAGGTGATGTCGGACAATTTCGCAATTGAGCGATGTAAAGACTCTTGCGTTCTTCACTTATCCTTTTGGCCATATTGTGCTTTCGAACTCCCATGACTTATTTATTTCTTTCCTTTTTTGTTACCAGCATGACCTCTAAAATTCCGTGTTGGTGCAAACTCTCCGAGTTTGTGTCCAACCATGTTTTCAGTGACATATACTGGAATGAACTTCTTTCCGTTGTGAACTGCAATGGTTAATCCAACAAATTCTGGAGTAATCATTGATGCTCTGCTCCAAGTCTTAATGACGCTCTTCTTACCAGAAGATTGAGCTTCATCAGATCTTTGTTGCAACTTATAGTGCACAAATGGTGGCTTTTTAAGTGATCTACTCATGCCTTATTATTTCTTTCGTTTTTCTACGATAAATTTATTCGACGGCTTCTTCTTCGCTCGAGTCTTATAGCCCTTCGCTGGAATTCCGTTTCTTGATCTAGGATGACCTCCGGAAGATTTGCCTTCTCCACCACCCATTGGGTGATCCACTGGATTCATTGCAACACCTCTAACTCTAGGTCGTCGTCCAAGCCATCTGCTTCTACCTGCTTTACCACTTCTTTCAAGGAAATGCTCAGAGTTGGATACTGTTCCAACCGTTGCAAGACATGCTAGAAGCACCATTCTTACTTCGCCACTTGGCATTTTCAGTACGGCATACTTTCCTTCCTTAGCGGCAAGTTGAGCGTAAGTACCTGCGCTTCGCGCGAACTTACCACCCTGACCTGGGTTCAATTCAACATTGTGAACAATCGTTCCAAGTGGCATATCCTTTAGGAAAAGTGTGTTTCCAATTTCAGGAGCTGCCTTTGTTCCACTAACTATCTCTTGGCCAACTGTGATTCCAGCTGGAGCAATAATGTATCGTTTCTCTCCATCCTTGTATTCAACAAGAGCAATACGAGCATTACGATTTGGATCGTACTCTACAGTCAAAACTGTCGCTGCTACATCATGCTTCTCTCTCTTGAAATCAACAATTCTGTAACGTTGCTTGTGACCTCCACCTCTCTGACGGATGGTCATTTTACCTGTATTATTTCGTCCACCAGATTTCTTCTTACCAACTAATAAAGACTTCTCAGGCTTATTTGCGGTGATGGTATCGAAGGAGCTAACGACTTTGAATCGTTGTCCTGGTGTGGTCGGTTTAAGTTTTCTAACAGCCATTTCTGTTCTCTTAAATATTAGCGTAGAAATCGATTACATCACCTTCAGCCAATGTTACCATTGCCTTTTTAAAGTGATTGCTTCTACCTGTTAAAATGGCGCTTTTAGTAAAACGCTTTTTGCTTTTTCCGGCATAGATCATAGTGTTAACTGAAGTAACACTGACTTTGTATTGATCCTCAATTGCCTTGCGAATCTCAACCTTGTTTGCCTTTCGCTCTACGATAAAACCATACTGTCCTCGCTTCTCGCTGAGTTCAGTCATTTTTTCCGTAATAAGTGGCTTAAGTAGTACGCTCATCTCTAATTACTTTAAAATGTCATTAATCTTAGCGATAGCTCCTTCACAGATCAAAAGCACATTCGCATTCATGATATCGTAGGTGTTGATGCTTCCTGCCACAGCGACTTTCGCTTTTGGAAAATTCCTAGCACTCAACACTACGTTTAAATTCACATCGGAAGTAATAAGAAGGGTCTTCTTGTTACTAAGCTCGAGTCCGTTTAAAAGGTTCACATAAGCACTCGTCTTTGGAGCGTCGAACGTGAAATCTTCCATCACCCGAATATCTTTACTTCCTGCCTTAACAGATAGTGCAGATCGTCGCGCTAATCGTTTTACTTTCTTATTAAGCTTAAAGCCGTAGTCTCTTGGTTCTGGACCGAAAATTCGACCCCCACCAACAAAGACACCACTCTTGATCGAGCCTGCTCTTGCGCCTCCAGTACCTTTCTGCTTCTTAATCTTTCTCGTAGAATAACTTACCTCACCGCGACCTTTAACCTTATTGGTTCCTTGTCGTTGATTTGCCAAGTACTGCTTTACATCGAGATATATGGAATGCTCATTTGGCTCTACACCAAACACATCCTTATCAAGTTTGACCTTTTTACCAGTCTCCTTACCTGTTACGTTATGTATTGCGAATTCCATTATTTCTCGATTATAACATATGATCCTTTTGGTCCAGGAACGGCGCCTTTCACAAGCACAACATTCTTGTCAGCCAATACTTTAATAATTTCAAGATTGATCATCTTAACTCTCTGACCACCCATTCTACCTGCCATTCTCATGCCTTTAAAAACACGAGATGGTGTACTACAAGCACCAATAGAACCTGGAGCTCTTAATCTGTTATGCTGACCGTGTGTTGCATCGCCTACACCATGAAAGCCATGACGCTTTACAACACCTTGAAAACCTTTTCCTTTTGAAGTACCAACAACGTCAACAAATTCACCTTCAGTAAGGATATCAACACCTATGGTATCACCCACATTGTGCTCGCCATCCCACTCTCTAAACTCAATCACTTTGCGCTTTGCATTCGTTCCTGACTTCTTAAAATGACCTGCGGTGCTTTTGTTTGTGTTCTTTTCAGACAAATCATCAAAGGCGATTTGCGTTGCAGTATACCCATCAGTCTCTTCACTTCGCACTTGAGTAACCACGCATGGCCCAGCTTCAATGACTGTACACGGAATGTTCTTACCCGCTTCGGAGAAGACACTCGTCATACCAACTTTTTTTCCAATTATTCCTAACATCTTTTCTTTGATTAATTGGGTTAGACTTTAATTTCAACATCAACACCACTTGGAAGCTCAAGGCCCATAAGTGCGTCAATTGTTTTAGATGAGCTACTATAAATGTCCATAAGACGCTTATAACTCGATAATTGGAACTGCTCACGAGCTTTCTTATTTACGTGTGGTGAACGTAGCACCGTGTAAATCTGCTTCTGTGTGGGCAGAGGAATCGGTCCACTTACGACAGCTCCGGTTGTTTTAACCGTTTTCACAATCTTTTCAGCAGATTTATCTACCAAATTGTGGTCGTAGGACTTCAGCTTTATTCTGATTCGTTGCGCCATTTTTTCTGTTTATTCTCTTCTTTATTAAGCTTTTTCTAATCTACCTTTTACAGTATCAATTACTTCTTTAGCAATATTCTTTGGACACTCGTCATAATGCGAGAATTCCATTGAAGACGTTGCTCTTCCTGAAGTAATGGTTCGAAGTTGAGTCACATATCCAAACATTTCAGATAATGGAACCTTCGCTTTAACCACTTTAGATCCTGCTCGATCATCCATTCCCTCGACAACTCCTCGTCTACGGTTCAGGTCACCGACTACATCTCCCATGTTTTGTTCGGGTGTAACAACTTCTAATTTCATTATTGGCTCTAGAATTACAGGATTACACAATGGTAATGCTGTTCTAAAGGCAAGCTTGGCCGCCAATTCAAATGATAATTGATCCGAGTCAACTGCGTGGAAGGAACCATCAAGCAGGGTCACTTTGAGATTATCCACAACGTAACCTGCAAGCACACCATTTTTCATAGCCTCTTTGAATCCTTTCTCGACAGATGGGACAAATTCTCTAGGAACATTTCCTCCCTTGACTGCGTTCTCAAATATCAATCCTGGGTTTTCTGCATCCCCTGGCTCAATTCGAATGATGATATCGGCGAACTTACCTCTACCACCAGTTTGCTTCTTATAAACCTCTCTATGCTGGGTTGATCCAGTAATCGATTCCTTATAGTTAACTTGAGGAGCACCTTGATCAATCTCAACCTTAAACTCTCGTTTCATACGGTCAATGATGATATCCAAGTGTAGCTCACCCATACCGCTCAATACTGTTTGCCCAGTTTCTTCGTCGGTAAAAATTGTAAGCGTTGGATCTTCTTCAGACAGTTTAGCTAATGCCATTCCCATCTTATCTACATCCGCCTGCGTTTTTGGTTCGATAGCCACTCCAATAACAGGATCTGGGAAATCCATCGATTCTAACACGATTGGATGCTTCTCATCACACAGTGTATCTCCTGTTTTAATATCCTTAAATCCAACTAATGCTGCAATATCTCCGCAATGCAATTCAGGAATCTGATTTTGCTTATTTGCGTGCATCTGAAAGATTCGAGAAATACGTTCCTTGTTCCCTGATCGAGAATTCAAAACATATGATCCAGCGTTTAGGGTTCCTGAATAGGATCGAGTGAAACATAAACGACCTACAAATGGGTCAGTAGCAATCTTAAATGCTAATGCCGCAAAAGGCTCGCTTGAAGATGGCTTTCGCGACTCTTCTGCGTCTGTCTTTGGGTTCATCCCAATGATTGCTTCAGTATCCATAGGCGAAGGAAGAATCTCCATCACCATATCAAGCATTGCCTGCACCCCTTTGTTCTTAAAGGCAGAACCACACATCATTGGCACAACCTTACCAGCTATAGTAGCTTCTCTAAGTGCATCAAGAATTTCACGCTCAGTCAGAGAGTTTTCATCCTCAAAGTACTTCTCCATTAAAGTGTCATCGAATTCGGCAACAGCCTCCAACAATTCACCTCTAAGTTCTCGAGCTTCATCAATAATGTCAGCCGGAATTTCGATTTCTTGGAAAGTCATTCCCATATCCTCTTCATTCCAGGTAATTCCACGGAAATTGATCAAGTCGACCACTCCCTTAAATCCTTCTTCAGCTCCAATATTCAACTGGAGTGGCAATGCGTGGCTGCCGAGCATTTCTCGTACTTGCTTACATACATTAAGGAAATCAGCACCCTGACGGTCCATTTTATTGACAAAGCCAATTCTTGGAACATTGTAATTATTCGCTAATCTCCAGTTCGTTTCAGACTGTGGTTCAACTCCATCGACTGCGCTAAACAAAAAGACCAAACCATCCAACACTCGAAGCGATCGATTCACCTCAACGGTGAAATCAACGTGACCCGGAGTATCAATAATATTAACGTGATAATCCTGATCTCTGTAATTCCAGTTCAAGGTAGTCGCAGCAGAAGTAATTGTAATACCTCTTTCCTGCTCTTGAGCCATCCAGTCCATCGTTGCAGCACCGTCATGAACTTCTCCAATCTTGTGACTTACTCCACCGTAGTAAAGAATACGCTCAGTAGTGGTTGTCTTGCCTGCATCAATATGCGCAGCAATACCAATATTACGTGTGTATTTTAAATCTCTATTTGCCATTACTCTATGCGCTATTAGAAGCGGAAATGCGCAAAAGCCTTATTCGCCTCTGCCATTCTGTGTGTATCTTCTTTTTTCTTGTAAGCAGCGCCTTCTTCTTTAGAGGCTGCAATAATTTCTTCGGCCAGTTTCTGCCCCATGCTCTTACCGTTTCTCTTGGCAGAATACATGATTAACCATTTCATTCCTTGACTCACTTTTCGACTCGCCCGAATTTCCTGAGGAATTTGAAATGTAGACCCACCAACTCGTCGGCTTTTAACTTCAACCTGAGGTGTTACATTCTCAAGGCCTTTTCTCCAAACATCAACTCCGCTTTCTTCGGTCTTCGCCTCAACGATGTCCATAGCTTCATAGAATATTTTATAGGCAATGCTTTTCTTTCCGTCTAGCATTAGGTTGTTTACAAACTTCGTAACCAAAATTTCTCCGTATCGAGGATCTGGTAGTGTTATCCTGTCTTTAGCTCTTCCTTTTCTCATCTCCGCTAATTATTTCTTTGGTCTTTTAGCACCGTATTTAGAACGGCGTTGTCTTCGCCCATCAACACCTGCTGTGTCAAGTGCGCCACGTACAATATGATAACGAACTCCAGGCAAGTCTTTCACCCTTCCTCCACGTACCAGAACAATCGAGTGCTCTTGTAAGTTGTGACCTTCACCAGGAATGTATGCGTTTACTTCGTTCTGATTGGTTAATCGAACACGAGCCACTTTTCTCATTGCTGAGTTTGGCTTCTTCGGAGTAGTGGTGTACACTCGTACACATACGCCGCGTCGTTGAGGGCATGAGGCTAAAGCAGCAGATTTGCTGGTTTTCGTCATACTTTTCCGACCTTTTCTAACAAGTTGTGATATCGTTGGCATTGCTTGTTTTACCTATGATTTATTACGTCTAGACAATATTTCCCCACTAAAACGGGGGCGCAAAAGTACACGATTAAATTTCTTACACAATGGGGGGTTCATTAATTTTTTTCTAAAAAGCAAAATTCATCCTTTATCGTATGGTCAGTGGGCCTTTCCTGATGAAAAAAATCTCAGGAAATTGGAGAATGTTGATAACTGAGAACCATTGAATGAATCCTTCAGAAGCTGCGAAAGATATTTTTGACCCTCAGAATAAATAAAATGTCATACCTCGAAGAGTTAAATGAAGTGCAGCGCAAAGCTGTTGAAAAATCAGATGGCCCCATAATGGTGTTGGCAGGAGCTGGGTCTGGTAAGACACGTGTACTTACTTATCGTGTTGCACATCTAATTGATAAGGGGGTTGACCCATTCAACATTCTCTCGCTGACTTTTACAAATAAAGCCGCACGGGAGATGAAGAAGCGAATTGGAACCATCGTTGGTGAATCCCTCGCTCGCAGTTTATGGATGGGAACCTTCCACTCCATCTTTGCCAAGATTCTTCGATTTGAAGCTGACAAAATCGGATACCCTTCCAATTTCACCATATATGACATGGATGACTCAAAGAGTTTGCTCAAGACTATTATCAAAGAACTCAAGCTCGACGATAAGGTCTACAAACCGAATTTAATTCAGCGAAGAATTAGTGCCGCAAAAAATGGCTTGGTGAGCGCTTTAGAATATCAAAAAGACACCACTATATATAATGACGATCTGCAGGCCAAAAAACCGCTACTTGGAAAAATATACGGGATCTATGAAAACCGATGCTTCAGGGCAGGTGCCATGGACTTTGACGACCTCCTATTCAAAACAAACATTTTGCTAAAGCAACATGCGGATGTCTTATTAAAATACCAAAACAAGTTTCGTTACATATTAGTAGATGAGTTTCAGGACACCAACTACTCTCAAAGCAACATTTTAAAAATGCTCGCAGCTAGGCATGAAAACATCTGTGTTGTTGGAGATGACGCCCAGAGTATATATGCTTTTAGGGGCGCTAACATCCAAAACATTCTGCAGTTTCAGAGTATTTACCCTGATGCCAGTGTCTTTAAACTTGAACAAAACTATCGTTCTACAAAAATGATAGTGGAGGCTGCGAATCAGATCATCTTAAAAAACCAAGATCAACTAAAGAAGAACGTTTGGACAAGCAACGACTCAGGTGATAAAATAAAATTGATCAAATGTCTAAGTGAAACCGAGGAAGGAAACTTTATCGCAAATGAGATTTTAGAAACAAAGGATAACAAGAATCTGACGGAGGACTCATTTGCTATTCTATATAGAACAAACGCTCAGTCACGTGCTATCGAGGAGGCGCTGAGGCGAAAAAACATTCATTACAGGATATATGGTGGATTAAGCTTTTATCAGCGTAAAGAAATAAAAGACCTTCTCGCCTATTTTAAAATGTGCGTCAACCCAAATGATGAAGAGGCATTTAAACGAATATTAAATTACCCAGCTCGGGGAATTGGACAAACGACAAAAGATAAAATCACAATTGCCGCAAGTGAAGAAGGGGTTTCTCCATGGCAACTGATCATGAACCTAAAGGGCGCACACCTCCCTATCAACGCAGGAACCGCCAAAAAGATTAGTGAGTTTTGCAACCTAATTCAAAGCTTTCAGGTTATGGCAGAGACTACCAATGCCTACGACCTTGGAAATCACATTGCTTCTACAACAGGAATGTTACGTGAATTCTACGTAGATAAATCGCCAGAGGGCGTTAGTAGATATGAGAACATTCAGGAACTGCTTAGCGGAATGAAAGAGTTCACAGAAATTGAAGTTGAAGAGGAGGAGCTAGAGGTTAACAATCCGCGCTCGCTTGGTAAGTTCCTGGAAGATGTGGCATTGTTAACTGATGTTGACGCAAAAGACAGCAAAGACGATGAGCAACCAAAGGTTTCGATGATGACTATTCATTCAGCCAAAGGGCTTGAGTTTCCATATGTCTTTATCGCTGGTTTGGAGGAAGAACTGTTTCCGAGCCAAATGAGCATGTCTACAAGGCAGGATTTGGAAGAGGAACGTAGACTATTCTATGTTGCGGTAACTCGCGCAGAAAAACGGGCCACGCTTTCATTTGCAGCCACTAGATTTCGATATGGAAATATGAATTACTGCGAGCCTAGCAGATTTATCGGCGAGATTCCCGAAAACCTCATAGATTCTCCAGCATTAAAATCATCCAGTAAAAGAGAACTGGCATCGAAAAGTTACAAGCTAGAGGACCGTGTAATAAAACGCAAATTAGTCAAGGCTGAGTCAGCAGGGTCGACCCTCACCAAGGATCAGATGTCTAAGCTCATTGTAGGAACAAAAGTCGCGCATGAAAGATTTGGTAGTGGAGAAATCGTAGGTTTGGAGGGTGATTTTCCAAACAAGAAAGCCACCGTTAGTTTTAAGGGTATTGGTAAGAAGCAACTATTGTTGAAATTTGCCAAACTCCAATTAATCGAATAACAATTACCAAAAGAATTCAATGGATTACGCTACTCAAAAGGAATCTCTTATACTAGCCGAATATGGTCGCCATGTACAAGACATGGTGAAGCATGCGCTGACCATAGAAGATCGAACGAAACGCAATGAAGCTGCTGAGACTATCGTTTTGATCATGACACAGCTTAACCCATCTTATAAGGGCTCTGACGAGCTTCAGCAAAAGCTTTGGGAAGATCTTTTTATTATCAGCAACTATGAATTGGATGTGGATAGCCCATTTCCCAAACCTGAGCCTAAGAATGATATCATAGCTGAAAAAGTTGATTACCCCGATCAAAAATTTAAGTTTAAGCACTACGGCAAAATCATCGAAGCTCTAATCGAGGCTGCTGTCAAAATTGAGAACCCTGAGGAGCAGCAGGAGCTCATTCAGCAGATTGCAAATCTGATGAAGCGCAGCTATCTCAACTTTAACCGCGATTCGGTGAACGAAGACATGATAGTAGATCAGTTAACGTCCATGTCGGATGGGAAGTTAAAGCTGAGCCCAGAATTTAAATTTGTTCACACCAATGACATAGTCGCTTCGAATCCAATCAAGAGGACAAATAGAAATCAGGGTAAGGGTCGAGGAAAACGCAAATGGAAAAAATAGATAGATGGGATCATTTCAAATTGAAGGTGGGAGAAAACTAAAAGGGACGCTAGTTCCTCAAGGAGCTAAAAACGAAGCGCTACAAATACTTTGTGCGACCCTTTTAACTCCAGAAAAGGTTGAAATTGAAAATTTACCTGAGATAGTCGATGTCTTAAAACTCATTGATTTACTTGGATCCCTTGGTGTAAAAATTCAGAAAAAAGGTATAGGACATTACATATTTGAAGCCAACGAAATCGATATTGATTATTTAAACTCGCTCGACTTTGCTCGAAAGGGCGCGAGCCTGCGAGGGTCAATAATGATTGTAGGGCCTTTGCTCGCACGATTCGGAAAGGGCTACATTCCAAAACCAGGTGGTGATAAAATTGGACGCCGAAGGCTCGACACACATTTTATTGGCTTCGAAAAGCTTGGAGCCAAATTCATCTTTGATTCAAAATCTTCCTTTTATAGAGCAGAGGCCAAAAAGCTCAAAGGCACATACATTCTGCTCGACGAAGCCTCTGTAACGGGAACAGCAAATGTTGTAATGGCAGCGGTTTTAGCAGAAGGAGTTACGACCATTTATAATGCAGCGTGCGAACCATATTTGCAACAGCTGTGCAAAATGCTGAATCGAATGGGGGCCAATATCACTGGAGTTGGCTCTAATAGGCTCACAATTGAGGGAGTTAAGGACCTTGGTGGTTGTCATCACAGAATCCTTCCTGACATGATAGAAGTGGGGAGTTTCATCGGCCTTGCCGCAATGACCCAAAGTGAAATCCTGCTTAAAGACGTTGGTTATGAGCACCTCGGTATGATCCCTGACGTGTTTAAACGGCTCGGAATTAAAATGGAATTGAGGGGCGATGATCTTTTCATTCCGGCTCAAGATTCTTATGAAGTTGAAACATTTATTGATGGCTCGATTTTAACCATCGCCGACGCGCCATGGCCAGGCTTTACGCCTGACTTATTGAGCATAATTTTGGTAGTGGCTACTCAAGCCAAGGGGAGCGTCCTTATTCACCAAAAGATGTTTGAGAGTAGGTTGTTTTTTGTCGACAAGCTTATTGATATGGGGGCCCAAATCATACTTTGCGACCCGCATAGAGCGACCATAATTGGACTAGGAAGGAACTCAGATCTAAGAGGCATACAAATGACATCACCAGATATTCGGGCGGGTGTCTCCTTATTAATTGCGGCCATGTCCGCATCCGGAACTAGTGTGATCAGAAATATTGAACAGATTGATCGCGGTTATCAGAACATAGACACTCGACTTAATGCCATTGGCGCGAACATTGTAAGAAGCGAGAGCTAAATCAAAAAAGATGAGAATTACCACAATCCTAACTATACTCTTGCTGGCTTTAGGTTCGGCTGCATTGAATTCAAACGAAATGACGCCCTTATCGCCTCCAATAAATATTGGCGACGCAGCACCTGAAATTGCCATGGAAAATCCCGATGGAAAGGTCATCAAATTAAGCTCACTTAAGGGGAAGCTTGTTCTTATCGATTTTTGGGCTTCTTGGTGCGGACCATGTCGCAGAGAAAATCCAAACGTAGTTCGGGCGTATGAAAAATACAGCCAAGCGAAGTTCAATAACGCGAAAGGGTTTGAGGTTTTTAGTGTTTCCTTGGATGCCAATTTACAGGCTTGGAAAGGAGCCATTAAAAAAGACAACCTATCCTGGAAGTATCACGCAAGTGACTTAAAAAAATGGAAATCCGAGGCTGCAAAAATGTACGGAGTTGGAGCTATTCCTAGCAGCTTTCTTGTTGATGAAAACGGAATAGTGGTCGCCAAGAATCTTCGAGGCAAAATGATCGATATGGAGCTTGACAAGCACATCAAAAGCCTAAACTGACACCCCCTTTAAGGCTTCGCAAATAATTATGACAAATTGTCCTTTATTTCCCCTTGGCAATGATTTTGCCATGTGGGTTGCATAATTATTTTCAATGAGTAAGAAAGATCAAAACGTGCAGGACGAGAAGCCAGATATTGAATTAAACGAGGATCAACTTAAGCAAGAGACAGCTACAAGCGAAGCGCCTGATCCAGTGGAGGAGCAGATTGAGTTATCGCCTGAGGAAAAACTAGCTGGTCAACTTGAGGATGAAAAGAATAAATACTTAAGGCTTTACGCGGAGTTTGAAAATTTCAGAAGACGAAATGCCAAGGAGCGCATTGAGCTTATTAGCACTGCGTCATCCGACCTTATTAAGGACATTATTCCTATTCTAGATGATTTCCAAAGAGCCATTGACTCCAACAGCTCTATTGACGACATCACGGTGGTTAAAGAAGGGTTTCATTTGTTGTATCAAAAGATGGTCAAGACTCTTGAGACAAAGGGGCTGAAATCCATCGAATCAAAAGGTGAAATGTTTGACGCAGAAATCCATGAAGCCATAGCACAAGTACCTGTTGAAGAGGCAAAGAAAAAGGGCCTTATTATCGATGAAATCGAGAAGGGTTATTCATTAAATGAAAAAATAATCAGGCACCCAAAGGTTGTCGTCGGAAGCTAAGAATATGTCAAAAAGAGATTACTATGAGGTATTGGGTGTTGAGAAAAACGCTGGTGCTGATGAGATTAAGAAGGCGTATCGAAAGCTCGCAATAAAATTCCACCCTGACAAGAATCCTGGCGATTCTTCCGCCGAAGACAAGTTTAAGGATGCAGCAGAAGCATACGAGGTTCTGAGCAACGCCGAAAAGAAAGCCAAATACGACCGATTCGGGCATGCCGGAATGGGCAATTCTGGTGGATTCAGCGGTCAAGGAATGAATATGGAAGACATATTCGAAAACTTTGGAGACATTTTTGGCGGCGCATTCAATTTTGGCGGTGGCGGTGGCGGTTCTAGAGGAGCATCCGTTCGTCGAGGATCAAATCTTCGGGTGCGGGTTAAGCTTACACTAGAGGAAATAGCTAATGGCGTCGAAAAGAAACTGAAGGTTAACAAGCTTGTTCAAGCTGAAGGCATTGAATACAAATCATGCGGAACGTGCGGCGGATCAGGTCGGGTGATGAGAGTTACTCAAACATTTTTGGGGCAAATGCAAACGGCAAGCGCCTGTAACACCTGTTCAGGAACAGGAAAGGTTATTTCAAAATCAAAGGCTGGAGTAATGCCCGATGGTCTCGAACGTCAAGAGACAGTCATAACAGTTGAGATACCTGCCGGCGTGGAAGAGGGAATGCAACTCAGTGTACGCGGCAAAGGCAATGACGGACCTATGGGCGGACCTTCTGGCGACCTACTCGTTCTTATTGAAGAAGCTGGGCACGAACAATTTGTGCGGGATGGCGCAAATCTTCACCACGATCTGCACCTGAATTTTGCGGATGCAACATTAGGCACGTCCAAGGAGGTTCCAACGCTTGGAGGAAAAGCCAAGATTAAAATCGCGCCAGGCACCCAATCTGGAAAAACATTACGGCTTAAGGGAAAAGGCATACCAGTTTTAAACTCTTATGAAAAAGGAGATATACTGATTCATATTAATGTTTGGACACCTCAACATTTAAGTAAGGAAGAGAAAACTTTTTTAGAGAAAATGAAGGATTCCGAAAACTTCATTCCTGATCCACAGTCCACAGATAAAAGCTTTTTCAATAGAATGAAGGAGTTCTTCAGTTAATCGCTTTTTTTGTGCGTAAATCGCACCCAATCGAATTATCAGATTCAGACAATATTGTTCAAGTAAATGATGTTTCCAAATCATATGGATCATCTAAAGTCTTGCATGAAATAACCTTTGAAATTCCTAGAGGATCAATCTTTGGTCTACTCGGACCAAATGGTGCCGGTAAAACAACGCTTATCAGAGCCTTAACAGGCATAACAGCGCCAGATTCAGGTGAAATCATACTCCAAGGTAAGCCGCAAAAACCATCGATTGGATATCTCCCAGAGGAAAGAGGGCTTTATCGAAAGATGAAAGTTTGGGAACACGCTATGTACATCACTCGACTGAAGGGTCTTTCAAAGAGTGAGTCGGTCAATCACTTGAAGCCATGGTTCGAAAGACTAGGCATGACCGATTGGCTTGAAAAGCCGATTGAGAGTTTATCAAAGGGTATGCAGCAAAAGCTGCAATTCGTAATCACCGTTGCCAATGACCCCGAACTACTCATTTTAGATGAGCCTTTTAGTGGGTTCGACCCGGTAAATGCAGACGAAATAAAAAGGGAAATACTTGGTCTTCACGAAAAGGGAAAAACCATCCTTCTCTCTACACATAACATGGCAAGCGTTGAAGAACTCTGCACGAATGTTTGTTTAATTAATCGCGGAAAACTTGTGTTAAACGACAGCCTTTCTTCTGTAAAATCGACATACAGAAAGTCAATATTCGAAGTAGAGTTCAAAGGATCAAAAATTGCGTTCGCGAATGCCCTAGGCCATCAATTTGAGGTTAAAGAGATTATAGACAACAACGATCGCAGCACCGCGCTTATTCAAGGATTTGACAATGTAAAATCAAACGAATTATTAAGGGCATTGATTCAATCAGTCGAAGTGAAATCTTTTAGTGAGAAGTTGCCTAGCATGAATGACATCTTTATTGACCTAGTCGCGCCGAAACTCGAAATTGAATCAAGTGAATAAAATCCTGCTCATAATTAGACGAGAGTTCGTCTCTCGAGTCCGGAAGCGCTCATTCATAATTATGAGCATTCTTGGCCCATTGCTCATTGGAGCTGTTGGAGTAGTCTCAATCTATCTAAGTCAAGAGGAATCTGAGGATCAGCGTGTTCTCGTAATAGACGACAATTATCCCCAATTCAAAGACTTGGAGGACAATAGACTGGTCTCGTTCGATGTTCAGCCGATATCGATTGATGAGGGCTTATCTAAACTTCAAGGAGATCAGTACACCGCAGTAGTTCATATATATAAGAACTATTACAAAACACATCGGGGCGCATTGCATTTTAAAAAGCAACCTTCGATCAACGTTCAAAGACAAATTGAACGAGCCATTCAATTGAAAGGTGAAATATATCTTCTTGGGGAGTTTGACATAAGCGAGACTGACTATCGACGGATCAAAACGCCGTTTGAATTGCATGCATTTAAATATGACCCTGCATCAAGTAAATCCGAACAGACCAATTATTTACCTGCGATCGTAGGCATAGTATTTAGCGTAATGATTTACATGTTCATTTTTATGTACAGTATACAGGTCATGCGGGGAGTATTGGAAGAGAAAACCAGTCGTATTGTAGAGGTAATGATATCGACGGTGAAACCATTTCAATTGATGATGGGAAAAATTGTTGGCGTTGCTGCTGTCGGCTTATTTCAGTTTTTAATCTGGACAATACTCTCTTTGGTAATTTTCAGCACCGCTCAATATGTTATGTATGATCAATATGAAAGTTCGCAAATCATGGATGGCGCTTCAATGGCTAAAGAACTTCAAGGGGAGTTCGCCGATCAATCGCCAATAAATACCGCTAGGTTTAGCGAAGAGGATAACATATTTCAGATGCTTGAAAGGGTCAACTTTCCGCTAATGATCGGAATGTTCATCTTCTACTTCTTAGGAGGATACCTTCTCTATAGTGCCCTCATGGCTGCCGTTGGATCTGCCGTTGATAACGATGCCGATACGCAACAGTTTATTCTGCCGGTTACATTTCCATTATTGCTGTCATACATAGCTAGCTTTATAATTTTCAGCAATCCAAACAGCCCCATCGCGGTTTGGATGTCAATCATTCCTTTCACATCTCCAGTAACTATGATTGTGCGCATTGCTTTCGGAATTGAATCGGGAGATCTCTGGCAGGTATGGCTATCAATGTTTTTACTCATAATCACGTTTGTTGGGGTTGTATGGATAGCAGCGAAAATTTATCGAACCGGGATTTTGATGTATGGCAAAAAACCAACTCTCCGTGAAATTATGAAATGGATAAAATATTAAGGATATGTCGAGAATACTAATAGTCGATGATGAGAGACCCATACGATCCACGCTCAGGGATATTCTCGAATACGAGAAGATTAAGGTTGACGAAGCTGAAAATTGCATACAGGCCATTAAGCAATTTAAGTCAGGCGAGTATGACGCCGTACTGTGCGACATTAAGATGCCTGGAATGGATGGAATTGAAGTGCTGACCGAAATGCAGAACATCAACCCAGACGTTCCCGTAATTATGATTTCAGGTCATGGCACGATCGAAACAGCTGTAGAATCCCTAAAAAAAGGCGCGTACGATTATATCAGCAAACCACCTGATCTAAACCGATTGCTTGTAACGGTTCGGAATGCACTTGATCGCAAAACACTAGTTAAAGAGACACGCACACTGAAACGCAAGGTTTCATCAAAATCGGCCTCTCCAATCATTGGTACCTCAGACCCCATTATGGAGGTGAAAGCAATTATCGAAAAAGTAGCACCCACCGAAGCGCGCGTTCTCATAATAGGACCGAATGGAACCGGTAAGGAACTTGTAGCGAAACAAATCCATGATAAAAGCAACAAGTCAAAGGCGCCGTTTATTGAGGTGAATTGCGCCGCAATACCCTCTGAATTAATTGAAAGTGAGTTGTTTGGTCATGAAAAGGGTGCTTTTACATCTGCGATCAAACAAAGGCTTGGTAAATTTGAGTTAGCCTCCGGCGGAACATTGTTTCTTGATGAAATTGGAGACATGAGCCTAAGCGCTCAGGCAAAGGTGCTACGCGCGCTTCAGGAAAACAAGATAACACGTGTTGGCGGTGAAAAACAAATCTCGGTATCACCAAGAATAATTGCGGCTACCAACAAGGATCTCAAAAAAGAGATTGCTGAAGGAAGATTCAGGGAAGACTTATTTCATCGTCTCTCGGTTATTCTAATTAACGTTCCATCCTTAAACGATCGCTCATCCGATATTGAGCTTCTTGTGCCGTATTTCCTTGATCTTGTTGCAACAGAATCTGGTTCAGCCCAAAAGGAAATTGAACAAAAAGCGATCGATGCACTCGTGAAAGTGGATTGGACAGGAAATATCCGCCAACTGCGAAATACGATTGAACGATTGGTGATCATGAGCGAGGAACGTATTACGCTGAATGACGTCATGAAATTCGCATAGGATTATAGCAATCCAAATATGCATAAACAATGTTCAGCCTAAAAAAGAGGCCCTTTATCGTTCAATTAATATTCTTCGTAGATTCGTAACTAATCTTAATTTTCAACTATTTATGAAAAATTTTACTTTAATCAAGGGCGCCTTTTTAGGCCTCGCTTTCTTGGCAGTCGGGCTTGTTTCCCACGCACAGGTTTTTACTGTGGGTAACGGAAGCAACACGACGACGAGTACGGTGGACTCACCGTATGGTACTTTCTACATGGATGACCGTACACAGTATTTGTACACTGCATCCGAGATAATCGCTGCTGGTGGTTTCGCAGGTTCAATATCTGCATTTGCCTTAAATACGTCTTCCACGGCGTCTATGGCAATGGGCAACTTCACTATTAAAATTGGAACTACTACAGCTACAAACATTAATGGCGCATATTCCACAGCGACATTGACGCAGGTGTATACTGTAGGCTCTTTTACTACATCTGTTGGATGGCAAACGTTTGAGTTTACCACTCCTTACACTTGGAACGGAACGGACAACGTCATTATTGACATTTGTTTTGACAATAGCTCTTGGTCAAGTCCAAACGGTGGTGTTAGAGCTGATTACAATTATGGATACGTTTATAGCCGTTATCAGGACAATAGCTCAGGATCCATTTGCGGAACAAATAGTGGTTATGGCGGAACGGGTGGTTACAGAGCTCAGGCTCAGTTCACTATTTTGCCTCCATATGCAAACGACGCAGGTATAGCTTCTACAATAAGCCCATCGCTACCAACATGTGATCTTGACTCTGTAGACATTATAGCAGTGCTAACAAGTGCAGGTTATGATACACTTCAAAACTGTTCAATTCACTACAAAATTGGATCTGCAGCTACCGTATCTACTTATTGGACTGGAACTGTAAATCCTCAAGGTGGAACTGATACTGTCACTTTAGGTAACGTGAACTTCACTAACGGTGACTTAATTGATATCTGGACAACGGATCCAAACAACGACAACGACAGTTTGGCCTCGAACGATCATGACTCTACAGTTGTATCTATTGGTCTTTCTGGAACATACGGTATTCCAGGTGACTACGCGACCATTAACGATGCAGCGAATGACCTTCACTCCTTTGGTGTGTGTGGCCACGTTGTATTTGACTTGGCAACTGGAACTTACAATGAGCAGGTTGAATTCAACGAAATCTTAGGAACTGGCGACAGCGCTACGGTAACATTCCAAAGCGCAAGTGGAACAGCAGGCGACGTTGTAATTACTTATGCTGGTACTAATTCAACAAATGGATATGTTGTAAAATTCAACGGTGGAGATTACATCACATTTGCTGATGTTAAAATCACCAACACTGGATCTTATTATGGAAACGTTGTTGT
>DDCZ01000045.1:38946-44369 GCA_002336485.1 Flavobacteriales bacterium UBA1993
ATTGAAAAAGGATCATGTTGGTTCTATTCAAACTCTGGAAGCACAGCTACCAAGAAGATGAATTTGACGATTGAAGACAACAAAATGAAGGACCAAACTTACTATGGTGGTTACATCTGGTACTTTGATGGTGTCGAATTCAATAGAAATACAATCACAAACGATTCTGCATTCCAGTATGGATATGGATACTACGGTATGGGATACTGGTATTATTGCGACAACTTTAATATCACCAGCAACTATTGCGGCGCTACCACTGGAAATGGCTGGTACTATGCGATGTACATGTATTCATGTGTTGGATCTAGTAACCCACGTAGTGTAATGGCAAACAACTGTATCACGACGGGTAACACTACTTCAAGCACTGCTTACTACGCTTTATATATGTCTCAATCAGGTTTGCTCGACATCTATAACAACTCCTTTACTCGATCTGGAAACAATAACTCATATGCTGGTTACATCTATCAAGGTGGCGCAATCAACATAAAGAATAACAGTTTCGCGAATATGGGAACAGGTTATGCCTTGTATATGGTTGGCGGATTCACTGTAAACGAAAGTGACAACAACAACTATTACAATACCGGTGGATCGCTTACATATTGGGGCAATAGCGTTTACCAAACGGTAGAAGCAATGTCCGAGGCAACTGGTCAGGATGAAAACTCTGTTTCAACAGATCCAAACTGGCAAGACTTGTTTACCTGTGTTACATGTAACGACACACTTAGCGATGCTGGAACACCACTTTCTACTGTGGGAACCGATATTGCTGGAAATACAAGAAGTCCTCAAACTCCGGACATCGGAGCAATGGAGTTTGTAAATGCAAACAGCTTCAGCCTTGGTGGTGATGATACATTATGTGGAAATGAACTTCTTATGGAAGCTGGACCGGCTCAATCTGTAGCTTGGGGTGTTTCTGAAAACGGTGGTTCAACTCAAACATATACGACTTCATCAATCACATTAAATCCTGCGAGCAGCGAGCCTTCTAACTTCGCTGTGAATGTTGTGCTTTCAACTGAGTTCTGTGGCAACGCTACCGACGATGTTGTTATACGTTTAGTTCCTGATGCGACGCTAGATTCTTCTGCTCACATTTGTGCTGACGAAACTGCAACGTTGACTCCAGGAGGAGGGTCAGCTGCAACATATGCATGGAGCAATGGAGCAACAACTGCAACAGTTGATGCTGATGCCCCAGGAATGTACACGGTAACGAAGATGGAAGATGGATGTGAGAGTTCAGCTACAATTTCTGTTACTCAATCAGTAGCGGTTGAGCTTGCTGATGTTGAAGGTTGTGAAGACGATGCGCCATTAACTGTAGATGCTACCATTCCTGATGGTTCTTCTTACGCTTGGTCTGGCGGATCTGCTCAAACTGCAGCTGCGAATGAATTCTCTGCAAGTGGTGCTTATAGCGTTACTGCAACAGATATTCACGGTTGTGTTTCCACTGCAGATTTCGATCTACTTGTTCTAGGTGAGCCAGATGCTGACATTGATTATGTAGGAACTGCTGGAACAGCATTCTTATTTAGCAGTGCCAACACTACCAACACCAGCCCAAACACGACATACTTATGGACATTCAACAGCATCGACACTTCGTCTGCTGCTAACCCTCAGTATGTTTTCCCTTGGAATGGTGCAGCAACCACATATCCTGTTACCCTAGTAGTGGACAACGGTTGTGGCGAAAGCTTAAAGAACATCGAGATCACTGTTGATCCAGTCGGAGTTGATGAACTTGAGATTAAGGCGTTTGAAGTATATCCTAACCCAGCGACTGATAATTTCTTCATCGCAGCAGGTTCTGATTTCAATACACTTGATGTTACAATCATCGACAACGCTGGACGATCTGTTTATACTCAATCATTTAATGGACAGCAAGTCATCGAAGTGAATGCTTCTGAATTGGCTAGCGGTGCTTATTTGATCAAGATGGTAAGCGAGACTTCAAGTGAAGTTCAGACTTTGATCGTTCAATAAAACGATTCAATCATATTTCTTAAAAGGGGCGCCATTGGCGCCCCTTTTTTGTTGTTAGAAACGCAATCGAATCAACCGGACCCACATTGTACCATTCGCAAGAATATTGCCACTAAACACTGACATACAGCACATTAAACAACATTCGTAAATCCATATACACAGCAACTGCGTATGAAAAACAACCAAAATCCGACTTAGCGTTCCAAGTGGAAGAGCAGGCTCGAGTCATTACGACGGGCGAATGCCAAATATTTATCTACGAATCTGTATTTTTGATAGTTCAAATCAATTAATTATCTTTTATGAAGAAAATCTTACTTACGATTACGGCCGCCGTTTTGGCTAGTGTGGGTTTTGCTCAATTGAGCGGAACGTATACTGTCAACGGAGGTTCTGCAACGGGTGGAACGAACTATCAAACGTTCGCTGCCGCGTTCTCTGCGCTTACATCAAATGGTGTTAGTGGCCCAGTTACTTTCAACTGTATTGAAGGTACCTACAACGGACAGGTTTATATGAGTAATGCTTCCATTTCTGGAACATCTACTACAAACACTGTTACTTTTCAAGCTGATGCTGGAAACACCAATGAGGTGCTTTGGCAGCATACTTCGTATCCACTTTACATGTACAATACAAACCTGAACAACGTTTCGTTTGATGGGTTGCACATGAAGACTTCGAGCACATACAGCTCCGTCGTCTATATGTATAGAGGTTTGCATACGAACTTAACTTGGGAGAACTGTACGTTTACAGGTGCGAACACATCGTCTACTTCGACTTCGTATTCAATCATCTATGGTTACTTTAACTCGCCTCACAACGTTGTGTTTTCGAACAACACGTTTACCGGTGGTAGCCACTCCATCACATACTACTACTCTGATTACTATAACTACACTAACACATGTAGCGTCGTAATTGAGGATAACGTGATGACCGACTATTACTATAGAGGAATGTATCTGTACAATTACAGCGGTTACCGAACCAAATTTACGGTTACAGGTAATGAGATCACAGGTGGTGGATATTCTTATCCTTACGGTATTATGTGCTACTATGCAGACGATGGATCTGAGTTTTCCTACAACAATGTAAATGCATACGGAACTAACGGTGGATATGCTGGATACTTCTATCAGGCATATGGAACTAGCGCCAATCCAGTATTGATCTATAACAACATCTTCCAAGTAGACGCGCCGAATAGTTCGTACACACAATATGGATTGTATAACAGCTACGGATACTACACGAAAATGCATCACAACACAATTCGTGTTTCGAATTCATATGCGTATTCTAGAGCTGCATACTTATATTTTACTAGTAGCGCCTACCAAGGAAATGAGTTTACGAACAACATCGTTGTTTCTGACCAAACTGGTCCTTACACTGTGTATGCTTACATCTATCCAAACGCTTTGGTTATGGATAACAACGCGTATTCTGTAAACGGTGGATCTGAGATATACAACTACAATGGTTACACAGGAACTACTGCTTACAACTTATCTACATGGCAAAGTGGTGCAAGCCAAGATGCAAACAGTGTTGCTGACGGACCATCGTTCATCTCATCTGCTAACTTGACTCCTCAGAGCGCTACCATCAATAACATTGGTGATGCATTGGGTTACACAGATGACATTAACCTTCAAACTCGAAGCACTACTACTCCTGATCCAGGAGCAATTGAGTTCAGCGTTCCTACGAACAATGCTCAGCCTGGTTCTTTAGTTACTCCAGATGCTCCGTTGTGTGACAATGACACTACGTTAAGTATCATGCTTGCTAATCCAGGTCTTGTTGCGTTAACATCTTGTTCACTTCACTACTCTGTTAATGCTGGAACTCCGGTTTCAACTGCATGGACAGGAAGTATTGCTCCTTCTAATGACACGCTAGTTGTTATGGAAACAAGCATCAACTTTGATGATGGTGACGAACTAATGGTTTGGACTACAATGCCAAACGGTGTTCAGGATAGCTCTACGCTTGCTGATACTATATCGTTGACGCTATGGGAAGGTATGTCAGGTACATATGCTATACCTGCTGATTACACAACTATTGCCGATGCAAGAGATGCACTTGAAACTAAGGGAGTTTGTGACGATGTTATTTTCAACATTGCTGCAGGTACTTATAATGAGTCTGTTTCTTTCGGAGATATTAGCGGAGTAAGCGAAGCTGCGACAGTAACTTTCCAAAGCGCTTCAGGTGCATGGAATTCAGCTACTATCGAATACTCTAACAACTACACCATCGATTTTGCAGGTGCTGATTGGATCACATTCAAGAACCTTAAGGTGATGAATGGTTCTGGAAACGTTTTCAGAATGTCTGGTTCTTCTGACCATGTAACAGTTGACGGATGTTGGGCAAAGGGTGCCACTGGTACTTCAACTACATCTCAGTCTCTATTTTACATGCAAGGAGTCGGTCATGATTTGACACTTACTAATAACCGACTTGAAAGAGGAGCTTCTTGGTTCTACTCAACTTCTGGTGGTACAACTAGCAAGAAGATGAACTTAACTATTGAAGACAACGAGATTAAGAACCAGACTTACTACGGTTCATTAATCTATTACTTTGATGGTGTTGAAGTGAACAGAAACAGCGTTCGTAACGATTCTGCATTCCAGTATGGATACGGATACTACGGATTGGGTAACTTCTACTACTGCGACAACTTCAATGTAACTAAGAACAATGTTGGAGCTGAAGCTCAAAACGGTTACTACTACGCAGTATATTTTTACTCGTGTGTTGGATCAAGCAACCCAAGAAGCCAGATTTCAAACAACTGTATCACTACAGGAAATGCAACTTCTTCTACTGCATACTACGCGTTGTACATGTCGCAGTCAGGATTGATTGATATCTACAACAACTCGTTCTCGAGAATGGGTAACAATAGTTCTTACGGTATATACATCTATCAAGGTGGTGCCATGAACTTGGTTAACAACAGTATCGCAAACATGGGTCCTGGTTACGCTATGTATGTTAACGGTGCGTTTGCAATCAACACAAGTGATTACAACAACATCTACAACACATCAGGTCAGTTGACTTACTTCGGTTCTTCTACATACAATTCATTAGAAGATCACCAAGCTGGTTCTGGTCAGGATATGCACTCTGTTGTTTCTGATCCTAACTGGGAAGATTGGTTGACATGTACTACTTGTAACGATACCCTCGGTAACGCTGGTACTGTTCTTTCTAATCTTACAGATGACATCGACGGAAACGTTCGAAGTGTATCTACACCAGACATCGGTGCTGTTGAGTATGTAACTCCTGCGTCTTTCTCTCTTGGTGGAGATGACACGATTTGTGGTAACGAAGCGATTGTTGAAGCTGGTCCTGCTCAGTCTGTGACTTGGAACGTA
>DDCZ01000063.1 GCA_002336485.1 Flavobacteriales bacterium UBA1993
GATGCCAATCGTTTCTTAAGTCTACCAAAGTGTCATAATTGAATTTGGACGTAAAAAGATAATCTGGAAACGGATTTGAGTTCGCATAATCAGCGTCATACATTTTATGCCTTTCATGCAAGAACCAAACTCGAGCATCGCTACCCTGCCATGATTGAAACTGCAATCCTGTTCTTCTGCAAAATGACCTGAAAGCCTGATCCGCACCCTTTGATGACAAGGTTGGAGTTAAAGGAATAAATTTATCAAAGGCTATATAATTCCTAGCCGTCCAGACTGAAATGCAAACTGACGGTACGATAAAAAAGTAGAAGCAAACAACCATAAGGGATTTGAGACCTGCCTTAGTGGTAACTGAGCGAATTAGAACGATTATTCCTAGAATAATGAACAGTAGTATCGCAATAGGCTTCAGCATCAGCAACATGGTCAAGAAGATAGAGACTTTGAATGCGGTTATACTCTTTGGCTGGTCAAACCATTTCACAAAATAGTAGACCGCAGCTGTGAGCGAAAATGCCGCAATAGTTTCTGAGGCACCCAAATACCCATAACTGGTCAGCCTTGGGAATAAAGCGAACCCAACTGCAAGAAGCAAGGCACCAATGAACCACACATGTCGCTTAGCCAATTTGTAAATCAAGACACCCGTTCCGATCGTGAAAAATAGATTTATGATTGAGAAAATATGAAGTCCAATTGTTTTCCCAAACAAGGCATAAAATGGTCCGTAAAATGGCAGAAAACCAGGCATTCGAAATGCCGTGGGCCCCGAAGGCATGGCGTACGTTCCGTTCGATATCAGACTCTCGATCGGGTCTAAGTATGAATGCGCGTCATTTCCATAAAAAAACCAACCAACGCGCTCAGTGGGTCTAAATCCAAATTGAAGTTCCATGACCCAAATCGTGAAAAAGACCAACGTATTAACCAACGCGATAACAAGAATTGCTTTGCGGTCCTTAATACTCACATTGAAACGATCCAGATCCATACCCAAAACTGTCATTTGTTTTCTGTTAATTGTTGAGCAAATTTTTCCAATCGTCTTGCATTTGAAATCCATGTATGATCGGTCATAACCTGTTCTTTAAATGCCTCACCCATTAAACTCGCGTCCTTCTTATTGAGGCAAAGTTGTGTGATTGCCTTGGCTAGCGATTCTACATCCGTCTTCGCCAACCAAGCGGTTTTTTCGTGTTCCAGTACATCTCTCATGTTTGCAGAATCTGGAGCTATTATTGGTTTTGCCAATGCGCCATACTCAAATGTCTTTATTGGAGACCCATACCACGAATGTGCTGGATTGACGCAAATATCCATGACGCTCATATAATCATACACCTCATTATGTGGTACTCGATCCGTGAATTGAACCTTGTTGGCCATTCCTAGTTCTTCAGTCCTGCTACGAAGCATTTTGAGTAGTGCTCCGTCACCTACTACCAGCAACCTCACATTTGACACCTCCTTTTGAACAATATGAAATGCCTCTACTAGTATGTCAACACCGTGATACTCGAGAATCGACCCAATAAATCCGATAACAATTTCACTTGGCTGAATATCCAACCTTCCACGCAACGTTTGATCCGCGTGAAGTGCCTCGCTTACTGATTTTGGATTGATCGCATTCGGGACAAATTGAATTCTGTGTTCATCCAAAAAATATTCGTCTCGAATGTAGTGCGCTAATGGACTGGAAACTGGGCACAAACCAGTTGCACGTTGTAGTTTTTTACGTTCCACTCGATGGGCAAAACCCGTTAGCAACGATGCTCCTTCGAATTCAATCCACTCTTCAACGCAGGGCGCGTTTACTTCTAGAATATGAGGAACACCTGCAACTTTTGAAATTTTTGTCCCCTGGCCAAGAAGGTATTCTGAGCGTTCATATATCAAGTCTGGAGTGTGCTTTTCAATTGCTCTTTTTAATCGTGGCCCTGAATGGTTCCTATCATGCCAAATGAGTTTAAAGTCTTTAAATGTGCGCCATAAAATGCCCGGTAATAAAACCTTTATCCAACCAAGCACCTTGTTTCCCTCTGTGGTTGCATGAGCTGGCACCTCGCTAGCCTCCGCTCCTCCGATAATGACTGGAATGACCTCATGACCAATTTCGCGTAAGGCCGCAATCATTTCGCGTTGATGTGTACTATAGCCTACGTCGCTAACAATATCATGCGTCGGGTGTGGTGAAAAATATATAATCCGCATTAAGATTCAAATTAGGCGCACGCCTTTCGCAGGTCTTCAATGCGAATTTCTTTGTTTGGAATATTAATTTCTTCTTTCCCATATAAAACGGGGATTTTTTCACCCGAAATCAAAAATGGGAGCCATTTTTTGTAGGCCAAAGGGAGATCCTTTCTTTTCATCATCCCACGCACAAATTCATCATTCTTATAACCTAAAGATTGCATGAAATGGCAGATAGCCTGAACATAATCTAATGAAACATCATCTCCTTTTTTCTCTTTGTAAACGCCAAAATAGTCGGCCTCTGTTATCCAACGCGTCTCCCCGTCCTGAACATAGTATTGCTTGACGTCTTTCGGTGCCACACCAACTTTTTTATTCAACCCAAAAAAATGAATTACTGAGAGCAATAGTCCCTTGAATGGTTTGACCAACGGATGATTTCTGAGGCCGTCCGTTGCCTGCTTTTTATCGGGAGACCATAAGACAACAGTTGTGGTGGTATCGTCCATATTGAACACAATATGGGGTTCCCAGCTCTCCACAATGTTCACTTGATCTTTTGCGTGGAAAAAATCTTTCGTGGCGCTAAGTTTAGCACGACCATCGGGCAATTCTTCTATGTTTTTATCAAAATGAAATGTATGATAGCCCGGACCAAACATGGTAAATGAGCTTAAAATGTAGTTGTTGTGATGATGGATGATATTCGCGGCCTTTTCCGTGTCTCCTGACTCAACTGGAGGAAAAATATGATACTTGAGATAGAAATTATTGTTCTCGTAGATGTATAAGAATGGAATTTCATATGTGGTCCATTCCCGCTTGAGAAAACCAAGATCATTGAGATTGGTCTCGAATACCAAGGATGCAAATTCCAAAGAGCCCATTTTTCGTAAAAACTCTTCGCTTCGCTTATGGAAGTCTAATCGATCGCTGCATGCATCGGACAGTTGTCGAATAGCGTTTACGGTGGAATTATCTTTTAGAGGTTCGAACATGCTTTTGTAGGTGACACCCGCAAAGATACAGTTAAGTTATTCCAAGATTTCAATGATTGAACTCAGGGTTGTCGCAGCTCATCAATGAGATTCAAATACATCGAACTCAAGTTTTCGACGTTAAAATCGGACGATGAATAAGAAGCATAATCACATGAATCAATATTAGACTTCCACCAGTCAAAACCTTGCATAATGCTTTCAGCATTGGGTTTAGAATGATGACCTATGCCGTTATCTTGAATATATGAAGGTGTAATTCCGTCTTCTGATATTGCCCAGATCGGAATTTCATTTTGAATGTATTCGCAGAATTTTGTGCTAAAGGAATACGTGAGATCGTCGGTTAAGAAGAGCAGGCCGATATCGGTTTTTGACAGCATTTTCTGAGCTTCGGAATGAGAAACTGGCTCCAGGCATGTGACGTTCGATGCGATAAGCAATGCGCGTATCTCATTTGACATTTCACCGCAAAAGGTCAGTTCGAACTCAACCTCTTTTCGTTTGGCGAGCGCATCAGCAAAGGCCTTCACATGCCGCTGTGTCTTATTATAAACGGTTCCAACAAATCCAATTCTCACCCTTTCATGTTGAGCCGCGGCTGGTAGCTCTATGGGAGATTGGTCCGCTGCATCAAAGCCATTTGGAATCGTCAAAAATCGAGTCATACTAGCCCCTTTATATAGCGACTCAAAGTAATCCGTCATTGGTTGCGCAACGCTCACCACGGCATCGAATTGATCAACAACCTGCTGTTCCAAGGCCTTTTCATGCTGATATCGATTTGATTCAATATCGCTATATCCGTATGCCGTTTTGTTGTTCGTCCATGGATCTCTAAAATCTGCAATCAGCTTAACTTTTGGGAATTGTTTTTTCAGTTCTAGAAGATCATGCAAATATGAAAACGGCCCTGCCGAGGCCACTATCACTTCCGCCCCACTCTCAATGCATTTTTTAATCTCTGGAAGCAAGGTATCTGTCCAGGAAACTGTAGAATCAAAGTAATTCCCCTTCGTTTTACGTTTGGCCCTTTGCAATGCTAGGCGATACTTAATCTTTTCACTAATTGTTTCGGGAATCACCTTCAGTGCCGCTCCTCTTGGATTATTGACTATGGAGATCTTGTCCTGATAGGAGTGTGTATCATCCATCCACGACTTGCTTGGTTTCGTTATCGGACCAGTGAGTACTTGAACATCGGCTCCGCGCTTAACGAAGTACTTACAGAACTTGGCCCATCTTCTTCCTCCCACACCGGCTTGAGGCGGAAAGGTGTATGAAATGATGACGATTTTACTCATGAGACATCACAAAC
The DNA here is from genome assembly GCA_002336485.1 of Flavobacteriales bacterium UBA1993. Taxonomy (GTDB): domain Bacteria; phylum Bacteroidota; class Bacteroidia; order Flavobacteriales_G; family Salibacteraceae; genus SHAN690. The sequence goes on from DDCZ01000063.1 coordinate 4,519, forward strand.
CGCTTATTATCTCTGTTAAACGCTCCGCGCCCAAAATCCCTTCTACAAATTCGCGAAAGACACCCTCTCCACCATTCTTTGTGAGGACAACGTCTGCTACCTCCTGGATATAGACAGGTGCAGACTTAGGACATGCCGAAAAGCCTACCTCTCTCATTATGCCTAGGTCATTTATATCATCTCCTATGTATGCAACTTGATCCAGTTCAATTCCCAATTCGAGACATAAATCCTTTACTACCTCCACCTTGTTTTGAATTCCTTGATGAAGATATTCGACTTTCAGTTTTGTCGCTCTTCTTTCGACTGCCAAAGTTGTTTCACCTGTGCATATACAAAGGGGAATGTCGAGCTTCTTCAACCATAGTACTCCAGCGCTGTCGTAGGTGTGAAATTTCTTCAGTTCATTTCCCTTTTCATCATAGTACATCCCTCCATCAGTCCATACTCCATCGATGTCGGTAACTACCAGTTTCGGTAATATATTCATAGTGCGTAGCCGTGTTTTTTCAATTCGAGTGAATATTGTGTTGTCAGAAAGTTATTCGCGATTTTGAATTTCCGCATCATCACGGATGAGTTTTCACTATCAATGTCATTCCAAGTATCCATCTCTGGAAGAGAAATGAAGTCAAGCGCCTTCAAAACAACTTTGTTGTAAAAGCAAAAGCTCGGTATAAATGACATTGAGCTTGACCACCGATTCAAAAACAATTTTTTACGGTAATAATGATCTTTCAGTCGATCATTTTCCTTATGCAATTCATAGTCCTTGGGGCTCTCTAGGCCAATCAGGGAATACACCCATGAGACAAAGTGAGAAGGATCGGACTTCAAATCTTCAAATAATCCAAATTTCAGGTTCGAGTTAGTCGCCAAGCGTAGTCGTTGATCAACTCCCTTAAAATCGCATAACTCGACCTGTGATATGCCCGCTGGCGAACAAAGCCACTCATTGAAGCTGAAGCCGTCTCGGGTCTGCCTTATGTGATGACGATAGCAGGATAGTAAGAAACTTTTTTGCTCGCGAATGATAAAAAGAAACGTAACATTTTCCATTGCTCCATCGATAATTTCAACTGATTTTTCGAGTGACTGAACACGGTTGTATTTACGAGAAAGATTTTCATCGGATATCACAACATACTCTGATGTAAACGTCAATTCTTTCTTTTCCTGATCTTGTTTTTCTTGATAGAAGCAGCTGTTATGAACGAAGGATGAAATCCGTGAATCACGTTTAAACATACTTTGAAGAGCCGTAGATCCTGTCTTCATTAATCCAATATGTGCCAATGCGACCAAAGCAGATTAGAAACTTGTAGGATAGAATAATTCGTTCTTATCTACATCGGATTTTAGTGGCTTCCCAATAATTTGATCCCGTTGAGACCATTTAAATCCATCTCCTGGAGACAACATGTGGAGATCCACTTCCTGCACAACATGTCCAGTACTTAAATCTTTATTGGATGCGATTGAGCGCTCAAGCTTCTCACTGGCCGCTTTTGTGCTTTCTGCGATAAAAATGCCCTTTTCACCCATTGACATATCAATAAGCCGAATATCTCTTACCATTCGATTCACACCGTCGGGGCCAAGCGAGCCAGCTTGATCCGTCCCTTTCATGCGTCGATCAAGGGTAATATGCTTTTCAATTATCTGAGCGCCCAGTGCAACCGCGGCCACGGGTGTGGAAATGCCGATGGTATGATCGGAGTAACCTATTTTCAGATTGGGATACTGCTCAATCAAATACGGAATCGTCAGCAAGTTTACATTCTCCGGTTTTGTTGGATACTCGGATACGCAATGAAGCACAGAAATGTCGCTGTGCGATTTAGAAACCACGCTCAAAGCGTCATCCAACTCCTTTTTACCAGCCATTCCCGTAGAAAGAATTATTGGAATTTTCGTTTCCGCTAATGCCTCTAAGAGAGGTAGATTGGTTAGGTCTCTGCTGGCCACCTTTAGGTAATCCGGGGTAAATAGCTTAAGTAAACTCAAACATCCAATTGCACAAAGAGTTTCAACAAAATCAAGGTTTTGGGCTTTTGCATGCTTGTAAACGGTAAAATGATCTTCATCGGATAATTCAAGTATTGCTCTGTGCTCACCATACGTTTTCGCAAAAGAATGAGCGCTGTTGTACGCACGATTCATTTGACTTTGCGACAATTCTTGATTTAGATCTCGCTTGGTCAGTTTCACCGCATCCATTCCTTTCAAATCCAACCCAAACAGACCTTCCTCTATTGGACGAGAAACAAGATCAATAAGCACCTTTGCGAGGTCCACGCTACCATTGTGATTTTGTCCAATTTCACCAATTACATATGTACTTCTCATCATTTTGAATTAAGCCTGATTTGATTTGCCATTTGACTTTTATATCCCGGATTAGCATCAATGGAGTTCACGATTTCATCCATACTCACGGATCCATTAACAGAGGAATAAAGAGCCTTAATTGTCTCAAAATCCACCATCGTATCGATCGTCAACCTAATATCCTGGCGACTCTTTAATACTTCTGGTAGGTCAAGAAACTTGCACTTAAATTGATCCGAATGCTCGTATATGTAGTTTGTGACATGCTCTTTATAAAATGAATCATCCGATAAGGACGAAACCTTCTTAAGTGCTGAAAGCTTGACCGCTTCTCCAAATAAACCAACGTGGGATCGAATAACTGGGGTATTATCAGGAAATGAATAACTCAGATAGTCAGTATCACCTTCTTCGATACCCTTTTGTATGACGCGAACAAACTCTGGCAGAATAAATGGATTATCAGCACAAATGCGCACTAAGGCCTTCGCCCCAATGTTATCTGCTGCCTTAATAAATCGAGAAAGCACATTGTTTTCACTGCCACGGAATACGGTAATTCCAAGATCTAGCCCGAGTTCTGCAAGGATATCATCATCTGGGTTTTCAGTTGTAGCCAATATCACCTCTGAATTTGGAAATTCTGTCAACAATCTTTTTACGATTACCGCAAACAAACTATCACCGGAATAGAATGGCAAAACCATTTTATGCTTTAGGCGCGTTGAGCCCAGTCGTGATTGTAAAATTATTGGAACCATCCTCTAGGAATTTTTATAAAATTCTGAGTCGTGAAGGTACGCTAGCAGCTGGTTTTGATCGAAAAAATTATTCTTACTCTGCAACATAGATCTATCGATTGCCTCATGCAAACCTGCCTCAGTTTTCGCGCAAATGCTCGATAGATTCGAATTTGAAACTGGAAAGAAAGGCATGTCCTGGGTATAAAAAAGTGTTTTATAACCTGCAAGAAGTCTTTCGAAAAGAACAGTACTCATTGTACCGACACCTACATCAGCCAATTCAAAAATGCTCGAGCTTCGGTCACTTCCGAGATACAATTCAAAATCCACGGTGTCGGCAATAATGCTGCGGTAATATTCCGTGACTTGAACTCTTTTGCTCAATTCCCGCTCCCTTGGGTGTGTAAATATTATGATTCTGTATCTCGCTTCTGCAGCGTTGCAATATGATGCTATGCTGCGAAGTAATTCTGCCTCTTGCTTTGGCGCACCGAAAAGCGACTCCCCATGATCTTCAAGTTCTCTGATCCAAGAGGCATGAGAATAAAATCCAATTACCCCCTTAGCCGGATCATGGCTATGTTGAATGTATTTGCTAAGAAAACTAGCGTGTTTGGGTAAAAGCCTATCAATGGTTTTTACGCGTATTGTTTTCTGGAAAAAGGACACCTCTTCTTCGTGATATGGATTTGAAACGATTAATCTATCGGCAAGAACATGGCTCATATGCGATGCTAATGGCCCAATGGAGGGCACCTTTATTATTTCAATTCCAGATTTTTGATACACGAGTGTGCCCCAATTACTCGCATTTGAAAACGGAGCAAAATCATACATCTGTCGTGATTGAGAACGAATCAGCCAAGCTCGAATGCCGGCAATTTGTGATGCGTATCTGGGAATCAAAGCCATGTTGGTTCTGCGATATCCAAGAACGGATAATGGTACGGTGATGAATGCACATAAGACTCCTTGAATGAGAACCACCAAAGAGTCCCAAACACTCAAAGAAGCGAGCACGTTTGCATACGTATTTGACCCGGTGAAGGCATTTAATTGATTTAATTCGAAGAATTTAGAATCGGAGGCAATGCCGTTTTCATTATTGTCTAATGCAACAATTAGAGATTTGACAGGGGTTTCCTTTTTTGTCCATCCGAGGCTCCTCACCAATCTAATCAAGACCCTTATGCTTATAAAAGCATCGGATTTTGAGGATTCGGGTAAATCAAACGTTGAATGAATCGTCAGAGAAACTCGGGCAATTTTATACTCGGGCCGGCCAGAGAATAGTATTAATATGAACGTTTTAAATGTCATGCTAGAGTCTCAATGGCGATTCAATTAGGCGAGCGTGTCATTCTTTCAAAAAAAGCTGGGTAGTTTTTCGACGCATCGAAATGCTCTTCCCAAAACGCCCTAACGCCTTGCCTGTATGCTTTGTCGCGGCATTTCTCGACTAGGGTGCGTGTAACTGATTGAGAAACAACCAATGGGTCGAACGTCGCATCTACCAAAATTCCGGTTTGTTCATTCACGATATCCGCAGTTCCACCCACATCTGTGGCTAAACATGGAATCCCAAAACTAATAGCCTCTTGTATTGAAACCGGTAAGCCTTCGATCTCACTTGAGTTTATCAGCAAATCAACATGGTGTGATTTATAGGTCTGAAGTAGTTTGGCATTCTCAACATAGCCACGCTGTAATACTTCAATATTCGGCTTAGAATCCAGTGCAGATATAGCTTCTTTATATCTTTTTGAGGTCGGATCATTCTCTTGAATATCACCAAAGTGGGACCACTTAACAGGAAGGTCAATGTGCTGAAGCATCTCTGCAATTAGATAAAAGCGCTTTACATTTCTCACTCTTCCAACGCTTACAATATGATATGGGAGATCCACAGGTTCAGTTGGCCCCATACCATGATCTTGACTCCCAAGGTATTCGACCTTAATTTTTGTTGCGAACCTCGGATACTTTCTGGTTATATACTGCTTGGTAGCTACGCTAACGCAATAAACAAGATCGGTATATTCATATTTAAACCACTGAAATGGCAATTTCCTAGTCTTTGGTTCTCGCTCCTCTATCACGTCACGGCCATGCACTCGAGTTGAATAGGAAGAAATATAGCCTCTCTCTGCAGCCATAGCCAAAGCCAAGGCATAGTCATTCGCAAAAAAGGTGTAGCACCTTGCATTTCGCATACTGTGATCTTGAAAAAGTGCGTCAGCGATCATGGAACA
>DDCZ01000068.1 GCA_002336485.1 Flavobacteriales bacterium UBA1993
GGGGATATTCACCCGCTGGATATGGGGACCATTCTCGACCAACTTGGCATTGCCGTGCGAACGGGCCATCATTGCACCATGCCCTTAATGGATCGGCTTGGCATTCCTGGAACCGTGCGTGCTTCGTTTGCAGTCTACAACACAATGGCGGAAGTTGATGCCTTGGTTGAAGGGGTGAAGCGAGCGACGACTATGCTTGCGTAGTACGTGCCGGGAACCGAGATATTAGGTTTTCAATCACCAAAATGGCTAGTAGAGGAACCAGCCAAATTACGCGACATTGATATCGATGAATTACGGCGCTGAACATTGCACAGACAAATGCATTAGCAGCCAAGAATGTGAGTAAGGTTATGAGTATGGGCCGTATCTGAGGGAATAGAATTATCCCAATTACAAGGAGGCTTAGGCTTATGTAAATCACGGCGTTTAAGAATGCGTTGAATCCCGTAAGAGACAGATTTCCAGTGCTTTGACGAGCACTTAAATACATATCAACCTCATTTGGTCGCAGATATTCTTCAATCGGATAGATTGGCGCTTCGTGCATGGTTGGCTCTTCGATTTCCCATGTTAGTAATTGGCGAAATCCGCTATTCACGCTGCTTTGAATAAAGTTATTTCTATACTCTGAAATGCTTAGCATTTCCCGATTGAGTTGATCTAACTCCCCGCGCGCTCCATCCCAGCCACCAATTTTGTAAAGAGGACTCTTTCGGTCCCATAAGAAATCACCGTTTAATTCATTAACATACGGACAAAGGCTGTGATGGGTCTTGTCGCAGGTATTTCGAAGATGATCCTCTGCAATTCCAAGATCACACAGTTTTTCGAATAAGAATACAGATGATCCTTTATTCAGATAAAATCCATCATCGAGGATCAATGACGTTGTTGGAATCACCAATGATCCAATGCATGTGATCAGGAATGCCTGCCTAATTCGACCCCAGTGAATGTCGTATTTGAACCAGCGCAAACCGACCGCACCTGCAATTATGGCAAAGGCAAGTAGAAAATGCGCGGAATGCGTAGCAATTGAAAACACCAAAATGATGCCTAAAGTCCATTGATTAAGCTTGGAAATTGGCTTCATAAGCAAAACCGTTGAAGAAAGAAAAACGATAGGTGTAAATGCATCTGGTAACAATTGAGCGACTTCAAATGAGAAGCTTGTACACAGACTTAAGACTGTTAGGGATACGTAATACCAACGAACCTTGGCTCGGGTGAAAAATGCTTGAACCCAAATGTAGAGAACCACAACCATGAGCAATGCTTGCGCCAACATGCTAAAAAACAAAGATTCAGCTAAGCTGGTGTGCCTAAGAAACCAGCCGTAGGTAAGCGGCCTGTCAATCGGTACTTCTGTGAGGAAACCATATTTGAGATACGTGCCGAGGTCCGAATACACGATGGGGTATTCGTTGTACCAACCAAGCAAACAAGACACAAGCGTGCCGATTAGAATATGAAGCGCTATCGTAAGGTGATTATTCAATTTGAAATTGATCAAAGTTAGGGTAAGTCATGGCCGAGCGGGTAGAACAAACTTTATTTCCGCTTCCCATCTTTTAGATTAAAAAGGTTGTTTTACTTCGTGATTCATGGCAAAAACCAAAACAGCATTTGTATGTCAAACATGCGGCACAAACGCCCCCAAATGGATGGGCCAGTGTCCTGGCTGCAATGAGTGGAACACACTGATAGAGGAGGTCATTTACAAGGAGAAAAAGGGAGGTGTGCGCAGAAAATTTGTCGACAACCTTTCTAAGAAACCGATTCCAATTACGCAGGTTAGCAGCGAGGATGCAGAGCGTATCCCTTTGCCCGATACGGAGTTGAATCGTGTGCTTGGCGGCGGTTTGGTTCCTGGAAGCGTAACACTTATTGGTGGTGATCCTGGTATAGGAAAATCGACCTTATTGCTACAACTTGGTTTGAACTTTACGAGCCAGAAGATCCTATATGTCTCCGGTGAGGAGAGTGCGAATCAAATCAAAATGCGTGCGGAACGCATTGGAAAACTGCACGACAATTTGCTTATCCTAACCGATACTTCCTTGGAACGTGTAATGGAACGCATCGACGAGGTCGAACCTGACTTAGTCATTATCGATTCCATACAAACCATGCAGAGCCCAGAAGTAGACTCGGTGCCAGGTTCAGTAGCTCAAATTCGTGAATGTACCGGTGAGCTGATTCAGTTTGCCAAGGAAACAAATACGCCTGTGGTACTCATAGGTCATATTACCAAAGAAGGAAACATTGCTGGACCAAAAGTCATGGAGCACATGGTGGATGTAGTGCTTCAATTTGAGGGCGATCGACAGCATCTATATCGCTTGATTCGCTCCTCAAAGAATCGGTTTGGATCCACAAATGAACTTGGCATCTACGAAATGCAAGGTTCTGGATTGAAAGAAGTGCATGATCCATCTCAAGTGCTGTTGAGTCAACGCGATGAAGGGTTGAGCGGTTCGGCTATTGCTGCCAGCATGGAAGGCGCTCGACCGATGGTGATCGAGGCTCAGGCATTGGTAAGCACTGCAGCTTATGGAACACCGCAGAGAACCACAACCGGGTTTGATCAACGAAGGCTGCATATGCTCTTGGCGGTGTTAGAAAAGCGATGCGGCCTTGCAATTGGAAAGTTCGATGTCTTTGTAAACATGGCGGGTGGAATACGTGTGGATGACCCGGCGATAGACATGGCCGTTATTTGCGCCGCTCTATCCAGCTCTGAAGATTATCCCATTCCAGCAAAAACGTGTTTTGCAGGTGAGGTTGGATTAAGTGGAGAAATTCGACCCGTAACACGCATCGAACAGCGCATTCGGGAAGCTGAGAAACTTGGATTCGAAGACATTTATGTTTCTGGTTACGGCTTAAAAGGCATCGAAACGAAAGGCATGCATATCAATGTCAGACCCGTTAAGAGAGTGGAAGAGCTTTTCCAATCTCTGTTTGGCTAGGATCTTCGCGCAAGCGTCAGCTCATTAACCGCAGAGTTCGCTGAGTTGAACGCAGGGCTCGCAGGGGTGAATTATTTTCCAATTCTTGAATACTCAATGATTCAACATCATCTTGGCATTGGATTATCTCTACTGGATTTGATATGCCAATGGACTGTCCTATTTTTATAAAAACTTCTTTGATGACAGAAAATGAAATTGGAACGCTTGTTCTTAATGCGGCGATTAAAGTTCATCGATCACTGGGGCCGGGCCTTCTTGAGTCCTCCTATCAAGAGTGCCTTTATTATGAATTGAAAAAATCGGGCTTAGTCGTAGAAAAGGAAAAGGCGCTTCCCTTGGTATATCAGGAGGTTAAGCTCGACATTGGATATAGAATTGACCTTTTAGTTGAGAATAAAGTTGTGATTGAAATTAAAGCAGTCGAGAATATTATGGACGTTCACCTGGCGCAGGTACTGACATACTTGAAACTCAGTCAATCAAAACTGGGATACCTACTAAATTTTAATGTTCCCCTAATGAAATCTGGAATAAAACGAGTAGTAAATAACCTATAAGGAATTAGCGTTAATCTGATAGACCTCTGCGTTCTCTGCGAAACCCCCTGCGCGCAGCGGTAAGAATGACCTAAAACTCACCGATCTTACTTCACGTAAACCGTCTTTGTGTTTACAAATTCCATTATGCCCGCAGCACTTAATTCACGTCCAAACCCAGAACGCTTGATTCCGCCAAATGGCAATCGAGGATCAGACTTCACGAGTTCGTTTATAAACACCGCGCCTTCATCGAACTCACTTACTCGATCCAGCACCGCACTCGGATT
>DDCZ01000061.1 GCA_002336485.1 Flavobacteriales bacterium UBA1993
CTGCGATCGTGTTGTAAACGGACGCATCCTTGCCAATGACATTAGCGCTAAGAGTATTGAAATGGCTCAAGCGGCCTTGGCCAATTACAAGAATGTTGAATTTTTAGTAGGTGACATGGTGCATCTAGAGATTGATCGAACATTCGATGTGATTTTATTGCCTGATGTGCTTGAACACATTCCTATTGCTGACCATGCCACATTGTTTCAAAAACTCTCCGCACTACTCGCGCCAGACGGAATGATTGTCATTCACATTCCAGATCCTAACTTTCTTGCATGGAGGCATACTCAGGAGAAGGAAAAGCCGCTCCTACAAATTATTGATCAAAGTATATACACAGATAAATTGACCGCTGACCTATACCCCGCAGGGCTCTTCATCACTCACCTTGAATCATACAATCTACACACCGAAAATGGCGATTATCAAATAATTAAGGTGAGAAAAACAAAGCCGACGGATTACCCACTTCTGCAGCGTGACACTACCTTCACGACACGCGTAATAAATAAAATTAAGCGAACGATTTCCTAGATGCTCAGCCATAAATACAAGTGTATTTATATTGAAATCCCTAAAACCGGATCAACAAGTATTCGATCCATTGTAGGTAATCCCATCCTTCCTCATCAAGACATCCTATACTATAAAAACATGCTCCGCAATCAATGGCCATATGAGCATAAGNNGTTTGTGCGTAATCCATGGGCCCGCGTGGTGTCATTATATTTTAGAAATGAAGGTAAACCAATGCGTGATAAAATGTCATTCGAGGAATTTGTTGATTGGATTCAGTACAGCAGCGATACCAGTGTCTTTGTTTCAGGAAAAAAAAACCAAACAGACTGGTTTCTAGATGAAGATGGGAGTGAAGCAATGGATTTTGTTGGAAAATTTGAAACCATCCATGCAGATTGGCAAACCATAGCGGCCAAAATCGGAGCTCCCCTTGAATTACCCCACCTAAATGCGGGTGTTGAAAAATTGCCCTATACGGACTATTACAACAGTAAGACACGGGAGATCATATCCAATAAGTTTAGGAAAGATATCGAACGGTTTGGCTATACCTTTGGCCAGTAATTATGCGTCTCTTACCAAATAGCATTCGAAAAAGACTGGCGTATTTATACTATGAAAAAGGTTGGCGACACCCCCTGAATCAATTCTTAGTCTACGCGAAAGGTGCTTTTGCTAAACCTAAAAATAGGAAGGTCACATTTATTCTTTTTGCTCAAGGCCGGACTGGATCAACCGTACTTACCGACTTGATAAAAAAATCCTCCCAAATACACTGTGACGGTGAAATATTTGGTGCCTTCATGCCAATTAAGATTCTCTTCCCAACGTATTATAAGCGGTCTCTTGCTCGAGTCTCCACCGCACCTATTTACGGGTATAGAATAAAAATCTATGACTTGATTATGTTTCATAATCATACGTTTCAAGAATCAATTGAATTCATGCGCAACGAATTCAACAACGGAAACAAAATTATTTTCCTGAATCGTGAGAATAAGTTTCGTCAAGCGATGTCGAGCCTGGTTGCTGAGGCTCGGGGTACCTATCATCAAAAAAAGGGAGCAAATGGATTAGCTGAGAAGGTTGTTGTTGATGCGAAGAGCATTCCTGAGCGTATCGAAAAATTGAAACAATTCTCGTCTTGGGAAAAGGAAGCCTTGGCCGGTTTTGACTACCTCGAAATAAACTACGAAAAAGACCTTTTACCGCCAGATCGACACCAAGCAACTCTAGATCGGATTACCGAATTTCTGGGAGTTGAGGCCTGCGCTGCCGATAGCCAATACAAGCGCTCAAGCGACGACGATATAAGCAAGTATGTCGAAAACCATGAGGAGGTACTTTCTATTCTACGCTCAAGTGGAAATGAATTTTATCTCAACTCCAAGAAATGAAGCGCATGAATCAAATACTTCGAAATTTCAAATGGCATCGCGACCTTCCATTTCCAACGCCTACTATCTTTTCAAAATTCCGCAGGACGGTAGATCACACATTTTTTTATGAATTCTGATAGCCGGCCAATAATATGGCACATTGCGGCATGGTGGCCAACACCCGATCATCCTGGCGATGGTTTGTTTATTAGAGAGCATATTCGAAGTATCTCCAACCAGTATCGACATTTCGTGATCTATTTGAAAATTGAAAAGCGGAGTCTCGGTCGACCAAGGGTGCTTTTGTCGGAACAGTCGGGAGAACTCACAGAGTTGATTGTAGATATTAAAACTCCACTTCGAAGATTTGGGTTTGATAAGTTTTTAATTCGGCATTCCTATCAGCGAGCATTTAATCACTTGCAAAAACAATATGGGCCACCGGCTCTAACACATGTTCACGTGCGGAGTCATATTTCAAAATTTGCCATTGACGTGTTGATAAAAAACGACCAGTCATTTGTTTTGAGCGAGCACTTTTCTTTCTATCACCGTGGAATTTACGAGTTGGATGCGAAACAACAGAAAGCCGAAAAAGCCGCCATTCGTTATTGTTTCACACACCGAAATATAAAGGCCATAATGCCCGTGAGTAAAGAACTTGCAGATATTTTCACTTCTCAGTATGGGGTTGACACGGACAGAATTAAAGTCATCCCGAACATTGCGGATTCATGCTTCAAGCACGCAACACATATTCCACAAGACGAAATACGTATTGCGCTTGTTGCCGCTTGGAATTTCCCTAAGAACCCCTTCATTTTTTTCAACGGACTCTCATTACTTCCACAAGATTTGCGAGATAAAATCAAGGTTGACATTGTTGGGCATGGCGGGCAATTGGATGAAATGAAGGCGCACGTAACTAGAGAACTCCCAGACTGGAACATCACCCTGCACGGATATAAAAAGAAACCAGAATTTGCTCAGATCCTACAATCTGCCGATTTCTTTTGTCACCCAACAGACCAGGAAAACCTTCCTACTGTTATTGCCGAAGCCCTGTGTTGTGGAGCACCCGTTCTTTCCATGAATGTGAACGGCATTCCAGAAATGATCGATGATTCGAATGGAATCCTCATTGAACCGAAAAGCGCCGATGCAATGAAAGAAGGATTGTTAAAAATGATTCAAATACGGCATGAGTATAATCGTAAGGGTATTGCTGATGCAGCCCACCTAGTCTACGATAAAGGCGTTATTGGCAAAACGATTGACGAGATTTACAAAGGAGTTTTTGCATGAGTGAGCCCACCCATATCGCCGTTGTGCTCGATAATTCGTTCACCTCCGACCTCCGTGTGGAGAAGGAAATTAACAGCCTTCTTCACGCAGGTTTCAGAGTAACCCTTTTTTGTTTTAAGGAAGAAGGATTAGCCGAAAGAGAAACCCAAGCAAATGGGTTGAAAATAGTTCGAATCCTCGATACGTGGTTGACTCACCCACTTAGGAGGGGCTATACCTCAGGTTTAAAAAGGACGGCGGACGCAATTATCTCAACCAGCCCCCAAGCTATTCATTGCCATGACATGTACACCCTTCCCATTGGCGGAATGCTAAAACGCACGCATCCTCAACTCACTTTTGTCTACGATTCTCATGAATATTTCAGAGAGTCCAGGTACTATCAGGACGCCCCTGGCTGGATCAACCGATTTGGGGGAAAACTTTCTTGGCTCAAGTTCATTCGCCAGGAAAGAATAATGTCTCGACGTGCCGATTTGGTGATCACCACTACCAATGCAATTTGTGACGCACTGCGAAGGCACAACAATCTCAAATGCCCAATAATTCCAGTGCGAAATATTCCTGCTCTGAAACCGAGCGATGGTATAAAGCAAGATTTACGCACAATCCTCCAAATCAAGAATGGTCATGTATTGGTTCAAACTGGAAACATCTATCAATCAGACGAGGTTCTTAAAACCACCTTCGATGAAGTATTAGAAATTCCGAACCTATCGTTCGTTTTAATAGGGAATCGTCCAAAGTTTTATAACGTGAAGGAATGGGCTTCAACGGAGAAAAAGTATGCAGGTAGGATACACTTTGTTGACTATGAGCCTCAATTTTTACATGACCATTTATCCAGTGCAGATATCGGTCTTTGTTATGTACGTTCCGATATTTGGGAGTCGCATCGAATTACTTCCCCAAATAGAGTCATGGAATATGCGCTATGTGGCATTCCTATTATATCCGTTGATCAAGTCGTATCAAACGAATTGAAAGATAAATATGGAAATGTCTTGATCTACGATAGTAATAAAGCTGGAAGCCTCAAACAGGCGCTCACAGAAATGTTGACTCAATTTGATGAGTTCAAACAAAAGTCTCAATCGATATCAAAGGACTTATCTTGGGATGCCGAATTCGCTCCCGTACTCGATTATTACAATGAAAATACCTCGTCGAAATAAGCGGCTCAGATTTCCTTTTGCCTGTTCCAGACCCAGCGGTTTTAATCATCGATCTCTGTTCAAATAATCCTTCCAAATAGGTTTGATTTAATTGAACCCTACGATTATTCATTTATCGCTTTGCCCTGAACATTTGGC
>DDCZ01000064.1:0-55183 GCA_002336485.1 Flavobacteriales bacterium UBA1993
AAACTGGCTAGAGGATGTTAAGAGAGTAAGCGAGGAAGGTTAACAACGCTCTGGCCCACCTTACTTCATGGTTGCGCCCTTCACATAAGGTGCTTTCGCATCCAACAACTCCTGCTCCATGTTCGGGATTAGTTCGTTCGCGATTTCGCTCAATTCAGTCCTCAGTGTTTTTAGCTGGGATTTCGCAATTTGTAGGCTCTGCCTATGTGTAGGTGTTGGTCCATACGTGCTGGTTTTTGTGCCCATAGCTGCCACAGATACACGATCGCCAATAGTGGGAAGTGACTTTTCGCCGACACCTTTTCGGAGCGGATCACCGCTCAATTGCTTGTTCATGGTTTGAAGGCGCGTGTTTACCTCGTGCAATCGTTTGTCTAAGTCACCTGGCGCACTTTGACTGCGGCTGAGGGCAATAGACATCATTTTCACCTTCTCTACGTTCTCATTCAACACTACCCGCGTGCCACTCAACTCCAGGTTGATGTCTTCCAGCTCGCGCCAAAAAGACGCAGTTGCCTCCGGCGTCCATCCTTCAAGCGAACCTTTTTTCATGCGTTTGACAATGAATTTTTGCGGCGCCGCCAGTTCTGTTGCTTGTCCGTCGATCACTTTAACCAACGTGGCAGTATACTCACCCGGTGCCGCCATCATTCCCTTTGGCGACTTATCGGTCTTCTTCGGAAGCTTTGAAGAACGAATGGCATCCGTATGTGGATAACGAAGATCCCAGGCCACACGATGCACACCTTTTTTGGCCGGAGCCTTGATCCTCCGAATGGCATTCCCGTCCATGTCTTTGATGACTAAATAAACAGCTGGTTTTTGCTCGAGCTTCTCTTTTTCAAGCGATTCCCATCCAGGGAAAGAAATTTCCTGATCCTTCATCTCCTTCTCTCCTGCTTTTCGCTCTTCTTCGAGCGACTGATAGTCCTGTGCCAAATGATAGGTGATGATGGCTCCAAAGTCTGGATTTGGTGCCACAAAATGGCCTGCCCCTTGGGAACCTTTTCCGTCAAAACTGAGAACAGGTCGTGGTATGTACCACAGCGCATCTTTGATCGGAAACAGGTGCGCTTCTTCATTCATGCTTTCTGCACTGACCTCGCGCAATGGGCTATAGTCATCCAAAATGTAAAATCCGCGCCCGAAAGAGGCGCCAACCAAGTCGTTTTCTCTCTTTTGAATCGCGAGGTCGCGGAAGGAAATAGTTGGTAGTCCACCTTTCAGCTGATGCCATTCTTCGCCGCCATTCAAGGAGGTATAAATCCCAAATTCTGTCGCTAAAAACAGTAAGTCTTTTTCAACATGATCCTGCACAACCCGCCAAACCAAAGTGGTTTCGGGAAGGTTCGTTGTCATTTTCTTCCACGTCTTTCCCTTGTCGGTGCTTTTGAAAAAATAGGGTTTGAAATCGCCAAACTTGTGGTTGTCCAAGCAGATGTATACCGTATTGGCATCATACATATCTGCTTTGATGTCGTTGACAAAGGCGGTCGCTGGTGCACCCGTGGCGGAAACCTGAATTTTGGTCCATGAACCGCCATCATTTTCTGATACTTGAATCAAGCCGTCGTCCGTTCCAGCGTAGATCAGTCCTTGCTGCACGGGCGACTCCGAAAGCGACGTGATGGTACTGTAATTAGACATGGCGTAGATGTCCCAAGCATTGTCCCAACTCTGCTTTTTCCCCATAATGGGCTGCTCGATGCGCTCAAGGTCTTTGGTAAGGTCGCCTGAGATGGTTGTCCAACTATCTCCGCGGTCCGTAGATTTCCATACCCGCTGCGAAGCGAAATACAATGTTTTCACATCGTGTGGACTTACCAGTATCGGGGCATCCCAATTGAATCGTTCCACGGGATCATCTTCCGCAGGCTGCGGTCTTATATAGACAATTTCTCCTGTGGCCTTGTCTACACGTGTGAGGTTTCCTTGCTGCCATTCAGCGTAGACGATATTTGGATTACCGGGCTCCGTTGCCGGCTGATGGCCATCGCCAAACAGCGTCACATACCAATCCGAATTCATGATTCCATGCACGTTGTCTGTCCGTGATGGACCGCCCTGTGTATTGTTGTCTTGTGTGCCACCATAAATGTTGTAGAATGGCTCCGTATCGTCCACCGCGAGCTTATAAAACTGTGTAAGCGGAAGGTTGGCCATGAAGCGCCAATTTTGTCCGAGATCAAAGGATTCATAAAGTCCGCCATCACAACCTACCAATAAATAATCTGGATCGTCGGCCCTAAACGCCATGGCGTGGTTGTCGCTGTGCTTGTGCTTTTCGGGCATACGTGCGAAGGACTTACCGCCGTTTTCGCTCACTTGAGCGCGCACATCCATTAAATAAAGTCGATCAAATTGGTGTGGAGATGCATACAATTCCTGATAGTAATGCGGGCCTGTAGCACCCGATACGGTCGCCGACATTTTCTTCCAACTCGCTCCGTAATTTTCGCTTTTGTACACCTCCCCTTTTCTGCGATCGAGCTCAATGGCTGCATAGACCACATTGGGTTTCTGCGGACTGACCGCAATACCGATTTTACCCAAGTTGCCTTTTGGTAATCCGGTGTCAAGCTTTGTCCATGTATTTCCACCATCGGTGCTTTTGTGGATTCCCGATCCCGGTCCTCCGCCCATATAGGCTGCCACGGTTCTGTGTCGATCCCAAGTAGCGGCATAGATCACGTCTGGATTATTTGGATCCAGCGCAATGTCAGTTACTCCTGTCCATTTTTTATCGCCTAGGGTTTTTGACCACGTCTTTCCTCCATCGGAGGTCATGTAAAAACCGCGCTCCCCACCACTCGACCACAGCGGTCCTTGAACGGCAACAAAAACAACATCAGAGTTTTCGGGATGCACAATGATTTCAGAAATGTGCTCCGACTTTTTGAGCCCCATGTTTTTCCATTTCGTTCCGCCATCGACGCTCTTGTAAATACCATCTCCAAAACTGATGTGTCGCCCACCAACATTTTCGCCTGTACCAACCCAAACCGTTGTTGGCAAGCTGGGGTCGATGGTGACGCAACCGGTGCTGTATACCTTTTGCTTATCGAATACCGGTTCCCAAGTAATGCCACTGTTTTTGGTGCGCCACACTCCCCCCGATCCAACGGCAATGAACCAAACGTTGTCGTTTTCTGGATGTATGGCTATGTCTGCAATGCGCCCTGACATAAAGGCTGGACCGATGCTTCTGAACTTGAAACCAGAGAGCGTAGAATCTGATATGGGCGTATTCTGACTTTGAAGACCACTTGCGATCAGAATGAATGCACAGGTAAGTAGATGTTTAATCATGGGAAGGGCTTAATGGTGTAATCCTAAATTCATCACAAGGATAAGAATCAGGATCCCAATTTGTTCGAATTACCACTGTTCGATTTGATCAATGGTTGGATTCTAGTTGAACGTTTCGCTAAGGGGCTAAGGGGCTAATGGCATTCTTTCGAAACGAGGAAGCTTAATGGATGATTACTCAAAATCCGGATACAGCAAATACGTGTGTCGCATGCGTTTGTAGGCTACCAAATCCAACTCCCATGAAGCACGAATTTGATCTGCACTCAGTCCCGCTTCTATTTGCTTTTGCATGGCATCGGTGCCCGCCAATTTGTTGATGAAGCCGTTCTTCAGAAAGAAGGTTTCCTTGCTCGGGAATTCGCGGTAGGCGTTGACCATGTATTCCATCACCAAGTGCTTTTTCTCCTGTACATTTTTCCCTCCAAACTCCGTTAAATCCCAACCTACACAAGGCACGCCTTCGTGTTTTGGGTGTTTCGATCCTTCATTAGGTTTAGGCACAAACACATGTGAACCCAAAGACATATTTGGGTGGCCAAATACCTCAAACGGCGTATCGGTTCCCCTGCCAACGCTGACATCCGTTCCCTCAAAAAAGCACAGAGATGGATAAAGCAAAATCGAATTCAGATTAGGCAAGTTCGGAGAAGGCTTCACAGGCAATATGTAAATATCGTTGTGTGTATAGCCTTCGCATTTTGATATGGTTATATCACACTTGACGCCACCTTCGAGCCAACCTTCGCCGTTGATCATCCGCGCCAACTCACCCACGGTAACACCGTGTACCACAGGTATGGGCAGCATACCTACAAACGACTTATACTTGGGATCCAACATAGGACCGTCAACGTAAAATCCGTTTGGATTTGGTCGATCCAAAATCACCATTTTCTTATCATTTTCAGCACAGGCTTCCATCACATATGTCATGGTAGAGATGTACGTATAGAATCGGGCTCCCACATCCTGTATATCGAAAATCACGACGTCGATATTTTCCAAATCAGCAGGTGTCGGTTTTTTGTGCGAACCATATAAACTCACTATGGGCAACCCAGTTTTCACATCCTTTCCACTCTCCACCTTTTCGCCCGCATCGGCCTTGCCTCGAAATCCATGTTCGGGTGCAAACACAGAAACAATATTGACGTCCTTGGCCAATAACCAATCTACCAAATGCACGGAATCTACCATAGAAGTATGGTTACCAACCACGGCTACACGCTTATCCTTCAGCACTTTGGAATAGGATTCATACTGCTTGGCTCCTACGCTGATGTTCTTATCGGATTTATAAAGTGTTTGCCCAATGGATATGTTTCCAAACAAAGCAAATAGTAGAATGACGGTCAGGGCTCTCATAGTTTCGAATTACAACCTCAAAATTCCGCATCTTCACAGCTACAAAGACCAGTGACAGTTCAAGTTTTAAACAATAACCCTTGCGCTACGAATTCCTACTAGCACGTAAAATGATTGGCGGTCGCACCTCAGGTGAGACGAGTCAAAGTAGTTCGGCCATCGTGAAAATTGCGGTCGCTGGAATTGCTATTGGCATGGCCGTTATGCTCCTATCCGTAGGCATCGTGAATGGCTTTCAAAATGAGATCCAGCAAAAGGTCATCGGATTTGGTTCGCACTTGCAGATTTCTATGTACAACACACAAAACGCGGTGAGTGAAAAACCCGTGGAGCGGGCACAGCCCTTTTTGGACGACATCCGTGCCGAACCAACAGTAAAAAACGTGAACGTCTATGCCTTCAAGAGCGGCATCATCGTGGCCAACAGCGAAATCAAAGGCATCATCGCTAAAGGTGTGGATCAGGACTACGACTGGGACTTCTTTAGTAAAAACCTCGTCGACGGTTCGGTCTTCTCCATTCCAGACAGCAACAAATCTGACAGCGTTGTGCTCTCCAAATACGTCATGGATAAGCTCAAACTTGAGTTGGGCGAAAAGATCACGGTCATCTTTATTCAAGACGAAAAAGAGCGAAAACGCCGTTTTGTAGTAGGCGGGGTTTATGAAAGCGGCATGGATCAGTTTGACGCCAACATGATGCTTTGCGACATACGACACGTGCAAAAACTCAACAATTGGGCGCCAAATCAGGTGGCAGGATTTGAGGTCACGCTCAACGAATTTGACGACCTCGGAATGCTCGACGAAATCATCTCGAATCACATTTCGTGGGAGTTCACTACACTAAAAATCACCGATCAATTCATGGAGATCTTCGGTTGGCTTGAGCTACAAGATTTGAACGTTGTCATCATCTTGTCGCTTATGGTTTTGGTCTCAGGCATCAATATGATCACGGCCTTACTTGTTTTCATCCTAGAGCGCACAAACATGATTGGCTTGCTGAAAGCATTGGGCGCAACGAATGGCAGTTTGAGCAAGATTTTCCTTTACAACGCTGCCTACCTGATTCTCCTCGGCACGTTTTGGGGCAACCTCATCGGGCTTAGCCTCGGACTTTTACAGAAGCATTTTCAAATTTTGAAACTCGACAAGGCGAGCTATTACATAGACCACGTGCCCGTGTTGTTTGAATGGGACGTGATCCTGTATATCAACTTGGGCAGCGTCGTCATCTCGATGCTCATGCTCATTCTACCTTCGATGATCGTAAGCCGTATCGACCCAGTGAAAACGATTCGATTTAATTAATCAATCTCCGCACATTCTGGGGCCAAAATCGCCATTGTGATCTTTACATTCGTGGCCGAATAGAACTTTCACACATGGACATCAAGCAAAACATACTAGAGACTATTGGAAACACACCAATGGTGCGGTTGAATAAGATAGCCGAGGACATTCCAGGAACCATTCTCGCTAAGGTTGAATATTTCAACCCAGGGCACAGCGTCAAAGATCGAATGGCACTTAAAATGGTGGAAGATGCTGAGAAAAATGGCGATTTGAAACCAGGTGGAACATTGATCGAATGTACAAGCGGAAACACAGGAATGGGGCTTGCATTGGCGGCCATCGTGAAAGGATACAAGCTACACTGCACACTGAGCGACAAGCAGAGCAAAGAGAAGATGGACATCCTTCGTGCTGTTGGAGTTGAAGTGCACGTTTGCCCTACCAATGTATCACCCGAACATCCGGATTCATATTATTCGGTTGCTAAGAGACTAAACGCAGAAATACCTAATTCATTTTGGGTCAACCAATACGACAACGCGGCAAATGCGGAAGCGCATTACGAATCAACAGGTCCGGAGATTTGGGACCAAACAGATGGTAAAATCACGCACTTTGTAGTTGGCGTTGGTACTGGAGGCACAATCAGCGGAGTGGGTAAATACCTAAAAGAGAAAAACCCGAATGTGAAGATTTGGGGTGCTGATTCATACGGATCTGTTTTCAAGAAGTATCACGAAACGGGTGAGTTTGACGAAAAGGAGATTTACAGCTACATCACCGAAGGCATTGGAGAAGACATTCTGCCCAAGAATGTTGACTTTTCGATCATAGATCATTTTGAAAAAATCACTGACCGCGACGGCGCTGTGGTTACTCGAGAACTTGCGATAAAAGAAGGATTGCTTTTAGGCTATTCAGCAGGTTCGGCGTTTCAAGCGATCCGTCAAATGAAACATGAGTTGACCGAAGATTCAGTGGTGGTGGTTTTATTCCATGATCACGGGTCGCGGTATGTTGGTAAGGTCTTTAACGATGATTGGATGCGCGAACGTGGCTTCCTCAACGAGGAAAACAAGCACGCCATGGACTTGATTTCTGATCGAATGGACCTTCCTCTAATGACGGTAAACTCAGGCGAGCCTGTGCACAACGCCATCGCTATTATGCGCAAGCACAATATCAGTCAATTGCCTGTGATGGAAGATGGGAAGTTTGTCGGAAGCCTGGATGATGTGCACTTGTTGAGCGCTTTATCTGCCGATCCACATGCAAGAGACAAAGCAGTTTCGAACTACATGAACGCCGCATTTCCGGTGGTTCAATCCAGTGATCCATTGACCAGCGTTTCCAAACACTTTGATCAAAACAATGGCGCCGTACTTGTTGACCTTGGTCAGGGTAAGTACCACATCATTACGCGACACGATTTAGTGGCAGCGATGTCCTAGTCGTGGAGTTTGTAGATCACATAGGACATAAAATCCAGCTGGATAAATATCCAAAACGGATCGTTTCCCTTGTGCCTTCTCAGACTGAACTGCTTGTTGATCTGGGACTCTCCGATCGTTTGGTTGGCATCACAAAATTCTGTGTGCATCCAAGTTCGCTTCGAAGAGAGAAAACCATTGTTGGCGGCACGAAGGCCGTGAAGCACGATGTGATAGAAGCGCTGAATCCGGATCTCATTATCGCGAACAAGGAAGAAAACGAGCGGGCAGACATTGAAAGGTTGACCGCGAAGTATCCGACATGGACAAGTGACATAAAGTCTTTGGATGATGCCTGTCAGATGATCCAAGACATTGGGGTGCTTACGAACACGACCCAGGCGGCAGAGGCATTAAACTCAGAGATTAAAAGTGGCTTTGAAGCTATACCTCATGGCTCAACAAAAGTTGCGCTTTACCTTATTTGGAAGAATCCATACATGGCAGCTGGGCCCGATACATTTATACATCAAATGTTGCCCTTTGCCGGATTTCAAAACGTCATTCACGACCCCGAAGCACGATATCCTGAACTATCGGAAACAGAGATTGAAAGGCTTCATCCAACGTACATACTGCTCTCCAGTGAGCCTTTTCCATTTAAAGGAAAACACACCGCTGAGGTTCAGGCCCGCTTTCCAAAAAGCACGATCATGGAAGTTGATGGGGAAATGTTTAGTTGGTATGGTTCGCGCTTAAAACGAGCAACGACCTACTTCACTAACCTTTTGAGACTAGCAGAAAATAAACGCGAACGGTCTAAAGATGCGTAGATTTGATCTCATGCTAAGTTGGAAGAGCATATGTCTAACCCTATTGCTCTCGACCTCTTTAAACATCCTTTGCGCACAGTCGGTCGGCGTTGTTTTTAGCGGCGGAGGAGCCAGTGGTCTAGCGCACATTGGTGTGCTGAAAGCCTTGGAAGAAAACTCTATTCCGATTGACTACATCACAGGTACATCCATCGGAGCGCTTGTGGGAGGTCTATATGCCGCAGGATATTCACCCGACCAGATCGAGGCCATTCTCACCAGTGATTTCTATAGAAAATTAGCCGAGGGACAGATTGAAGATCGATACGTATACTTCTTTCGGAAGCCTGTTCCAAATGCAAGCTGGTTCTCTTTTCGACTTAGCTCCGACTCCAACTTCCTGAGCACATCATTGCCCACCAGCTTCATCGACCCATCGGCGTTGGACCTTGAAATGATGAATTTATTGGAGGCTGCGAGTCAAAGGGCGCACTACGATTTTGACAGTTTGTTTGTTCCTTTTCGCTGCGTGGCGGCAGACATTGAAGACAAGGAATCGGTTGTTTTTAAAAACGGAAACCTTAACAAGGCAATCCGAGCGAGCATGAGTTATCCACTCTATCTGGAACCGTTGACAATAGACGGAAAGCTGCTATTTGATGGTGGGCTCTACAATAACTTCCCGACGGATATCATGCGCGACGACTTTCAACCCGATGTCATAATAGGGTGCAACGTGAGTTCGAACGAGGATCCACCAAAAGAAGGTGATGCGATATCTCAGTTGCGAAACATGGTTGTAAGTAAAACAAACTACGAGCTGGAGGAAGAGTGTTGCGTTTTAATTGAACCACAAATCAAGTACGGCACATTCGATTTCAAACACGGTACGGAGAATGTTTCATCAGGTTATTTATCGGCCATGGAGCAAATGGAGGCGATAAAAAACAAAGTGCATCGACGCGTGCATAAAAAGGTAATCGCAGAAAAGCGAAAAGCCTTCAACGATGAAAAGGTGCCGCTTTCCTTTAGTGAAATCGAATTCGAAGGGTTAACGAAGTCGCAAAGCGCCTATGTAGGACTAGTATTGAAGCCAAGAAAATATGACAACCTGAGCATGGACGAGCTACGTCGAGGTTACTATCGACTGCTTGAATCAGACAAAGTCCACCGCATCTTCCCCGCCCCAGTTGGCTTGGCAACTGACTCGACTTACAAACTCAAATTAGAGGTCAAGAAGGAGAAAAACTTACTGGTTGAAATTGGCGGGAACATTTCCTCACGGCCTATCAATACGGGCTATTTGGGCATCGGTTATTCGGCTATGAACAACACAGGGTCTAGCTTCTACGCCAACACATATTTCGGACGGTTGTATTCTTCTGTAATGGGCATGGGGCGTATCGACATCCCGATTCGATTTCCAGTCTATGCTGAAATTCAAGGCGTTCTGAATCGATGGAACTACTACGCGAGTCGAGCAAGCTTTTTTGAAAACAACAATTCGCTATTCTTGATTCAAAACGAGCAATTTGTAAACGGAGGATTGGCCTTTGCGTTTTCGAATAAAACCAAATTCACGGTGGTGGCTGGCGCTCTATCATTTAGGGATCAATATTACCAAACACCCGATTTTGGTGAGGACTCGAAAACAGACAATACCGTATTCAGCGGGTCAACCATAAAAGGCGCATTTGAAAAGAACAGTCTGAATAAAAAGCAATATGCGAATTCAGGGTCTGCCATAGAGATTTCTGGGCGGTACTCTGAAGGCACAGAAAACTACTTTCCTGGTTCCACTTCCATTGAGCTTACAGACACGACATTAGATCATAAATGGTTTGATGCAAAGTTGAGATACGACAACTATTACAAATCAAAAGGTGTATTGCGTCTTGGGTTTTACGCAGAAGGTGTGTTTAGTACAATGGAACTGTTCACCAATTACTCGGCTAGTTCGCTGCGCGCTCCTGCCTTTCAACCGACACCTGAAAGTCAAACACTCTTTCTTGAGACCTTTCGTGCCTATCACTATGCAGCCATTGGCCACAAGATAATACTGAACGTATACAAGAATCTGGATCTAAGACTGGAAGGGTATTTATACCAACCATATAGCTTTCCTGATTTGAGGACTGATGTAGGTGATGTGGACAACGATGGAGACGTGACTGAGAATATATTTCAGCGTACAAACAGCTTGGCTAGAAGATACACCATCGCCACAGCGAATGCCGTTTACAACTCGCCTATCGGCCCTGTAAGTATCAGTGTCAACTATTATCACAACTTGCCTGAGATTAGCGTATACGAGGCCAATTTGACCTTCTTCTTCCACTTCGGTTACATACTCTTTAACGACAGCGCCTTAAAGTAAAGGAGACTTTCACATCAGAAAGATCATCAAATACACTTTTATGGATTGATACCCTCGCCATCGCGACGAATGCAGCAGTCTGACGCACGATAGCGCAAAAAAAAGGCCCTTCAATTGAAGAGCCTTTTTCTTTGTATGTAGTATAGACTATGCTTCAGCCGTTGGGCCAAAGTTCATAGGAAAAGGAGCTGGTCCTGGATCCACATCGTTTATCACGCCATTCTGACTTTCAAACTTCTGAATGTTCTCGTTCAACGCTTTCAATAAGCGCTTGGCGTGTTGTGGTGCAAGAATGATTCGAGACTTAACTCGTGCCTTGGGCGTACCCGGCATCATGCTTACAAAATCAACAATAAATTCTGCGTTTGAGTGAGTGATTACAGCAAGGTTTGAATACTCCCCCTGTGCCACTTCCTCATTCAACTCGATGTTGATTTGTCCTGGTTTTATCTCTTTCTCGTCAGCCATGTCTCTTATTCTGTTACGTCTTCAACAACAGCTTCAGATCGCGCTCCCAACATTTTGTCATACTCCTCTTGACTACCAACAACAATGTTTCGGTAATCTTTCAGACCTGTACCGGCTGGGATTAAGTGACCAACGATCACATTTTCCTTCAGACCTTTCAGGTAATCAATCTTACCGCTAACTGCAGCTTCGTTAAGCACCTTAGTAGTTTCCTGGAAGGACGCAGCTGAGATAAAGCTTTCTGTTTGAAGAGAAGCACGTGTGATACCTTGAAGTACTGGTTGTCCAGTAGCTGGCACTGCATCACGAGCTACAACTAAGCTCTTGTCTTTTCGCTTCAGTTGAGAATTCTCATCACGTAGCTTACGTGCGTTGATAATCTGACCTGACTTAAACGACTCTGAATCACCTACCTCAACCACTACCTTCATTCCAAAGATTCGATCGTTTTCAGCTATAAAGTCTGTTTTATTCGCGTTTTGTAGCTCTAGGAACTTCGTATCTCCTGGATCAAGAATTGTAACCTTACGCATCATTTGACGCACGATAACCTCGAAGTGCTTGTCATTAATCTTCACACCCTGCAGACGGTAAACCTCTTGAATTTCATTCACTAAGTATTCCTGAACAGCAGTTGGGCCCATGATAGCCAATATGTCTGCTGGCGTAATTGCACCATCAGATAAAGGCTGACCCGCTTTCACGAAGTCATTTTCTTGAACCAGGATGTGTCGTGACAATGGCACTAGATACTTGTTCTTATCGCCTGTTCTTGTCTCAACAATGATTTCACGGTTACCACGCTTGATCTTTCCGAAACTAACAATACCATCAATTGCAGAAACAATCGCTGGGTTGGATGGATTACGAGCTTCGAACAATTCAGTTACTCTTGGAAGACCACCAGTAATATCACCAGATCCCTTACCACCTGATCGTGGAATCTTAATCATAATCGCACCAGAACCAACCTTATCACCTTCGCTCACCATGATATGTGCTCCAACAGGAATACTGTATGAACGGAGCGTATCACCCTTGTTATCGGTTACGTGAATAGTAGGATTCTTAGTCTTGTCCCGGTTGTCAGTAATTACTTTCTCACGGAAACCAGTTTGCTCATCTGATTCTTCCTTGTATGTGACACCTTCTTCGATACTCTCGAATACCAGTTTACCACCAAATTCTGAAAGGATAACTGCGTTGTACGGATCCCACTGGCAAATAAGGTCTCCCTTTTTCACCTTGCTTCCCGCTTTCACAAATACTTCAGAACCGTAAGGAATGATACTAGTAGATGCAGTCAAACCTGTCTTCGCGTCAATCAATCGCATTTCTGCAGATCGTCCAATTACGACGGTGTGTTTACTACCGTCTTTCTCAGTACGCTCTACTGTACGTAGCTCATCAATTTCAACTTTACCATCAACTTTAGCTTCAACCTTAGATTCAGACGCAATACTCGATGCAGTACCACCCACGTGGAATGTTCGAAGTGTTAACTGAGTTCCCGGCTCACCAATGGACTGTGCAGCAATAACACCGACAGCCTCACCTTTAGTTACTTGCTGACCTGTTGAAAGGTTCTGACCATAACATTTAGTACAAATACCTCTTGGCATTTCACATGTGAGTGCAGATCGAATTTCAACTTCTTCGATACCAGCATCTTCAATTGCGTGGCCAATCTCATCTGTGATCTCTTCACCTGAACCGACTAACAATTCGTCTGAAACTGGATGAATCACATCGTAGACACTTGTTCTACCAACAATTCGCTCAAACAATGCTTCAACAATCTCTTCATTCTTCTTAAGAGCTGTAGCAGTTAAACCACGAAGTGTTCCGCAATCCTCAGATGTAACAATAACATCCTGTGCAACGTCAACCAATCTACGTGTCAAGTAACCCGCATCGGCCGTTTTAAGTGCCGTATCCGCCAAACCTTTTCGTGCACCGTGAGTAGAGATAAAATACTCCAAGATCGATAGACCTTCACGGAAGTTAGAAAGAATAGGATTCTCAATAATCGCTCCTCCAGTATCACCAGATTTACGTGGCTTAGCCATCAAACCTCTCATTCCAGAAAGCTGACGAATCTGTTCTTTCGATCCACGAGCACCTGAATGGTACATCATGTAAACCGAGTTGAATCCTTGATTGTCATTTTCCAATCGGTTCATCAATACGTGTGTCAATTTCGAATTGGTGTGCGTCCAGATGTCAATAATCTGATTGTAACGCTCATTATTCGTAATGAGACCCATGTTATAGTTCATCATAACCTCATCAACCTCAGTCTGAGCCTTCGCAAGAAGAGTAATCTTCTCGTCTGGAACAATAACGTCTCCAAGGTTAAAGGATAGACCACCTTTAAATGCCATGTAGAATCCAAGGGACTTGATCTCGTCAAGGAACTTGGCTGTTGCCGCCATTCCACATACTTTAAGTACGCGACCGATAATGTCTCTCAACGATTTCTTCGTCAATACTTCGTTGATGTATCCTGCTTTCTCTGGAACCAACTGGTTGAACAATACCCGTCCACATGCTGTGTCAAGGATTTTTCGCTCACCATACTCATAAGTACGGAGTTTGATTTCAGAGTGCAGGCTTAATTTCCCTTCGTTGTAGGCAATGATCACCTCTTCTGGAGAGTAGAATGTCTTGCCTTCACCCAACATTGGATGGCCTTCAACACCTTTTCTAGACTTGGTGATATAATAAAGGCCCAATACCATATCCTGTGATGGTACAGCAATTGGAGCTCCGTTTGCAGGATTCAAGATATTGTGAGAAGCAAGCATAAGCAACTGTGCTTCAAGCACGGCAGCATGCCCTAGCGGTACGTGAACAGCCATCTGGTCACCATCAAAATCCGCGTTGAATGCAGTACAAACAAGTGGATGAAGTTGAATCGCCTTGCCTTCAATCAACTTTGGTTGAAAGGCTTGGATACCCAATCGGTGAAGTGTTGGTGCACGGTTAAGTAGTACAGGGTGCCCCTTCAATACATTTTCAAGAATATCCCATACAACAGGCTCTTTCTTATCGACGATTTTCTTCGCTGATTTAACCGTTTTCACGATGCCTCTTTCAATAAGCTTTCGAATAATGAACGGCTTAAATAGCTCGGCTGCCATATCTTTTGGAAGACCACACTCGTGCAGTTTAAGGTCTGGTCCAACAACGATTACAGATCGCGCAGAATAATCTACCCGCTTACCCAATAAGTTTTGACGGAATCGACCTTGCTTTCCCTTAAGGCTATCAGATAGTGACTTAAGCGCTCGGTTAGATTCAGTCTTAACAGCTGATGATTTTCTTGAATTATCAAGCAATGAATCAACCGCTTCTTGAAGCATACGCTTTTCGTTTCTTAAGATCACCTCAGGTGCCTTAATCTCCAATAAACGTTTCAATCGATTGTTTCGAATAATTACCCTTCGATATAGGTCGTTCAAGTCAGAAGTTGCAAATCGGCCTCCATCAAGCGGCACTAATGGACGCAATTCTGGCGGTATGACAGGCACAACCTTCACGATCATCCACTCAGGACGATTCAAGATATGGTCATTCGCTGATCTGAATGCCTCCACAACCTGAAGACGCTTAAGCGCTTCATTCTTTCGTTGCTGAGAAGTCTCTGTATTCGCTTTGTGACGAAGGTCATAGCTAAGTTCATCGAGGTCAAGACGCTGAAGTAATGCATACAATGCATCAGCTCCCATCATCGCGATAAATTTATCCGGATCCTTATCATCCAAGTATTGGTTCTCTCTCGGAAGCTCATCTAGTATGTCTAGATATTCTTCTTCCGTAAGGAACTCAAGATAATTCAGGTCTTCACCTTCTTTATTCTTAGCGATACCTGCATTAATTACTACATAACGCTCGTAGTATATAATGGAGTCAAGCTTCTTACTAGGAAGCCCCAATAGGTATCCAATCTTGTTTGGAAGCGATTTGAAATACCAGATGTGTGCTACGGGAACTACAAGGGAAATATGTCCCATGCGCTCTCTTCGCACTTTCTTCTCTGTTACTTCAACACCACAACGGTCACAGACGATGCCCTTGTATCGAATACGCTTGTACTTGCCACAGTGACATTCGTAATCTTTAACTGGACCGAAAATTCGCTCGCAGAAAAGACCGTCTCTTTCTGGTTTGTACGTACGATAGTTAATCGTTTCAGGCTTTAATACTTCACCGTGAGATTTTTCAAGAATCATCTCTGGAGAAGCAAGACTGATAGTGATTTGCTTAAATCCGCTTTGCGGACGTTGTTCTTTTCTTAGTGCCATTGCAATATGCTATGAATGGTTATTATAATCTTAGTCTAATGTGATGTTAAGTCCGAGCCCGCGCATTTCATGAAGCAATACGTTGAAGGATTCTGGAACGCCAGGTTCTGGCATCGGTTCTCCTTTAACTATCGCCTCGTATGCCTTGGCTCTACCAACAACATCATCTGACTTCACTGTAAGTATTTCACGTAGAATATTCGATGCGCCAAATGCTTCAAGCGCCCAAACTTCCATCTCACCAAATCGCTGTCCACCAAACTGAGCTTTACCTCCTAGTGGCTGCTGTGTAATAAGAGAGTAAGGCCCGATTGATCTTGCATGCATCTTATCATCCACCAAGTGGTGAAGTTTCAACATGTAGATTACACCAACCGTTGCTGGTTGATCAAATCGCTCCCCAGTTCCCCCATCATGTAAGAACGTTCTACCATAGTCTGGCACGCCAGCCTGAGCGGTATACTTGTGGATATCTTCGATGGTAGCACCATCAAATATTGGTGTCGCAAACTTGAGACCTAGATTCAATCCTGCCCATCCAAGAACGGTTTCGAAAATTTGACCAAGGTTCATACGAGAAGGTACACCTAGTGGATTCAATACGATATCCACTGGGGTTCCGTTTTCTAGGAATGGCATGTCTTCTCGACGAACAATCTTAGATACAATTCCTTTGTTACCGTGACGACCTGCCATCTTATCACCAACCTTCAGCTTACGCTTGTTAGCTAGATAAACTTTAGCAAGTTGAACAATTCCTTGAGGAAGTTCATCACCAACTGTAATCGCAAACTTCTTTCGCTTCATAATACCCAAAGCATCATTTGCCTTGATATTATAGTTATTCAATGTCTGCTTGATGTAGTCATTCTTGGTATTATCTGTGGTCCATCCTGCAGGACTCAAAGTTGTGTAATCCAAACCTTGAAGGCTCTTCATTGTGAACTTCGTTCCCTTTTTGATGATCTCTTCGTTGTATTTATTGAATACTCCTTGAGACGTTTTACCAGTAACGATAGAGAACAACTTCTCAACCAATCGAGACTTTAAGTCTTCAATGATCTTTTCGTACCCTTTGTCTACTTCTTCAAGAATGTTCTTCTCTTGGGCCTTGGCTTTTCTGTCCTTGATAGCACGAGAGAATAACTTCTTTTGTATAACAACGCCTGATCCTGAAGGTGGAACCTTCAATGAGGCATCCTTCACATCACCAGCTTTATCACCGAAGATTGCACGTAGAAGTTTTTCTTCTGGAGTTGGATCAGTTTCTCCCTTAGGAGTAATTTTTCCAATTAGAATATCTCCTTCTCTAACCTCTGTTCCAACTCGAATCAGACCGTTTTCGTCCAAATTCTTTGTTGCTTCCTCACTTACGTTTGGAATATCGGCAGTTAGTTCTTCAAGACCACGCTTAGTATCACGCACTTCAAGTACGTACTCATCTACGTGAATGCTTGTGTAGATATCATCGCGTACAACACGATCTGAAATCACAATCGCATCCTCAAAGTTGAATCCTTTCCAAGGCATGAATGCTACCATTAGGTTTCTACCCAATGCAAGCTCTCCCTTTTCTGTTCCGTATCCCTCACTTAACACGGCCCCCTTCTTAACCTTATCGCCTTTCTTTACGATTGGCCGAATGTTGACGGTTGTGCTTTGGTTGGTTTTCTTGAACTTAGTGAATGTATATGTCTTGTATTCATCGTCGAAGCTGACTAGTTCCTGTTCGTCGGTACGCTCATACTTGACGGTAACAGAGTTTGCATCAACCTCGGTAACAACACCGTTTCCTTCTGCATAACTCATTACACGAGAATCCTGAGCTACCAATTTCTCTAGACCAGTTCCTACAATCGGAGACTCTGGTCGTAATAGCGGTACAGACTGACGACTCATGTTTGATCCCATCAAAGCACGGTTCGCATCATCGTGTTCCAAAAATGGAATTAATGATGCCGCAATCGAAGCAATTTGATTCGGAGCAACATCCATTAGTGTGATGTCTTTAGGCTCTACAACTGGGAAATCACCTTCAAATCGCGCCTTAACACGGTCATTTTCGAAGGTTCCTTTATCCGTAATAATGGCATTCGCCTGAGCAATCATTTGAGCATCTTCCTCTTCTGCGCTCAAATAAATGATGTCATCTAGTTTCACCTTTCCATCAGCAACCTTGCGATATGGTGTTTCAATGAAACCTAATCTATTCACCTTAGCATATACACAGAGAGAAGAAATAAGACCAATGTTTGGACCTTCAGGTGTTTCAATCGTACAAAGCCGGCCATAGTGTGTGTAATGAACGTCACGAACCTCAAATCCAGCACGCTCTCTAGAAAGACCACCTGGGCCTAATGCCGATAGTCTTCGTTTGTGCGTGATTTCAGATAATGGATTCGTTTGGTCCATAAACTGAGACAATTGGTTGGTTCCAAAAAACGAGTTGATCACAGAAGACAGGGTCTTCGCGTTAATCAAATCAATTGGAGTAAAGACCTCATTGTCACGAACGTTCATACGTTCACGAATGGTTCTAGCCATACGAGCAAGACCTACGCCGAATTGAGAGTATAATTGCTCTCCCACGGTACGGACTCTTCTATTACTTAAGTGGTCGATATCATCAACATTTGTTTTTGAATTGATCAATTCAATCAAATACTTGATGATTTCAATAATATCAACCTTGGTAAGGACACGGTTTTCCATGTCGATATCTAGGTTCAATTTCTTGTTGATTCTATATCTACCTACTTCACCGAGGTCATATCGCTTATCTGAGAAGAAAAGCTTATCGATAATTCCACGCGCAGTTTCCTCATCTGGTGGCTCCGCATTTCGAAGGATACGATAGATGTGTTCAACCGCTTCAATTTCTGAGTTTGAAGGATCCTTTTGAAGTGTATTGTAGATAATCGCGTGATCTGCAGCATTAAGGTTTTCCTTGTGCAGAAGAACAGTCTTAACATCCGCATCTACGATTAGGTCGATGTGATCGTCTTCTAGAACGGTCTCGCGATCCACTATTACTTCGTTTCGTTCTATGGAAACAACTTCTCCAGTGTCTTCATCCACGAAATCCTCAAACCATGTCTTAAGTACACGTGCAGCCAGCTTGCGACCTACAGCCTTCTTAAGACCGGACTTACTTACTTTTATTTCATCAGCTAGATCGAAGATCTCAAGTATCTCCTTATCGCTTTCGTAACCAATCGCTCTAAATAGAGTTGTTACAGGAAGTTTTTTCTTTCGATCGATGTATGCATACATGACTTGATTAATGTCAGTAGCGAATTCAATCCAAGATCCCTTGAATGGGATAATTCGAGCAGAATACAATTTAGTTCCGTTCGCATGAAAGCTTTGACCGAAGAACACACCAGGAGATCTGTGTAGCTGTGAAACAACAACACGCTCAGCGCCATTGATTACAAATGATCCTCCAGGGGTCATATAAGGTATCGTACCTAAGTATACGTCCTGAACAATAGTTTCGAAATCCTCATGTTCTGGATCGGTACAGTATAGCTTAAGTTTTGCCTTGAGTGGGACACTATATGTAAGGCCTCGCTCCATACACTCAGGAATGGAATAACGCGGTGGATCTACAAAGTAATCCAAGAACTCAAGGACAAAGTTGTTTCGCGAATCTGTGATCGGAAAGTTCTCGCTAAAAACATTGAAAAGACCTTCGTTCTCTCGATCCTCTGGTGAGGTTTCAAGCTGGAAAAAGTCTCGAAACGACTGCAGCTGAATATCAAGGAAGTCTGGATACTGCAGGCTTGTCTGTGAACGCGAAAAGTTGATTCTTTCCGGGATATTTGTTTTGGTCATGGAATGAAATAATAAAATGATAAACTACAACGCACAAAGGGCCTAGTCCCAGATTTCTCTGGAACTAGACCTTTAAAAAGCAATTATCTTCGATAGTTACTTGACCTCAACCTCAGCACCAGCTTCAGAAAGCTGTGTTTTGAATGCTTCAGCTTCGTCTTTAGAAACTCCTTCCTTAAGTGGCTTAGGAGCACTATCAACTAGTTCCTTAGCCTCCTTAAGGCCAAGACCTGTCATTTCCTTAACAAGTTTCACAACAGCAAGCTTGGACGCACCAGCACTGTTGAGTATAACATCGAATTCGGTTTGTTCTGCACCACCACCGTCAGCGTCTCCGCCTGCAGCTGGTCCTGCCATTGCAACTGCTGCTGCAGCTGGCTCAATACCGTACTCATCTTTCAAAATAGTTGCAAGTTCATTAACCTCTTTTACGGTTAGGTTTACGAGTTGCTCTGCAAAAGCTTTTAAATCAGCCATTTTTATTGAATTATAAATTGATTACCTAGATTCTATTAATTTAATTATGCTGCTCTTTCTTCAAGAGTCTTGAGAATTCCGGCCAGTTTGCCACCTCCAGACTTAAGTCCAGATATAACAGATTTGGCAGGAGATTGAAGTAAAAGAATGACTTCACCAATAAGTTCATCTTTAGATTTCAGAGCGACAAGTGCATCGAGGAACTCATCCCCTACATATACACTCTCTTGGATATACGCACCCTTTAGGATAGGCTTATCCGATTTCTTTCTGAATTCCTTAATGAGCTTGGCAGGAGCATTACCCGCCTCGGCTATCATCAAACCTGTGTTGCCCTTTAATACATCACCACTTAGTTCGCCAAATTCTTTGCCATCAACACGTTCCATCGCCTTTCGGAGAAGGGTGTTTTTGACAACCTGAAGTTGAACATCTCTTTGAAAACAAAGTCTGCGCAACTTTCCAGAACTTTCAGCATTTAAACTGGCTATGTCTGTTAAATAAAAAACCTCACTCTTACCCAATCGATCTGCAAGATCATTGATTAGGGCATCTTTTTCTTGACGTGTCATCTTACTTTTTAATTAAGATTATAAACTGAATGACTTCGAGTCAACCTTAATGCTCGGGCTCATGGTACAAGACATGAAGACACTCTTCATGTATGTGCCTTTCGACGAGCTAGGCTTCAGTTTAACTATTGTCTGTAACAATTCAATCGCATTTTCAGCGATTTTCTGTGCATCGAAGGAAACTTTTCCAATGGAAGCGTGCACAATACCAAATTTATCGACTTTGAAGTCGATCTTACCTGCTTTAACGTCTGTTACTGCTTTACCAATATCCATGGTTACAGTACCCGTCTTAGGGTTTGGCATAAGTCCTCTTGGGCCTAAAATTCGACCTAGAGCACCAACCTTTCCCATAGCGCTTGGCATGGTAATGATTACATCCACATCGGTCCATCCGCCTTTTATCTTAGCGACATATTCATCAAGACCTACGTGATCAGCACCCGCATCCTTAGCCTCTTGTTCTTTGTCTGGAGTACACAGTACCAAAACTCTCACATTTTTCCCGGTACCATGTGGTAAAGACACAACTCCACGCACCATTTGGTTGGATTTTCGAGGATCCACACCCAAACGAATTGCTAAGTCAATAGAGGCATCAAAATTTGATGTGCCAATTTCTTTTATCAATGCACTTGCTTCAGCAAGTGGATATGATTTGTCTGCATCAACTTTCTCTAATGCAGCTTTTCTCTTTTTTGTTAATCTGGCCATGTCTAATATTATTTAACGGCTAAGCCCATACTACGTGCAGTTCCTTTTACCATCTCCATTGCCGACTCCACTGTGAAGCAGTTTAAGTCGACCATCTTGTCCTCGGCAATAGCCTGGACCTGGGCAGTGGTAACTGTACCAGATTTAATACGATTTGGTTCCGCTGAACCAGATTTAATTTTCGCAGCCTCCTTTAATTGTACTGCAACAGGTGGAGTTTTTACGATGAAGTCAAAAGACTTATCGCCATAAACCGTAATTACTACCGGTAATACTTTTCCTGCTTTGTCTTGAGTTCTTGCATTGAATTGTTTGCAAAACTCCATAATGTTAACGCCCTTCGCACCTAGCGCTGGACCAACTGGAGGTGAGGGATTGGCCGCTCCACCTCGTACTTGTAGCTTTATTAAAGCACTTATTTCTTTCGCCATCTTATATACTTAGTTCAAGCGTTCTGTTCTCCGAATTTTTCGGGCAGAACTCCTAATTATTAATTACTCTTTTTCTACTTGCATGTAGCTAAGTTCAAGTGGAGTCTTACGTCCAAAAATCTTAACCATCACTTTTAACTTCTTCTTGTCTTCGTTGATCTCTTCAATAACTCCTGAAAAACTATTAAACGGACCATCGATAACTTTCACTGCCTCGCCGACTACGAACGGAATATTCAATTCTGCTTCGCTATCCGCCATTTCATCCACCTTACCGAGCATACGATTAACCTCGCTTTGTCTTAATGGAATAGGCTTTCCTCCTTTTTTGTCAGACAAAAACCCAATGACATTCGTCATATTCTTAATCATGTGAGGAATCTCACCAATTAAATTTGCTTCGATGAAAACATATCCTGGATAGAGGTTCTTTTCTTTACTTACTTTTTTTCCTTTTCGAATCTGATATACCTTTTCTATAGGTAGTAGTATTTGAGCTATATACTCCTGAAGACCTTGATATTCAATCTCCATTTCGAGCTGCTCCATAACTTTTCGTTCCTTCCCACTAATAGCGCGAACAACGTACCACTTCAAATCAGCCGTTTTGACTTCTGACATAGCTTATCCGAAAATTGTGTTATAGATCACATCCATGAGCTGGCCAAACCCAAGATCCATCAGGTAAATTATACCAGCTACGATGAAAGTGGCAATTAGAACCACAATGCCGCTACTTTGCAACTCAGTCCACGTTGGCCAAGAGACTTTGTTCGTCAACTCGTCAACTGCTTCTTCGATGTATGTTCTTACTCCTGCCATATCACATTTTTGCACGGGCGGTAGGAATCGAACCCACAGCCGCTGGTTTTGGAGACCAGTGCTCTACCAATTGAGCTACACCCGTATGGTTTGGAATGTTAATTCCGGTTCTTAACTCTACACAACCTTCGATTTTACTCGAAAGCATTTCCCTCTTTTATATAACAACAGAAAGTGTGAGGCCTCAAATTCAGCCCCACACTTCTGAATAATTAAACTAGTCTTACTCGAGGATCTCAGTAACCTGACCAGCGCCTACCGTTCTACCACCTTCACGGATAGCGAACTTAAGACCTTGGTTAATTGCTACAGGAGCAATTAGATTCACCTCAATGGTAAGGTTGTCACCAGGCATAACCATTTCACGGCCATCCCCTAACATGATTTCACCTGTAACATCCGTTGTTCTTAAGTAGAACTGTGGACGGTACTTATTGTGAAATGGTGTGTGACGTCCACCTTCTTCTTTCTTTAGGATATACACCTCAGCTTTAAACTTCGTGTGTGGAGTAATTGTACCTGGCTTGCAGATTACCATTCCTCTTCTAATATCCGCCTTCTCAATACCTCTAAGTAACAAACCAACGTTATCGCCAGCTTCTCCTCTATCAAGGATTTTTCGGAACATCTCAACTCCAGTGATTGTAGAAGTCAATTTTTCTTCGAAACCTAAAATCTCAACTGCATCGCCTGTATTGATAACTCCAGTCTCGATTCGTCCTGTGGCAACAGTTCCACGACCAGTAATGGAGAATACATCCTCAACTGGCATCAAGAAATCCTTGTCAATCTCACGTGGAGGCATTGGGATGTAGCTATCAACAGCAGCCATTAGATCCATGATCTTATCTTCCCATGCAGCTTCTCCGTTCAAACCTCCTAGAGCTGAACCTTGAATTACAGGAGCATTGTCTCCATCATAATCATAGAAAGAAAGTAATTCTCTTACTTCCATTTCAACAAGCTCAAGAAGCTCTTCGTCATCAACAAGGTCAACCTTGTTCATGAAAACTACGATTTGAGGTACACCAACCTGACGCGCAAGAAGGATGTGCTCTCTTGTTTGTGGCATTGGACCATCAGTAGCAGCAACAACGAGAATAGCACCGTCCATTTGGGCAGCACCAGTAACCATGTTCTTCACATAATCCGCGTGACCTGGACAATCAACGTGAGCGTAGTGACGATTCTCGGTTTGATATTCTACGTGTGACGTATTAATTGTAATACCTCTTTCCTTCTCTTCTGGAGCGTTGTCGATCGAATCGAATGAGCGCAATTCAGAGAATCCCTTCTTCGCTAGCACCGTGGTGATAGCAGCAGTTAGGGTTGTTTTACCGTGGTCGACGTGACCAATCGTTCCGATGTTCAAGTGTGGTTTGGAACGATCAAAATTTTCCTTTGCCATGACTTATTTAACTATTTAGTTTAATTATTAATTACTACTTCAAAAAACACAGAGCCAATGGGGGGAATTGAACCCCCGACCTCTTCCTTACCAAGGAAGCGCTCTACCCCTGAGCTACATCGGCTTAATTTGTAACTCCAGTCGAGCATTTACTATTGACCAACCTGGCCAAACAAAACAGAGCGGGAGACGAGACTCGAACCCGCGACCCTCAGCTTGGAAGGCTGATGCTCTACCAACTGAGCTACTCCCGCTTAACAAACCTCAACTTGAGATTTCTCTATTTCAAAAGAACTTCGTGGGGAGAGCAGGATTCGAACCTGCGAAGTTAAAAAACAACAGATTTACAGTCTGTCCTCGTTGGCCGCTTGAGTATCTCCCCTAAACCTATTGAGTCTTTAAACCCACTTTAAATGAACGAGCCGGTGGAGGGATTCGAACCCCCGACCCGCTGATTACAAATCAGCTGCTCTGGCCAACTGAGCTACACCGGCATTTTTAAACAGAAATGCATAAATACACCCCCCCTGAAAAAGGTCTGCAAATTTATACATAGTTTGATAGGTAACAAACGTTGCCGAATATTTTTCGCAGGTAACTGCTATTTGAACGAAATAAACTGGTTAATGTAGCTGTAAAAGCTTGCCCTTTTTTCTACGCACTTGCCGTCTTAGCGCCTCAGCAGCAAGATCCGTAGCCTCTTCAAAGCTCTTGCATTGTTTTTTTGCAAACATCTCCTTGCCAGGCGTTAATAATCGGATTTCAGCCACTTTATTCTTCGCGTTATCCGATTTATCGATGCGTAAATAAACCTCACCCCCTAAAATATTGTCATAATACTGCTCAAGTTTCGACATTTTCTCCTGTATGAAATTGATCAGTTTATGATCGGCATCAAAATGAATAGAGTGAACTTTAATTTCCATGGTTATTGCTTTTTATTTCTAGGGTGTGCATTACGATAAACATCTTTCAATTTGTCCAATGAAGTGTGGGTATATACCTGAGTCGCAGATAGACTAGAATGTCCGAGAAGTTCTTTAATCGACTGCAAGTTGGCTCCTTCGTTTAAAAGATGAGTGGCAAACGTATGGCGGAGCACGTGTGGGCTCTTCTTATCCATTGACGTCACTTGCGAAAGATACTTTTTTACAATTTTATAAACAAGGCTTGGGTAAAGTTTCTTGCCTGCTTTGGTTAAGAATAGATTCGGATCAATGATCGAGTCTAGTTCGTCTCGCAGCACCAAATATTCGGATATTAAATCGAATATCACCTGTGCCATTGGCACTATGCGTTCCTTGTTTCGCTTCCCTAAAACCTTAAGGCTACCATCAGCCGCATCTAGACTATCAATGCTTAATGTAATGAGTTCTTCCCGTCTCAACCCACAGGCATAAAACAGATTCAAAATCAATCTATCTCTTACCCCCTCAAAATCCTGCGCAAACTCTATTTCATTGAATAGCTTTTGAATTGATTCCTCCCGAACTACACTCGGGAGCCCTACACCAGTTTTAGGTCTTTGAATATTCCGGGCTGGGTTGGCCTTGAGCAGACCGTTTCGAATGCAGTATTCAAATAACGATTGGATGGAACTTATCTTTCTATTGATAGACCTCGGCATGAGGCCTAATTCGGATTGTGAAGCAATGAATGAACTCACATGCCTTCTGTGTATTTCACCTACACCCTCTATTTCTAATTCTGCTTCTAAAAAGTCAGCGAACGCAAAAAGGTCATTGCGGTAGGCCTTGATCGTATGACCACTATACCGTTTCTCATAGGCGAGGTATTCGAGAAAGGTTTCAACAATAGTTTTGATAGGCTGATTTTAACTCCCTGAAAATAAAAAATCCGCTGCAATGAGCGGATTCAATATTATAGGTATGAAGCAAAAATCTATTCTAGGTCACCAAACATTTGGTTTCTATAGATGGCTTTCATTTTCATCTGACGCTTTTCATCTGATGGCTTTGTAAATTTTTGACGAGCACGCAATTGCTTCATTGTGCCGGTACGTTCGAATTTCTTCTTGTACTTCTTTAGCGCCTTCTCTATTGATTCGCCTTCTTTAACTGGAATTATTAGCATAGTTTCTTCCTCCTTTGGAGGCGCGAATGTATAAATCTATTCTTATACAATCTGCATCTATTTTAAAATTTCTCTTGAAATTACAAGCTTCTGAATTTCAGAGGTTCCTTCACCTATCGTACACAGTTTTGAATCACGATAAAACTTCTCAGCAGGGTACTCTTTTGTATATCCATAACCGCCGTGAATTTGCACCGCCTCGTTCGAGGTACGCACTGCTACTTCTGATGCATAATACTTTGCAAATGCTGACTCCTTAGTCACGGCCTTACCGCGA
The DNA here is from genome assembly GCA_002336485.1 of Flavobacteriales bacterium UBA1993. GTDB lineage: Bacteria > Bacteroidota > Bacteroidia > Flavobacteriales_G > Salibacteraceae > SHAN690. Next base: position 26,002 of record DDCZ01000064.1, read on the forward strand.
TTTTTTAAATCAGCTGCTTGCATAATCAATAGTTCTGCTGCCTCTATCTCGGTTCCCATATCAGCCAGCTTGAAAGCAATCGCCTGAAATTGTGAGATTGGCTTCCCAAACTGCTCTCTTTCTTTAGAATACTTCAACGAGCAGTCTAAGGCCCCTTTTGCAATGCCCAAGGACAAAGCTGCAATCGAAATTCGCCCTCCATCTAACACTTTCATTGCCTGGATAAAACCTTCTCCTTCCTTTCCCAACAAACTTGATGCTGGGAGTCGACAATTGTCAAAAAACAGCGCGGCCGTTTCTGAGGCGCGCATACCAAGTTTATCCTCCTTTTTTCCTCCTGAGAATCCTGCTGTTCCTTTTTCCACAACAAACGCACTCATTCCATGGGAGTCTCCTTTATCACCAGTACGGACAATCACAACTGCTACATCACCACTGATGGCATGGGTAATAAAGTTCTTCGATCCATTCAGAACCCATTCGTCTCCTTCGAGCACAGCGGTAGTATTCATTCCACCTGAGTCAGAACCCGTTCCGGTCTCTGTCAATCCCCAGGCTCCAATCCACTCGCCACTTGCAAGCTTTGGAAGGTATTTCTGCTTTTGCTCTTCCGTTCCAAATTGCAAAATATGGTTTGTGCAAAGTGAATTATGAGCTGCAACGCTCAATCCTATCGAACCACAAACTCTTGAGATCTCCGAAACAATGGTTGCATATTCAAAATATCCCAAACCGGCTCCTCCGTATTCTTCCGGAACAAATACTCCCATCATTCCAAGCTCGCCCATTTTACGGAAAAGATCCACCGGAAAATGCTGACTTTCATCCCACTCCATCATCTTGGGTCGTATTTCCTTCTCTGCAAAATCACGCACCATTTGGGTGATCATATCTTCATTTTCGAATCCTGAAAAATTCATGTGCTTTAATAATTTATTAGTGTAACGATTTTCTCAGAGAAAGGTTTTAACCGATCTTCTCCTTTCAGAAAATCTAATCCGACAACAAAGCTAAACCCCGATACGACGCCACCTACCTTTTGAATCAGTTTGGCCGCAGCCTCTGCTGTGCCCCCAGTAGCAAGTAGGTCATCGTGTACTATAACTTTCTGTCCTTGAGAAATCTCGTCCTCATGCATTTCTATTATGGCAGAGCCGTACTCAAGCTCATATTCAAACTCGACCGTTTTATAAGGCAGCTTCCCCTTTTTTCGAATGATGGTAAATCCAGCTCCGAGCTCCTGAGCGACCAACATTCCAAATAAAAACCCTCGACTTTCAACTCCGGCCACCCTTTCGATCCCCATATTTCGATAGGGATCGGCTGCAGCTTTCGCTACTTCTCTGCATAAATCGACATCTCTCAGAATCGGTGTAATATCCTTGAACATGATACCTGGCTTAGGAAAGTCAGGAATGGTGCGTATGGATCTAGCAAGTTTTTCTTTGAGGATCATTCAACAGTCAAGTAGGGTGCAATTTTAAGATAAACCGAATCATTAATTACATCCGTCTCTTTAATCAGTGAGATATTCTCATATGGGCCGTGCTGATCTCTGTAGTTAACAATAATCTTTGCCTGCCGCCACGATAAATATGGATGGTAAGCTAGGCGCCTCACATCACACGAATTCAGGTGAATTGGGACAATAAGCGCTGTGTCAAGCGTACTGTGTTCTATGAGGCTTTCGATTGCATCATCCTTCATGTTATAGATTTCCAAAAGCTGCAGGTAATCTCTAAAACCGCCCAAATCCGCTCGAAGCTTTACGATTTCTCTGGCGTAATATGGGCCTATCCAGGGAACTTGGATCAATTCGAGACTTTCTGCTTGGTTCAATTCAATTTTCGGGATACTTGCCGCAACACTGTCTGGTGCGCTAATCATAAATTGATTAGCGCTCTCGGTTTGTTGTGCTTTAACCTCGAATTGAGCATAAGGCTCCGCCTTCTTTATCCATTCTGAATCAATTCCATAAATTTTTGAAAGATCGCTCATAGATCCAAATCGTCCTCCCTTCGTTCGATATTTCACAAGTCTTTCGGCAACATAGTCTTTCAGCCCAAGGCGAATCAACTCTTGTGCACTGACAACATTCGGATCAAACGATACCCAGCGTATCTCTGGTTTTGTATTTGAATCGGAATCATTGGTTGAAATCAAGTTTTTCTCGGTTTCAACAAAGTCATCAATTGTCTCAAGGTCCTGAAAGGTGAGTTTGGGAAGAGCTTGTGGCATGTTGCGCATCACCACATGAATAGAAATTAGGACAAAGAGCATAAAGACCAACGCAAACAAGCCCCGTCTTTCTCGATTGTTGAAGGTGAAGTATTCTCTTACAATTCTTTTCCAAGTGCGCATTGAATGGGCGAATATTATTCAATATACCAATTCAGCTCAGTTCAAAACAGGATAAGGGGAAATTACAACTGCAAAAATAAGAGGGTCGTTATTGAAGGTCGCCAATCGCTTACCCGGTTTTCGGACAAATTTCTAGTTTACTTTTTAGCCTTAATTGCCTTCAAATATTTGGACAGTTCATCGCGCACGTTTGGAGCGAGAATAATGAGACCAATCATATTTGGAACCATCATGGCAAAGATCATAGCATCGGAAAAACCTATGACAGAACCAAGACTCGCCGCTGCACCAATGATTACAAAAAGGCAAAAAAGCAACTTGTATGTGTATTCCATTTTCTTGGAACGTCCAAATAAATAGGCCCAACCTTGAAACCCGTAATACGACCAGGAAATCATGGTGCTAAAGGCAAAAAGAATTACCGCTATAGTTAACACATATGGAAACCAAGAAATAACCGATTCAAATGCCCCAGAAGTTAAGAGTATTGCTTGTGCATCGTTTAAACCAGCGTTTTCTGGAGTCACATTTCCTGTAATAATCAAAACCAAGGCGGTCATTGTACAAACAACGACGGTGTCGATGAATGGCTCTAATAGCGCAACCATTCCTTCCGATGCTGGGTACTTTGTTTTCACTGCTGAATGTGCTATGGATGCACTACCAACTCCCGCTTCATTTGAAAATGCTGCTCGCCTAAATCCCTGAACCAAGACTCCGACAGCACCACCTGCGACCCCGATCGGGCTAAATGCTCCGTTAATAATTTGCATGAATGCATCGCCAATCATATCGAACTTTGCTATTAATATGAACAAGGATGCGCCTACATAGATCACAACCATGAACGGGACAATCTTGTCCGTCACTTTCGCGATTTTCTTAATCCCGCCGATAATAACTATACCAACAAAAACGGCCATTACAATCCCAAACAACCAGCCTTTATCATGTAAAATTGACGCTTCGCCCCCAGTTATGCTTTCAACCAATTGGAAGGCTTGATTTACTTGGAACATGTTACCACCTCCAAAGGATCCACCGACTACAAAGATCGCGAACAAAACGGCCAACACCTTACCTAAACCACCAGCGCCCTTCGAGGCTAGACCTTTTGTAAGATAATACATTGGACCACCGTAAACGGTTCCATCTGGTGCAATATCTCGATACTTAACACCGAGGGTACACTCCACAAACTTGGAAGCCATACCTAAAAGCCCGGCCACAATCATCCAAAAGGTTGCGCCTGCTCCACCAATGGAAACGGCAACCGCTACACCCGCAATGTTTCCAAGACCTACCGTTGCAGAAAGCGCGGCGGTTAATGCTTGAAAGTGCGACACTTCTCCTTCGTGGCCTTCAATTCGAATTGTATCGGGGTTGTCACCGTCATCTGTAAAAACTTGATCCGACACTTCCACTTTGTGATCAATTCGATCTTCTAAATCATCATATTTCCCTCTGACAATATTGATTGAAGTCATCAATCCAGAAAAGTTGATGAACTTAAAATAGAACGTGAAATAGGACGCGCCGAGAATTAGAGGGAACAAGACCCAATAAATGCTGACTTCCTCTGAGAATGGAATTTTGTAAAAAACGAAATTGACAAACCATCCCGTTGCGTCACCAAAGACCTTATCAATCCTTTCATCCAAACCCATTGCGCTGGATTCTTGAGCTAAAAGTGGTAACGAGGCTAATTGGGTAAGAACAAGAGAGAATAATAGACGTAAATTTTTCATCATCATTTTTGCGTTGAGTCAAATATATAGGAATATGGACAGGTCAATTAAGGATTTCATCTCGTAAAGATTTGAGCCCCTCGTGTACGTTTTTCGGAGAGAAGTTCAGATCGTCACATGCCTTTCTAATTCGCAATGAAGTATCTATAGGACGGCGAACATCCTCGGGCATTTCGGGTGTTTTAACACCACGAAGTAGAGACCCATCCAAGTTAAATATCTTGGCAACTTCGCTCGCAAATTCGAACACACTGACCTCTTGAGGACCGGCCAAATGATATATCCCGGTTAGCTTTGATTTCGCCAATTCCAACGTCATTTTAGCCAAATCGAGAGCATATATCGGTGATCTTCTTTGATCCTCTGTAATGTCAATAGAATTGCCACGTTCCAATTGTCCAATAAGCCATATTGGAAAGTTCAACCTTGCTAGATCATGATTGACTCCATAAACAAGGGAAGTGCGCACAATTGCAAAATCTTTCAGTGCATTTAGAACTAAGGTCTCGGCTTGGAGCTTAGACTTAGCATATATACTCATAGGCATTGCCGCGTCCAATTCCGAATAAGATCCTGCGACACCATTAAAAACAAAGTCGGTTGAAAATAAAATAAGACGAGCGTCATTATTCGAGCACCATTTAATAAGCTCATCGACCGCCTCCACATTTACCCTGTGGGTTTCGAGTTGATTTTTCGCGGCGTATTCTATGGCTGAGACACCCGCGGTATGTATTATAATCGCGGGGTTAACCTGATCAAGCAGGTTGGTTAAAGCGCGGGCATCAGCTATGTCAAGTGAATAAAACTGGTCGTTTGGATAAAATCGATTCATTCGACGCGAGGTATAGACTACCTCAAATTCATCCATATCCATTTTTGAAAATTGGCTTGCAACCAGTCCATTTGCTCCTGTAATGAGCAACCTCCGCTTACCATCATTCATCGATATGCAAAGCCGACTTTAGTTTCTTGATTTGATCTGGATTTCCAAGCACAAAGAGCTTTGATTTTGGAACCAGCTCAGTTTCTGGTGAGGGATTTACAATGATTTCATTATTCGGTGTTTTAAACCCAATAATGCGCGCTCCGGTCCTGTAGCGCTTCTCAATTTCCATAATGCTCTTATGTTCAAAATCTGAAGGAAGGTTTTTAAACCGAACCTCAACAAGGGTAGAATCATCCATCCCCATGAGTGAAATGTGATCGAGAAACTCCATTAAATCAGGTGTTAACACGAGTGTGGCCATGTGGGAGCCACCAACCTGATCGGGTAAGATTACGTTGTTTGCACCGGCAATTTTAAGCTTCGGCTCACTTCGATCATCGCTTGCTCGAGAGATAATATTAAGATCTCGATTTAACTCTCGGGAACTGAGAACAACGAATAAGTTGTCCGCATCTTTTGGTAAGGCTGTAATAATTGCCTTTGCTCGGTCGACGCCGGCACGCAGCAACACTGTATCGTCCGTGGCATCCCCAGGAATAATTAAGATTTCATCATCCATGTCGGTGATTGATGACACTAAATCAGCATCGTGTTCGATTACGACAAACTTCTGATTGTGAGCCTTCAGAGATTTGATCGCTTGTTTTCCATTCCTGCCGTATCCGCATACGATGACATGGTTATTCAGACTGTCTAGCTCATTCATAATCTTGTAGTTTTTAAAATACACACGGTACTTACCCGAAATAATGTAGCGCGTTACGTTTGAAAAGGTATAGGCAAATGTTCCGAAAGTGGTGATAATCAAAAGCGAAGTGAAAACTTTTCCAGCGTCTGAAAGTGGTTGAACTTCTCCAAAACCAACGGTCGAAACCGTTATCACGGTCATGTAAAAAGCATTGACGATGTCGTACCCTTCGATCCAAACGAATCCAGCTGTTCCACCTAGAAACACCACTATTAAAAATAGCAGAGCATAGTAGATCTCTTTGAAATATTTAAACTGAGGTAGAGTGTTCACGTCCTATTTCGAAGGGTCAAATATCCCAAATAGTTGGGCGCTTGGACTTAAAGAAATCCTTTTGTTCTAACCAAAATAACAGAGCAAAATAAATGATGATGGGTGAACCAAAAGTGAAAAAGGATACATAGATAAAGTAGACTCGAATGCGCGAGGACTTGATGCCCCACTTCTCGCCCAGCCAGTCGCAAACACCAAAGGCGTTTCGTTCTAAGAAGGACTGAAATTTATCGATCATGGATGATTAAGTATCTGTTTACCTACGTTGCAAAGTACGCAATTTTTATGATCGCAATAGCCCGTAGATAGCTCAATTAATCCCTGAGATTCGCTTGCGTTCGATGGTTTGACGTTCAAGTGATTCCACCTACGAGTTATCGCGTTGCTCTCTGGTGGCGTATTATTCAACAACTCAACCGCCTTTTCCTTGAAGGTCTCATCCCCTACCTGAATTGCATAGAAAAACAAATATGGCACCACCACATTAATCCTCAGTATTTGCTCTAAACCTAGGCTCAGTTTCACCGGATGTGGGCGTTCATTTTCAACTCCAAAATTGAAATGGGTATTCCAGTAATCCGATGCTTGCGCCTCGAACGCGCCATCATTAAGACTACCCTCTCCAAGCACCAATGCCTGAATCGACGCCAATTTTTGAAATAACGAGGCCATTAGCGCAAGCCTTCGCGATGGAAAGTTTGGAGGCCTTAATCCTCCAAATTTCCACACCACATTTATCTCAACAAGTCCGTATTTTATCTTAAGAAAAGCGAATTCCTTGACCAGTCGATCTTCGTATTCATCGCGTGGCTCACTGATCTTTAGCAGTCCTGCTACACCAAATAATAGGGCCTCCAATTGAAATAGATTATCCGCGTGTTTGGCTAGCGTATTGAAGGGTATGGCTCTAGATAATTGTTGAAATGCAAGCTTGTTTCTTCCCTGTCCAATATATCCGGCAAGCTGGATGTAGAAGGTTTCCATCCAATCGCCCCTGGTATACTTATGAATCAACTCTATATCGACTGTCTTTCTTTCGAGCCTAGAAATGGCCAGCCTTTCAAGCCATGCTTTAAAGCTAATTGCCGACACACTTCTAAATGAATGCTCACATGGTATACTAGATTTACTGGCTTTCAGTTGCTCGTATTTACTGATAATCGAGCTCGAAATTCGCCCATCGAGTTCTATTGTTGGAATTTGTTCGCCGCGTTGATTCAACACCTCCTGATCGTGCTTGTAGACTACATGTAAGACTACATTATTGTAGGCAGGGTCGAATTGGTGTTTGTGGTTGTTCCATTCAGAGCTTCTTGTGTGTATTTCCACACTACCAGCCCACAGTGTATCCGCTATCCGAACTTTACCTTCGCTGAAATCTGGACCAGCAATCTTGTTTAAGTACCCAACATGAGAAATTGAGACGTTGAGTCCATCAACGGTTTTGAGGTTCGATCTATTAAATAATCCATTGGCCCATATGAATTGTAACAGATCTTCTTGCATGATCTACCCAATCATTTGACTCATTTGGATTTGGAGTTCGCTTGCTTTCATAGCCGAAGCTTTAGCAAAATCCTCACCGCTGCTCGCGAAAATTATCTGACGAGACGAATTGACCAATAGCCCTATGTCTCCGTTCATTAGCATCTTCAATTCTTCGAGGGTACCTCCTTGTGCTCCGACTCCAGGAACCAAGAAAAAATGATCCGGAAACTCGGATCTAATTGGACTAAAATACTCCGCCTTTGTTGCTCCAATCACGAACATGATATTTTCACTGTTTCCAAGTTTGGCAATCCGTGTCATTGTTTCTTGAAAAACAAAACGACCATTTTCTAATCGCTGCAGTTCGACGTCCTCTGCCCCTTTGTTGGACGTGAGACCCAAGACGATGGACCATTTATTATCGAATGCCAAGAATGGTGTAACGGAGTCCGCACCCATGTATGGGGATATTGTAATCGCGTCGCAATCAAGTTGCTCGAAAAATGCTTTCGCATACTGTGCAGCCGTGTTTCCTATGTCTCCACGCTTTGCATCTGCAATGATTAGGGCTTCCCCTTTCGGAATCTTTTCAATGGTTCTAGCCAACGCATGCCAACCATCCTCGCCCAAGGCCTCATAGAAGGCAATATTAAGCTTGTAGGCGACTGCATATGGCAAGGTGGATTTAATAATTGCCTCATTAAAGGCAAGGACACCTTCCGCAGTTTTTGGCAAATGACCGGGCATCTTTGCCGGATCAGAATCTAAACCGACGCACAAAAACGATTGTTTGCGTCGAATTAATTGAACTATTTCAGCTTTATTCATTTCTAGTTGGACATTATATCCTCTCCGGCTTTAAGCTTTTCGGCATTTTCTGCCATCACAAGCTCGTCAATTATCTTTTGAATGTCTCCATTCATAATCGCATCTAAATTATATAAAGTGAGGCCAATCCTGTGATCTGTGACACGGCCCTGTGGGAAATTATAGGTTCGAATCTTTGCTGAACGGTCGCCGGTAGAAACCATTGTTTTCCGTTTTGAAGCGGTCTCATCCAAGCGTTTATTTGCTTCCAGCTCATACAGCCGAGTGCGCAACATATCCATGGCAATTTCCTTATTGCGCAATTGCGATCGTTCGGTTTGACATTGAATATAAATACCCGAAGGCTTATGCGTTAACTGGACCTTTGTCTCCACCTTATTGACATTTTGCCCACCCGCACCACTGGATCTGGCAGTTTGTATCTCAATATCAGCTGGATTGATAACAACATCTACTTCTTCCGCCTCAGGCAGCACTGCAACGCTCGCCGCAGAAGTATGCACCCGTCCCTGAGACTCCGTTTCTGGAACACGTTGAACGCGGTGAACACCTGCTTCGTACTTCAATATTCCATATGCATCAGCACCGATAACCTTCAGAATGACTTCCTTGTATCCACCAGCAGTGCCTTCTGTTACATCCATTACTTCGATCTTCCACTTTTGACCTTCGATATATCGAGAATACATTCGATACAGGTCTCCGGCAAAGAGACTCGCCTCATCGCCTCCTGCTCCCGCCCTAATTTCCAATACCGCATTGCGGTCATCATCTGGGTCTTTTGGCACCAACAACCACTTGATTTTTTCTTCCATCTCTGGCACCTGAATCTCCAACTCTGTCAGTTCTTCCTTGGCCATTTCTCGCATTTCTTCATCCTTTTCGGTTTGAAGCATTGCTTTCGTACTCTCCAGGTTTCCAATCAGATCTCTATACTCGAGATAGACTTTAACAATCTCTCCTAGATCACTGTATTCCTTATTCAGTTTCACGAATCGCTTCATGTCACTGATAACCTCAGGGTCGCTGAGCTTCAACTCTACTTGTTGCCAGCGCTCTTTGATGTATTCGAGTTTCGTTAATAGACTACTCATTATCCTTTGGTATAGTTCAAAACTTCATTGTTGGCGTGAATTTCTAGTTCGGCCGTCTCGGATGCCTCAATATGACCAACAACTTGTGCATCCACACCAAAGGACTTGCTGATATCGATTATTGATTGGGCCTTTGACTCATCCACATAAAGCTCCATTCGATGCCCCATGTTAAAAACCTGGTACATTTCCTTCCAGCTTGTGCCACTATGCTTCTGAATCTCGGCAAAAAGCACTGGCGTTTTCATCAAGTTGTTTTTGATGACTTTATGCTGATTTAGGAAATGCAGAATTTTCGTTTGAGCTCCTCCGCTGCAATGAATGATTCCATTTATTCCATCCTGAAATTCTTGGAACACTTTCATCATGATTGGAGCGTATGTCCGAGTGGGAGAAAGCACCATTTTTCCAGCATTTAGCGGTGAACCTGGCACAGCGTCTGTTAGATTATACGGTCCAGTATAGGCCAATTCATCGTTTAGAGTTGGCTCAAAGCTTTCAGGATATTTTGAGCCAACCGATTTATTAAACAAGTCATGTCGCGCGGAAGTCAGACCATTACTACCCATCCCTGCATTCCATTGAGATTCATATTTGGATTGGCCTGAAGATGATAATCCTACAATTACATTCCCTGGTTGTATCCGCGATGCATCAATCACATCTGAGCGATTCATGACAGCCGTTACCGTGCTGTCCACGATTATGGATCGAACCAAGTCTCCGACATCGGCTGTTTCACCTCCAGTAGAATAGATCATGAACCCCATGTCCCGCATACTTTGAAGCAGCTCTTCTGTTCCTTCAATTATGGCCTTTATTACTTCTCCTGGTATTTCCTTCTTATTTCTTCCGATGGTGGATGAAAGTGCGATTGGTCCTTTTGCTCCTACACATAGTAGATCATCTGTATTCATCACCACCGCGTCTTGGGCTATCCCCCGCCATACGCTGAGATCTCCCGTTTCCTTCCAATAGGCATATGCCAAGGATGATTTTGTGCCGGCCCCATCAGCGTGCATTATTAAGCACTTTTCAGGATCACCAGATAACATATCTGGAATTATCTTACAGAACGCACTTGGGTATAGGCCTTTGTCGATGTTCTTTATTGCCTCGTGCACGTCAGCTTTCCCAGCGGAAACACCTCGTGATGCATATTTGTCGCTTACTTCCATTTGATTCAATAAAAAACCGCATGAATATCAAGTACTCATGCGGTCAATCTATGTTGTGTATCTACTTAGAGCCCTCTGCGGGTTGTTTCGGCACGTAGTCGAAACTCAATACGCTAAAGACTGTCCTTCTATTCTTAGCATGCGCCGCCTCTTTCTCAACTTTGGTAGGAAGCTTTGCAATTTCAGCATCAGAAATTGTTGTTCTTGATTCACCGTATCCTCTAGGCACCATTCGTGCAGGATCAACTCCTTTTGTAATCAGGTAATTCACACAGGTCTCTGCTCTTTTCTGCGAAAGAATCATGTTTGCTTTATCATTACCTCTAGTATCCGTATGAGCAGCTAGTTCAATTACAATGGTCGGATTCTCTTGAAGTGTATTGTATAGGAAGTCGAGCGAATCTTTTGAATTAATCTCTTCGTTAACCAATAGCTCCCATCTTCCAAGTGCATAGAACACCTTTCTCATAGGAATTGGCTTCTCACACGTTGCACACTGAAGCTCAAAGTCTTTCACAAATGCCGTTGACTCCTTCAAACCGACTGTCGTCTCCTGGCCTTTAGCGCCTAAATACTTCTCGCCATTCGAAGCATCTTGATCCATTCCATTCACTTCAATAGTGTAGGAAGTGTTTGCAAGGATGTATCGGTCGTCGTTCTCTCGTTTTTCGAATTCATATGCACCGGAAGCATCTGTCATTACCTCGCCAATGGAACCATCGGTACCCATCAACTTAACCTTAACATTACCAAGTGCTTCCTTGGTTTCCCAATCCGTTACTGTTCCTGACAACTTGAAAATCACTGGAGGCATGGTGAAACTGTAAATATCGTCTCCTCCTTTTCCACCAGCTCTATCCGATGTAAAATAACCCCGTGGAGCGTCGCCATCATAAATTATCGCAAAATCATTGGCGCTTGAATTAATAGGGGCGCCAACGTTCTCAACTCCTTTCCATTCCAATGTCTCCGGGTCATCCCCTTTCAACGTTGAATGAAAAATATCAAGGCCGCCCATTCCAATATGCCCATTGGAAGCAAAGTATAAATCTCCATTTTCATGAACGTATGGAAACATTTCATCGCCTGCAGTATTAATCTCTGGACCTAAATTCTTGGCAGGCCCCCACAACTTGGCTTTCTTATCAAATGATATAACCCAAAGGTCCTTTCCTCCTTCGCCTCCATACATATCGGATGAAAAGAGAATCATATCATCATCGAGTGCTACAGGGTGACCCGCGGCCGTTGTATCATCAATTCCAAAGTCCAACACCTCTGGTTCCGCCCATGCTTTACCTTGCTGACGCGCTGTATAGATTTGACAACCAAATGGTTTCTTCTTTTCGTACCCACATCGTGTGAAGTAGATCTGGCTATATTTTGAATCTAACCAAGGTGAACCTTCGTTGGCAGCACTGTTTATGGTTGGATCAGTAGGGACGGGTGCGGACCACTTGCCCTTGTTGTCACGTTGAGCAATGAAAATGTCGCTGAAGCTCTCTCCCGTAATTGGGTCATCCGACCCACCTGCACCGCCTGGGCGGGTAGAAGAAAACATAATGCTTTCGTGCTTTTTATCCGCAAAAAAACAGGAGAAATCATAGTAAGCCGTGTTCAGTTGAACCTCATTCTTAACGTTGTATCGAGCGGCTTCCTTGGTCAGTTTCACTGCTGTTTCGCAGGAAGCTATCCCGTTCTCAGCCTCTTTCTTTAAAGGCCCAGAAGCCTTAGATAGCGCCTCTCTATATTTTGCTGAAGCTTCGTCGTATTTGGCCATTTTACGAAGGATGTCCCCGTATCGAAGTGGCAATTCGGCATTGTCATATTCTGCGGCAACCGCTTTATCGTACCAAACCTGTGCTTGATCGGCTTGCTGTAATTCTCGATGGCACTCCCCGATTTTAAAGAGGATTCGAGCTTTTTCAGATTGCTTTTTCTCTTTGGAGTATGCTTTTTTATAAGCGTCTATTCCTTCAAAGTAAGCCTCAGCTTGAAAAGTTAAATCGGCCTCTTTTGTCCAATTCTTTTGCCCCACTGCTAGAGTGGAAATCAGGATCAAACAAAAAATGCTTAGCGCTCCTTTCACATATGTCATACGCGTCACTATTCTGTAGATGGTTAACACAACAAAGACCTTCGTTTTTGTTGATAGGTTGGCAAATCTAATGAAATAAGATATTGACTAGTAAATGAAAAATAAAGTAACTCAATTCATTTAGCTGCGACAGCTTATCTGGTGAATAAGAGTTCACGATATTTCGGCATTGGCCAAAGTTCGTCGTCAACCAATAGCTCTAGCTTATCTACCTCATAACGAAGGGTTTCCAAATACGGGATCACCTTTTCACAGTAGTACTTTGAACTTTCAAGAGCATCCTCCATGTTATTCGCAATTTTCCTTTCTTCGATCATTGCATCAACGTTAGACTGAAGTAGCGTAACATGTTCGGAAATGCTACTAATTATCTCAAAGTGAGGTTTGGCTAATCTTTTAAAGTCCTTCTCGCCATAAATCTCTTTCAGGCCGCGCACCCCTTCGATGACCTTACTCTGATATTCTAATGAAGCCGGGATAATATGATTTAAAGCTAAATCACCCGCTACCCGGGATTCGATCTGAATTTTGAGTTTATAATTTTCCAAGTAAATCTCATTCCGTGCCTCAAGCTCCTCATGGGTAAGTACTCCGGCCTCTTCAAACAAGTCTACAACCTTCTTTTCAAGATATGCGCCAAGCGCATGAGGCGTAGTCTTCACATTAGATAGACCTCGTTTCTTTGCCTCCTTCACCCATTCGTCACCATAGCCATTCCCTTCGAACAAAATATTCTTAGAGTCTATAATATAGGTCCGCAACACAGCAAGAATTGCCTCGTCTTTTTTCCTTCCTTTCTTGATTAAGGAATCTACTTCCGCGGCGAATTCTCTCAACTGCTTTGCCATAATTGTGTTCAACACAGTCATTGGTCCCGAGCAGTTAGCGGCTGAACCAACAGCTCTAAATTCAAACTTATTACCCGTAAAGGCGAAGGGAGACGTTCTGTTACGATCGGTGTTGTCGAGAAGGATTTCTGGAATCTTACCAATATTCAACTTTAGTTCCGTTTTCTCATCGGCAGACATATCCTTTTCTTTCACTCTATTCTCCAGATCTTCAAGAACTTTGGTCAGCTGCGAACCAATGAAAATTGAAATAATGGCGGGTGGTGCTTCGTTCGCACCGAGCCTATGATCATTTCCTGCAGAGGCTATGGTAGCTCTTAATAAATCCGAATATTCATTAACGGCCTTTATAGAGGTAATGAAAAATGTAAGAAATCGCAGATTGGTTTTAGGCGTGTTTCCTGGGCCTAATAAATTCACTCCCGTGTTAGTGGAGAGTGACCAGTTATTGTGTTTTCCGCTTCCGTTTATGCCGGCATATGGTTTTTCATGAAGTAGCACTCGGAAGTGATGCCGATGCGCCACTTTTTCCATGACGTCCATGACCAATAGATTATGATCCACCGCGAGGTTTGCCTCTTCATATAGCGGTGCACATTCAAACTGATTTGGCGCTACTTCGTTATGACGTGTTTGAATTGGAATCCCCAATCTAAGCGACTCTTCTTCAAAGTCACGAATGAAATCTGCGGCTCGTTCAGGGATTGATCCAAAATAATGATCGTCTAATTGTTGGCCTTTGGAGGAGCTATGACCAAAAAGGGTACGACCGGTTAGCATTAGATCTGGCCTAGCACTGTAGAGGGCGGCATCCACTAAAAAGTACTCTTGTTCCCAACCAAGCGTTGCGCTTATTCTCGTAACGTTTCGATCAAAATACTGGGCAACCGGAACTGCAGCATCATTCAGTGCTTGCAACGCCTTAATAAGTGGCGCCTTATAATCTAATGCTTGCCCCGTATAGGCAACAAAGACTGTAGGTATACACAAGGTTCCACTGATAATAAATGCGGGTGAACTTGGATCCCATGCCGTGTATCCTCTGGCCTCAAAAGTATTTCTCAATCCTCCATTTGGAAAGCTTGATGCATCAGGCTCCTGTTGCGCCAATTCGCCTCCACCGAAACTTTCAATTGATTCGCCGATGGCTGTTGGCGTAAAAAAAGCATCGTGCTTTTCAGCCGTCCTACCCGTCAAGGGTTGAAACCAATGCGTGTAATGTGTTACGTCTTTTGATAGAGCCCAAGCCTTCATTCCTGAGGCGACATGATCCGCTACGTTTCGATCAAGTTGTTTTCCTGTTACAATACACTCTCGAATCTTCTTGTAGATATCACGAGGCAAGTATTGCTGCATTGCTTTATCATGGAAAACGGATGATCCATAATAATCCGAAATTAACTCCGTAGATATTGGATGATCCTGAACAGGTCTATTCATCACGTGATTTAGTGCATCAAATCGCAACTTTGCCATAATTATTGAAAATTTCGGCGAAAATAGACCAGAATCGAGGGGGTAACCCTAAAATAATGCGAAAATTTTATCCACACCCCCTATTTTTTTGTTCATTACTCCAAATAAATCAAAAAACAAGAACAATGTATGAGATGTAGGATGCCAACAGAACAAGTCCAATCCATCGCTGAACCCGTTGCTTCCAAATTAGTAATGGATAAACGAGGAGTGGAATCCCAATCAACCAATACATGTCAAAGCCTAAGATTTGTTGGCTAACCCCAACCTCCGTAAGTGTTGAGGTCACTCCAAGAATTGCCAAGATATTGAACACGTTTGATCCAATTAAATTCCCAAGACTCAGGCCAATTTCATTTTTACGAATTGCTATTAGCGATGTTGCCAACTCAGGCATACTTGTCCCAAACGCTATGATTGTGACAGCGATAACACGCTCACTCACCCCAACTCCCTCAGCTATAGTTACGGCTCCATCAATGAGAATATTGGCGCCAAATATGAGTGTGGCCAGACTCGCTATTAAAATCAATAAGGATCTTAACACGTTACTCAACATTGGTTTGGAAGATGATTCATATTCTTCCATCGACTCCTTACGTCCAAGCTTCATGGTGAGTAGGTTGTACCCTATGAGACCTATTAGAAGTATGACGCCTTCATAAAAGACAATTTTGCCATCATACGAAACAAGGATTAGCCCTGCGGAGACCAATAGCATTAGCGGCCAATCCAGAATCAGGTTGTTTCTGGTCAGAAACATTGGTTTGATTATGGCTGTAATACCGAGGACAAGGGCAAGGTTTGCAATATTAGACCCAACAACATTTCCCATGGAAATATCAGCGTGCCCAGACAGAGCGGCATTAACACTGACTACCAATTCTGGAAACGATGTACCAAATGAAACAATGGTTAGACCAACCACCATTGGGCTCACCCTAAGGTATGTTGCAATGCGAATTGAAGATTGAACGAGGAAGTCACCGCCTAAAACGAGGAGGATTAATCCCGCAACCAATTCCGTCCACCCAAAAAGCATCAGTCTTTATCGTTTTCGATTTTGTCCTTGACCTCCTTAACGGAGTCAGAGATATCTCGCTGGATATCGTTGGTTGCGTCTCGAACTTGTCTGAGCCCACGACCAAGATTTCGGGCTACTTCAGGTATTCGCTTCGATCCAAAAAACATCAATACGACCATCATCACTACGACGATTTCACCACCACCTAAATTGAAAAATAATAATGTCATATAATCTTTTGGCTCACCAAATGTAGGTCACAAAAAACCCCGATTCGAATACAATCAAATCGGGGTTACATTTTATCAGTTATCTATTACTCTTTCTTTTTGGTCAACTTAGTCAAATCAACTACAATCGGAGTCGCAACACATAATGAAGAATATGTTCCAACGACTACTCCAATTATCAAGGCGAAAACAAATCCTCGAATTACTTCTCCACCAAAGAAGAAGATCATAAGTAATACAACTAAGGTTGAAAGTGACGTGTTAATCGTACGTGAAAGTGTAGAGTTTAATGCATCGTTAATTACTCCTTCATAGTCTTGTCGTTTGTGTATTCCAAGGTATTCTCGAATTCTATCAAAGACAACCACGGTATCGTTAATCGAATAACCAACTACTGTGAGTATCGCTGCAATAAACGCTTGATCTATTTCGAGGGAGAATGGCATAAACTTATACAGGAGCGAAAACAATGACAACACAATCAAAACGTCGTGCAACATCGCAACCAATGCACCAACACCAAATTGCAGTTTTCTAAATCGAACCACGATATATAAGAATATGATGGTTAATGCGAAAATTGCTGAATACCACGCTGCCTGCGTAATATCATCGGCGATGGTAGGCCCAACTTTCTGAGAACTCATGATTTCAAAATCCGGAGAAATTGTCTCCAATCCTGCCGTTAACCTGTCTTCAACGATTTGATCAGCATCTTCCAATGGTGAATCAATCAAGTACTTCGTGGTTACCTTAACTTGAGTAGCGACACCAAATGTCTTCACCTCTGGAGTTTGCTTAAGGCCATCTTCGCTCACAAACTGGGCTCCAAGTGCGGTAGAGATATCTGAAACTTTATATTCCTGTTGGAATCGTACCGTATACGTCCGCCCTCCCGTAAAATCAACACCTTGATTTAATCCTTGTGTAAACAACGACCCAAGACCAATTGCAATCACTAATCCAGAAATTAGGTAGAACAACTTGCGCTTCTTAACGAATTGAAAATTAACGTTCGTCATTACATTTTCCGTGAGTTTCGTTGCAAACGAAGGCTTCGCATCTTTTTCCAATCTCCACTCGAACAACAAACGTGTAATGAAGATGGCAGCAAACAACGAAGTCGCGATACCAATAATCAATGTGGTAGCAAAACCTTTAATCGGTCCTGAACCGAATATGTATAGAATTATACCCGTAAGTAGTGTTGTGATGTTCGCATCAATAATTGAACTGTATGCGTTTTTATATCCATCAACTATCGCAAGGCGCACACCCTTTCCTGCGCGCAGCTCTTCCCTTATTCGTTCATAGATAAGCACGTTAGCATCGACCGACATACCAATTGTAAGAACGATACCTGCAATACCAGGAAGTGTAAGTGTTGCGCCGATTGAAGCGAGAATTCCGATAACGAAGAACAAGTTTGCGAGAAGCGCAAGGTCAGCTACAATTCCAGCGGATGAGTAATAAAACCACATGTATGCTAGAATCAATATCAATGCAATAGCAAATGACATCAATCCTGATCTGATCGCCTCTTTACCTAAGGTTGGTCCAACTACTGCTTCTTCAATTATCCGTGCAGGTGCAGCCAACTTACCAGCTTTTAAAACATTCGCTAAATCTTCTGCCTCTTGGAGCGTAAACTGTCCAGATATAGATGAATTACCTCCAGCAATTTCGTTTTCAACTCTAGGAGCTGAGTATACCTTATCATCAAGCACAATGGCAATATACCCTGCAGGTGTTTGATCAGCCGCTTCAGCTGTCATTGACTTCCAAGCCTTGGCTCCTTCTGAGTTCATGCTCATAGAAATCTCAGGATTTCCAAGAGGGTCGCTCGTAACGCGAGCGTTTGTTATGACATCTCCTTCGAGCGGAGCTTTTCCATCCTTGCTATTTACATTGATCGCATATAGCTGCAAAAACTTTCCTTCTTCATCGTATGGCTTGGCGGCCCAAAGGAATTTCATCCTTCTTGGAAACTGCTGCTTAAAATCTTTTCGATTCAATAGAACATTTATGTCAGCTGTATCGAATACGGAGGCATAACCTACTGTTGGACCTTTTCCAGCATAATACTTCTGATCGTCTGGATCTTGGTATATCGCTGGTCGAAGTATATTAAAGAGTGGGTTATTCGCGGCGTAATCAGCACGCAGTGCAGCCAAACTATCTTCGGAAAGTTCAAGATTAGCATCGCCAGAATCTCCTTCTGCACCTTCTAAAACAAGGGCACCATCATCATTTGCATTTCCAGAATCAGGCTCTACTGTTAATTCAGGCTCCACCGCTGGCTCAGGGTCAGCTACTGGCTCCTCGGCGGCATCCGCATCAGGTTCTACAGCTTCTTCTACATCCGCTTTCTTATCTCTAGGAGACAAACGCTCAGCCAGCATGGTGTTGGCCGCTTCCATTTTCGGATAAATATCTCCATTCTCATATGTATACCAGAACTCTAACTGAGCGGTTCCAACTAAGAGGTTTCTAACACGAACCTTGTCTTTAACACCTGGCAATTCGATTATAATTCTACCCGTACCCGGTTGACGTTGAATGGAAGGCTGAACAACTCCAAGACCATCAATTCTCCTTCGAAGAACCTGCTCTGTTCTAGAAACGACCGCATCAGCTTCCTCAGAAATTCTTGCGATTATTTCATCATTGGTTGCTTCGAGCGGAAACATCTCCTTGTTTTCACGATTATGGAAAATCGCTGAGAGCGGCGCTCCGGCATTGCTTTCATTCCACGCCTGCTCAAATAGGGTAACGTAATCTTCTTGCGCTTCCTTCTGCAACTCTGCAGCTCGCTCAAGGGCAGCGATAAAAGCTGGGTCTTCGCTATCATCGCTTAAAGCTTTGATTAGCTCCTTAACAGATACCTGTAAGGTTACGTTCATACCACCTTGAAGGTCTAGTCCAAGGTTAATTTCGTTTGACTTACAATAAGAGTAAGTAAATCCAAGAAGTGGATACACTTCCTTCGAATTCATCTGTTGCAAGTACTTCTGCTCAAATCGCTGAAACGCGAAAGCAGTGTTCTCTGTAGACAACGTTGAATCCGGGCTTAGAGCCGTGATTAATGAATCGACTTGTGATTGGGCAATGTCCTTTGCATCTCTTTCTACACCTGAGGTGACGAAGGAAAAGGATATCTGATAAAGACAAGCGATGATCAGCAGTATGGTGAATGCCCAAATTGCGCTTTTGTTCTGCATTTTCTAGTGTTATTGATATAAAAAACCCTTCAAAAAGGGCGTGCAAATATAGAATTTCAAGTTGTTCAAAAACAGTAACTTTTCCTTGTGCTATATATAAGGTTAGAAATAAAAAAAGGGTACTGATTTCAGCACCCTTTTTTTTGATGATTTATTTGTTTTATGCTAGAACTGAATCAAGCAGGCCATTCGTCTTCTTAACGCCTTCAGCGCTCTCCTTCATCTTGGCGGTTTCCGCGTCGCTTAGGGCTATTTCAACAATTCGCTCAATACCATTTGCTCCAAGCACACACGGAACACCGATCGAAAGATCATTTAATCCGTATTCTCCTTCTAGCAATGCAGAACATGGGAAAATCTTTTTCTGATCACACGCTATTGCTTGAACTAAAGCAGAGACTGCTGCTCCTGGCGCATACCATGCAGAAGTACCTAACAACTTCGTTAATGTAGCCCCACCCACTTTTGTGTCTTCTACCACTTGGCTCATTCTTTCTTTTGAAAGAAACTCAGAAACAGGAACACTATTACGCGCTGCTTTTTCGATTAATGGAACCATACCAACATCACTGTGACCGCCTATTACCATTCCGTCAACATCGGATGTTGGGCATTCTAACGCCTCACTGAGTCTATACTTAAATCGGGCACTGTCTAGGGCACCGCCCATACCAATGATTCGATTCTTTGCAATGCCCGTTGCCTTGTGAACTAAATACGTCATAGTATCCATCGGATTACTGACCACTATGATAATTGCATCGGGAGAATGCTTCAATAAATTGGCACTTACCTCTTTTACAATTCCAGCGTTGATTCCAATTAACTCTTCGCGAGTCATTCCCGGCTTGCGTGGAATGCCACTTGTAATGACGGCAACTTTACTGCCTGCGGTTTTAGCATAATCACTGGTACTCCCGGTGATTTTAGTATCGAAGCCATTTAGGGAAGCGCATTGCATAAGGTCCATTGCCTTTCCTTCAGCATAACCTTCTTTAATATCGACCAATACAACTTCGGATGCAAAATTCTTAATGGCAATATATTCTGCGCAACTTGCTCCAACTGCTCCAGCGCCAACTACTGTTACTTTCATTTTTGATGTTTTTGAATGTTCAAATGAGGACTGCAAATCTAATTTATCATCTTGTCTAAGCAACTTAAAATCTATTGGTCGTCCTAGAGAGTAGAACATTAAATTTGCAGAATGAAAAAGCACCTGCTTGCTCTTATTTTTTCCTTGGTTGTTATAGGAGGTTTTTCTCAGGCAACTTTTAATATTCCGTTTGATACCCTTATTCAAACATGTCCACCTGATTCGGTTTTTCTCTACCTGTTTGCAGATTCAGGAAATTCGAACGCGTATACATATGATACTATTCCATACCAAACAGAGTCTGTTGGAGGAACAACTATAAGCATGTCGGATGATCAAATTCAAGGCCCATATAATATTGGGTTCACCTTTTCATTCTACTGCGGGCAGTACACCCAATTCTACATTTGCTCAAATGGTTGGATCGGCTTCAGCAATGGCCAGACTCAAACTTGGGTAGTTCAATCCATACCAAGTACCAACGGAAACACACCTAAAAACAATATTATGGCACCCTGGCGTGACTGGAATCCAGCGTCGGGAACAGGACCTTATGTTTCATACCAAACGGTCGGAACCGCTCCCCTAAGAAAACTAATTGTTACGTGGAGCGCAGTTCCTATGTATTCCTGCACCTCAAGCCAGGGAACATTCCAGGTTGTCCTTCATGAGGCTTCAAACATTATTCACAACAACTTAACCAACGTGCCTGTTTGCACAGGTTGGGGTAACGGAGACGGCACTGAGGGTACACACAACGCAGCTGGAACCATTGCAACCGCAGTTGCTGGCAGAAACGACAGTCAGTTTACTATCACAAATCAGAGTATTCGCTTTATCCCAACTTCACCAATTGTTTGGACTACACTCAACGGATCTCCAGTCGGAATTGGAAACGGCTTAACCGCATCTTTCAATCAATCGACATGGGTATATGCGAATGGTGTCACATGCGGGAACGACTCACTTCAAGACAGTGTTTACGTCGCCGTTAGTTGCATTAATCTAGAAATGGACTCATTGGATGTGGATTGCACCAATGACTCTTCAGGGTATGCTGTGGCGATAGACACCTCATCTGTAACCAATGCTCCGTACACCTTTTATTGGGTGCATGATGGTACAGGAGATACAATGGCTATAAATGTTAGCGCCAACGATACAGATACACTTGCCAACGCACCCGCTGGATCATACACCGTGTATGCTTTTGGAAGTAATTCGGAATTTGCAATAGGTTTCACATCAATTAATCAGCCCGATACGGTTGTCGGAACTTTTACCGGTTCGATTGACGTATTGTGCAATGGTGACAGCACAGGGATCGCCTATGCCGTGGACACTAATAACTACAGCGGACTGAATTGGGATGGTCTCTACTCGTTTTATTGGACCCCGGATTCGACCATCATAGATTCGGCTATTAATCAGACACAGGACAATGACTCCCTGCTCAACGTCAGCGCTGGGACATACTTTGTTACCGTTGACGGTTGCCTAATTCAAACTGGAAGCGTTACGGTGGACGAACCAACACTGGTAGGCGCGAGCATTACGAATCCTACTGCAGTTTCTTGCCCTGGACAAACATCATGCGATGCATCCGCTCTTGGAAATGGAGCTGGTGGAGTTGCCCCATACACATACTCTTGGTCATCGAGCGAAGGAACTCAACTTGCGCAGGCTTTATGTCCCGATTCAAACTGGGTAACCGTTACAGATGCTAATGGATGCGACACATCGACATGGGTTGTGATCGATGTGCCGGACAGTATTATAACCACATCTTTTGGTGATACGACTATATGTATAACAAATATCGCGGCAATAATTGCCTCGAGCACGGGAGGAACCGCACCATACGATTATGTATGGACATTAGCTGACTCCCCATCTGACACTGTTAGCCTAATGGCAAATTCATCAGTTAACCCTGAGGTAACAACCCGATACTTCGTGAGTTCCACAGATGCAAATGGATGTCCTGGAGACACCGCATCAGTATTAATTGTGGTGCGCCCCGAGCTTGGAATGGTTCTTCCAGAGATCGATACTATTTGCCCATACGACACCATTGATGTCACTGCGGTAGGATTGGGAGGCGACAGTCTCTACACTTTTTCTTGGAGCAGTGGCACATTTGGCCCAACGGCTACTATTAGTCCGGATGAGTCAAGATGGTATAATGTAACCGTAAGTGATTTCTGCGGCACACCAGTTTTCGAGGACAGTGTATTTGTTCAAGTTGGAGGTTACAGTCCTATTGATGCCAATATCAGAATTGAAGACGATTCGCTTTGCGCCGGTGAAAGTGTATATCTGATAGCGTCAGGTAGAGGCGGTCACGAAGGACCGAATGAATATCGATTTGCATGGAATCAATCGTCGTGGGATGGAAACCCAATCCAATTCTCTCAACCAGCAAAAACTACACGTTACATTGTTAACATTACAGACTTATGCCTTAGCCCAGCGGGAGCCGACACGGCGTTTATTCATGTAGGAGAGCCAATCGCGCCTCCGTTTATTGCTAATCCAACGGTTTCATGCACAAATGCAGAGGTTACCATTTCTATTGCCGAATGGATTGCAGGTTATGATTACAATTGGGATTTAGGCGATGGCGATGCTGTTTACAATGCCCAAACCGATTCGATCGTTCACAGCTATGACGATCCAGGATGCTACGATGTGACATTGTCTGTAACAACAGACTTTGGATGTTTTGCCCAGCGTACTGAGAAGTGTTTAATAGAAATTTTGGAATCACCTATTGCCGATTATCTGCATTCGCCTGAAAACCCGAATACGCTGGAGCCGTTCATTCAATTTCAGGACATGTCTTTGGCAGCTGAAAGTATTCAATGGTATATAGATGAAAAACGATTCGTGGTTGATAGCATTTTCCGATATGAATTCATCGATACAGGTTGGTACGAGGTATCGCTGGTAGCGACAAGCGAAGATGGTTGTGTAGACACCATTTCAAAGTATTTACATAATGGTTTGGCGCAAACACTATTCATACCCCGATCTTTCAGTCCAAACGGAGATGGCTTGAATGATGTCTTCCAAATTGTTGGAGAAAAAATTAGCCCTGAAGGATTCGAATTCGTGGTATTTGATCGATGGGGACATAAAGTATTCTACACTAAAAATCCTGAATTTGGATGGGATGGTAAACGCATTTCAAACGGCGAATATGTCAATGCCGGAAGCTATCCATTCTTGCTTCACTACCGTGATAACCAGGATGAACCGAAGAAAATTTCGGGAAGTATTATGGTCGGAAAGACCGGGAATCCAACTGGATTAAAATAAGCAGCAACCTTTATTATTAAGAGCGTCTAATAAGTACAAATGGGCATTTGGCATCCACATGAAGAAGCGCAACTAGTTGATGGTTGCAAATCGGGAAGCCGGACCGCGCAGGAGGAGGTTTTCAACTCAATGTACAGACGACTTTTAGGCGTGTGTATGAGATACGCAGATGACGACGATGAAGCAAAGGACATTTTGCAAAACGGATTTATCAAAGTATTTAAAAGCGTTGAAAATTATAAAGGAGATGGTTCTTTCGAAGGCTGGGTTAAACGCATTGTGATCAACACCGCTATTGATAATTACCGAAGGAAAAAGGTAAAGCCGGTAGTGGTTGATTCGGAATTAACGGATCGGCTTGGTAGCAATATGGAAGAGGAAGTTGAAGATGACAGCATCTATCAGCAGATTCCAATTAAAGCCGTTCTCGATGCAGTACAGTATTTATCCCCTGCATATAGGACTGTTTTCAACCTGTATGTCTTGGAAGGATATAACCACAATGAGATTGCTGAAATGCTCACGATAAGTGTTGGGACATCGAAGTCCAATTTATCTAAGGCTAGACTGAATTTAAGAAAGATGCTAAAACCATTGGTTGACAAAATAAGTCAAGGATGATATGATGAAATTTGATGATATAATTAAGGAGAAGCTTGGTGGGTTTGAGGCCCCAGCAGATTCGACCGCTTGGTCTAAACTAGACCAAGCTCTGAATAGTAGTAAAACACCATTCAACGGCCCATTGGCAGCTGGTATTGCAGCCACTGTTGTTATGACCATTCTTTTCACCTCTATGCCAGACATTACACCTCAAATGGACGAAGTTGACGCTTCCCCTGGCATGACAGTAACTCCCACACATATTGTAAACGATGCTGTGGTAAACGATTCGGACGACGGCCATGTCCCTCAATCAGTGCATAAAATCGCCCTCGAACCTCGCGTTGAAGTTGGAGTTGGAGTTGCTACACCTAAAACACTTGCATCAGACCAATCGAATCCTGAGATAAACTCGGACAACAATGATGCGCATACGAAGCAAACAAGTCAGAAACAAATAGGCTCTGATGTTGCTTCAAATGATAACGGTACTTCCGATTTCATTGCAAAAGGAATTCAATGTGTGAACTCTGATGTATTGTTCACCGCTCAACTGGATTCAAGAGCTGAAGTTACCTGGTTGATCGAAGACATACATGTATATGAAGGACTCACCGCTCAACACACTTTCGAGAACTCGGGAGATCAGATAGTTCGAATGGCTGTGAAGTTCGAAGATGGATCTGAAACAGCGGTCGAACGAATTATTCAGATCTATGAATCTCCAGAAGCCAACATGGATGTTGCGGAAAGCGATCAAACTAGATGCTTTAAGTCTGAAGTAACCCTAGAAGGAACTCCAGGTTCTAACACATACAAATGGTTGCTTGATGGAGATACTGTAGGCAAAGGTCAAACATATGCCCTTGCACTGGATCAAGGTTTACATACGCTTGGAATGCACATCATTAATAAAGAAGGCTGTACATCTTTTGAGCAGGAATCTTTTACTGTTGAAGGTGGTTTTACTCCATTTTACCCCAATTCATTCAGTCCGAACGGAGATGGAGTAAACGACATTTTTGAAATAGTTGGACTAGAGAATGCGCGTAGCTATAAGATCGAAATTATCCGGGCCAGCACCCGTCAATTGGCGTTCAGTTCAACTGACAAGACTTCTTGGGACGGTTCAATAAACGGAACGGCTGAACGAGCAAAGTCGGAGGAAGTCTTCCTTTTGAAACTGCAGGTTGTTGATGAATGTGGAGAGCACAAAGAGTTTAACACTCCCATTACATACCTGTAAAATCACATACGTACCACAACAAAAAAGCCACTCCTATTGGAAGTGGCTTTTTTTATGTCTTAGTTTCTAAACACTAGACCTAGGTATCAATCTTAGCGTACTTCGCATTCTTTTCAATGAATGCTCTACGTGGCGGAACTTCATCCCCCATAAGCATGCTGAAGGTGTGATCAGCGTCTGCAGCGTTCTCGATTGTAACTTGTCGTAACGTTCGATTCTCAGGGTTCATCGTAGTTGACCACAATTGCTCGGCATTCATTTCACCAAGACCCTTGTATCGCTGAATACCAACACTTGTCTCTTTGCCGGCTCCCTTCATTTCATTGATAAACTGATCGCGTTGATCATCGTTCCAAGCGTATCGTTGCGTGGTTCCCTTCTTTACCAAATACAGTGGTGGAGCCGCAATATATATGTATCCTAAATCGATCAGCTCTTTCATATAACGGAAGAAGAACGTCAAGATCAAAGTGGAGATGTGACTACCATCGACATCGGCATCACACATAATCACAACCTTGTGGTATCGAAGCTTGGTGATATTCAGCGCCTTGCTATCCTCTTCTGTTCCGACAACAACGCCAAGCGCCGTGTAGATATTCTTGATTTCCTCATTGTCGAAAATCTTGTGCTGCATGGCCTTTTCAACATTCAGAATCTTACCACGGAGCGGAAGGATAGCCTGGAACATACGATCACGACCTTGTTTTGCTGTTCCACCTGCAGAATCACCCTCAACAAGGAATAACTCACATACCAATGGATCTCTTGAGCTACAGTCGGCAAGTTTTCCCGGTAAGCCTGAACCAGATAAGACATTCTTTCGCTGCACCATTTCACGCGCTTTTCGCGCGGCATGTCTTGCTTGCGCTGCTAGAATGACCTTGTCTACGATAATTTTCGCCTCTTTCGGATTCTCTTCCAAAAAGTTTGAAAGCATCTCACCTACTCCTTGGTCCACTGCCCCACGAACTTCTGGGTTACCAAGCTTGGTTTTTGTTTGACCTTCAAATTGAGGCTCCATCACCTTTACCGAAATCACAGCCGTCAAACCTTCTCTAAAGTCATCTCCTGCGATATCGAACTTAAGTTTGGACAACATTCCACTTTCGTCGGCGTAGCGCTTAAGCGTCCGTGTTAATCCGCTTCTAAACCCTGCGAGGTGAGTCCCACCTTCTCTTGTATTGATATTGTTTACATAGGAATGCAGATTCTCCGAAAACGAAGTGTTGTATTGCATAGCTATCTCAACCGGAATTCCATTCTTTTCTCCTTCAATGAAAATCGCTTCTGGAATTAGCTTTTCGCGACCACCATCGATGTGCTCAACAAATTCTGCCAAACCTCTATCTGAATAATACTTGGCATTGACAAAATTTCCTTCCTCATCCGTTTCTCGTCGATCTGTCAATGTCAAGGTTATTCCCTTGTTCAAAAAGGATAGTTCTCTCAATCGATTTGAAAGTGTTTCGAAATTGTACTCGGCCACGGAGAATATTGTATCATCCGGAAGGAACCATACCTCTGTTCCAGTTTTGTCCGTGGTTCCTACCTCCTTTACTGGGTTTTGAGGAACACCAATTTTATATTCCTGCTCATAGACTTTTCCCTTTCGGTAAACGGTCACTTTAAGGTCTTTTGAAAGTGCATTGACGCATGATACACCAACACCGTGAAGTCCACCTGACACCTTATACGATCCTTTGTCAAATTTTCCTCCGGCGTGAAGCACGGTCATTACAACTTCCAGCGCAGATTTTTTCTCCTTTTCGTGCATATCCACCGGGATACCACGACCATCATCCAACACGGTAATGGAGTTATCTTCATTAATGGTAACATTAATGGTAGAAGCATGTCCAGCTAGGGCTTCGTCAATTGAATTATCGACTACTTCGTACACCAAGTGGTGTAAACCACGAACACCAACGTCACCGATATACATAGACGGGCGCTTTCTTACGGCATCTAATCCTTCTAATACGGTAATATTCGAGGCTGAATACTCCTCATTTGGCTTTTCACTTTCGCTCATATATCTTGTTTTTTCAAGGTCGCTCAAATATAGATTTGATACAAGCCAAATAACGTTCTAACACTAATAAATACAGGGGTTTTATCAACAGTCAATTAACACTTATTCCTTCCAAAAGGAATAAGTCACACCAGCCAAAAGGTTGAGCCTTTGAGATGGATATTGATTCCATCGTTGATATCGCTGAGCAATCACATTATTTACGTTTACAAAGCCTGATAATCGTTCCGTGTATCGATACTCAACACCTAGGTTTAAATCAACAATCGGACTGACTTTATTTCCATAAACATCGGCCCCGTCGTTTCCATAAAACTTATCCGAGGTCGGTTCATAAGACTTACTCCATTGCGGTCCATAGAAGTGCAGCTGCGCTTTCGCAATGATCTTGTTTTTAATTTGATAGAATCCTGTTAAGGCCGCCTCCATGGCTGGTCTGTGCCATGCCTCGAACTCAGTAGTGGTCTGGAACATTCTATATGCACCATAGCCGACAACTTGCAAGCGCTCACCAATTCGATACATCAATTCGCCATTTATTTCGAACGTCTCTAAGGTGTCATAATTTACCAAAAAGTAGTTCTCTCCGAAACGCGTAACTCCCTGATTATATTGAGATGCATCGTAGTTTATAAACAGCGCGGCATTTTGCTCATAAAACTGAGCTGCCTGAATATTGTACGTTAAGCGATCTGAGACTGAACCTCGAAATCCACCATAGATTCGGAGCACCTCATTGGTATTCAACAAAGCCGTTCGTGATGACCAAATGAATGGATTCAATTCAGAGAAGGAGCTCAAACTATTTCGCTTTAAACCTCCGCCAAGTCCGGCATAAGGAATAATCACTTCCTTCACTAAATTATACTTGGCATAGGCGTGAGGATAGATTTTTGGAGTTGTTCCACCATTGTCAATCTCTAGTTGAACATTCGCTCCATATTCTATTCTCAACTTTTTCCACGTACTCACCATGGTTGGTTTTAACCCAACAAGAATGTTAGACTGCGACTCCGCCATGGCTCCAATTGGGTTGTATTGAAATGGCGCAACATATTTAACAAAATTCATATCAGACATGAGCTCGGCTCGAAGCTGATGGGCGCCAAAATATCTCGAAACCTTAGCCGAGACCTTCACATTGTTCTCTGAGTTTGCAGCATTACGATCAGACCAATTGTAATAATCCAATTGAATGACATGGTTTAGGTCTGATGAATCGGTATAAAAACTCTTCAGGTTTGCTCCAGCGTAGATGCGCTGATAGTATTGTTTAAACTGGTTTCGAATAGCCTTATCGTCTCCTAAGTTTTGATT
>DDCZ01000064.1:55197-88811 GCA_002336485.1 Flavobacteriales bacterium UBA1993
AATAATCCCTGTGCGCCTCGACCATGTAATTCAAAGCCCAATGCACCTTCTCTAGATCTTAGCGCATTCACATAGAAATCGGCTAAATAATTCACCCCATTTCCCGCACCAGCTCTGGCGTATGCTCTATAAAGCGGATTCAGCGGCTCTCCTTTCATTCGTGCAGGCTGTATACTATCCGGCATGAAACTCGTCTGCACAGGTTGATTTCCGTACAAGTATGAAGGTTCTGGTTTTGGAAGCACCGTATCCATAATCGTTGGCTTCTCCGCCAACTTCCGAGCATCGCTAATTGTTGGCCTGTACGTGCTGATTTTCATCACCGTTGTTGACAGGTTCTCGTCCACCTTTTCGTCCTCCTGTGCAAATCCTGCAAACGCGATAGCAGGAAGTAGAATAGATAATATCGTCTTCTTATTCATTTTCTAAAGTATCTGCAGGTGTGTTTGTAGAGGATGAATCTGGCGCCAACAATTCGTCCAGGGCTTCAAAATCAATCAATATTTCTTCGTCTTCAGACTCAACAGGTTGATTTTCAATTCCCACTATGGTAGCAAGTTTTGAATTGGCCTGTGCTAGGATCTCACCGCCATCGGCGTAATTGTCCAACACAGCCTGCAATGTGGCTTTTGCCTGAAATAAATCACCACGAGTCATGTAAATATCGCTCAGTAGTATAAGGCTTTTCGCAACCCAATAGGACTCAGAACCAAAGTCTTCAACAATGTTAAAAATTGACGTTTCGGCTCCATCTAGATCATCCGCATTAAATAGTATCCGAGATTTCAGGTACATCGCCTCTGCCGCTTGCCCAGTGGCCCCCTTATCAATGACCATCTCAAAATATGTGATCGCTTCTTCATCGCTCCCCAACATCATATTTGATTTGGCTATGACCAGGTGCGCCTCATTTTCTAATTTATTATTGATCTTTTCAGATTCTAGGGTAATGGTAGCATGCGATATTGCGCTGGTATAGTTTTCCAGTTTAAAGTCACAACGCATTTGACCGATTTCCGCCTCCAACAAATTCTCTTTATACTCTCCTATCAAAGACAGTCGCTTATAGTGCGCTAAAGCACCGAGGTAATTATCCGCTGCAAAAGCACTCCGCGCTACTTGCAATACCGCAACTTCCGTAAACTTATTTTTCGGCTGATCTGCTACAAACTCAAAGTCTTTCAGTGCCTCATCCGTTTGCCCCATTCTCGCTAAACACTCGGCTCTGTAGTATGTGGCATTCAATTTAAATAGCGCCTTCTCAAATCGGTTTAAGTATTTCGTAAAGGCCTCTACCGACTCCTTGCAGTTTCCATCGAAATATTGCGTTTCAGCACCTTCATAGTAAAGACTGTCTCTGGCTGCATCTGAAAAATCAACGAACCCAAGTGCGTTTACATATTCATCATATCCAGCGGCATCACCTTTATCTATGTATATATTTTTTAATCCAATTAGCGCCTCACGCGAATCTTCAAAGGTTGGGTAGTCCTTTACTATGCGTTGAAATGTGGCTTTCGCATCGCCATCCTTACCTGCGTTATAATGTGTTTGTCCTATACTGACCAAGGCCCTGCGCACATAACTACTACCAGGGTAGTCTTTCACCACTTTATTCAAGTTTTCCAATGCCCGAGCATCCTCACCAAGAGCTATAAGCGTTCTTCCAATTTCAAAATATCCAGCATCCAAGTAACGCGAGTCGGGGTAATCTTTCACCAATGCCTCCAAACCAATCAATTTATCCTGTGGCCGCTTAAGCAACCCTGCAGTCATTGACTTTTGATACAAAGCATAGTCAGGATCGCTTTTCCCGATCTTAACCGCCTCGCTGTAATATATCTGGGCACCATCAAACTGATTCAGCATGAAATAACAATCCCCAATCCGAAGGTTTGCATCGCTAAGCTTAACTTCATCCTTTTCACTTCGAACTGAAGTATATCGTCTGAACCAGGAAGGAGCTTCGAGAAACTTATCCTGCTGGAAGTATGCATAACCCACATTGTAGTTTGCTAAATTGAAGTATGGAGTTAATGCCGCTCCCGGGCTGTATATAAACTCTTCGTAGGCTTTTACAGCCTGTGCGAAAGAACCTTGATAATAATAACTCTCCGCCTTCCAGTAGTGTGCTCTAGATGTAAGTGATTTACGCTGTGGATACGAAATCGACTTATCGAAATATGAAATTGCCGCCTTGTATTTGTGATTATCAAAGAGCTCGACCCCTTTATTGAACGCAATTCGCTGATAGGCCTCACGCAGGCTCACATCTGGATTATCGTATGCTTCTATTGACGTTAATGCCGCATCGTAATTTTTAGAAGTCAGGTAGATATTGACAAGGAAGTCATAGGCCTCTTCTGAGCGCGCGCTACTTGGGTAGGTGTCAATATATTCCTTGAATGCAGCGATGGCACCATCATAAGGATCATAGCTTAATTCGTAGGATAGCTGGGCATACTTAAACAAAGCATCCTCCTTTATCTTGGAGTCAAAATCTAGCCGCGACGCTGACCTATACGAGTTGCGCGCATAGGACTTTTTACCCGCCTTTAAATATGCCTCCCCCATTTGGTAGAGCGCGCTCTGACCGAGTTTATCCTCGGAATAGGAAATTTTAGAAAACTGTTCTGCTGCTTCATCGTATTTGCCTGACTGATATAAGGCATAACCAAGCGTGTAATAATCCTCCTTTTGCTTTGCCACTCGGCTTTTCATAAAATCCTTCAGAAACGGCACAGCTTGCTTGTATTGTTCCTTTTGATAGTATGCATCCCCCACAACACGAGAGATTTCAGAACGACGCTTTACATCCTTGTCTTCTAAAAATGGTTTTCCATAGGCGATCACCTGATCAAAATCTTCCTGGAAGTGATAAATCTGCACGATGTAATACGGCACAACTGGTCCAAATAATTCGTTGTCAGACAGACTAAGGAAGGACTTGAGGGCGGTTGCGTATTTTTTCTGCTCGTAGTTTATGTGACCTAGATAGTATGTTCCTGGGGCAAAATAGAGCGACGTCTGATCGTCCATTTGATAAAACAAACCAGCAGCTTCGTCCAACTGATCTTCCATGAAATTACTATATCCTTTTTTGAATAGATACTCACTCTTCCTTGGCTCTACAAGGCTGCTAATCTGTAGCTCATTGTAGTAGTCAATTGCTTTTTCCCACTTCTTTTTCCGGTAGTTATAACTTCCCAATAAGAACCACGCATCCTCAACTCTAGGACTGGATGAATAATTCCCAATGAATTCCTTTAATAGAAACTCTGCATCCTTGTGAAACAATTCCAGCGCACACTCTGCTACATAAAAGTGAGCATTTGCGCTTATTTCTGAGTTTTGATCATCAATGACGGCAATAGCATCTTCGAATTTCTCTTTGGCAGGACCATACTTCTGCTTTTCGTATAACTCCAATCCTTGATTGTAAGCCAAAAGATCATTGTCGAAGATCATCGTCATTTGTCCCTTCGCAGCGATTGGAAGGAGAAAAATGAATAGGGCAAGTTTTATTATGAAACGCACGTGTATCAGCAGTTTTATGGAATATGCTAATGTACTTGGCCGTGCAGGGCGCTTAGACTATTTGATTAGGAATTTTCAACCCGGTTATGTTGAAGGCGGATTTACCCTCAATTATACCTGTCCCACAAACTGGAAATAGTCCTTCAGAATATTGGGATTAATCGTTCGGGGCGTATAGACTTCCAGTACATGCGGCCCAGAACAGCTTCCATCAAACAACCGATGCAGCTCTCTATCCAAAGTCTCGACATCATTGGCTTGGCTATACCCAACGCCATGAAACTCGACAAGCATCTTGACCGACTTTTTCTGTGTGTGTTCTATAAACTTATCGGAGGATGTATGTTTTTGCGGTCCGTCGATTATTCTAAAAATATTGCCTCCATCATTATTTATTACAATGATCTTCAGGTTATCTGGCAACTCTTCGAATGAAAGACCATTGGCATCATATCGGAATGCGTGATCTCCGCTTACAAACAGAACCGGCTTGTCTGTTTTCAGGGCGCAACCGACCGCCGTTGACGTGCATCCTTCTATCCCACTCACCCCTCTATTTCCAAAGTAAGAGACGCCTTGCAACTGATTAAACAGTTGAATATATCGAACAACGCTGCTATTCCCCATTTGAAAAATCGCATCGATAGGCACAAAATCTAGTATATGCTCAAAAACCTTTAAGTCGGAATATGGTGCGTTTGCCAAGAACTCGACGTGGCGCTCTTCCGCTCGAAAAAACTGCCCTTTCCAAAGCGCTCCAAAATTCGAAGTAGACTCCATACGTTCTGGAAATTCGGGAAAGTGTGAAGTCGCCGCCGTATTCACCCAATTTGTGAGACATGAAAACGTATTTCGTTTGGCAAGTCCAAAGTGCCAATGTGCTGTGATGCGATCAGAGTTTCTTCGAAACAGCGCTTTTACCTTTTTGGATATTACATTATCGCCGATCGTGATCAAAAAATCTGGAATAAAATCGCCTTCTCGATCGGAACCCAAAAAACCCTCCAATGTTCGATCTATGCAACTCACATAATCCAACTTATATATGTTACTCGTCGTTTCAGAAACGACTACAACTCGATTGTCGTTGGCACATTTGCTCAACCAATGTTGAACACTTGAAGGCTGGTTTTGCTGTGCGACAAGTACTAATATGCGCTGGCTCCTTGCCCAAATAGACTGGAATTCTGAGTGGTCTATTGGTTCAGCCATTGACTCCACCCATCGGACAGCAGCCGGTTTCTCCCAAGAACCAAACTCATACAAAGGTTCGGATAGTGGAACATTTATTTGAACTGGAATATTCTCGTTGGTTGAGACACCCAATACACGCAACAATTCTCCACGATTCGCTTCTCCTTCGGCGGCCCCTAATTCCTCGATTAACGATGTCGATGCACCCAGCACACCATTAAGCACATCGAGCTGCCGAATGCTTTGTCCTTCACCCTGATCGATCCATTCTACCGGACGATCGGCAGTAATCATTATTAAAGGAATTCTTTGATAATACGCCTCGGATATTGCCGGCGCATAGTTCAACATAGCAGAGCCACTGGTGCAGCAAATAGCTACAGGTTTGCCCGATTGCTGGGCCATACCCAAGGCCATAAACGCGGCCGTGCGCTCGTCCACAACTGAAATACAATTGAACTCTGGAATAGCCGAAAGGCTCAAGATAATGGGCGCATTTCTGCTTCCGGGTGAAAGAACAACGTCTTCGACTCCAGCAGCCATGAGCATCTCAACAATGCTCCGCACTGCGCCGATAGTCGAAATTTCAATCATGTAGTTGGATTGCGTTCATCATAACTTGCAACTTCCGTTCGGTTTCTTCCCACTCATTTTCAGGATTCGAATCTTTATTAATTCCGCCGCCAATATAGAATCTTAAGCCATTCTGAAAGATGCGCGCGCAACGAAGATTTACAAACGCCGCGCTCGACTCTGCCATTCCATCAATCAAAAGATATCCCGTATAAAGCGATCGATCGTATCCTTCGAACCGGGCCAAAAATGCCCTGGCATCTTGCTTTGGCATTCCGCAAACCGCGGGTGTAGGGTGAAGCGCCTCGGCAATTTCATGGATTGGTCGTGCCGAATCAAAAACGATGTCCGTACATAAGTGTCGAATTTCACCAAAGCTTCTTTCATACCTGAGTCCTGCATGACCTGACCCTAAATCAAGATCATCTAGAATGGTATCTGTTACTAATTGCTGTTCGTCAAATTCTTTCTGTTCAAATGGCTCATCGCCCCATTTTGTGCCAGCAAGGGCCATGGTGCTCATTTGGTTTCTTTCTTTTTGAATCAGCACCTCGGGAGTTGCACCAATCCAATGTCCGTGCCCCGGAATATGGGCGAAGTAGACAAATGCTTTTGGGAATTTAGCGCGCAATTGGACTAACCATGTCTTCCAATTTTCGGGATTGGCGGAAACAAACTTCGTTCGACTGCAAACGACTTTTTTCATTCCATGTGCGCAACTCTCAATTGCCTGCGAAACCAGGTGTACGTATTCGGACTTTGAGGATTCAAACCCTGGTTGGAACGGTTCGGAAATCGGTTGAATTTGAATGGATTCTGATTCCTTGAAGCTAAAGCCCATCGCTTGGCCGCCAAAGGGCTTCATCCAAAATCGCTGTTCCGACTCTGGCCCCTGACTAGATAATATACCCTCATGCCATTCCGTTTGGTTTGGCAATGAAAACTTCAAAAATCCCTGAGCTTGCATCTTATTGGACAACTATATGTTCATGCCAATTATCAGTTTTCAAAAGATAGACTCCCGCTTTTAATTCATGCACATCTATCTGATTCAATCCTTGATTCAATTTGCCAATTGACTCTATTTGACCCAGCGCGTTAATGAGGGAGTATGCATTCGATTCGACTCCTGTAAAGTTTATAGTAACAATGTTTGATGCTGGATTTGGAAACACGTTAAACTCCGCCCGACCTTGCTCAGCGAGCCCAGTCACGGCCTCGGAATGGGTTAACGTAACTTTTGATGTAAGCAGGACGAGCTGCATAAACTCGACTTGGTTGGTGGTAAAGAATAACGCACAAGTATCACGTGTGTAATCCATGAAATTCATAAACATATCTCCGTCGTCCTCGCTTGGGCATGACACAGTCGGAAAATTTGGACAGCCGAAGTTCGCCTCGTTTTGCCAAGGAGTGTCGTTCATATAATCCGTATTGGTGCACTCCCCCTCTTCGGTGCCCCAAAGATGTCTCAACCCAAAATAGTGACCCATTTCATGCACCAAAGTGCGTCCCTTATCATATGGCGGGGTCGCGGTACCGATCATTCCAAAAGCGCGCGGAGCCATGACAATTCCATCATTCGGTTCGGCTGAAGTTGAAGGGAGATAGGTGTAGCCTAATGTGTTGTTCCCAATTTCACAGACCCATATGTTTATGTAATGAGATTGGACCCATGGGTCAATGCCTCCTCTACTGGTTCTGTAATATGCATTTGTATCTCCAATATTCTCAACGTTGGTTTTGGTCCTAGTGACTCCATTGGTGAAGTTTCCATCCGGGTCTTTATCGGCAAGCTTGAAAATTAGTCCAGAGTTCTTTCCTAAATCGCGCCAGACACTCGGTATTTTGTCCTTATCGCTCTGTGACCAACTAAAGTCTCGATTCAAGGCCTCGATTTGAGAATTGATCTGCTCCATGGATATATTGTTCACATCTTCTCTGTAAACGACGTGCACCACGACAGGAATAACCATCTCGTCCGTTCCACGAAGATTGGCGTTTAATACACCGGCTTCAAACTGAGATGCCATGTTGCGCATTTCCTCCATTCCAGCATGATACGATTCTGATCGGCTCTCTAGATCATTGCTGCGCATCATTGTCGCGCAGGGTTCTTGTCCATATAAATGTGAGGCAAGGAAAGATAAAATTATGAGGAGCGAGCGCATTTAAGCGAAGGTGATAAAATATCAAATAGGAGTATGTTGAAATGCAGATTTGATCGTTAATGAAATCTTGCATTTGGTTTGACATCTAACCTATTCTCGGGTTAATTTCGCCACATGTCAAAACGCATTCTATTAGTTGAAGATGAGGAACGATTACTTGAGGTAGTCAAACTAAATCTAGAGCTAGAAGGATACGAGGTGATCACTGCGATAGATGGGAAAGAAGCGCTTGATCAATTTCATGTTCAGCGACTTGATCTTATCCTGCTTGACGTGATGCTTCCGCGCATGGATGGTTTCGCTGTTTGTCGATCGATTCGACTCGAAAACAGAACTATACCCATCCTTTTTTTAACGGCGAAAAATTCAGCCCAAGATCGGGTCATGGGATTAAAAATTGGTGGCGATGACTACCTCGTTAAACCGTTTGATCTTGAGGAATTGCTGCTACGAGTCCAGCGTCTACTCGAGCGATCGACTCCCGAAAGTAAAGTAGGATTGTCCGAATTTGAGTTTGGAGGCAACACCATTTACTTCAACAAGCATCAGGCTAAAAATTATCAGGGCCAAACGATTGAACTTGGCAAGAAGGAACATATGATTCTTCGCCTGCTTATAGAGCGCAACGGCGACACGGTAAGTCGGGAAGAAATTCTTGATCTAGTTTGGGGTGTCGATGTTTACCCAAGTACCCGGACGATCGATAATTTTATTGTTGGTTTCAGAAAGCACTTCGAAAAAGACCAGCGTAACCCAACACACTTTCATAGTATTAGAGGAGTTGGATACAGATTCATCAGCCAGCCCTTTGATCAATAATCTAGCTTATGTACCGAATCTCAATTATTACCTGCCTCTTCATCTTTACTTGCCTGAACGGATCGGCTCAAAGCCCAAACGCCCTAAACTTTGACGGCACCAACGACTATGTTCAAACCACGTTTGATGGTATTGGGGGCAATTCATCGAGGACAGTGGAGGCATGGATAAAAACTCCGTATCAGGCAAACCAAGAAGTCATCACAGATTGGGGGTCAATGTCAACTGGCCAACGCTTCACCTTTAACCTAATAGCGGGTAAGATTCGATGCGAGATTGGTGGAAACGGAGTTACTGGCACCACCCTAGTTGCGGATAACACGTGGCATCATGTAGCAGTTACATTCAACAATAGCTCAAGTCCGAAATATCGAATGTATGTAGATGGCTCACTAGAAGCGAGCTTCAACCTCACGGTTACCATTAACTCATCTACCACGGCCACCGACTTTAGAATAGGAAGGCGTGTGGATAATGCGAATCACTTTACCGGGAGTATCGATGAAGTGCGTGTATGGAATTATGACCGCACGGCCTCCGAAATATCGAATAACATGAATACGGAGTTTTGCACCATTCCATCGGGATTGGTTGCATATCACAAACTAAATCAAGGCGTTGCAGGAGGCACCAACACAGGCCTCACTGATTCGCCCGATGTAAGTGGAAACGCAAACGATGGAACGCTAAACGGATTTGGACTTTCCGGATCTTCTTCAAATTGGGTAAACGGTGTTTCACTTTCCACTTCAAGTGTATCGAGTAGTGTTTCCATCACGGGGTGCGACACATTCATCAGCCCAAGTGGAAACTACGTTTGGACTCAATCTGGTACATACGTTGACACTACCCAAACCGCAGCGGGATGTGATTCGATATTGACAATAAATCTCACAATGCTGAGCAATTCGTATGGTGCTATTAGCACGGCAGCATGTTCCAGTTATACCTCTCCGAGCGGGAATCACACATGGCTTGAATCGGGCGCACATCTAGACACAATTGCAAATGCAGCGGGCTGCGATTCGATCTTACTTATTGACTTAACCATTCAAAATAGCACTGATACGTTTGCATTATCTGGATGTGGGCAAATCCTTTCTCCGAGCGGTAATCACCTATGGACACAATCGGGTACGTATTTGGATACCATCTTAAATGCAGCTGGATGCGACTCCTTGTTAACTGTTGCAGTCGAAATCATACCGAATTCATCGAGAAACATTTCTCCAGAGGCTTGTCAATCCTATACCTCTCCAAGCGGAAACCATGTCTGGACCGATTCGGGCGTGTATCAAGACACTTTGGTGAATGCCGCAGGCTGTGACTCGATCTTAACCATTACACTCACCATTAAGGAGATTGATAACGGTGTCACGCAACTTGGATATAAGCTGACTGCAAATGCAAATGCCGCGTCATACCAATGGCTTGATTGCGAAGATGATTACGCGATAATTCCAGGCAGTCTTGGCCAATCATATGTATCTACAAATGATGGCACGTTTGCGGTTAGAGTTTCGAAGGATGGATGTGTAGACACCTCTGATTGCTTTGAGATTAACATTGTTGGAATAAGTACGGCAACAAACCCTTCGATAATAATTTGGCCAAATCCAACATCGGAGGCTGTGCACATTCAATTTAGCTCTGGTTCAGTATCGGAAGTTCAGGTGATGAACATCACCGGCAAGAAACACACAACAGTATACTCTCCAGTGAACAATGATCGTATTCCGCTTCCAGAGGCACCTGGATTCTATCTCCTTCGAGTGATCACTAATGAAGGATCCGAAACGTTTCCGATTCAACGGTTGTAGCACATCAACTTGTGAAAGAGCGTTAACACGACCAAACGTTTGGCCATCCCTGTGCGTCTTACCTACTGAAAAAGAGCATGATTCCAGAAAGTCAAAATACAATCAAATTATCCCATTCGCGATCAGCAAACTATCTGTTGTATCGAGTTTTAGGTGACATCCAATATCCATTGAGTTTTGATTTGATAAACATGGATGGGGTCAAACAACGGAGCATTCAGCTGGTCATCGGAAACGAATTTGTGATTCCAATTTCAACACTTGATGCTGGCGAATACTTATATGTTGTTAGCGCACAGACTGGCCACCTCAGAACGGGTGTCGTTCGAGTTTAACTAGAAGGTTATGTATTTCGATTCAGGCTTATGAGCAAACGGAATCGTTTGATCAAGCATGTCATTGACAACATCTCCAAGTCCATTTTCAAATCCATGATTGAAGTTGGCCTCATCGTCCAAGATGTTCAAATTCATAAAACCATTTTTCTGACGCTTAAATGAAAAAATGGAACTCTCTATTGATTTCGACGGCATACCATGACGACGCGCATAGGCCCATTTATAGAATGCCAATTGCAGCGCCTTCGCGTATTTAGAATCGGAAAACATTTGATCGAAATGGCATTTCAACTCTCCGGGCTCAACCTTTCCAGTTTTGTAATCAACAATTCTAACAATACCTGCGCGCTCATCGATTCGATCAGCAAATCCAAATAGGCGCACATTCATACCGTCGAGCGGCAGCCATTCTTCAAGGCGATCCTCCAAAGCGAGAATTTTCACAGGACCAAATTCCTTCATATCGGCCACGTCCATTTCAACAAATCGCTTGACATACGACTTAGCAAGCTCCACTTGAATCAAGTTTTTACCGCTGGCTATCTCCGATTCGTCAAAATCCTTTTTAAATCGTTGTTCCACCATATTCCCCGCTCCATCTAAATGAGACTCGAGCACTTTAAGATCTATGTAGTTTCCTCTAAATGGCTCGTATAAAGACTGCAACACATCGTGCACAACAGAACCGAATGTACTCGCCTCCATGTCTTCTTCTACCACAGATGGCTCTGGCACACGGAGCACATAATAGAAGTAGAACTCCAGCGGACTGTTGATATATGTATTGATAGCTGAGGGCGAAAGCTTGGCTTCTAATCCTTTTCTAATCTGCTGAATTAGCTCAGAAGATTTGTAAACTTCAAGCGGCTGTTGATCCTTGGCGCTCATTTCCATGCTTTCCTCATGAAATTCTAACACACACTTGGGGTTAACCGCAGAGAGTTCATGCTTCAACTGCAGCACAAAGCGTGAAGCTTCCCCGCTATTCAAATTTTCCGCAGACCGATTATATACCAAGTGAACGTTTTCCGCGCGCTGTAATAGACGGTAAAAGTGATACGACACTAGGCTTAACGTATCCTTGGTGGTAGGTAGTTTATGATGCATTCTGTGTACAAAAGGAATCAAGGTGGGCTGCACTGGATTACCGGGCAAGTTATCATCCGAAGCGCCGAGCAGGATCACATTTTTAAAATCAATCATTCGGGTTTCGAGCATATTCATCAGTTGAATGCCCTCGCCTCTATTTCCTTGAATAAAGAATCTACCATAGCCGACATGTCGGTGCAGAAATGTGCGTAGTTTTTTGAGATCCTCATCTTTAAAAACTTGGTTGTACTGAGAAAACAATTGGGTCAATTTAGCGATGTATGGATCTATCCCAGCTTTATCAATAGAATCTAGATCAACTTTCGAATCGTTCGCTTTCCAGTCATTTAATATGGAAACCAGTCGATTGGAAACGAAGGAAAACTGATGCTCCCAATCAAAAAGAAGATGAAAGCATTGTTCGGTAAACATGTCTGATTCCAACTCGCTTTTAAGCCAATCAAGCCGCACATACCTCCAGTTACGCTTCAATATTTGCTTTTCAATTTTAGCCCATGCTGACGTGCCGTCGATCCATTTCTTAATCACGGGAGACGTAAGCACGCCCTGAATTTGCTTTTGATGGAACGCCATATCATCATCCCTTGATATTGCACTAGCGTGCATTGACAAAAGTGCCATCATAAATTGATGAATCCCAGTATCCTTCAGTGATTGACTCATGGTCACATTAAGATCTAGACCTTCAAGTTCTAATAAATTTAGAGTAGGCTTGAGTAGTTTATTATCTGCAAGAATCAAAACTGTGTCACTCAATTCATTCTTTGGGATCTCAGAAAGAATTCGATTCGTGCGTAGAACTTGCCCCGAATAGCCAGCGATTGGATGCACATTTACCCTTAGATTTTTAGCTCCCAATAGGTTGACTTTCCAATTTCCAGATTCGAGATAGGATGACTGCCGAAACAAGCGTCCTGCCTCATGCACCTGAGAATCTATATAGTATAGATCCACATCAAGAAATACCCGCAACTTTGAGTGGGTCTTTATCCAATCGAGCAACTTTGTTTCACTGGGGTTTCCTGGAACGATGCCCACCCAAAGTGTTTTTCTGCCATTAAATGTTTCTATGAGTAACGGATCATTGGATTCACACAGGTCGGCCACCTGCCGATATATCATACCACGATAACCAAGCTTAATCGAATGGAGCTTCTCTTTTAATCCAGCGTAATACCCAGGCATTCGACTCCAAAAGCTGCGGAATTCATGTTCAATAGGCCCTTGGTCCAAGTCAATGCTTTGGTATTCGGAAATCTGGCGGTATATCGAATCAATATCACCGAGATATAGATCTACGTCGTTGACATCACTTAGGAAGGTGCTACCCCAGCTTGAAAACTCTTCAAAGGGTTGCGGAGCGGACTCCTTTTCAAGATATGCAGAATAAAACGTGAGCAGCGCTTCCTCTGGTTCTATTAAAGCCAATCCGCTCAAAGCTTCCATGAGCTGATCCGCGGTTTGGATCTCAAAATTTTCATGCCCAATTTCCTCCAGCTTTTGATTTAAAATGGCCTGGGATCGCCTATTGGGCATAACCATCAATACCGGCTCTGTCAGTTTGGAAACATGTGAGGCCAGTCGATCGAGAAAAGGAAGATCACTTAAATCTGAATCCATTTTTGATAAAATCAAGGTACTCTTTCATGCCCGATCGCGTTCCAAATGTGGTCCGCAAAAGCGCAAAGATTGATAGTTTCTGACGTGCGGATTCACCTTCAAGATTGGTTGAAACGCCACTGGTCTTTGCACGTTGAATATCCATATCGTGCAACTCTTTCTGTTCTTTTCGGATCTTCTCGAGCAGTTCGTCAACTCCAGCGATTTGATCCGCCCGTTGATAATTGGATTTCGCCTTATCGGCATACCCGAGTTTCTCCTGCAAGAGACCTAGATTGTTGTAGGCAATACTGTCTTCCGGATCCAGCTCAACGGCTTTTTCGTAATCCTGTATCGCACCTTCAATATCGCCGATCCAATCTTTGATATACGCCCGACTTGAATAGCGATAGGGATTTTGAGCATCTATGTCGACCGCATAGTTCATATCGGACAAACTCTTATCCTTATCTTGAAGGTAGTACCATATTACGCCGCGCTCACTATACAACGATGGGTTCTCTTCTTCAGATATGGCGCGGTTATAATCGACCAGTGCACCGGCAAAATCTTTGTCATCAAATTTTTTGCGACCAGATATATAATGGGAATTCTTTGAAATCATGCTTCGGAATTACGATTCTTGTGATAATAATACGAACCATTGATTAGCCCGCAATTGGAATTCCCTGTTTATAGAAAATACTCGAATAATAAGTCCTACTTCAAAGTTGAGTCAGCGGCCAATTTCAGAGAGCTTAAGATTACGGGATCCTTGATTGAAAGCTTTGATTTTGAGGCCAAAATTTTACCTGATCGGAATTTCATTCAAGATATGCTGAACCTCGAAAACGGATACTGGGAACCGATCGATAAAGAGGAATGGGACGCCATTTTCGAGCGCCTTAAATAATATTCACCTCGCGTTCGAGCGGAATTTGATACATGCCAAAAACGGCTTGGATAATCTCTTCAGAGAGATTGTAAATATCACTTCCAAGAGCCCCGCCATGATTTACCAAGACCAAAGCTTGTCTATCATGAACCCCATAGGTTCCATACGACTTGCCCTTAAATCCTGCATGTTCAATGAGCCAACCAGCAGCCACCTTTACTTTTCTATCGCCTGCTGGATATCCTACAATTTCGGGAAAGGTCGATTTTAACGACTCGAAGTGGACTTGATCAATGACCGGGTTCTTAAAAAACGACCCGCTATTTCCAATCTTTTTTGGATCGGGAAGCTTTGACTGACGAATTGAAATAACCGCGTCGCTCACACTTTTAAGGGTTAAATCGCGCACGCCCATTTTTTCCAATTCTTGTTCAATGGCCCCGTAACTCGTATTAAAAGCTGGTGTCTTTTTCAATCGAAATGTGACCGATGAAATGATCGCCTTGTTTCGAAGTGCTCGTTTGAAAATACTTTCTCGATATCCAAATTGGCATTCTTCTAAGGAAAAGGAAGCCCAAGTTTTGTCCTCCGTCAAAAAGGCGTCGAGTGAGTGAAATACCGACTTAATCTCTACACCGTAGGCGCCGATGTTTTGCATTGGGGCTGTGCCCACATTGCCAGGGATTAGGGAGAGGTTTTCGATTCCTGCCCACCCGTTTTCGATTGCTTTCAAAACGAATTCGTGCCAGACCACACCTGCCCCCACTTTCACGAAAAAAGCATCCTCAGATTCATCCATGAGTTGAATTCCTGGGATCTCGATTTTCAATACTGTACCCGGAATGTCCTTTGTGAGCAACAAATTACTTCCTCCACCTAGAATTAGGCTTGGATGTGGTTCACCGCTTGAAAAGTATTCTTCT
The DNA here is from genome assembly GCA_002336485.1 of Flavobacteriales bacterium UBA1993. Lineage (GTDB taxonomy): Bacteria > Bacteroidota > Bacteroidia > Flavobacteriales_G > Salibacteraceae > SHAN690. Next base: position 70,177 of record DDCZ01000064.1, read on the forward strand.
AGTGACTGAGCATCCCCGACTCGAGCAAGGCGCTCAGCTATGGATGAAAGCCCGAAGGTGTTGAAGGGTTTTAGATCGACGTGTTTTTGAATCTCCACGGAGCAAAGAACGCTAGCAGGGTTATTCATTCGACCCAATAAATAGGAAGATTTAAGGCTTTGCGGTGTTGATAAGTGCCTACATCCGCTTTCGCGCAGCAATCATTGTATTGTTGAGCAGGTAAGCGATTGTCATTGGCCCAACTCCACCAGGTACAGGAGTGATGAAACTACACTTCGGGGATACCCCATTAAAATCGACATCTCCGGTGAGTCGGTATCCGCGTTCACGTGAAGCGTCATCCACTCTATTAATTCCTACATCAACGACTACGGCGCCTTCTTTCACCATGTCTGCAGTAACAAAATCGGGTTTACCGATGGCAGCTATGAGAATATCGCCTTGAAGGCAAATCTCTTTCAGGTTTTGGGTGCGAGAATGAGCGACGGTTACGGTGCAGTTTCCAGGATAAGTATTTCTACGCATGAGCATGGCCATGGGCGCTCCTACAATATTGCTGCGGCCGAGAACGACGCAATGTTTTCCCTCTGTTTCAACCTTATAACGCTTAAGAAGCTCAACAATACCTCCGGGTGTGGCAGAAATGAAGGAATCGAGTCCTAGTGACATCTTTCCGACATTGATCGGATGAAACCCGTCCACATCCTTTGAGGGAATCACACGTTCGATGACAATTTTTTCTTCGATATGCTTGGGTAGAGGAAGTTGAATGATGAATCCGTCTAACTCTTCATTCTCATTGAGCTCATCAATCGTTTGCAGCAATGTGCTTTGAGAAATCTCGGGAGGAAACTGGAGCAGAGAACTTTCAAATCCAGTGGCTTTACATGCCTTCACCTTTGCATTGACATAGGTTTCGCTGGCGGGGTTGTTCCCGATTAAAATAACAGCAAGATGCGGTGGACGGTGACCGTTGGATATCATTTCTGCTACTTCCGTAGCTATTTCTTCCTTTAGTTGCTTGGCAATTGCCTTTCCGTCCATTAATTCCATAGGTGATTATCTTTTTGGTCCAGGAGCTCCTTTCATCGCCTTCATCATCTGCGACATTTTACTTTTATCATTCATCATGCGCATCATTTTACGCATGTCTTCAAACTGCTTCAAAAGCTTATTTACATCTGTAACGGTGGAGCCGCTACCTGTTGCGATGCGCTGTCGACGTGTACCGTTTATTACGTGTGGATTCTCCCGCTCGTGTGTGGTCATAGAGCGGATAATTGCTTCTATTCCCTTGAATGCATCATCATCAATATCAACATCCTTTATGGCTTTACCCATACCTGGAATCATCCCCATCAAATCCTTGACGTTACCCATCTTTTTGATCTGTTGGATCTGACCGAGGAAATCGTTGAAATCGAATTTGTTCTTGGCAATTTTCTTCTGAAGACGCTTGGCTTCTTCTTCGTCAAATTGCTCCTGAGCTTTCTCAACAAGAGAAACGATATCTCCCATTCCAAGGATCCGATCGGCCATCCTATTTGGGTGAAACACATCCAGGGCATCCATCTTCTCTCCAAGTCCAACAAACTTTATTGGCTTCTCTACAATGGACCGAATACTTAATGCCGCACCACCTCGTGTATCACCATCCAGCTTTGTAAGAATAACGCCATCGAAGTTTATGCGCTCATTAAAGGTCTTCGCTGTATTTACAGCATCTTGACCCGTCATAGAATCAACAACAAATAATGTTTCCGAAGGATTGATGGCATTTTTTACGGCCTCAATTTCCTTCATCATTTCCTCATCCACGGCCAAACGACCGGCGGTATCGACAATGACCGTATTTAGTCCTAAACGCTTCGCATGATTGATGGCATTTCGAGCAATATCAACAGGACTTTTATTTTCTCGTTCCGTATATACCTCAACACCAACCTGCTTTCCAACCACCTCAAGCTGATCAATTGCAGCTGGTCGATATACATCGCACGCCGCTAAAAGAACTGTTCTCCCGCGTTTCTGCTTTAAAAACTGGGCAAGTTTTCCTGAATGCGTTGTTTTACCAGAACCTTGAAGACCTGCCATGAGGATTACGGCAGGTTTTCCCGTGATGTTCATGTCGACGGCTTCGCCCCCCATAAGATCGGCGAGTTCGTCGCGTGTGATCTTGGTCAATAACTGGCCTGGCGATACTGCTGTAAGCACGTTTTCTCCAAGCGCCTTTTGACGGACCCTATCCGTAAACTCCTTAGCGATCTTATAATTGACATCCGCGTCCAGAAGTGAACGCCGTATCTCCTTCATCGTTTCGGCCACATTGATCTCGGTAATTTGACCTTGACCTTTTAAAACCTTAAACGAACGCTCTAATTTTTCCGATAAACTTTCAAACATATTGCTCCCTTTTTTCAGGGAGGGCAAATGTAGTTTTCGGAAGTGGGAATAGCGAATCTGAGGACCAATCAAATTGAGGTAATTTGAAATCGCCTGGGTCGGGATTAATATCATGTGCTACTGAGACATTCCGCCTCATTCCACATTACATTTGAGGCATGGACAACCGAGGGAATAAGGGCCTACTATTCACAACCGTATTTATTAGCGGATTCGTGGTTATGGCTTTCGAGATTATCGGATCACGTGTGTTAGCGCCATTTCTAGGTACAAGCACGTATGTATGGGTGTCCATTATTGGAGTAATCCTTGGCGCTATGTCGGCTGGTTACTACTACGGTGGTGTCAAAGCTGATCAAGATGTCCGAATCCAAAAACTTGGGCACTACTTGCTCCTCTCGGCGGCATCTATCTGCCTGATGAATCTACTTAAAAATCAGTTTTTAATGCTCCTCGGAGGCGTAGAAATTCCACTCATTGTAAAGGCGATTTTGTCATCATCCGTGTTGTTTGCGGCTCCGGCATTTTTTTTGGCTGCCACATTTCCTTACGCCCTCAAACTTGCGCTGCGACGGGTAGAGGACGCTGGAAAAACTGCTGGGCAATTCTATGCTGTATCCACGTTGGGCAGCATTCTCGGAACCTTTTTGAGCGCCACGCTACTAATCCCGTTGGCTGGTACAAATAACATTCTCTGGATTTTGGCCTGTTTCTTACTTGGTGCGGCATTGCTTATCGGTTACAAATCACAGATACGGCTCTTCTTAGCATTCATGCTCGTGGCTTCAAACGTTGGTTTCACCCAATATCCGCGATCATATGTTGATGTGGATAGCGTATACAATCGTATTTGGATTATGGATGGAGTGGCCCAGGGTAGAGATACCCGATACATGTCGCTAAATGGTCATGTGAATTCCGGAATGTGGGTAGATAATCCGATACACGAACAGCTCTATCCATACTCCGATTATTTTAGATTGGCCATGCATTTTCAACCCGACTTCGAAAATGTGTTGATGCTTGGCGCTGGGGGCTACTCATTTCCGAAATTATTCCAATCAAAATGGCCGAATAAGCAACTTGATGTTGTAGAAATTGATCCATTGTTGACCTCCTTATCGAGGGAATATTTTGCTTTCGAAGATGGATCCAATACCGAAATCTTTCACATGGATGCGCGGGCATATTTGATGCAATCCGATGAATCTCAATACGACATCATTATCTCCGACGTGTTCACTTCGCCATTGGAAGTCCCATTTCACATGTGCACGGAAGAGGCCTACACCCTGATGGAAAGTCGACTCAAATCCAACGGCGTGCTTATCCTAAACATTCTAGGTAATTGGGAAGGTCAGCACAGTGAGTTTTTAAAGAGTCAAATGCAGACGGCGTCGCACGTTTTTGATCAGGTATTGCTATTCGAAGTAAGTGATGGGCGCAAGTCAAAAATGAAAAACAACATGCTGCTTCTTTCTAATTCGAAAGCCAAGCTGAGCACGATAAGCGATAACCAAGAAATTCAGAACATGGTGGCTAATAAAAAACTGGTCGATTATGAATCCACTCATCTTTTAACAGATGACTATGCACCTGCAAACTGGCTTCTCTGGAAGGGCAAATAGCCCAAGACATCAATATCCTGAATAAGCGCTTTGCTTCTCGGTAAAGCGAACTCCCGCTTCTTCCAATTCTTCCAGCACTGGCGTGTAGACCTCTTTTGAAATTGGAGCAAGCACTCCCGGAGTAGTGATGCGGCCGTTCAGAATCATTCTAGTCGCAATTGCCACAGGCAAACCAACGGTCTTCGCCATGGCTGTACGAATTCGATCTTCACCTTCCAACACCATGTAGCTTTCGCGTCGTATCCGCTCCCCGTTTAGTTCATACCCAAACAAGTGATACATGACGATCATGTCAAGGTCCTCTTCATCCATAGACCATTTTTGTTCAAGGATGTGCTGCAAAACTTTTGCGGGTGTTGCGTTTGGAATGCCGATGACTGTTTCACTAAAAATATCTAGGCTTTCCATTTTTTCCATGATGTCATTATCCTGATCAATTTTCAAATAATGCATCAGTTTTAGCTCTACCGAATCATTTGGGTTATAGGCCAAAAACGAATTTAAAAACCCTCGGTACGTCATAGTCTCTGAATCTTCCAACTCATAAGAGTCATCCGTGGCTCCGAGTTTCACGAAGACATCCCATGCCTTTGAGAACCCTTTACGCCTTAATGTACCTCGATAAATTGTTGGAATTTCTTCAAGCCCATACACATCCTGATACTTTAATGAGTCGCGGTTAGCGTACCCTTCAAAAAGACCATATTCCGGGATTTCGATGCGCTCAGTTCTCCTGAAAACTTGATGATACGGAATGTACTTATATTTCCCTTCCTGCTTAAATTTCACAGCACCTCCAGACCCCGCCAGAACTACATTTCTTGGGTTCCAAGCAAACTTATAATGCCATGGGTTATCGTCGCTTTTTGGAGCGGGCAAGCCACCTGTAAACGTCTCAAACTGAAGCATTTCACCGCCCAGATCTCTTATCTCATCCAATACGCGCATGGCACTCATATGATCGATTCCTGGATCAACTCCAATTTCATTCATGATCACAACCCCAGCGGCTTTGGCTTTGGCATCCAGCGCCTGCATTTCCTCAGAAATATAGCTCGCCGTAACCATGTGCTTTTTGAGTGCAATACATTCCTTCGCAACATCTACATGCATGTGAGCCGGAAGCATAGAAACTACGATGTCTGCTTTTGATATTTCACTTAAGCGTTGCATTTCATCGGTGACATCAAATTGAAATGCGTGGGTGTTTGGTCGATCCTTTGTTTTGGATTTCGCGAGTTTAAGATCTCTGTCTCCCACACTTAATACCCAATCATTTTTCGGAGCTAATTCAGCTAAATAATCAATCAGCACACTCGCACTCATACCCGCACCAAAGACCACAATGTTTTTCATAATTCGAATCGATTGATACGAATGTAATGATGTGAAAATCTTTAGCCACAGAATTTTTCTTTGGGACGCATCAATAGATTTTGCTTATGCTTGTAAGACCCTGTTAATCAATCTTACGACAATGAAATCCGCGTTAACAAATTCAATTCGTTTTGTACTTTTTATTTCAATCGCCGCACTCATATCTTCATGTAGTTCGAGTTCAAATGTTGCGGATGGTGGTATTCTACAAAAACGAAAATACCGTAAGGGAGTTCATCTTAACATATTGAAAAAACACAAGGTTCAGGAGCAAAGCATACCGGACGAGGTAATTGCTCAAAATTCTAAAAATGAACCAGATCGGGAAGCAATTGACAATGCTGAAGTGGACAAATCTGCACATTCAATTAGTGCCCAGCATGCACCGATAGAGGCATTGGAAGCACACTCAGCACAAAATAAAACAACAACACTTAACGCATTTCGGCGTGTGTTCAATCGAAAAAAAACAACGTCGACGGCGGCAGATTCTCCTGAAAAAATTGAGCGCCAAAACACCCTAACGAGCCAATATCAGAAAGGTGGAAAAACTGCCTTACTCTTCGCGTGGATCTTCGCCATACTGCCGCTATTGGCATGGGCATTTGGCGTATTAGGCCTACCAATGTTGCAGGTTACTGCTCTATTTTTCGCCTTGCTCTTTCTAATTCTTGCACTGGTATTCGCTCTGCGCAATCGAGTCTATTCAGCCCATGCACGAAAGGCCTTATGGCTGATTCTGCTGGCGATTGTCTTCTGGGCCGCGGCCGCTTCCGTAGCGACACTTGTGTTGGGAGTTGCCCTATTATAATTAACCTCGATACACTTTAAACTGGCATTTCACCACCTGACCAGATTCGTCTAAAACGGTGAGTAAATGTTGGCCCTGCCCTATTTCCAAGGTAAGCTGATGCATGGAAGTTGTAGTTCCGATATACGTTTCATCTAAGTGCCAATAAAGGGTACCGTTGTCTGAGACCGTCGCTTGTAACTGAACCACTTCAAAATCTCCTTTAAAATTTCTAGGAATCACAATTTCCGCCCCCGGGGTGGGATAAATTATTGCGAGCTGGTTTTGTTTTTCATTCGTACTGCAAGTCTTCGCAAGCGGCGGAACGGGTCGATATGAATGGTTGTGTTTGCCGTAGAAATAACCAGAAACAGGATCCAACTCAAACCAACTCGTGTCTCGGATATCACCTTCAGCACAGTTTCGAAACACGCGCTTATCTTCCTCGTTTACCCAAATGCGCATATGTCTATCACACACCGATGGAACAGCCGCGTTCATTGGAGATTCTGTCTGGATGACTGGGCAATTAATACCAGGCGCTAGGCCCGATTTCTCGCATAAATTGATAAATCGCAGGTTACCCTCAGGCTTATAAAACCATTCTCCTTGAGGTAAAAACTCAAAGGCTTGAAACATTAAAGGGGAAGCAGTGGATGTTCCCGTTAGGCCTGGCCGTCCTTCACCGTCGGCATTCCCCACCCAAACGGCTACAAGGTGATCGCCATCCACACCAACGGCCCAAGCATCTCTAAAACCATGACTCGTTCCTGTTTTCCACGCAATCCGTCTTGAAGAAGAAAACCGTTTCCAATCCTTATGAAGTCCCGGTCTTTGAACGTCGGTTAAGGCCTCACAAATCATCCACCAGGCACCTGGATCAAAGACCATTTCAGATTTGACACGTTCTTGATTCTCCCAAATTTTCATTCCCAACGAACCGAAATTATCTGATGTTGCTGATTTCACTCCCATTGCTTGAGTTGTATAGGATTTCGCGAGATCCCATAGCGTAACCTCGGCACCACCAAGAATTAATGTGAGTCCGTAGTTATCCACTCCTCGATCTATAGATTGAAAACCAAGCTCCTTTAAGTCCTCATAAAATGGTGCCAATCCATATTGCTTTAATAGTAAGGTGGCCGGAATGTTTAATGATCGCGCCAACGCCTCTTTGGCTGGCACCACGCCCTCAAAACTCTTATCAAAATTTAATGGCGCATACTTTCCAATAGAAATTGGGACATCTTTCAGAAGCGTATTTGTATGAATAAGCCCTGCCTCTAATGCCCGCGCATACAGAAATGGTTTCAGGATACTTCCCGAACTTCTAGGAGCATGAATAATATCTACATACGGCGATCGGGCCTCGGGAATAGTAGCATTTCCAACGTAGGCTTTCACTTCACCATCAGACAGGGAAACAATCATGGCGCACGCATTATGCACTTGATTTTCGCTCAATTGTCGCACATATTGGTTCAGGTCGCGGCTTAGGTGATACTGAAGGTTGGCATCAATGGTGGAATGTATCCGTTGGCCTGACCTACCCTGTTTATTTGCATAGTCTAACAAATGATATGCGTCGGCCGGAAGTGTCTTTGGTTGATCTGGAATCGGTTCCATTAATGAAAGTGAATACTCGGTTGAATCAATAACCTGACGCAATAAGAGCTTTCCTAAAAGCCTATCGCGCTTATATCTTAGCGCGTCTCTATTTCTACCCGGGTGCATAAGTGCCGGGGCATTTGGCAGTACTGCCAGCGTACTCACTTCTGCCCATGACAGTTGATCAAGCGGTCGATTGAAGTATCTCCATGCGGCCGCTTCTACGCCAACAACGTTGCCACCATACGGCGCATTTGAAACATACAATTGCACGATTTCATCCTTCGAATACTCAAACTCAAGCCGAATAGCTAAGTAAAGCTCGATGCATTTTTCGAATAGGCTCCGCGATTTTCCTTTTCGAGATAATCGAATCACCTGCATGGTAATGGTGCTACCTCCACTCACTACACGTTTCGCTTTCACATTTTGCCAAGTTGCGCGCATCATCGATGCCGGATTCACGCCTGGATGCCAATGAAAATATTCGTCCTCGAATAGAAGAATAGCAGTCTCTAGATTGGCTGGTACGGAATCAACATCTGGAAATCTCCATTGTCCATCTGCGGCGATTTGGGCGCCAAGCAACTCTCCATTACTATCTAGCAAGACAGTAGAAGTCGGATCATGAAACAATTGGTCAGGAAAGAGCACTACAAACGCACCAATAATGCTGGCGAGCACAATCAATCGTTGTCTTAGACTATGACGCTTTAGCACCATTTTCAACCTTTAATTAGCCGAAGCCTGGTCAAAATTTCGCTCTACTACCTCCACCCAACCACCAGGTTGTAGTGCTTTAATTCGCTCATCATACATCGGCGCGCAGAAGACAGCAGGTTTGTAAAACCGACCCGAAAATGTAGCGTTCAACAACACTTCAAAACTCTTTTTCTTGGACCTATTTAAATCGAAGTAAGTATATACTCGATCATCGCGTATATCTTGATAAGTGAAGTTCTGTGCTCCTGTTAATTCATTATCCTCTGCTCCAACTCGAGTATTCACAATTTGCCATCCCGTAGGAAAGATCTGGTTCAAGGCCACCTCTTTGTATGCCGCTTTAATACCGGGGTGTGAAACGGAGACAACAGCCTTAAAATCCTGACCTTGTTTCAGGCTCGAAACATCCAACGGATTGTTATCAAGGTCTCGATAAACAATGCTCATGACCATATCGTCGTTGATCGTTTCATCGTTCATTTCAACGGGCATGCCCGTTTGAACCAAGGTTACAAAGAGCATCTTTTCAGATCGATTCTTGATAGAAACAATCCCCTGATTGATGTTGTCTTGGTCAATTGAAAACCGATGAATAGCCAAATCACTATTCACACCCTTTTCAGAGCCATTATATCGAGCATCAAATTCATACTCCGACGACGCATCGCCACCACCAATGAATTTAGATATCGCGATCATGGCGTATGCTCTTGATTGCGTGCTGTGCCACCCCGTGTTCAAGTTAGAGGCAATATCTTCAAGCAATTCCGATCCGGCTTCGGTGTCGTCCAAATAAGTAAGCGTTTCTAGAATCATTGACATATCTCGCAGCTGGCTACCAAACGTATAGCTCAATTCCCGATAATCTTCCACTTCTATTGGTCGATTGGCAAGCTCCAGAGCGACATCTTCTCTGCCCACAATTGCATAGGCCGCGGCCAATCTCCAAGCCCCTGCGTCGCTTATACTTTCATCCGATCGCAACCTATTCATTGCTCCAATATCAGCGGATCCTGCTAAGGCTAGAGTGTAAAGTCGATATGCCTGAGTGAGATCTCCTCCACGTCTGCCATATCGATCATCCCGCGCTCTGGCCCAATTTGCGGCTTCCGCCTTTTGAAATTTCTTCCATTGGGCTAGTATACCCACTGGAATTTCGTAGCCCATGCTTTGCGCTTCGAGCATAAAATGGCCGGCATAATTGGTGCCCCATGTTGACGCATTTCGACCTCCATCAGGCCAGTAACTAAATCCGCCATCTTGTGTTTGAAACAATCGAAGTCGCTTTAGGCCAGCATTCACATTCGCCTCGATTTCCTCTTCCTGCTCATCCGTCAATTCGATAAGGGAATTCAGACTGAGTTGAGGAAAAACGGACGAGGTTGTTTGTTCGATGCAACCATGTGGATATCGTATAAGGTAGCTCAAGTGTTTTTCCAAATCAAGGTTCGGAATACGAGAGACCTGTAAAGTGGCTTCGTTTGTACCTTTTATCCCAAACGATTCGTAATTATAATTCCACGATTCGCCCGCTAGTACTGCTTTAGATTCGCTCTTCGTGATCGCTGGATTTGGTGGCCGCACCAGTACCTCAACTTCCTCAAATGCCGTTTCTGAACCAGACTGCAGCTCCACCTTAAAAGTGGCGACTCCAAGTTGGCGTGCGACTTCATATTCGAAGAATGTGGTTTGATCGCCTTGCTTTGAAAACTTCACCGTTTTTTGAGTGCTGCCAAGCGGTATGAGCAAATCATTGGTAGTGACTTTGACATTCACAGATTTGATTTTATCATCCATAGCAATGACATTAACTGGAATCCGAATCCGCTCACTGGGACCAAGAACACGCGGCAGTGTGCTAAGCACCATAAGAGGTTGTTTCACCTGAACTTCCTTTTCAGCCGATCCATAAGCGCCTTCGTAGGCTCCTACCACCATAACTCGAACAGCTCCAATGTAATTCGGTATTTTAATCTGGTGGGTGATATCATCATTGGCATCAAGAAAAAATGGACCCAAAAACTTAACGACCGGTTTAAATCGATTTGCCTCATCGTCCTCCTTATACACCAAGCCTTCGTCTCCACCCACCGCGAGCAAGGAGGCCATTTCGCCTGTTTGAGCGCTCATCACGTATTTATACATGTCCCAAGTTCTAACGCCTAGCGCTTCTTTTGTGTAAAAGGTATACCAAGGATTTGGCGTTTTATAACGTGTCAACCCCAAAAGCCCTTCATCGACCACGGCCAAAGTGTATGCCATGGGTTTCCCTGCTTTCTCGCTTACTTCCACTTCGAATGTTTGCTCAGGTTGGATTTCGGAAGGGGCAGAAATGACAGGTTCCAGTTTGGTGTTTTCATCGTTTACGGAAACAGGAATGATCCCATACATTCTTAGAGGCAGCGAATTTTCATCTTGGCCGTGGGGCTGAATAAGCATGGCGCTGACGTAAACATTTGGGGACATTTCCTCGGATGTACCAATTTCAAAGGTGGTATGGTCTGACTCGGCAGCAACCCAGAATTGATCTAAAACCTTATCTCCCTTTTCTACCGTTACATATATGTTTCCGATGCCCCCGCTTGGAACCGTAATTTCCATGGTTTCACCAACCTCATACGATTTTTTGGAGGCTTCGAGCGTCAACATGGCCGCAGCTTCTGTTCCTTCGTCGGAATTATTCCACCACCCGGGATATTCGGCGTAAAAGACTTGCGCGCTGCTGTGGCCAGAAACAGGGTCGACAATACGCAAGAGATATTTTCCGTAACCACGTTTTGGGAAATTCAAGTCGTAGATGGACTGCCCATCTTCTACTTTAAAAACATCACTCATCATTAATTCGGAGGACTCCCTGCGGATGTATCGAAAACGCTCGCCTTCACCATCTCCTTCCCACCACCAGTTCCAACTCATCTTATATAGCTCCACATTCACCGTGCGATCTATTCCGTGTCCATCATCGTCGACGGCGGCTATGGCCACGGCATTTTCTTCCTCGGTATTAAGTGCGGAAATCCAATTGGTGCCAGCGGCAAGTTTTATCCCAACATATGAATCATAGGGTGAATACTTTGTACTCGTAAAGTCTTGGCTAAAGTCTCCGCCCTGCTCAAAAACCTTCGTCGAAAATTTCATTTTTAGCATACCCGGAGCCTGCTGTGGACGCTCCCAATTAAAGCGCATTTCGGCCTTTCCATCGGCGTTTGTTGTCTTCTCCACCACGATTGGGTCGCTTGCCCAAAATCGACGCGATCGATCATCAAACTGATAATCCTCATATCCTTCGAATTCAGTTTTCATGTTTTCGACTTGCATTTCCACCCGTGCGGTTAAGTTACCACCGGGGCTACCATATAGCCAGGCAGCGTTAAGATCGGCTACAACCTGTTCATTTCCGCTTATGTGATCTCCAAAATCAAAATCAAAATCAATTTTGAGCCGATTCGGCTTGATCGTTTCAATTTTTAAGTTTTTTCGAAATACAGAATTCCCTACAATAGCCTTTGCTCTCCAAACTCCAGTAAGGTCCTCGGAATTGGTCTTTAACTTGAAAGCGTAATGCCCTTCCACACCTTTGGTCTTCACCTTTCGATCGTATAGCTTACCCATGGGGTCGTACAGTTCCAAAACCACCGGATGATTATCGGGAATTACTTCCTGCTTATCTTCAAGTATGAAGGAGAGGAAGATGGTATCTCCAGGTCTCCATACTCCGCGTTCACCATAAAGAAATCCTTTAACGCCTGCTTCTACTTTGGAACCACCTACTTCAAACAAACTCATTGATAGAGCTGAACCATTGTCCACTCGGAGATATCCTCTTTGGTTTCCAGACTTGGCAACAAGTAAATACGGTTTACCCGTGCATTCAATTCTTACCACGCCGTCGCCAGAGGTAGATCCACCGCCGATTTTCATATTCTGATAGTTGAATGCCTCAATTTCGATGCTACTCATGGGATCAGCAGATCCTAGATCTGTGATTACAACATCGTATGCATTGCCGCTAGATTCTTTAGCGATTATACCAATGTCACTGGAAATGAGGTTTGCGCTAATTCGATTGTTTGAACTTCTATAATAGGAATGTGAACATGGATTATCTCGCTTAGAATAATCGTAATCGTAGTCATAGTCTTCCCAATAATAGTCGTTGTAATAATGATCGCCGCCGTCCTCGTAATTCGTCTCCTGAATTCGAATGGGCTGCATTTCTTCCTCACTATCGGGGCAAGGAAAAAGAGATTGATGTTTTTGGAAAGATAGTGTGACTCGATATATCGCTCCAGGTTCTGGTCGAATGATGTTGTTTAGATCGATAGAAAAATTATTCCAAACGCCATAGTCAATAGCGTCCTGCGATATGAGATCGATGTTCTCATCGGCCACCAGCCTTCCCACTCGGGTCATTTCTCGGGATCCGTTGAGCTGATTTACCTGCAAAAATTGCGGCACATTTTGCTCATAAACACGAACGACCCGCAATGAAACCGCCTTCAAATTGATGGCTCGAAAGGGAAAAGAAGCACCTCCGCTTGAAGGCATTATAACTCCATTTCCGAGCAGCTCTAAGGCAGGCTTTTCGAGGTTAAACTCGACAGATCGGAAGTATGAATCATCGAGTTGAGCGCCCTTTGTGTTTCTGATTGTCTGCTCAATGACGATTGTTTCTTCGTTTCCAAGTTGTTCGATTGGATAGGCATTGATCTGATTACCGCTCACTTTAAACCTCAAGGGACTTTCAGAATTGAGGTGAATCAATCCATCCAAATCTTGGTTCGGGTCAACGGGATCACTAAACTGTATGGAAAAATGCAATCCTGGTTCTTGAACCGTTATCACCTGAACCATGCTGAATTCATCCAAAGGGGCAACTCGAATTTCCAAGTCATCCTTTACATCCGCATCGATCGCTTCACCGTTCCATTCTAGGTCGACGTAATCAGCATCACTCACCCGTGTTACTTCTTTGATTGTGAATTGGTGCTGATTTGTTCCCTCTTCGTGGGCCCACTCCATGGGTAATTCGACTCCATTCTGTGTGGCTTTCAAGCAGGACTGAACAGCCGCTGGTTCAGCTCCATCGCTCGTGCGCACCCTGCCCAACAATTCTTGCTTTGAAAAATCAGAAGCACTCAGCGTATTCACTCCTTCGTATTCAACAAACAGGCTTTGTCTTATAACAATGAATCCAAAGCGAAGCTCCTCAAAAGCAGATTCAACTTCGATGAGCTTATCTAACATGAATGACACGACGAAAGACTCTCCAGACGGTAATTTACCATCCGGTCTGAACTCAATGGTTTGATTGTCTAACCAAAATGCTTGTCCTTCAAGCTCTGGTTCAAAATCAAACAAGTCTTCTGTGATGGCCTCGCCTGGTACCGCAGCATTATAAGGTTCTATCAGCACGACCTTAATATTTGAGTTGCCAGAAATTATTCCTGACGTGAATGCGGCTACATAAGAACTGAAGCCGGGATCAACAACAATTTTGGACACATCTGTTTTACTACAACCTATGCTAAGGAGTATAAGAATGAGGGCGGCTACTTTACGCATGGGAGTAAGTTTGGACGTGGTTATTAATATGCAATGTCAATCGAGGCAGAAAGATACACTGATGTAAATAATTACAATCGTTGCAATTAGGAAGTGCATATAACCGAAGAGAAATCGCATGATTTTCATCAACTCACATTTAATTCCAATTCACACTACTACATTCGCATTTGAAGAAGGAAAATGGGAGTAAAACCGTACCACTTATTATTTGGATCTTTTTTCGCGATGACTGCTGTCATCTTCGGCGCCTTGGGAGCACATGCTTTAAAGGAGGTTCTATCGCCAGATCAAATGCACTCTTTCGAAACTGCCATTTGTTTTCAAATGTATCACGCGCTCATTTTAGTAATGATTGCTCTCAAGGGGCATGCGTTTCATTTGCGCTATGAAAAATGGATTGTGACGATGTTCGGGCTTGGAATCGTGCTCTTTTCATTTTCGATCTACGCCTTAGTGCTTCAAGACGTTTTAGCCATGGATTTACGATTTTTAGGTCCCATTACGCCGATCGGAGGAACCTTACTTATCATTGGGTGGGCAATGATTCTAGTCGATGCCATTCAACTTATCACCATAAAAAAGCACTGATTGTGTATAAAAAATGCATGATTTTGCGCTCTATCCCATAAATCATTGCAAAACTTTGCAGCTGAAATTTTCCTAAACGTTAAACCTAGTTTAGGACTAAATCAATTTTATGAACGAATTCGGAAGAAGACCAAAAAACACCTCTATTGCCGACTTGGGCTTAGGGAGCGTAAAAGCAGCTTACTGGAATTTAGATCCTGCTGAGTTAACAGAAGACACTATCCTAAACGGACAGGGCTTCTTGACTAGCACAGGAGCCTTAGCCATTGATACGGGCGAGTTCACAGGACGTTCCCCAAAGGACAAACTCATCGTAAAAGACGCAACAACCGAAAACACGATATGGTGGGACGGCAGCTTCAACAACAGCTTTTCGCCAGACAAGGTGGAGCCATTGATGAATCGAATGAAAGCCTACTTGATGGACAAGGAAGTATATGTGCGTGATTGTATTGCATGCGCTGACCCTGAGCATCAATTGAATATTCGGGTGATCACTGAGTATCCATGGAGCAACATGTTTGCATACAATATGTTCTTGCGCCCAACGCATGAACAACAAGAATCATTCGAATCTGAATGGACGATACTTTGCGTTCCTGGTTTTATGGCAGACCCAGAGATCGACGGAACAAGACAACACAACTTTAGCATCTTAGATTTTACACGAAAGATTGCCTTAATCGGTGGTTCAGGATATACAGGTGAAATCAAGAAAGGAATCTTCACAGTCTTAAATTATGTGCTTCCTCAAGACAAAGGTGTTTTGAGCATGCACTGCTCTGCCAACAGCGGCGAAGATGGAGACACAGCTGTTTTCTTTGGTTTATCTGGGACCGGAAAAACGACCCTATCAGCTGATCCGAATCGACGACTAATTGGTGACGATGAGCACGGTTGGACAAACTCTGGAGTCTTCAATTTTGAGGGTGGATGCTACGCTAAGTGTATCGATCTAACAGATGAGAAAGAACCTCAAATATGGAGTGCAATTAAGTTCGGCGCCTTGCTGGAGAACATCGATACATACGAAGGAAGCAGCGAAGTGGATTTCGAAAGCAGTGAGAAAACGGAGAATACTCGGGTGAGTTATCCAATTCACCATATCGACAACATTGCAGAACCATCCATGGGCGGCATTCCAAAGAATATCTTTTTCTTAACTGCAGATGCGTTTGGTGTATTGCCTCCTGTTTCAAAGTTGACTCCAGGGCAAGCGATGTATCATTTCATCTCAGGATACACAGCAAAGGTTGCAGGAACCGAAGCTGGAGTAACAGAGCCTCAGACTACATTCTCTGCATGTTTTGGCGCACCTTTCTTACCTCTTCATCCAACGAAATATGCGGAGATGCTCGGTGAGAAAATGAAAAACCACAACGTGAATATCTGGTTGATTAACACTGGCTGGAGCGGTGGCGAATACGGTGTGGGTTCTAGAATTAAATTGAAGTACACACGTGCAATGATTACGGCTGCTTTGACCGGAGAACTTGACAATGTTGAGTTCAAGGAGCACGAAGTATTTGGTTTAAATATGCCTACGTCTTGTCCAGACGTACCGTCAGAGATTCTGGACCCAAAAAACACTTGGGAAGATAAGGCCGCTTACGACAAAAAAGCCCAGCATCTTGCTGAGGCATTTGTAGCCAACTTTGAAGAATTTGCGTCATACGCAAATGACGAAATAATGGCAGCTTCACCTCGAACTGAAGTGAACGCATAACGATTCCATTGACTTAGAAGCCCATCCGACTCAGAGGTTCTGAGATAAGGATGGGCTTTTTTTGTCTTGATACGTGATATTTGCGGAAATGATTAAAGACTTAGCACGATTCTACGCACCCGAAGCAACCGCTAACTCAACACTGATCCTGGGCGAAGACGAACACAGGCATGCAAAAGTGTTAAGGCTCGCGGAGGATCAAGAAGTGCACGTTGTGGATGGAAAAGGAAACTTGTTTCTTGGGCAACTTCAGTTTAAAAAAAAACAGCTCAGTGTTCAAATTTCTGAATTAATTCAGAGTGAAGAAGCAACATCTAGACCAGTCATCTTGGCTGTAGCCCCAACCAAAAACATAAATCGATTTGAATGGGTCATTGAAAAAGCCTCAGAACTTGGCATACAACGAATCATTCCCATAAAGTGTGCACAATCTGAACGCCTGCATCTCAAAACTGAACGACTTTCGAAAATTGCGTTGAGCGCTATGAAACAATCCAAGTCGCTTTGGCTTACTGAGATTGATGACTTGACCCAAGTGAATGAAATTTGGGACATCGAAGCCAATTCAAAGTGGATTGCACATTGCGCAGATGGTCCCAAATCCAGCATACAAATGCTCTCGAAAAGCGATGGGAGTCAAATTATTTGCATTGGACCAGAAGGCGATTTTTCGACGATGGAAATTGACACAGCGATCGACGCTGGTTTTGGGGCAGTGTCTCTGGGTAAATTGCGATTGCGCACAGAAACTGCCGCGATATCCGCCTGTATTGCCGCAAATTTGTTTCACCCATAAATCGGACTTACCTTCGAAACCATGAAAATTCTAGCGGCCATCGTTTTTCTAATTTCCAGCAGCATTGGCATAAGTCAATCAGATGTGAAATTGGCGCTCGTGAAGTATAACGGAGGCGGAGATTGGTACGCAAATCTGGACACATCCATTCCCAACTTAATTCAGTTCTGCAATGATGAATTGGGCACAAACCTAGACAAGGATCAGGAAATTGTTGAATTAACAGATCCGAATATGTATCAATACCCCTTTCTGCATTTGACAGGACATGGAAACATCGTATTGAGCGATCAAGAAATCCAAAACTTGAGGAAGTATTTGATTTCCGGCGGGTTTCTCCATATGGATGACAACTATGGAATGGATGAGTTTTTAAGACCACAGATTGCCAAGGTATTTCCAGAGCTGGAGTTTATCGAACTACCACCCTCTCATCCAATTTTTCATCAAACGTTTGATTTTGATGATGGCCTACCCAAAATACACGAGCATGACGACGCCCGCCCCCAGGCCTTGGCCCTATACTACGAGGGAAGAATGGTTTGCCTATACACGATAGAAAGTGATTTAGGAGATGGGTGGGAAGATCCTCGCGTTCACAACGATCCGGAATCAGTGCACCAAGAAGCCCTTCGAATGGGAGCAAACATCATTCAATTTGTATTCATGAATAACGAAGAAAGTGAAGGCTAGAGATACTTTTCGGGAGCGCCTTTACATCATAATATTCGGCACGGACACGGTTGCCGGCAAGCGATTCGACATCGCGCTTTTATGGCTTATTGTGCTTAGTACAGTTGCCGTAATGCTGGAAAGTGTGAAAGAAATTCAGTCTGAATACGGAGATATTCTTCTCTACGCAGAATATGTCTTTACTGCGCTTTTCACGATTGAATTTATTGCGCGACTCTGGACATCGCGAAAGCCACTTGGGTATCTTTTTAGCTTTTATGGAATCGTTGATATTCTATCGATTCTGCCAACATACCTATCGTTCTTCATGGTGTCATCGCAGTACTTGCGCGTAATTCGCGTCTTCCGATTAATGCGTGTTTTTCGAGTATTGAAGCTCGGTCGGTATATGAGCGAGGCAGATTCACTTTGGACTTCTTTAAAAGCCAGCCGAGCAAAAATTGGCGTTTTCCTCTTTGCTGTATTCAACGTTGCCATAATAATGGGCACCATAATGTACATCGTAGAAGGCGGAGAAAATGGCTTTACGAGCATACCAAGAAGTATATATTGGGCGATCGTTACGATGACCACCGTAGGCTTTGGCGACATCCATCCGCATACAGAGTTGGGGCAATTCCTAGCTGTAATACTGATGATCTTGGGTTATGGAATAATCGCCGTACCAACTGGTATTGTTGGGGTTGACATGATCTCAAGTTCTGGGACGAAGTTTCCAGCACCGAAGGACGGCAC
>DDCZ01000040.1:0-617 GCA_002336485.1 Flavobacteriales bacterium UBA1993
CAAAACACAAGCGATGGGCCGCGTAATTGTTCATTAAGGCCGTGATACTGTGGTTCAGACATACGGCTTCGAAATATCAAATCAATTCCAGCTTCAGGCACAGGGCCAGGAAGTGCTAAGGCTTCGGATCGTATTCCGCGATGTGTTCTTACATAATAATTCGGATGCAACGTATCTACGGGTACCAGGTTTACGAAAATGGTATCACCTGCCGCAATGGCCGTATCATAACTAAATTGGAGCATCATAGTGTTGTGTAAAAAAAGATCAATATTTACGCTGCGATTGACTTTAAAACACTTTGCGACAACCTGTCCATTAACCTCAACCTCTAGTCCGCGACAAGCTCCACCACATCCGAAACCGCATTTTTTACCACCTCCGGTTCCGTTGTTTCTCTGATACTCGAAAACAAAGCCTCCCACGCTATTTGTCGTGGTGGATCCATGTGATCTGCGTTCATAATTGCGATCCCCATTCTTAAATGTCTGGAAAAACTCCATTTCGGTGTCGGCTGCTGGAGTATTCGGATCTAGCATAAGTCTTCCCATAATTTCTATGGGGATTACATTCTCAGGAAGTTCCCGATAATTACATCCCGCCAAGATGATAGCCAA
>DDCZ01000040.1:641-79642 GCA_002336485.1 Flavobacteriales bacterium UBA1993
GTTCTGTCCGAACCATGTTTACAATGAATCAAAATATTGTAATGTGAATCGTCGATAATTTTCAGGGCCGTAACAATGTCTTCTTCAGACATTTTACGGGTTTTGATTGGGAGGTGATAAAGGGTGATGCTCGTTCCTTCGGCAAACCGTCTGTCCGGGTTTCTTCGACGTAAATTCAGGACGTTTCTAGCTCCAATTAGATCGAGCTGTTTAAAAGCGGCTTTGCTCGGCTGAGCTGAGCTAGTGATGGTGCCTTGGAGATATCGTTTGTTTTCAATGTCGACTTTTCCAAACCCGTAGGAAACGTGCGGCTTTACGTGAAGAATAATGGGGGATAGGTCTCTCAGGGTTCCATCTGGTCCAAGGGATTTAATGTTTCGAATTTCCAACGTTCCGCCTTGCGAATATGCCTTGAAAATACTTTTTGCCGCGGCTGGCTTAGCGGCTTTCATGCTGTGAATTTGAATTTCTCCACTCCCTGTATCGCCGATAATATCATATCCATTAATTTGAAATCGCAGATCAAATTCAAAGTTTTCCATTTTGGCAATCACGCCTCCTGCGGCCATCAGCTCTCTCCACGCTATACTGCTCTCGCCAGTCTTACCGCCGAAATATGCCTTCGGATTGGGAACGTTTTTAACCCTGAACTCTTTCTTCCCAAGAGAGGTCGAGTCCTCATCCTGGTGTAATTCAAAGATCTCAATAACGCACGTACTACCTTTTCCTGGCCACACGAGCCATTTTTTTCCGTTCCATGTTAGAGAATCTGTATTGCTAACACGTATTGTGGTGTTTGCCGCCGCAACTCCAGATGCTGACACGTCGAGCGGATTCGCTAGGCCTCGATAAAAAACATTCATGGCCGCGGGTGAAACGGCAATTGACGATTGAGCCTGGACGTTGAGCCCGAATCCAAGAATCACACACAGTATCAATAGTTGACGTTGCATTGTTTCAAAGTTGAACGTTTATTTCAAATCTTTCATGCGATGAGGGTTACCTTTTTTTGGGATGCTTAATATGAAACCTTTCGAAGCAAGGTCATGATTCAGTTAATTCACCAATTCCATTAACGTCTCATGATATGTTCGTCCAGTCATTCTGGCCTTGATCCAAGCATAAAATCCAATGGCTTGAATGTCTTCTTGCTCCGTCGGAATCCAATCAAACGAACGCTCTACTTCATCTGCAAAGGCAGGTGTTGTTGCTGCAATTGGATTCGACACCAATTTCTTGATCAAGCTCAAATACACCTTCACACGTTTATAGAGTGGGTTCTTAAAGAGTGATCCATACTTGCGCTCAAGCAATCGAATTCTTGATATAGCCAGCTCTTCCTTTTCCATTTCAGCAAATAGTATGACTTCCATGATGTTTTTTTTCATCACCCATTCAGGCCCCGTATGCTTCTCGCACCAATTATCGGTATGCTCGATGCTCATCAGCGTCTGATTTGCTTTTTGTAGTTGTCCCGCATGGAAGTAATAGACGCCAAGGTTCACGATCGTATTGAGTTGAACTTCGGGCTTTAGTTTCAGCGTGTTATCGTTAAGGGAACCATGAAGAAGGGTGATTGCGTCTTCCAACTTGTTTTGAAACACCATTGTGGCTGCCTTAAGCTGTATCCATCGCGGTTGAAATTGATTGCGAATATTGTGTGAAGCTCCATCCAACTTTGATTCCATGCTATTGAGATACTTCAACGCCTGATCGAATCGCTTATTTCTGTACAGCGTATGTGCAGCAATGTATTGGATGTTGAGATCAAGGTCGAGATCCTTGGGTTTGAATCCTCCACTTTCCTTAATTTGATCATACTGCTGAATCACAAATGCTTCAAATGCAAAGAAGTCTTTTTTCGCCACGAAAGCGCTGCGTGTGATAACGATAAGGTCGTGCCATAATCGTGGTCTGGACGCAAAGGCAGTATGTAAGTCGTACTTCCTAAGCGTTTGTTCAACCAGTGCCTCAATGTCAACGTCTGCTGCATGTAATTTGAGTGTGTTCAATCGAGCTTTCACAATGCGCATGGCAATGACGGCGCGCTCATCCTCATCCGCTAGTTTTTTATTGGCCTGCTGAATTAGGATGTATCCATCAAGGTCAAAACCCTCAATTCGCTCCGACTCCTGAATCATCAAATTGTAAATGGCATTCAGCGCTTCGTGTTGCTCTCCGGCTTTGGCCATTGCTTCGGCCTTCTTTAGGTAGGATAAGGCCAGTATGGGGTTGTCGTGTTCAAATAAGTACCGCGCCAATCCATAGTTCCCCAAAATCCCAGCCTTTTTAGAACCCGTGATTTTTGTGTTCTTGAGCAAGATGAAATCGATCAAGTGGGCGAGGAGTCGCTTTCGAAGTGCATGATAAGCCTCGGTGTTTGCTGTTTTGTACAAACGACGAACAACGATGCTGGGTTTCAGTTCAGTTTGTGTCCTAAGTAGGGTATAGAGTTCAAGGTCTTTGCGTTCTGTTTTTTGCTTCAGACGATTGATAAAGGAAATGAATTCC
Organism: Flavobacteriales bacterium UBA1993; assembly: GCA_002336485.1. Classification (GTDB taxonomy): domain Bacteria; phylum Bacteroidota; class Bacteroidia; order Flavobacteriales_G; family Salibacteraceae; genus SHAN690. Next base: position 3,153 of record DDCZ01000040.1, read on the forward strand.
TTGGAGTCATCTTCCGAAAGCGTGTGAATTATGTTTCTGAGATTGTCCATTTATAAAAGTCCGTAATGTTTTCATTTAAATATGTAATTATTCAGGATACTAGCGAATATATGATAAAATGAAAAGTCCGTATTTGTGAAAAATAGGTTTGTTGAGCCTGCGTGGTGGCTTTAGGTTTGGCCCTTCAAAACCAATCCTAAAATCAAACCAATTATGAAAGACATTGCAAAAAAGTATGGGATAACCATTCTCGGTGCTGGATTCATGTTTCTGGCATTCATTTACTTCTTAAAACTAGCCGTTGATCTGAACTGGATCCCTCCGGTAGGAAGGGCGGCACTTGGCCTCGTAATCGGAGTCACGGGCTTATTTGTTGGATACACCCAGTATTTGGCGAAGCGAAAAACGATCGGCGAGATATGCGCCGGACTCGGAACTTCCGTGCTCTATGCCACATTTGCCTATGCAAGTTTCTCACCCGACATTCAGTGGTCGGCGAATGCCTTGCTCATATCTATGATGGGGTTAAGTTCATTGGTTATTGCCGTAGGCTATCGCATGAATATGCGCATGTTGGTTTTCATCAGTCTCCTGGGCGGCTTATTGACACCGGTAATCATTAAGGCAAATCCTGAACAAGACTTGCTGCTATTTGCTTATGTGCTCATTCTGAACATCTCTGCGCTGTGGCTTAGCGCTACAAAAAAGTGGCAAGAATTGAGACTGATGTCCTTTCTGCTTACCATGGCCATCTTCATATCGTATTACTTCTACTTCGAGCCTGAGCAGTGGGTCAAGCCAATGTTCTACGCCACGTCATTTTTCATGGTCTACATCATCGGGTTATTGTCTGCATCTTGGCACGAATCAAAGCGATTTGAAGGATTGAATCTTTATCTCGGATTGCTGAATGCAATCAACTACGTGTTTTGGTCAATTTATATCCTGGACTCATTTTCATTGCCGTATGCGCTTCCTACCATGCTTGTTGGGCTCATTTTTATTGCTGCAGGCTTTGTTATGTATCGCCTGAACGGAAAGTCGATGCTGCCGGTTGGAGCCTACGCCGTTTTAGGCATCATCGTTATTGCCATTTCAGCAGGCGATATGGGGATTATGTTTCAAACAAATGGAATGAATTTCGTGATGTCTGCGGGTGTTTGGCTATTGCTTGGAACTTTGGTATACGCCACAGGATACCTGGTGAAATCACAAAACATTCGCTATGCTGCCATGGCTGTTTGGTCACTCGTGGTCGTGTATTGGTATTCGGTTGCATGGGATGTGCAATGGGTGGAGTGGTTCGGTGTTAAGTACATTCCGTTCATCAACCCCGGGGCACTCATTTGGATCGCAATTGCATTGGTTGGATTCACCTATTCAAAACTAATCGTGAAACAAAGCGACATCGGCTCGGAAGAGCTTAACCGGCACCTAAGTACCGCAATAGCCATTTTGAGTCATATTGTACTTGGAGGATTGTTCACGGTTCAAATTGACAATCTCTGGGAGGCCTATCGCATTGGTCGAGACAATCTTGGATTGGTGATGTCAATCTCGTGGTTTGTGTACGCGTTCACTCTTTTCATCTGGGGAGCTTACAGCTCAAACGTCATATTCAGGTGGATGGGATATATCGTTATCGGACTGTCTACATTAAAAGTCTTATTCATCGACTTGAGTGGCGATGCAAGCATGTACAAGGTCGTTGCCCTTCTTGTTGTTGGAGGTATAACAATGGCCATTGGTTATGTGAACAAGATCTGGGTAGATAAAGGTGAAATGAAGAACGAAGAAAAACTGGCGGCATGACTAAAGGATTTCTTTTAGGTTGGTTGGTTGGAACGGCGCTGGTGGCAGTGCTGTTCCTTTTCTTTCATGGGCCAATTATTCAGTCCGATGTTTACCACAATTTCGCATTAGACCACAACATTTATGGCATTGACAATGCGGCCAATGTATTAACCAACGTAGGCTTTTTGATTGTTGGCTTCATTGGGCTTTTGAAATTCACCCAAATAAAATCGAGCGACGAGAGAAGTGCACCCATAATGCTGTTTGTATTATTTGCTGGGATTTTCTTGACGGGGATGGGGTCAGCCCATTATCACCTGTATCCTTCAAATCAAACATTGTTTTGGGATCGACTACCAATGACGCTGGTCTTTGTTTCCTTGTTTTCATTGGTCGGGTGGCGATACGTGAGTCGAAATGTGTTTTCAATGGTATTTCCAATAAGTGTTCTACTCGGAATTTTTAGTGTGCTACTCTGGCAATATGGTGGCGAGGGATTCGGCGGTGGAGACTTGCGCTACTATGTTTATGTGCAATACTTCCCCTTAATCGCCATCCCAATCATTTTGATATTTCAGCCTTGGAGAGAAGGAAAGCTCCTGTGGATTGCCTTTGGCTTTTATGTCTTGGCGAAGTCGTTTGAAATGGGTGATGTGTGGATAGCCGCGATCACCAATATTGCTGGTCATCCGATAAAGCATATATGCGCAAGTCTAGCGACGGTTTTCATATATCGGTGGACGAGTCGTGTATTTGGGGCGACGGAGGCAGGAGGAAGAGCGTTTTAAAATTAATCCCCCTGAGGATCAAGTACTTTTTAAATTACATCAATCAATAAGCAAACGTTAGGCAACGTGCTACGTCTTTACGGAATATGTCTAAAACCCTCGTCGTTCTTGGATTGATCGTAGGCCTTATTTCAAGCTGCTCAGAGCGCGCGTGCACTGAAATTGGATGCGTGAATGGGCTCGTCCTAAACTTTGATCTCGAAGAAGGCACTCTGGCTGAAGTTACTCTAGCCAATAATTCGAACGAAGAAATGCTGGAATGTGGTGGAATACAGTCGGATTGTGGCGCCACAATGATCTTTGATTCCTTTTTTCCATCTAGTATGCACGTTATTTTGACCAAAGACTCCATGGTGGTCAGTGATTATACCCAAGCCATCGAATTCTCTGATAGCCAACCAAACGGCCCAGGCTGCGAACCAACGTGCACGCAAGCCAGTGTGACGATTAGCGATTAGGGAAATTGTTACCGCTTATTAAGGCATCCTCTTTTCAAATTCTACATAGAGCAGATTCACTTTCATCTCGATTTTACTGAGTTCAGTGAAAACAGCAATTAGGGGCGTATAGCCAAAGGATTGCTCCCACGGTAAAAGTTCGCCCTCGTTGACCTCAATCATCTTCGTTGAAATTTCAAGTTCGCCCAATCCAGTGGTATCGCCATTCAGCGTTTTACGAATCTCATGTTGATATATATCGATTAGCTTCTTTAGTTGTGCTGCATGCCCTTCATCAACCATATACTCTGTAGGTACATAGTAATTCAAATATTGGTCCGTATCATAGATGGAGGTGGCATTTGAATCCGCCCGGTGCAGCATTTCACTTTTTGCAAGCTTAATGTGGCGAATGATATCCGATCTTCTATGGTAATGTGCGCTGGAATTGTCTGGAGATATGGTGTTTAGAATAGAATCATTCTTTGCAGTAAATGCACGGTTCAGATCTGCAAAGGGCAGCTCGCCGAGTTCACTGCAGCTGGCAACAGCAAAAAGGCAACAGCTTAAAAACAGGAAGGTAATGCGGTTAGTGATCAAAGCCAATGATATTGGTGCGAAGAAAGTGGATTTCAATCAAAAAAGTGAAACCGCTTTTCGGGATACTGCTCTTCATGAAAATTTGTGGCATCCGCATCGGTGTAATTCCAATGTACCCTCCAATCCATAATAAAGAGATCCATCGATACGAAGGCGAAAGCCAATATGAAGGTTATTGTGCCTAAGCTAAGCATAATGCGCCTTGCCCACTTATTTTGAATGCGACTGAGAAACAAAAGGACACTGTAAATCAGGAGTCCCCAAATCAAAACATCCGAAAATAAGCCCTTGAGGTAGAGTTCTCCGGTGAAGCTGTTTACCCAAGTCGTATCCGTACTCATAATGAATGGACTACCAAAGTATTCGGGCCCCATGTCAGATTTATAATTGGGTATGTATTCGATGCTAATGGCATTTGAAAGCACCATGGCCAAGCCCACAACAATGGAGAATATGACTTGCCATGTAAGTGCCCATTGCGGTTTTGAAACCCTAGTCATAATAGGCCTCTATCTTTTGGTCTCGCTCTTTTTCCAAGTTTAATGCACCCTGATCTAGTTTTGGAATCGATCGTGTTATTACAAACTCCCATAGGTTCTCAATACGTTCATCGTATGGGTGGCGAATGGAGCAGAGAAAATACAAATCCGTTGGATGGTAATAAACAAGGATGTGGCCACCATTTTCTTGACTCCAATTGCTAGCATCATCGAGAATCACTCCGTCGTTTTGCCCAATATATCTTGCTATAGCGACGCTGTCGAAGGTGTCGCCTAAGTTAATTGTGAATGCCCTATCACCTATTTTCTGATAACAACCATCAAAGTCTCCCTTTTGCCAAGGAAAGTAGGGGTTAACTAGAATTGAATCTGCCCATGGCCACTTCGGCGATTTACTGTCGGTCACATCATCAATATAATCTTCGGTGGAGTCGGCTGAGTCTACTAGGATTGGTATCATTTCCTCTTCATTGAGCAATTCTATCGTATCCTCTTGAATGAACATTAGTCCATCATTCGGGTCATACTTTCCATCATACGGATTGCAATCAATATTCACCCCGTAGACTATGGTTGTATCTCCCATTTCTTTGGCGAACATAAACATACCACAAGGTGCCCCAGATAATCTATATCCATTGCTGACAATAGACTCCAATGTGAGGTTTGAATTCAGCTCAAAAGGGTGCCAAGGTGGGCTTCGATCTACCTCAGGCTCGCGCAATAGGTAACCTACAAACCAAACACTAACCATAAGTAGCAACGTAGTGAGCGCTGCGATGGATTTCCACATTGGGCTAAGCTAGTTCAATTTCATATTTGGACATCCCCAAATTGAGAATGTGGTCCTTCAGAAAGAAGTTCAGTACCTAATTGATGAGCAAGTCAATTGAACCAGACGGCGTAACGTGCTCTTCTCAATTCCAGTGCCAATCCTTTTTCCAGCTCCAAGGCTTCGTCTCTAGTCATTACCGGATCTATGTGATTGAATAAGCTCGAGCGGAGGTAGGTTCCATATTTCTCGACAATGTTTGATGAAAGCTTGTGCCCTTTTTTGTTTCGATACCCTGTCTTGTGCTGTTGAAATCGCTCTTGTGGCGTTTTAGTCGTCATGCCTACGTATAAACACTCCGACACGCCGTTGTATTGGGGATTTGCGTTTCGAAACTTGGCGCTTTCCGTGAAAACCTTCTTCGAAAGTTCAATTACATATACGCGGTACATCTGGCGTGGCATTGCTCTGCAGGTTGGTGATGGTGAATTAATAGAACGCTTCGAACGATCGTTATCGTGCTTTTCGTGCCTTGGTTTTATCACTAACTGGTGGGTTAAACTTGGTGAATGATACCTCGAGTAACTCTGCGTATTCAGCAGCTTTTGTTTTTGCTAAGCCCGAGTCTTTAAAGCGTGCAACCGTGACGCGTTTCCGATACGATTTTTGAAAATAGACAGACGTCATAATATTTTTCGCGGCTGGTTTCTGCCTTTCTGTTTGATAGGCTAGCCGCCGAAGTCGATTCTTCCACACGCATCACACACAGGAAGGGAAAGGTTTCATATGAGCTCCAAGTCCCGCGTTTTATGCCAACATAGCTCGTGTAGTTTCGGTATTCCTTTGTCGTGGGGTTTATTTGAATCCCAATCCTCGAAAGGGCCATGAAGACTCCCATGATCGAAATTGGAATGCCGACAATAGGCTGATCCAGCGAGGCAATGATTCCGAACACAAAACATAGCCTACAACCGTCATCGCAGGTGGTAAAAGATTCCCTAATGTATTGTCGATCATTTTTTTCATAATTCAGCTGTTTTTGTTGGGGCTATTTCTTTTTAAAACTCCATTCAATCCAGAGCTTAGAGAGGAGTTCTCCTGAGCTGTTTTTTCCTTCGCTGATCATTGTAATCGTTTTCCCTTCACCCGATGATATTGCCTGATCCACACATTCGCGAACGGCTTTTCCATCATGGCATTCAAAAATGATTGTCTCTGCGGCTTTTTTGTAAAACTCGGCGCGCATACTGGTTACCAGCATAGAGATCTTGCCTTTTCCTTCTACAGCCAAAACGGCGTGAACCCCAGTAGAGAACTCGGCGGCTCCAATCTGCGCGGCAAAATAAACCGACCGAAAGGGGTTCTGCGTTTTCTTAATAAAGGGAATTTGTACTTCAGATCGATCCGCGTCCAAATGCGTGAGCTTAACTCTCCAAAATAGGAGTGAAGGCAGGCGCTTCCAAAAGAAGAACTTAAGCTTCCATGGGCTTAATAGCTGGAGCCTAAGTTTTTGAGCTGTTGGATTGAGATTAGACATGGACTAAAGGTAAGTTTTGATGACTACTATGCATGTTGTATCTGCATTTTTCGATCGAATAAGTGCCTCGTAGCTGGTAAACCAGCCTGTTGGTAAATCTTCTTTCCAAAACACTTGCGCACTTCCTCTTAGCTAATTATTTTAGCATACTCTTATAATGAGTAGTATAGAGCGTCAATTATGACGGATGCTGGTTTTGAAAATATCGGCTCACCCCACACAACATGGATCAACTAAAGACAAAAAAAATTCTTCACCTCGACCTCGATTCCTTTTTTGTTTCGGTGGAGCGGTTGATAGACTCGCGGCTCAACGACAAACCTGTTTTGATTGGCGGAACCACCGATCGGGGTGTGGTGGCTTCGTGTAGTTACGAGGCGCGAGCATACGGCATTCACTCTGCCATGCCTATGAAAATGGCACGCCAACTGTGTCCAGAAGCTATCGTGATTAAAGGCAATAGCATGACATACTCTAAGTACTCAGACATGGTCACCGACATCATGCGAGAAGAGGTGCCGCTGTTCGAAAAAACGTCCATCGATGAGTTTTACGCCGACCTCTCGGGGATGGATAAGTTTTTTGGGTGCGCGAAGTTGGCTTCGGAGGTGCGTCAAAAGATTATCCGCGAAACGGGGTTGCCTAATTCCTTTGGGCTATCCATCAACAAAACAGTTTCGAAGGTGGCCACCGGAGAGGCCAAGCCAAACAATCAGTTGGAGATTATTCAAGGTGAAGAAATGCCATTTCTAGCGCCGTTGTCTGTTCGTAAGATTCCCATGGTGGGAGCAAAGACCTATCAAACGTTGCGGAATTTAGGAATTAAGCAAGTCAAGACCGTGCAGGAAATGCCCATGGATATGATGGAAAACGTACTTGGGCAACACGGTCGTGCGCTATGGAAAAAGGCACAAGGCATTGACAACAGCCCGGTTATCGCCTTCAACGAGCGCAAGAGCATCAGCACCGAGCGCACCTTTGATCGAGACACAACCGACGTTGTCAAACTGAAAGGCATCATGCTGGCCATGGCTGAGAACTTGGCATATCAACTCAGAAGAGGGAAGAAGCTTACGGCTTGCGTCACGGTAAAAATTCGATACTCAGATTTTCAAACCCAGACGTTACAGGCACGCATACCGTATACTTCGGCAGATCACATTTTGATTGCAAAGGTGATGGAGCTGTTTGGGCGTGTGTATAATCGACGCTTGTTGGTTCGCCTAATCGGCGTGCGCTACAGTCACTTAGTAGGCGGCGGTTACCAGATAAACCTATTTGAAGACACAGAGGAGTATATCAACCTATACCAAGCCATGGATGTGATTAGAGAGCGATATGGAGATCGAGCTGTGTTGCGCGCTTCGGGCATCGGAGCACGCACCATTAGCAGGAGCAACCCATTTAATGGAAAAGCACCGTTGTTGCTTGCAAATAGAAGAGCTTAATAGTCACAAGGCTTAAGTCAGCTATCAGCGAGGGGGTGAAGAGAGTTTGTAAAGGAGGGTGAGTCTAAAAAAAATGCGATTGTTTGACGTCCCCTCTATAAAGAGGGGTGCCGAAGGCGGGGTGTGTAAAATGATTGCACGACACACCTCAACAGCAGCTAACATTCGACTGCATCGAAATGAAGTAGTTGTATTCCCTCTCTGAGAGGGGGCGATTGGGCGGTATAGAGAGATAGAGAATGAAAAGTCGAAAAAAGATAATACCGTACAATCCTGAGCTAAAGCAAATGGCACGACAGCTTAGAAATAAGGGCACTCTTGGTGAAGTAATGCTGTGGCGGAGGTTAAAGAGAAGTCAGTTTATGGGATATGACTTTCATCGACAAAAACCGCTGTTGAGCTTTATTGTGGACTTCTATTGTCCTAGGCTCAACTTAGCAATTGAGGTTGATGGTAATAGTCATGTAAGAACAGATGTGTCAGCCAAAGATTTTGATAAGCAAGTTGCGTTGGAGAATTATGGTATGAACGTGTTGAGATTTACAGAGAAACAGGTTCGCTTTAAGATGGATGACGTATTGCACAGTATTGAACTGTATGTGAGAAATTATGAAGAGAATGCGAGTGTTTGACGTCCCCTCTAGAAAAAGAGGTGTCCGCCAGCATCGGACGGGGTGTGTAATAGAAATCGACACACCCCAACAACTGCTAACATTCGACTGCATCGAAATGAAGCAGTTGTATCCCCTCTCAGAGAGGGGACGGGAAAAGCTCAAATATTACGCACTTGTGACTTAAGACTTAAAACTCATGACTTAAGCCTTGTGACTCACGACTTAAAACTTGCTCCTCAACACCCACACATATTATTCCTATAAGTTCGGCACATGGAAGCCCGAAGAACTGCTGAAGCGTGCGGTGGAGTTTGGGTACACCCAAATATGCATTACCGACATAAATAGCACATCAGCGGTGATTGAGTGTGTGCGCCTGGCCAAACAAGAAGTTAATATTCGGGTTATTGCTGGAATTGATTTTAGGAACGGAGCCGATCAGAAGTTTGTAGCCATCCCGAAAAACAACCGGGGATACCGCATCATCAATGAATTTCTGACGCATCATCTGCACCACAATGAACCCATACCTGATGTGGCCCCACACTGGGACGATGTTTGGGTGGTTTATCCGTTTAGCCAGCTGTCAGCCATTAGTCGCCAGTTGTTGATTGGCTCGAACGGGGAATTGAAAACAGATCGCTTGCCACTGATAGAGAACCAGTTCATTGGGATCCGACCGCACGACATTCCGCAACTACGGCTCTCGCCTTTGCGCCACCATCTGCATAAGCTGGTTATGCTGCCTACGGTTTCGTTTGAGCATCAACGCGATTTCAACACCCATCGTCTACTACGATCCATCGATAAAAACCTGCTTCTAAGTAAGCTTGAAAGATCAGAGGAGGGCGACCCTCGACACACTTTGCGTCCAAAGGTGGCACTGCTCGAGTATTATAGAGACTTTCCCGAAATTGTCCGAAACACAGAAGCGATACTCGAACCCTGTGAAGTGGATTTTGAGTTTCAGTCAAACAAAAACAAACAGATTTTCACAGGATCAAAGCACGATGATGTAGAGCTGCTGCGGTCAGAGGCGGTGAAAGGCCTGCGTTATAGATATACCGATCCCGACCAAAAAGTGCTGGACCGAGTAGAGCATGAACTGAAGGTGATCAATCAAATGGGCTTTGGCTCTTATTTTTTAATCAATTGGGACATAATAAACTACGCTCGATCCAAAGGCTATTTCCATGTAGGGCGGGGCAGTGGCGCCAATAGTCTTATTGCCTACCTGCTGCGCATCACCGATGTAGATCCCGTAGAGCTTGACCTATATTTTGAGCGGTTTATCAACCCACACCGTACGTCTCCACCAGATTTTGACATTGACTTTTCGTGGACCGATCGAAACGATGTAACCAAGTACATGTTTGATACACATGGGTGGGATCATGTGGCGCTTCAGGCCACGTATAGTACATTCAAAGATCGAGCAGTGTCACGCGAGTTGGGTAAAGTATTGGGTGTGCCCGCCACGGAGATTGATCAGTTGCAGAAGATGGGCGTGCGCCACAATATTGGTAAGTACGGCGACTTGATTCTGAAGTACGGTCGGCTAATACAAAACTTCCCGAGTCACTTGAGCATTCACAGCAGCGGAATCCTCATTTCAGAAGAGCCAATCAGTGCGTATAGCCCCACGTTTATGCCGCCCAAGGGGTTTCCAACTATCCAGTTTGATATGATTATTGCGGAAGACTTGGGCCTGTATAAGTTCGATATTCTGAGCCAGCGCGGACTTGGGAAAATCAAAGATTCGATAGCCATTATCAGAGACAACACCGGCGACGAGGTAGATGTGCACGACATCAAACGATTCAAGCAAGACGAAAAGATCAAAACACTCTTGCGCGAGGCACGGGCCATTGGCTGCTTTTATGTGGAGTCGCCCGCCATGCGTTTGTTGTTGACCAAGTTGCGTGCAGACGACTACATCGGCTTGGTAGCAGCGAGTTCGGTTATTCGACCTGGAGTGGCTAAGTCGGGTATGATGCGCGAATACATCATGCGGTTTCGAGACAAGGATAGGAGAGAGGCGGCACGAAAAGCGATACCTGAGTTGTATGAAATACTGGCAGAAACCTATGGCGTGATGGTTTACCAGGAAGACGTGATTCGGGTAGCCCACTACTTTGCCGACTTAGATCTGGCCGACGCTGATATTTTGAGGCGTGGTATGAGTTGGAAGTTTAAGCAGCGCAACGAATTCCACCGTGTGAAGGAACGGTTTTGGGACAATTGCCGAAAGAAGGGATATTCAGAAGAGTTGGTGAAGAAGGTCTGGTTTGAAGTGGAAAGCTTTGCCAATTTTGCATTCGCAAAGGGCCACAGTGCCAGCTATGCCGTGGAGAGTTTTCAGACACTGTTTCTGAAAGCGTATTACCCCATCGAATACATGGTGGCCACCGTAAACAATGGCGGTGGATTTTACAGGCCAGAGCTCTACATCCACGAAGCGCGCATGCACGGGGCGGAAGTGGTGGCGCCGTGCGTAAACCGCAGTTTGGTAGAAACCATCGTGAGTGGCAAGCTGGTCACGCTGGGGTTTCATATGATCAAAGACCTTGACAGCCGCACTGTGCGCTTGCTGATTGAACACAGAGAAAACGGGTGTTTTAAAACCATAACAGACTTCATCGATCGGGTGCCCATCGGGATTGAACAAATGGAATTGCTGGTGAAGGTTGGAGCATTTCGGTTTACGGGCAAAAACAAAAAGGAACTCACGTGGGAGGTGCGTTTGATGATGGGGAAAGTTCCAAAGAAGGAAATGCAACCACGGTTGTTTACGCCCCAACCGCGCCCATACAATTTTCCTGATTTGTACACCGCTCCGCTGGAAGATGCCTTTGATCAAATTGAGTTACTTGGGTTCCCGCTGTGCGATCCATTTATGCTCAGTAACCGAAGCATGAAAGGCGGCATTTTAGCGGCGGATGTACCAGAGTATTTAGACAAGACGGTGGTGGCGTATGGTTACCTCGTAACAGCAAGGAAAACACATACCGCTAGGGGCGACACCATGTACTTTGGAAACTTCATCGACCGTAAGGGCTTCTTTTTAGACACCGTGCACTTTCCACCCGTAGCGAAAGCATATCCGTTTACGGGCCGTGGCATCTACAGAGTAGTGGGCAAGGTCACCGAAGAGTTTGGGTGCTTTCAGATCGAGGCATCCGAAATGCACCGCATGCCATATGTAGAGGATCCGCGGTATGCCGAAGAGCCGTCAGAGGGATTGCAAAAACCAAAACAAAAGGCATTAGAACCCGAAATAGCCACGCAAAACGACAACAATAACGTGCATTACTTTGATCGGAAGAAATGACGTGCGACGGAAATTTCATTGCCTGATATGTAATTAAATTTTTTGCTAAAAATAACAGGAAAGTATTATTTTTAGCAAATGATACTTCAAAAAGGCCAAGGCGCTCAAATTAACCCACACAACAAGTTCAACATTCACACTACTGAGCGTGAAAGTTCGTATCAAAACTACCTCCAACAAGAAGGAGAAGAAGAGGTGTCGAAGCTCGAGGTGATTGAGACTTTTCCTAAAACTGTGGTCAATAAAGTTCCCAGCCCTGACATCCCCATGGATTGGTCCTTAAACCCATATCAAGGCTGCGAACATGGCTGTGCCTATTGTTATGCCCGAGTAACGCACGAGTTTTGGGGTTACAGCGCAGGCGTGGATTTTGAACGTAAGATACTGGTCAAGAAAAATGCCGCTAAGCTGCTCGAAGCACGCTTGTCTTCCAAGAGCTGGGAGGCTTCACCCATTGTGCTTAGTGGCAATACGGATTGCTATCAACCCCTTGAGCGCAAGCTGGAAATAACCAGAGAATGCCTCGAGGTGTTTTTGAAATACAAGCATCCCGTTGGGATCATCACAAAGAACGCGCTCATTCAACGTGACTTAGACATCATCAAGGAACTTCAAGAGCTCAATCTCATTCAAGTGGTAGTGAGCGTAACCACGCTCGATGACAACCTGAGACGTTTAATGGAACCACGAACTGCCAGCGTTAAGCGGAGATTGCAAACCATTGAGAAGCTCAGTAAGCTCGGAGTGCCAGTGACCGTTAACATGGCTCCAATCATTCCTGGGTTAAATAGCCATGAAGTCTTTGACCTGCTGGCTCAGGTCAAGAATGCAGGTGCCATTGATGCCAACTACACCATGATTCGATTAAACGGACCCATCGCAGATGTGTTTACAGATTGGATTCAGAGATACTTTCCAGATAGAGCAGATAAAGTCATCAATCAAATCACGTCCGTACACAATGGGTCTCTTGGAAATAGCCTATTTGGAAAACGCATGCGCGGCTCTGGTAGAATCGCAGAGCACATTGACACAACGTTCAAACTGGCGCGTAAAAACACCTTTGGCTCGGTCCCAAAGATTAAGCTAGACACAACGAAGTTTAGGAAATACTCCAAAGGTCAGCTTGAATTGTTCTAAGCAAGTGTGGCCGCAACAACATAATTGATGGATTTGTCGTTCAGGTTGGAATTCAGTGGCATTACTCGAATCGTTGTATTTTGCACACATCTAAACATTGGACATGCGCAAAACACTCTTGGTACTCGTGATTCTCTCTGGACTATTTGTTTCCTGCGGAAAAGAAAAGATTGATGAACATCCTGCCTTTGTGGGCACTTGGGAAGGTTTTGATGAGCTGTTTCGTTTTTACACGATCGAAATATCACCCAGCGGCGATGCCTATTATTATCGTGAAGGTATTGCATGGGTTGAGCGATCCGGAGATTTTAAAATGATGGGTAACGGCGAAAAAGTGAAAATAGCGGGAAAGAAAATGGATGTGTTAAAATATCCGACCAATGATTCGGCAAATTATTGGACCATGCAGTTGGATGACATCGTTTTAGAAACTTGGAAATAGAGAAAATGAAAATTAGTCAATACATACTGCTGGCCTGTTGGGTGTTTCTGCTATCGGCTGCACAAAAGGAAACCGATTTCTCAAAGATCTTACCCGGCGTGTTGAAGGTTACAGAAAATGTGTATTACGACGAAGTAGAGGTCACCAATCTATATTGGTTGGAATACTTGTACTGGACCAAAAAGGAATTTGGAGATGGCTCTTCTGAATACATGAAAGTTTATCCTGACACCAATGTATGGAAGGAAAAGCTCTCATATAATCTTCCGTATGCGAAATATTACCTGCGGCACGAGGCTTATCGCTCATACCCAGTTGTTGGGGTGAGTTGGGAGCAAGCGCGAGACTACTGTACTTGGCGTACCGCCCGAGTTAAAGAGGCGCTCGAGGAACAAGGTAAGCGAGACAAAGCACCATTGTATTTCGAGTATCGACTGCCAACTTTGGCGGAATGGAATATGATGTATGCGTCGGTTAAGGACTTACCAATTAGAATTGGCGAAGAAGGAAAAGCCAAGTTTCAAGGGTTATATCGCTTCAATATGAAGCGTGGTCAAGGAGATTCAATGGGTGTTGCCGGAAAACTAAATGACAACGCTGATGTAACTGCCCCGACAAAGAGCTATTGGCCAAATGACTTTGGGTTATACAACATCAAAGGCAACGTAAGCGAGTGGCTCATGGACGAAAACAAGCACGTTGGTGGCGCATGGAACACATTAATGGATGATGATGTTTCCACACCAATCGAATTATACGGATCTGCGGCTAATGTGGGCTTTCGTTGCGTTTGTGAGATCGCAACAGAGGCGCCTTAATGCGCATTCACCAAAATATTTTAGCGCTTCTAATTGCGGTTGTTATTTGCAGCTGTAACCACAAAGCCTCAAAAATCGGGGTGCAACCTTTTATTGGGGCCGACCCGATCGCTGTTGAAACGATCACAAGCGCACTTTCAGATGTGTATGGGATACAGGTGGTTGTGCTGCCCGAAATAGAAATGCCCGAAGGCAGTTTTATTAACGTCAAATCGCCGAGATATCGAGCAGATTCCATCATTGCTTGGCTTCGAGATCATAAAGCGGCNNCCGATGGAACCGTGAAAGATCCCGCATTCAAATACCAAGATTGGGGCGTGTTTGGCTTGGGCTATCGACCAGGAGCGAGCTGTCTTGTCTCTAGTTTTAGGTTGAGGTATGCGCAAGAAGCCGTCTATCTAGATCGGCTTCGTAAAGTGGCTGTGCACGAGATTGGACATAACCAAGGATTGGGGCATTGCTCGTCCACCGATTGCGTAATGCAAGACGCCGCCGAGTCAATTTCTACGATTGATGGGGTAGAGCTGAACCTCTGCGAGGCGTGCAGCGCCTATGTTATGCCTTGAGCCTCTATTGGATCGATCGTGACATTGGCTATTACTCAAGTGTATTCAGATTCTTAGTCTAAGAATATTTTTACGATTAAACCCTTCATTAATCGCTTTGCCGCTAATGATTAAGATTCATAAGAAATCATTGGATGGATCCCTTGAGATGAATGAATCCAGAAGTCATGCGCATGATCAAAGAAGGATTGTAGGTCGTGAAAATTTGCGGTATATGTGGAAGAGGAGTGATCTGTAGATTGAATAAAGTACATCTCCACCTGTAAAGCAGTGATTCTTTTGAAGTAATCTAGTCAGTTAACTCAGTTTGCGATTGGTGTTTTCTCAACGGAATGCGGTAGGAAATTCCAAAGCGAACCCCAAAACTTGTCGCGGAATTAGAGGTGTTGCCAATAATTGGTGAGTTGAGGCCTTCATCTTCAATTCTGAAGATTGATTTATAAAACGGGATGAATCCATATGTGTAAGACATCTTCACATGAAGCAGAAAGTTAGTTTTCAATTGATACGAGAACCTTACACCTATACGCCCCCAGGACATGACATTAGATGAATATAAATGATGTATGGACCCGGACTGAACTATGTTCGAATCTTCTACGTTGATAATTGTAAAACTCGAGCGGTTTGCGCTGTCCTGAAATGTTGGCTCTCGGTCAAATATTTCATACCCTCTCATATATCCAAACCCAAAACCAAGTTCTGGGATGCATTCAATTTTTTCACTATACTTTAGAATATCATAGCCAATTAAAAGATTGGACGAATGAATCCTATTCGGTCCCCTCAACCCAAATCTATTAAAGCCACCAAGATCATCTCGATAACTTGGTCCGGCCATTCGGAAATTTCGATTTTCGTATTTAGCCGTCATCAAAAACCCGCTGAATTTATAGGCTAACCCTAACCCCAAAGGAGCAAAATACTCCTTTGGGGAGTTAAGGTTGTCAATATTCGACGACATTGAATAAATTGATTTCTCAACACCTGTCTCTGCCATTAGTCTTAGCTCATTCTGCCCAAAACTGGACAAAGCCAAACTCACTAAACAGACAAATAAACCAGTGCGTTTACCAGGTAACAGTGTGATAGAAAATTGATATTTTATCTGTTGTATGTTCTGTGTCATGGTTTCCACTAAATACTCTAAACGGAGTTCCAGCTCCATAGCTGAAGGTGTGTTTTTTAGTTCTTTTATCGCTGTCATCGTCAGGATAAACGATCTGGTACCCACAAGGATAGGCCTGATTAAAGTTGTAATTTATTTCCGAATCTACGCCGGAGTTTATTATCATTTTATGTCTCTTCCATTTACCGCTTTTCTTTTTGTAAGATACTGTGGTGGAGTACCATCCTTTAAACCATAGCATATGGAAGAATCCAGCCTTACCACGTGCAGCCCATCTGCCACTAGATTTCCACTTCCAACTACTTGATCTTGTTGACTTGCAAGTTGCCCTCGAAGTAGATCCATCTGAATAGTGAATTTCCACATGTGAATTTTCCTCGCCCCACGAGCCATCAACTATTGAATCAAGGATATCATGGTCGCCATTTAGAACATAATACTGAAGACCAGCGGTGTCAATGTACAAGAGGGTGTCATCAACATTGATTGTACCATCAGGTGAAAACAAAGTTTGAATTGCAGACTCTGTAATGATATGATTCGGCATAGCTGATGGCGTGCTGTCAAACGGAACGAGATCCAACCAATCATCTTCCTGCGACAGCATCTCTGTTCTTAAGCTGAGAACTAAGAAATTATCCTCGAAGGCTTTGTAGACGAGCTCATCATGATAAGATATCTCATCTGCCTTATCATTTATTAGAGAATCACTCAGGTGGCCCCAATCATCTAAAAACACTGAGTCCATTTCATTAGTTTTAGATTTAAGACAAGACAGTGTATTTAAGAGGTCTGAACGGGAGTCAAATTTCAAAATCCCGTCGACTACGGACACACCCGAATAACATGAGTTTAAGTCAGGTACATATTCAAAGCCTTGTTTGGCTTGAGGCACTTCTTGAGCAAGTGAATCCGAAGGGAGGCTATCTTTTTTGCAAGATCCGAGAAGTGAGATGCCTAGTGCGAATAGCAAAAGGTGTTTTGTTTTCAGCATAATATATTTGGTTTAGAACAATTCAAATTGAACTGTTCGGATTAATAAAATCCAATCCCAAAAAGAACTCCTTAAACAAACAAAGCGCGGTCCCAAGAATCAATAATACAACTTGTGCCCCCAACCACCAAGCCGCACAATGGAGGCACTAATTTCTTGAGGCTTCAACATGGTTTCGTCATGTGTTTTATCGCATACTTTAAATCAATATGTTCCGGAAACAACCGGGAATACCACAGTCGACACAACAGATTCAACGATATCAATTCAGGAGATGTACAACTCACAGCCTTACGTTCCTTACTTGGATGTTTTTCCTAACCCAACAGGTTCAGTTAATTGGATCAAAATGAGGGTTGAAGTGCAGTTAAGGATTGATCTAGTGGATCTTGCTGGAAGAAGAATACGAATGGTGTATGAAGGACTCTCCAGTAACGGTGATGTTATCGAGAGCGACCTAAGTGGTCTAGCGCCTGGTGTGTATGTCTATTCCCTATCAACTAAGTCCGGGCATTACAATCATAAGGTAGTGAAGAGGTGACCAATATCATCACTTGCGCCTTTGAATACACAGATTCGGCTACACACCTAGTCTAGAGAACGTCGAGTAGTCGACAACCTTCCTCTCTATAGATCACCCAGCCCCATTCACGCTTGCCTGTTAGGGTTTCTGTTTTCTTAGCGGCAGTTCGTGAAGAGTTATAGGGCAAACTGAAATATTGTTTCAGATAAGATGCTGATTTGCAGAAGTAAATGTTTACTTTTTTTAATCTTAATCAATAAAATACCCCATGATGAAAACGCTAATTACACTATTTCTCTTGTCTTTCTTCTGTTTCAATTCGATGTCTCAGACTATTACAAATAACAATAGCTGCGATATGAATGTTATTTTTTATTGTTCTAAATTAATCCCAATCGGTTGCGGAGATAATTGTACTACCCCGGTTTGTGTGACAGCTGGAGGTGGAACCGCCTCGGTACCCACATACGCTGATTGTAGCGCCGATTGTGATGAATATGATTATGTCGAAATATGCCCTTCTGATATTGGTACTTCATGCGTGGACTGCGGTACTCCGTCTTGTTTTACATATGATTATGAAACCCCTTGCATCGGGGGACTACCTTATAGCACTAATTTTTCGTTTACTGGATGCCCTTGTGGAACAATCATAAATGTTAACGTGACTGGCTCTGGAGATTTTGATATAAATTAGTCTCTAGTTGAATGATTAATTCACTTGAATAAATGTTTTTATAGAGAAAAAATGCTGAAACGATTAGTTTTTATCACCCTTTTTATTTCATGTTCTGCAACATCTGCTTTCTCCCAGACGCCGGCTGACAATTGGTATTTTGGTGAGTACGTTGGAATCCGATTTGAGAATGATACCGTAATCCAGTTAGCCAACAGTGAAGCTCTTAGTGATAATTGTGTGGTGACGATGTCAGAGGATTCTGGCGAGTTGTATTTTTATTCGGGGACGTGGACTGGTGGCGGAGGTGGTGAACTGGCGCTATGGAACAAGGAACATGAGGTTATGCCCAATGGGACTAATATTTTGGCGCAATCCGCTTCAACTCAAGGGATCGGTGTCTGCCCTAACCCCGCCAACCCTATAGAGCATTATATTTTTACGCTGCATAGACCGCCCACAGAGTATGTGGTTTCATTGTATTATTCCGTTTTAGACCATGATGAAGATGGGGGATTAGGAGACATTGATCCCAATCAGAAAAATGTATTTGTGATAGATTCCTTGGCCGAAAAAATGGCCATTGTTCAAAAGACCAGTGAAGATGGTTATTGGATAATTGTGCACCAACTTCCGGGCAACGAACTCTATGTATATGAGCTTGACAGTAATGGATTGAATCCTAGCCCTCAGGTATTTTATGGTGCCTTATCTGAAAGTTATCAGGGAAGGGTAGGTTATATGAAGGCCTCTCCTGACGGTCAAAAACTTGCAATATGTATGCGTGTAGATGGTGGTTACGTAGAGATATTTGACTTTGATCAAAGTACTGGATCAATCTCCAACCCCATTGCAATAAGGTTCAATCAAATGGGGGGGGGTGGGGGGTGGCCGTATGCGCTAGAATTTTCCCCCAACTCCCAATTATTGTATGCGTGTGATGCATCGACATTCTCGCATCAAAGTATATTGTATCAATGGAATGTTAGCGTTCATGATAGTGCATCCATTGCAAATTCCATTGACACTATTAGTGATACGTCCTATTTAGCAGGTGGCATGCAAATTGGTCCCGACTCTATGTTGTATTTATCCAACGAATTTGGATTAAGCAGAATTGAAAATCCCAATATTGATGGAATAGGATGCAACCTAGTGAACGAGTTTATAGATTTAAACGGGCGTACCGGAGCGTGTCTACCTTATTTCCCCACTTACAGTTTAAATCGATACGTCCCTGACACAACAGATACTACGACAACCGACACAACGGACTCTACCATATCAGTTCAGGAGATTTACAATTCGCAACCATACGTTCCTTACTTGGATGTTTTTCCAAACCCGACGGGATCAATCAGTTGGATCAACATGAAGGTGGAAGGGCAAGTGCGTATTGACCTCATGGATCTAGCTGGTAGAAGAATACGAACGGTGTATGAAGGCCTCTCCAGTAATAGTGATGTTATTGAGAGTGACCTTAGTGATCTAGCGCCTGGAGTGTATGTCTATTCCCTATCAACCGAGTCAGGGCAATACAATCATAAGGTGGTTAAGAGGTAGGGAATACTCCGTAATTAAGTTTATCGATAATGAGACCTGGGATAAACCTAGACCTCGTTTGCTGATGAACTATTAAGTATGCAGAAGGTTAAGATTGGTTGGTATTAACTATTGCTCAATATCCGTAAATGCTATTTTTCGCCTTGAGCTTCTAGTTTTCTAATGAGATTCTTCGCACGAGCCCTCAAACCTGCACTTGTGTCTTCATTAAATCCTTTTAGAATCAGAACCAATTCGGATCGAAGCTCGGGATATGGCATGGCAATATTCGCTGCCGTGAACATGGCATGAGCACGGACTGCAATTGCATTCGTTGAAGACATATGGTTGTCTTTGTTGCCGCGTCGTAGACCTCTACAGCTAGTTCTTCGTTTACTTCAATCAATGACATGGTTCTCCATAAATCGCGCAGCATGCTTTGATTGTCGCATTCCTTCAGTACGCCTCCAGATTAGATCCTGATGAGCCGTTCCTTCTTCCGTATTGCGCTCAACGTAATGCGTCAACATCCATGTCATGTACCATCGGGTAGGAAATTCGATACTAGGTAATTGATCGAAAAAGGCTTGAAAGTCAAATCCATCTTTCTCTAGTTTAAGAATCAATCGATGAATACTAATTTTGCTGCGATCGAAAGCAAGGATTTCAGATATTTCCTTTGGCGACATCAATTACTCAAACTTCAAATGCCGCACAGAACGGCCGTCTTCACGGATTTCCTTTAATGCATCAATGCCAATCTGAATGTGTGAATCAACAAACCGTTCCGTTACACTTTTGTCGCTTACGTCGGTTTTCACACCTTCCGGAATCATGGGTTGATCCGTAACCAAAAGCAGCGCCCCCCCCGCTGCCGCGCGAGTCCTCTCGCGTGTGTGAAGAGCAAGAGCACCGAATACAATCAAGATTTATATTTGAAACGTATGAGTCGCAATTACAAGTTTCACATTCCCGATGGAGTCTACTTTGTGAGTTTTGCAGTGGTTGATTGGATGGATGTATTTACCAGAAACGAGTACAAGAATATTTTTCTTGAAAGCATAGAATATTGCCAGAAAAACAAAAATTTAGAGGTATTTGCTTGGTGTATTATGTCCAACCATGTTCATATGGTTTTTCGAGTTGTTGGCGAAGGCAAACCAGAGTTAGTTTTAGGTGATATTAAGCGATTTTCAAGTAGAAAGCTTATTGATGCCATTAAGAACAATCCGAGAGAGAGTAGAAAGGAATGGCTATTAGCCAAGTTTAAAGAGGCCGGTTCTCAATCTTCAAATGTGAAAGGCTATCAATTTTGGCGGCATGATAATAAGCCGATTGAGCTATGGAGTAAGAAGGTAATTGATGAGAAAATATCGTACACCCATAATAATCCAGTTGAGGAAGGGTTGGTTTATAAACCAGAAGAATATCTATACAGCAGTGCAAGAGATTATGCTGGGGAAACCGGATATTTAGAAAATGTAATCGTGGTAAGAAAATGGAGCATATGATAGAGAATATTGAACCACGCGAGAGGACTCGCGCGGGAGCGGGGGAGTGTGTGATGCAAGACGCGGCTGAGTCTATTTCTACGATAGATGGGGTAGAGCTGAACTTGTGCGAGGCTTGCAGTGCCTATGTTTTTCCCTGAGCCTCTAGTTTTTTACTCAGATTTCGAGCGCGCGCTCTCAAGCCTGCACTGGTGTCTTCATTAAATCCTTTAAGAATCAGAATCAACTCTGATCGAAGCTCCGGATATGGCATGGCAATATTGGCTGCGGTAAACATCGAATGAGCCCGAACTGCAATTGCATTTATGGATGACATGGTGGCTTTTGTGGCGGCGTCGTAGACCTCTCCAGCTAGTTCTTCGTTTACTTCAATCAATGACATGGTTCGCCATAGATCGCGCAACATACTTTGATTGTCGCATTGCGTTAATACGTTCCAAATGAGTCCTTGATGCGCCGTTCCTTCTTCCTTGTTTCGCTCCACGTAATGCGTCAACATCCATGTCATATACCATCGAGTCGGAAATTCGATACTAGGCAGTACTTCAAAAAAATCATGGAAATCAAATCCATCCTTCTCAAGTTTTAAAATCAGTTGATTCACACTTTTTTTACTGCGATCAAAGGCAAGAATGTCCGCTATTTCCCTTTGCAACATCAATTATTCAAACTTCAAATGCCGCACAGAGCGGCCGTCCTCTCGAATTTCCTTTAAGGCATCGATGCCAATCTGAATGTGCGAATCAACAAACCGTTCCGTCACGCTTTTGTCGCTTACGTCGGTTTTCACACCTTCCGGAATCATGGGTTGATCCGTAACCAACAGTAGCGCGCCAATTGGAATGTGGTTGTGAAAACCAGCGGAGAATAGGGTAGTGGTCTCCATGTCGATTGCCATGGCACGGATCGTTCTCAAATAGTCTTTAAACTTCTCATCATGCTCCCAAACGCGGCGGTTGGTGGTGTAAACGGTGCCTGTCCAATAATCCAAACCCTTGTCTCTGATGGTAGAAGATACAGCCCGCTGCAGCGTAAAAGCAGGGAGTGCGGGCACTTCTGGGGGGAAGTAATCATTCGACGTTCCTTCTCCTCTGATTCCGGCGATAGGCAGTATGAAGTCTCCAACTTCGCTTTTCCGTTTGAGTCCACCGCACTTTCCAAGAAAGAGCACGGCCTTAGGTTCAATGGCACTCAACAGGTCCATTATCGTGGCTGCATTCGGGCTGCCCATTCCAAAATTGATGATACTCACTCCATCGGCAGTGGCATTGGGCATTGCCTTATCGGTGCCATTAATCTCCACCTTGTGTTTGTGGGCGAAGCGCTCAACGTAGTTGTCAAAATTGGTGAGTAAAACATACTTTGAAAAGCTGTTCAATTTAGTTCCTGTGTAGCGTGGCAGCCAATTAGCGACGATTTCTTCTTTCGATTTCATAGAACTGCCAAGGTATCGAATCATCTACACTTGTTCAGCAATCTGATTAAATCATATTTTTCGCAACCGATGTTGTACGCTCTACTCAAACCAATAATACAGATCTCCCTGAGGGCTTATTTTAAGCGTATTGAGGTGATTGGAGCGGAGAACCTGGAGCATGGCGCCACTTTATTTGTGTGCAACCATCCTAGCGCCCTATTTGACCCCATCATGGTGGCGTCGAACACCAAAAGGCCAATACACTTTCTCGCTGGTGCCGAATGGTTTGGATCAGGTATTCAAAAGTGGTTTTTCCAAAACCAGTTTAAGATGATCCCGGTATTTCGTCCGTGGCTTGCAGAGGGCAAGGAAAAGGCGAAGGCGAACAACGATGAAATGTTCAGCGCGTGCTATACGAGTCTCTCAAAGGGGAATCGAATTATCATTTTTCCTGAAGCAAGCAGCGTTACAGTGCCGTGGATTCGAAGCATCAAAACGGGAGCGGCTCGGATCAAGCTGGGTGCTGACGCAGCCTCGGGACAAAATATTAAGATTGTTCCAATCGGCTTGAACTACACAAACTCGCATCGCTTTCAAACCAGTGTAATTGTCAATGTGGGCGAGCCTATAGATTTTACGGAGATCCAGAATAAGGCGTTTGACGATGAGAAAGAACGTGTGAGAGCAATGACTGATTTGATTTACCTGCGTATGTCTGAATTGGTATACTATCCAGAGGATTCGCAGCATTTTGACTTCATCAAGGATTTGAAGAAATTGATGGTTGGTGTGCTTGATAAGGAGCTCGGATTAGCAGAGGGGAATGCCGCTGAAGAATTTAAGATTCGAAAGAGAATTGTGAATGAGATTGAAGAAATTGGCCTTCAAAATCCACAAGAGTTAAAATCGCTTGCGGATAGGCTTCATACGTACATCGCGGATTATCAGGCGCTTGGATTTAGAAAGTACAATCCGTTTGAGGAGCGGGCGGTAAACATCATGGCCAAACTATTTGCCTTGTTTGTAGGTAGTCCGCTGTTCGTTCTTGGGGCTATTTACAATGGCCTTCCATTTCTTGTAACACAACGTGTTTATTTGAAATACTTCCTGCCGCGTGTGACCAAAATGGATGCTCAAGGCCAGTTAAACTCAGCATTTGCGGGTTCATTGGGCTTCTCTGTGGGGATGGCAATATACCTTGTGTGGTACATCCTATTATGGGTAGTGGCCTCCTTAATTATGCCGGCTTGGGTTTCGTTTCTAATCACCATAGCGCTTGGTTATGTTTCTGGCCGGTTTGCGATGGTCTATTACAAATGGTTGATACAAGCCAAGAAGTACTTCACATGGAAGTTGCTCGCCAAAAGAGACGTTGACGCCATAGAGACGCTCTTAAAGGAGCGAGAGCAAATAATTCAGGGGTTGTTAGAACTAAGATCAAAGTCAAAATGAAACAATCAGGACTGATCCTGGCCCTAGTAACTTTGCTAGGTAGCTGTGTAAACCAATCTACTGATTTCGAATACGAAATGAAGGGAATCGAGCATGCACTGCATTTTTATCCAGACTCAACATTTGTAGAAGCTCAACACTGGGCCGATACTTCGGCTATATACTCAGGCCAATGGTATGGCGTCCTTGAAGAAGGTGAAACGATTCAACTCATAGCGAATCGAGTAGGGTTGGAGCTGCTTAAGAAGAAGCAACGGACCTCTTATGTGATCAAGAACGGTAACCTTGAATTGATCGAACCCTAAATCCATTGTTGACAATTCTTTAAACCCAAGGTTGAATTCAGCTTTGCGGCTCTTTTCTTTGTCCGCATGAGTCCCGCAACCGTAATTTGGATCATTGTCGTCTACTTCGGCATTCTAATTCTCGTTTCATTCCTAACCGGAAGAGACGACTCCAACGCCGCGTTTTTTATTGGTAAAAAAGAGTCGCCATGGTATGTGGTGGCTTTTGGAATGATCGGCGCATCGCTGAGTGGTGTCACGTTTATATCCGTTCCAGGTTGGGTGGCGACGAGTCAGTTTAGTTATATGCAAATGGTTCTTGGATATCTTGCTGGATATCTGGTTATTGGGTTGGTTTTGATGCCGCTTTACTATAAGCTAAATCTCACTTCAATTTATGGCTATTTAGAACAACGATTTGGATTCTGGAGTTATAAAACGGGCGCCTTCTATTTTCTCCTTTCGCGGGTAATTGGAGCCTCTTTTAGATTGTTTTTGGTTGCCATTTCGCTGCACATTGCTGTCTTCGAACAAATGGGGTTGCCCTTTTGGATTGCCGTTTTAGTTGCTGTGTGTTTGATATGGGTTTATACGTTTAAGAGTGGTATCAAGACCATCATATGGACCGATACGCTACAGACGGCGGCTATGCTATTAGCAGTTGGTGTCACCATTTACACCATCAAGGATTCGATGGGTTGGAATTTTAGCGACATGACTGCAGCGGTAGGGGATTCAGGCTATGCCCAGTGGTTCTTTTGGGACGACTGGAATAGCGATCGACACTTTGTGAAACAGTTTCTGGCGGGCATGTTCATAACCATTGCTATGACTGGGCTGGATCAAGATATGATGCAGAAGAATCTAAGCTGCAAATCAATAGGCGAAGCGCAAAAGAATATGTTCTGGTTTAGTATCGTATTGGTAGTTGCCAATGTGCTGTTTCTCAGCATGGGCGCCATGTTGTTCTTGTTTCGGGATGCCATAGGATTCGATCCAGCCGCTACGGCAGACAAGCTCTTTCCTGGCTTAGCACTCAGTGGAGAACTGGGAACAGTTGCCGGAGTTTTATTTGTTGTAGGTCTAGTGGCAGCAGCATATTCCAGCGCAGATAGCGCACTGACCGCATTGACCACCTCGTTTTGTGTTGACTTTCTAGGGATGGAGAAAAAGCCAAAAACATCGGATAAAACCACCCGAAAACTCGTGCATATCGGATTCACGGCCTTGCTGTTTGTGGTCATTGTAATATTTGAGGCCATCAACGATCAAAGCGTGATTTCTGGACTATTCAAGGTGGCTGGATACACCTACGGTCCGTTGCTGGGATTGTACGCCTTTGGCATGTTCACCAAACGCCAAGTGATTGATCGATTTGTGCCGGCGCTTTGCGTAATCGCGCCATTGTTGAGTTATGTGCTACAAGCTAACTCAGAAGCGTGGTTTGGCGGGTATAAAATTGGCTTTGAGTTGCTCTTAATCAACGGGATGTTGACGTTTAGTGGCCTTTATCTGCTGTCTCTGAGCAGTACTGCTCAATCGCCACCTCTGCTGGATGATTTAGAGTCAGTTTAGCGCGTTTCCAATAGCTACACGCTTGATCTGAATCTCCCAGCCCGTGGTAGTTGACGCCGATATTGTAAAGCACAGATCCATTTTCAGGCTGAATACCTAAGGCTTGTCTAAGGGACTTGTTCGACTCAGAAAAATCGCCCAATGCACTCTGAGCCAAACCCAACCCAAGCCATGAATCTATGTCGCCCGGAATACGCTTGGTGGCTAGTGTGAAATACTCCGACGCCTTGTCATACTCCGAATAGCTATACGACGCTAATCCCGCATTATAAAGTGCGAGGTAGTTCTCTGAATCAATCGCTATCGCCTTCGTGAAGGCATTTTCAGCTATTTGGTAGTTCTTAAGCTTCAAATGTGTGAGACCTAGATACATCCACGCGTTTAAATGCTCGTGCTTTCGCGAATAGTCGCTGAAAAACTCAACCGCACCATGATAATCGCTTTGTCGATATCGAATAATTCCCTTTAAGTATGTGGCTTCTCCGCATGTTTGATTGAGACTGCAAAAGGTATTTAGGTCGACCATGGCTGGATTCAAATCTCCTCTGTCCATCTTTATTTGAGCCCTTCTCAAGTAAAGATCGGCAGTTGATGCGTGTTTCCCGATCATCTTATTTAAATGATTCACGGCCTTCACACTATCGCCAAGCAACATGAACTTGTCTACCTTTTTGAGATACCTCGATTGAGCAGTTGCCATAAGGCCAAGGCATGACAAGAGCGTCGCAATCATAACAATTTTCATACGGTTCGAACTTTAACTTGGGCGCCGGTATATGAAATCACTTTTACCTTCGTGCCAGCATCAACGAAGCCTGAGTCGCTGGTGGCGTCGTAAATATTATCTGACACCACCACCTTTCCAGCAGGGCGCAAATCCGTGTACGCTTCTCCTAGTTGCCCTATGAGCTCAAATTCTTGGGTAGAAGTTCCGACGTATCCGTCGCTGCTTTTTTGATCGGCTTGCAATACGAGACGAGATAACGCACCGCTTTCAAATAGTTTTACGGCCAGAAACAACGAGCCGGTAATGCTTACTCCGCCTGAAATCAAAACAATAAGGAACGCCTCAATCAATCTGCTTGATTGCACTGGTTTAAAGTCGAATCCGATGTTTCCAACCAAGCTTAGTGACAATCCGGTGACAGCCAAGGCTATACCAGCAATGCCAGCCACACCAAAGCCGGGGATTACAAATACCTCTACCGCAATGAGTGCCAGTCCAACTATGAAAAGAATGATCTCCCAGTTTTCTGCAAAACCTTCTAAATACAAGGGCATGAAGTAGAGGAATGCGGCAGTAATAGCCGCTGCAATGGGGAATCCTATGCCTGGCGATTGCAATTCAAAATAGATGCCTCCAAATATTACAAGAATCAAAATGCTGCTCACGGCAGGATTAATCAACCAACTTATGATCGCGTCAATGGTGGTGAGTTCCTGCTTAACGATGGTGTAATTGGTAATTCCACAATGTGCCAAAACTTCTCTGTTCGAAGTGTATTCGCCTTCGCAGAATCCAAGTTCGATGGCTTTGCTTGCGGTGAGGGTTACGATCTTTCCTTCCTCAGACACGCCTTCAACCACCTTGTCTGCATCCACCATGGCTTCGGCTATATCTGGATCTCGATTTCGGAATTCAGCCGTGGCACGCATCTTTTCTCGGAAATAGCTTTGAATTTTTTCGGCTTGAACCTCACCGTTTTGATTCACAACAGTGGCCGCACCTATGGTCGCCCCAGGTTTCATAAAAATACTATCACAGGCAATGGAAATGAGCGCTCCGGCCGAGGCTGCGTTGTTCTCGATGAGCACGTAAACTGGGATTTTTGAGTTAAGAAGCCGGGTTCGAATGGAGTCTGCTGCATCCACAGCGCCACCGTATGTGTTCATGTTAATTACGATCGCATCTACGTCCATATCGTGCGCCTCGTCCATGGCCTTCTGGGTCTTGCGCCACACAGGGGCCGCAATTTCTTCCTTTATATCGAAGAGGTAGACGGTTTTAGTATCCTGACCAATTGCAGTAAAAGCGAATATAACGAGCACGTAAACCAGCAGGATTTTGGACATGCTGTAAATGTAGAAATACGAACACAAAAAAGCCGCCCAGTCTAGTTAATAGATGGACGGCAAATTCGATAAACGTATTGTTAGTGGTTTATGATGATCATATCGGAGTGAATGGACTCTCCTTCATATGTAGCGCGAATGAAATACATTCCTGCATTCACGTTGGTCACATTCATCATAGAGGAATTAGGGTTGTAGTCAACTTCAACTTTTTGCCCAATGAGGGTAACAAGTTGCACTTGAGAAATGGCCGATTGATCTCCGATAAACTTAACAGTGAGAATGTCATTTGCCGGGTTAGGGAATGCGTGAACTTTAGTAGGTGCAACAATTGAGGCAATACCTATCGTAGTGTCTATTAAATCGATTGTCTTGCACGCCTGCGCGGCGGTATCTCCATTGTTGATGTTATAGAGACAGACTTCGTATTCGTCGTAGTCAGCGTAGACATGATTTACCATCCCATAGGCCTTTATTGGCTGAGACCCATCCCCAAAATCCCAAATTAGATATTGAAGGGCATTTGGATTTGAATCATCGTAAAAATCAACTTCCTTTCCCTGGGCGGTGTAAAAGAAATCGGCATTTGCCGTGTTTGTGTCGACTGGCAGATTGTTCAGGATGTCGTCATCGAGCGTGGTGAAATAAGCTGGGGTTTGACGCGTATAATTAATGGTAGCACTTGAGCTACCGAAATCGCGGATCCCTTGATGACTTTGGTCAAGATCTTCAAGAATTGGATCCCAAGCGTCGGTGCCAAAACTTGTATTTTCGATTACATCTGATAATGTCGTGGTTCCACCGTTAGATCCCGCGGTGCAGCTAGTATCTATTTCAATGACAGTCCCGGGTAAGGCCTCGGCCCTTATTACAAATTCAACAGGCGAATTGACGTCTAAGCCATTATTTACAACGTCAGCTACGAATCCTGACCAATCGCTGCCACCAGTGGCAGAGTTCCAAGCGTTGGATGAAGCTGTGGTAGCGTCAAAGTTTACAATTCCATTGTATGGGTTGTTGGTTCCACTATCAACGAATGCCAAATAGTTTATCTGCGAATAATTAACGGCAAGATTTTCTAATCCGCAAGCGCAGATCTTGTTTGGCATCTCATTCATGACGCGAAAATTGGTAAGTCTTATTTCGATTTCTCTAGCCTCTTCACAAGAGCCAAACATGGTAGAGTCATAACTTACCTCAATCCAGACTGAGGTGTCAGGAGGAAAACAGGCATATGCGCTTTGGGTGAATCCAAGACAAACTAGAATGGAAATAAGAAATAATAGATTTTTCATAGAAGGAGAGTTAATTGGTTTCCGCTATTGACGTATGCACAGATCGTTTTGTTGGGTGTGGCCAAAAAAAACGCCCATCAACCTAGGGCCGATGAGCGTTTAAAATACCTTGGATCAACTAATTACCCCAAAAACGGATACGTGTAATCGGTTGCTGGAACAAAGGTTTCCTTGATTGTTCGTGGGCTTACCCAACGGATTAAGTTCCACATAGATCCTGCCTTGTCATTCGTTCCCGAACCACGCGCTCCACCAAATGGTTGTTGATTTACAACCGCTCCAGTTGGCTTGTCGTTGATGTAGAAGTTTCCAGCGCAGTCTTGAAGCGCCTTACATGCAACATCAATCGCGTATCGATCTTGAGAGAAGATACTTCCTGTCAATGCATATGGCGAGCTATCATTAAGCACCTCCATTGTTTCTTCGAACTTGTCGTCTTCGTAAACAAAAATGGTCATCACAGGGCCAAAGATCTCTTCACAAATGGTCTTGAACTTTGGATTTGAAGTAACGATCACCGTAGGCTCAATGAAGTATCCAACGCTGTCGTCGTACCCACCACCAATTATAATCTCCGCATCCGAAGCTTCCTTTGCATGCTCAATGAAGCTTGCAATTTTATCAAAGGCGCGCTTGTCAATAACCGCGTTTATATAGTTGCTTGGGTCTTCAGGTGAACCCATTTTAAATGACGAAACGTCTTCAAGCACATTTGCCTTTACCTCATCCCACATGGTTGCAGGAATGTATGCTCTAGAAGCAGCGGAGCATTTTTGACCTTGAAACTCAAATGCTCCTCTTGTGATTCCAGTGCTAACTTCAGAAGGCACAGCGCTTGGGTGTACCATGATGAAGTCCTTTCCGCCTGTTTCACCTACAATTCGCGGGTAAGAGCGATATGTATGGATGTTGTTGCCAATCTCCTTCCATAGGTGCTGGAAAACCCCAGTTGAACCTGTGAAGTGAAGTCCTGCAAAGTCTCTGTGCTTAAATACCACATCTCCAGCTACTGGCCCTTCAACTGATACCAAGTTTATAACGCCATCAGGAAGACCAGCCGCTTTGAATAGATCCATAATCACCTGCGCAGAATACATCTGCGTTTCAGCTGGTTTCCACACACATGTGTTGCCCATCATAGCTGCAGATGCAGGTAGGTTGGCAGCAATAGAAGTGAAGTTGAATGGAGAAATTGCGAATACAAATCCTTCTAGTGGCCGGTATTCCAATCGATTCCATATACCAGGTTGAGAGTCAGGCTGATTGCTGTACATCTCTTGCATTAAGTAAACGTTGAATCGGAAAAAGTCAATCATTTCACATGCTGCATCAATTTCTGCTTGCATCACATTCTTTGACTGAGCTAGCATTGTCGCGGCGTTCATACGATCACGGAATGGACCAGCGAGCAACTCAGCTGCCTTCAAGAATATACTTGCTCGGTGCTCCCAAGGAAGCGCTGACCATTTGTCTTTTGCAGCCAGTGCAGCATCGATTGCATCATTTACATGCGACGCATCACCATAATTGAAATGACCCAAAACCTTATGGTGCTCGTGAGGTGGGTTCATTGGAATTTTGTTGTCAGTTCTAACTTCTTTGCCTCCAATATACATGGGCATGTCTATCGGTGCTTGGCTATACATCTCCTTATATGTGGCAAGAAGCGAGTTCAATTCGTCAGACCCTGGAGCATAGCTCATTACAGGTTCGTTGTCTGGATATGGAATTTGATAAAGTCCTTTTGGCATTGTTTCTAGTTTTTGTGTTTTGATCGACCTGTTGGTCTTACTTCTTAAAATTATCAGCCACAACGAGATCCTTCGTTCCGTGTGACCAGCTATAAAATCCTTCTCCCGATTTGATTCCGAGTTTGCCCGCCGTAACCATGTTTACGAGTAGGGGGCACGGGGCATACTTTCCGTTGCCAAATCCGTCATGCAGAACATTCATTATCGATAGGCATACATCGAGACCGATAAAATCTGCAAGTTGCAATGGCCCCATTGGGTGCGCCATACCAAGCTTCATAACCGTATCAATTTCTTCTACTCCTGCAACGCCTTCATGCAGCGTGATAATAGCTTCGTTGATCATTGGCATTAAGATTCGATTCGCGACAAACCCTGGATAATCATTGACTTCTACCGGCACCTTCTTGAGGCTTTTGCTCACTTCCATGATGGTGTTTGTCACCTCATCACTGGTTGCATATCCTCGGATAATCTCAACCAACTTCATCACAGGGACTGGATTCATAAAATGCATCCCGATAACCTTATCAGGACGGCTGGTGGCAGCCGCAATTTTTGTGATCGATATAGAGGATGTGTTTGTAGATAGTATGCATCCTTCAGGAGCATGCTCATCCATTTGCTTGAATATATTCAGTTTGAGGTCTACATTCTCGGTCGCTGCCTCCACAACCAACTCTCGGTCTTTAACACCAGACGCTAGATCGGTAAATGTGGAAATTCTACTTAGTGTGGAATCCTTGTCATCCGCTGTTATGCGCTCTTTAGCGACCTGTCGGTCTAAGTTTTTAGTGATGGTGGCTATACCTCGGTCGAGCGATGCTTGAGCAATGTCGATAAGGTTGACGTCGTATCCAAATTGAGCGAAAACATGCGCAATTCCGTTGCCCATTGTACCTGCTCCAATTACTGCAATCTGCTTCATATCAGTGAATTTCTTAAATGATTTGAGGCGGCAAAAGTAGAAGGATAAACAGGGCTACCAAACCCATTGCTCTACAGATGGACAAACTTTAATTTCTTGCCCATGAAATCGAGGAAGTATGCCCCCGGTGCAAGGTGAGAGACGTCAATTGATGATTCCTTAGCAATGCCTTCCACAACCATTAATCCTAGCGTGTTTGTAACACTGAATACTTCGTGAAAATGGTTGTTTGCATTGAAATAGATATGACCGCTATTGTAATATGGATTGGAATCCGTCATTTCAACGTCGTTATTGGATAGGATGTCTAAACATGTTGAGGCTGTCCCTTCGGTATTTCGAACGATAAGCAATTGAATAGGTTGATCTACTTCGCTTACCATAAATTCAATCTCGATTTCACCCTTGTACTGATCTAGAAGAATTTGTTCTCCGCTTATTGGATCAATGTAGATCACGCAAAAATCATCCTTGAATCGATCAATTTCATACGCAACTTTCGCCGGTCCTTTTATGCCCGCTACCTTCAGCTGAACAAGTTCGGAGCTTTCTACAGGCATTGAGTTAATACTCAATTGAGGTTCTGTTTCCGAGTATATGGCTGTTTTGTTATCTCCAATGCCTCTAAAATGATATGCGTCAAAACGTGGGTCAAAACTGTTTGTCGAAGATGGAATTACCCTAAGCAAGGACTCCGCGGTGTTTGCATCTTGAACCACCTTTAAACGCACTGTCAGATCCTCTACCTGTTCCTTTCTAAGAAAACTTACTGTAGTGTCATACTTCGCAGTTTCTTCCAAAATCAGTTGAGGCAGAAGAAGGTTTGCTTTGACGTAAAATGCCTGTCCCATTGGGATAATGTTTGAGCCACCATTTACGGAGGCTCCGCCAGTTATATAAGACGAGTATTGGTTGACATCGGTGTTCCAGATGTAGACTGTGCTGTCAATGTTGAGTTTGATCCAACTTGGATCGTCCCAGTCGATGGCGCTCGGGTAGGGGTTGGCAATTAGATTCCACCCATCTTGTGCGAGCCCGGCACTTACACTATACGTTGGCGTGAAATCAAATTGTCCTTGATTAATTGGCCCTGTTACATCAATTGTAAACGGGTCGGTGCCGTTCAGTGAGTCGCCGCAAAACACCCAGTATCCTTCGCCTGGGTTTATTTGGTCATTAACGTCAATAGTGAAAAAACCACTATCCTGATGATCGCCCACACTTTCATCGTATCCATAACCAAAACGAAATCGTTGTTCGAGTACAGAAATTCATGAATTTCTGTACGTAAAACGTCGCTCTTTGTTTCGAAAACAAAGAAATATATTATGCGTTCATAATAATTTGAGCCCAGAAGAAATGTTTAAACAGAATTATCTCAGCACCTTGATTTCTACCCGTCTATTTGCTTGCTTGTCTTCCTCCGTTACTTCGGGGAAAATTTTTGGTCTCGAACTTCCGTACCCTTTGTATTGAAGTCGATCCTCATCAATTCCTTCCCGAATCAGGTAATCATAGATAAACTTGGCTCTATTCTCGCTCAAGTTCATTGTTTGAGTATCGTTGTCCATGCCATCAAACTGTCTGTAATCACAACAGATAAAGCCCTGTATTTCAACCTTTAATGACGGATACTTCTTCATGGTGAGCAACAGTTGGTCTAGACGACTGCGGCTTTCGGTCAGCGGATAATGTCTTCCAGGGATAAACTCGACGCCTTCAAGCACAATATTGGATTCCTTGCTCGTATCAATCTCGAGTGCCTCAAGCTCATTCGTGACCAGCGGAATGGTTGTTTCCTTTTTTGGCTTAATAGTCGCCTTTGGACGCACCTTTATGGTTGATCTGACAAAGATGATATCCACTCTTCGATCCGCTGCACTTCCAGATTTTTGGGGATTTCCATTAAATGGTAATTCACCTTTTCCAGCGCTTTGATTAATGCTCCAGCCTTTTTTCGTTTCTAGTATATAGTTGGAGATGGATGTAGCCCTGTCAGCGGATAATTTTCGGTTGTATTCTGAGTCGCCAACAAAATCGGCGTATCCTAACACAACGACGCTTTTGTCTATAGGATTTGTTGCAAGTTTTTTGTCGAGTTCTTTGCCAGTGAACTTGACGCGTTCATCCATCTCAAAAAAGACAGTTATGGTATCGTATTGTTGTCCCTTGAGTTGGGTTGAACACAGTACCAAAAAGAGGAATAGATATTTCATTCTGTGAAATTATGATTCGATTGATTTATTCAGACATATTTGCGCATGGCATTTGACCTTTACACAGGAATTGAACTGGTTTCGGTTCTTTTTAGTGTCTTCTTCTTAGTGCTTTTAATGCGTCAAAGCATTTGGTGTTGGCCATTCGGAATTGTAGGATCAGCGCTTGGAGTGGTGCTTTTTGTAAGCCCTGAGGCAGCGGTTAACCTTTACTCAGAAGCTATTCTCTATTCATATTACGTATGGATTGGTATTTATGGGTGGATACGCTGGTCCAGTAAATCGAATGAGAAAATTGCAATTGTATTTTGGTCAAGCAAGGCCCACATCATCGCTATAGGATTGGGGCTGATTCTGGCGCCCGCTCTCGGATACTTTATGAATACGTATACCGAATCAAACAGCCCTTATATTGACGCTTTCACGACGGTGTTCAGCTTCATCGCTAGTTACATGCAGGCCAGAAAAGTCATGAGCTCTTGGCACTTTTGGATTGTTATAAATGCGGTGAGCATTGGGCTTTACTATAGCAGAGACCTCTATTTGTATACGGGGTTGATGGTCGTCTATTTCGCCTTGTCCATTGTCGGTTTAATTCAATGGAAGAAGGACAATAGCGAGGAAGTTACTCAACCGTAGCCTCTACGTTGAAGATGCAAAGAATGGAGCAAGCTCGATCCACTCCCGTGTAATCGTCTGAGGTATATTCTATTCGAAGCTTAAGACTTGGTTCGTTCAAGTATCCCTTCAAGTCTTCATTCTCCGGGCTCAGAGTCAATAGTGCCAACCCAGCTGTTGGGTCGCTTATAGATCCGATTAAAATTTGATTTTCTCCGCCGTGATCTAAGTAGACGTTTAGATCTTTTATAAACGCGAAATCCTCATTTTCTGGACTTGTCAGAGCTATCTGAACGCCGGAAAGCTTTGCGGATTTGATCAACGAGGCTTTGGTGTTATTGGCAGCGTATTCATCTGCACTTTCTGTGGCGATTACAATCTCCTCAGTTAATGTCGCCAACTCAATTCCAAAGGTGGCTGGCATATCAAAACTCTCTGAATAATCTATAGTGAAACTGGTATCGGTGTCTTCCTTGCAGGAGCTCAGCGTAAGTAGAATCAGAGATAAAATTTGAAATGTGCGCATGGATAGATTTCTAAGACTGCAAATGTGCAGAAATGTTACAAGTTCTATTTGCATTTAAGAACTCAATATCGGAATGTCGCTTGAAGGTCTTTGCATTACTTTGCGCCATCATCAGGAATGAAAATTATCCAGAAATATTTCCCGCTTATAATCTCGGTTCTGTTCATTGGTCTTTTGATTTGGCTCAAATCGAGCGCGCCAATAGCCGATTTTGGAAACTATTATTTCGGGAGTTCATTATTTATGGATGGAGCCGCGTGGAGCGATCTTTATGATCCGTATTCATTTAACAGAAGTGTCCAAGAATTAGGGGCCAGTGGGCTATTTCTAAACTTCGGTGTCTTTCCACCCATTACGGTGATATTGGGAATTCCATTGACATGGTTTGATCCATTTTGGGCAAAATTGATGCTCAACGCGTTTAGCTCATTGCTTTTCCTCATTACCATGATTCGCTTGTTAGGCAAACTGGGAATTTCAAAATTGAAGGGAGTTGCATTACTGATCATTTTCACCGCACCACTTTTAAGTAACTTTTATCAGGGTCAGATATACATACTAGTGCTGGTGCTGTTGGTTGAAGGATGGCTTGCACTTGAGGCGGAGCGGTATTGGTTAAGTGCTATTTTGTGGGCACTAGCGGCTATGCTGAAGATATTCCCGTTTGTTTTGATCATATATTTAATCTGGGCTAGGCAATACAAGCAGATTGGGCGCGCTGGTCTCGCGGTAGTTTTCATCTGCGGAATATCACTTATAATCATACCCCTTGAGGTTTGGACAACCTATCTATCCGATATCTTACCTAAGATAATGGCTGGGGAGTTTAATGATCCGTATTCAATGAATTTTCAGTCAATGGGTGTTGTACTTCGGACCCTATTTGTTGAGGATGCGCTCCTGAATCCGGCTCCTTTT
Organism: Flavobacteriales bacterium UBA1993; assembly: GCA_002336485.1. Lineage (GTDB taxonomy): Bacteria > Bacteroidota > Bacteroidia > Flavobacteriales_G > Salibacteraceae > SHAN690. The sequence continues at coordinate 39,368 of DDCZ01000040.1, forward strand.
TTATCATCCTCCTTCCTGTTCAAGTTTTTAGAGACAAGTTGGAAATTCGTGGTTTTATTTTTAACCTGGCGAATAATGCATGGAGCAAATAACAAGTGGTTATCCTTCTCATTATTGCTGTTGTTTGCCGTAGTTTTTAGTGGGTATAGTACCGTGTATTCACTCATTTTACTCCTGCCATTGGCGGCATTCCTAATTCAACATGGTTTTAGGAAGCATCTCATATTGCTCGGGCTTTTGTTTCTTGCAATTTCCCTTAAGGTTTCATGGTTCAGCGCATTACCATTGGTGTTTCAGGCCCCAAGGTTATGGTTGTCGCTTGCAGTGTTGATTGGAATGCTTGTTTTGAGCAACGCCACTTTTTCCAAACGTTACATTATGTATGTGCTGATTTTTTCCGCAATTATTTCAATGAAGTCAATCTTTGTTTCCAATCATACCTCATCGCTTGTGAGGCTAGAACCCACCTCGCTGCTCACGACTGGATTATCGGCGAAGAAGGAAGGATTAATGGTTGAAACCTTTGATCAACATGGGGAGCACTCGCAATTCATTCAAATGAAAGTTGATAAGGTCGATACATCCTCAATATGGGTGGAGGATCACCAACTCGTGCGTGAAAATGGGCAAATCACTTCGGGCATTGATCAAAAACGAAACCCAATACTAATCAACGACTCTAGTCTCTTCTTTCTGAGCGATGAGGGAAGAGGACCCGGTTTTTTTGCAGTGAGAAAAATGACAATATATTGAAGTCTCGAATATTAAATAGTGGTTTCAATGGACTGTGGCAAATGATGCCGGCCATTTCAAGTCTGACCATTTCGCTCGTTGTCGTTCGGCACTATTCCTCGGATATTTGGGGCGTAATCGTAGGCGTGCTCATTGTCCAGCAAATAACCACCGGCCTATTAAATTGGGGCAATAAGGATTACATACAAAAGGCACTAGCCGATTTTCCTTCACAGATAGGCCATATTTTCACCGCCCTGTTTCTCGAAAGATTGGTCTTGTTAGTGGCTGCTGTGGCCATTCTTTATGCCTTCCAGATATCGGAATATTCATTGCCATTGATCCTTCTCGTCATAGGTCATTTTACGCGGCAGTCCTTCGACGTTCTCATCCTGCAAAAGCGACTTTTTGTGCCATTCGCATTAATTGAGTCGCTTATTCTGGTAACTCAAATTGCATTTATACTGCAATCGAACAATACCTCGGAGGTGCTTTATATCATGGCATTCGGTGCACTATTAAGAGGAGCTCTGCCAATGTTGTGGTTCCTCAATCAGTTTAAAGCTCCAAAATGGAGCCAATCGCACGTGCTACTTTCGGGAGGGTTTGCAATGATTGCCATTGCAGGTTTTTTGGCTTCCAAAGTCGACCTGCTCGTATTCAAATTTCTCTTTGAATCGAAACCGGCATTGCTGGGTGAATACCAGGTATATATGGCGTTCGCGTGGTCGATTCAGGCATTGGCTGCCTATTTCGCCTCGCCTTATGTTCCGCACTTTTATCGTCTTGCAGAAAAAGGCAAGCTGTCGGTAGAAAGTCAATTTATGAAAGTGGGCCTTATCATAGTGCCATTAGCGGTGGGAATGAGCCATGTTGTTCTTACCATGTTCTTTGGATTTCAATTCGACATTTTAACCGTACCGCTGTTAATGGTGCTTGGATTCAATGCGTTTCTACTCACCCCAATTATTTATCGTCTCTATGCCATGAATAAGCAGATGTTAGTTGCAGGCGTAATCGCTATGGCCACATTAGTTTTACCTCTTCTTATATTTTCGGCCGCTTCATTCGTAGAATTGAATCTCATTTGGTCCATCTTTTTAGTTTGCCTGCACAATTCCATATTGGTTCTTGTCTTTCACCTAATTCATGCAAAGCAGTCTTTACAATGAGGTTGACTGCAGTCATGCTGATGGTGATTCTTGGATTCGGATGCAGTCATGAGCCATTTTCCCCTATTGAAAATGAACTTGAGATCAAGGCTCAATGGTATCAAAGCTATCCCGACGAACGTCAGGTGCATATAGATACCGGTCTCATTTGGACGTTTTCGTTTTTGGGGGCTCAGCTTCCATTAAATAGCTATTCGCATGCAACCAAATGGACCAAAAACCAGTTAAAGATTGATTTTTCAAGGCTTGGATTCGATCCCGTGGTTCTGCCTCAAATTGCGTCAATCTTAGCTGAAATAAAACGTTCGGAAGAATATAAAGTAAATGGTGGGGTTGACATAGGACGGTTAGTGAGCACGCTGTTGATTGAATCCAATCATTACTACTCAATAACCCAAGCGCCAAAAAGATTAGTGTTGGATGATGGCGCATTTGAAGACTCATGCATGATTATGCAATCTTCAGTTTCACCGCACCCGCGAATGATACTGCTTCCAAAATCTACGGTTCAACCAGCTCTCAGGTTTCTAGCAAAAGAAGGGGTGTTTGATAGCGTAAACTCGAATATGACGGCTCAAGAGTTTGAGGTGATCGATGTTATGAAGAATGGTCAACTGCGATTTTCTATTTACGATAAGAATCGAAAGCGTGTGCTCTGGGCCAATCCGGAACTGAGTTTTGGAGGGAAACCATCCAAATGTCTCTGGTGTCATGAAACCGTGTTGAATCCGAATTTCACAAACTCCACCAGCCATCCTGATTTTCTGAGTGTAGAGGACTTCAATGAGCGAATTGAAAATGATCAGGAAGCCCTTGCCTTGCGGCGTGAAGGTTTAGTTACAGATATTGATTTTACAGAACGGCAGGCGCACACTTATTGTGAGTTGTTGTACATAGGATATTACGAGCCAAGTTTGAAGCGGCTGGCTCAGGAGTGGGGTATGAGCGATACAGATGCTGCCAAAAGACTTAAGAATGAGTCGACACATACACACGTTGAGTTTTCATTCTTTGAATCGCTGTATCATAGATCAGATGTCGATCATTTAAGCCCTGTTCAGCACGTTCTAACGCCACTGTCAACCAGAGAATCAGAATGAATTTTATTCATAAAATCCGTGATATTCAGAAGTGGCGAAGAGCAAGCAAGTTTTATGATGCGCTGATTCCTGAAAGATCTATTTGCTTTGATGTCGGCGCAAACGTTGGGGATAAATCTGTAATTTATTCTAAGCTCGGACATACCGTTTATGCCTTCGAACCACAAACCGAATGTCAACAGGCACTAGCAAATAGACTTGCTGGATTTTCAAACGCAACTATTTGTCAAATAGGGTTGGGCTCAGTGCCGGGCAAGGCAGACTTGCAAGTCTGTAACTTGAATGAGGTAAGCACCTTATCAAAGTCATTCATTGAATTTTATGATCGATATGATTACCTTGAATGGAACCAATCCGAATCGATAACAATTGACACCCTGGATGCACAAATTCAGAAATTTGGAATGCCCTCGTATGTGAAAATCGACGTTGAAGGCTATGAAATGGAGGTGCTTAAAGGTCTATCTGAAGCCGTTGATGTTATAGAGTTTGAATTTAATGGACCCTTTAAGTCCGAAGCACTGGATTGTGTGAGGCGCATATCTGATATCGGAGAGTACCGATTTAACTACTCTTTGTATGAGCAATTTAAATTTGAGTTAAAGGCTCCAATTCATCCCAAGGCGTTTATTAAAACATTCTCGGATCTTCCAGATTCAATATTGACTGGTGATATTTACGCGATTAAGTCGTAGAGGATGGTATGTTTGTCTGTGCCAAACATGAATAAAGTCCTTCTTTTTAATCCACGAAGCGACGAGAAGAAATATCGGGTTCCAAATTCTATTCTTCAGATTGCAGCTGCCATTGATGATAAGTATGAATGGGTCATCGTTGATGGAAATCGCGAAAAAAATCCTTGGAAAACCATAAAATCACACCTTGATACGGGTGATTTTAAATACGTTGGATTTACGGTTATGCCCGGTCCGCAGCTGTCACAAGCAATTCCACTAACCAAAACCATTCATCAGGAGTATCCTGATGTATATATGATTTGGGGCGGATACTTTGCTTCCAACCAATACAAGTCTGTACTGGACTCAGGGTGGGTAGACTTTGCCATTAATGGTCCGGGCGATAACGCATTTCCCGCCTTGCTCGCAGCTCTTGATAATGATGCGGAAAAATCCTCGGAAGAAATCCACGCCGTTCGAAATCTGATTTTTAAAAATAACGGAGAGTTTGTCAAGACTGCCAAAGAAGACTTGCTTGATTACAACACATTACCTCGTTTGAATTACGATAAGCTGGACTCACATTACTCGATGGATAAGTACCTAGGTAAAACATATTTGGGGGAGAAAACGCTGGCCTATCACAGTAGTTTCGGTTGTCCATTCACATGCTCATTTTGTGCGGTTGTTCCCATCTATAATGCACGCTGGAAAGGCTTAAAGGCCGAAAACGTTTACAGAGACGTGAAGTATGTCAAAGACAAATGGGGGGCAGATGCGATCGAATTTCACGACAATAATTTTTTCGTTTCAGAAAAACGAACGGTGGAGTTCAGCAAACTTGTGATGGACGATAATATGATCTGGTGGGGCGAAGGCCGGATCGATACCATCGACAAGTACAAAGACGAAAGTTTGGCGCTAATGCGCAAGGCTGGTTGTAAGATGATATTTTTTGGCGCCGAAACAGGCAACGATGAAGTCTTGAAGAAGATGGATAAAGGAGGTACGCAAAGCGCAGCTCAAATTCTTGAGTTTGCCGCTCGAATGAAGAAGTTCGACATTATTCCTGAATACAGCTTTGTGCTCGGAACGCCTGCTGATACTGAAAAAGAGGTGATGGATCAAATCGATTTCGACATTGACTTTATCCGTCAAGTAAAAGAGGTGAATCCTGACACTGAAATCATCATTTACATATACAGCCCAGTGCCTACTGAAGGGTCGGAGATGTTTGATTCGGTACTAGACTCTGGATTTCGGTTTCCTGAACATTTAGAGGATTGGCTGAAAGCTGATTGGGAAAATTTCGACCTTCGAAAAAACCCGCTGACGCCTTGGTTAACGGCCGAGATGATCGATAAGATTCAACATTTTGAGACGGTCTTAAATGCGGCATATCCAACAGTTTCAGACATTCGAATGAGCGGCTCGCAACGCAAGCTTATCAGCTCAATGGCTAAATTCAGATACAAGAACAAGGTCTATAAATACCCTTATGAGTTAAAGGCGCTTCAGCAGATTTGGAATTATCGACAGCCTGAAATACAAGGATTTTAGATAAGGTGTCTCCCACCAGATTGTGGTGCTTTACAGATATTACGAATGCCTTTAAAGGTTAGTTATTCATCTATTGTGGGCAAGTAGTAGAAGTGGTAACTAGGTTTCCTGAATTGTTCACGGTTGTTTTCCAGCAACTACCGTTTGGAGAAACCATGATAATTCCATTGGATGAATCATGAAGGAACACGTCTCCGTCTTCCGTGATCTGAAATTGCCATGTCATGTTTGCCGCGCCCAATCCGCCTCCGCCGTTGTTGGTCCGTACAACAAACTTTCCGCTCGTTCCATTGCTGGCTCTTAAAACAAGTAAATCCACAACTCTAACGTCATCGTTGATATAGTTGATCCATCCAACGGCCTGATCATCCTGGCTTCTGTCAGCGACCATTTCAATTGTTGCGGCGCCAGCGTCATCCGTTAGAATTGTAAGAACAGTACCGCTATTTGCGAAATTTATAATATTTGGATCGTTCGTCCCAATTCCTACGTTACCATCCAAATAATAAACGTCATCATTACTATTAGTGCTCCATATCGAACTACCGCTACCACCAACAAGGCTTGTCGCAGTGTTTGCATGTCCCGCGTCGTTTGCATAGAGCGCAAAGGGGACACTTAGTAGTTGGCTGGTTCCAACAATAGTATACGAAGAACCACCGGTTGGATCAGTTTCGCTTTTCATGAAGTAGGGTCCTTCTGACCAGTCGATCGCAGACATCGAACCGGTTAAAATTGTGCCAGTTCCAACCTCTATCGTAGCGAGACCATTTGCATTTGTGGAAACACTATGTGATTCCGAATAGGCCACTGTTCCAGATGTGGAATATTGAATGATACTGACCTTGATGCCCACAGATTGGGAAGTAACCAGATCTCCAGATCCATCTCGAACAACCGATTGATACGTCATTTTATCAGGAGATTGAGCGAACGCTGTTATTGAAGCCAAAAGAAAGATTAGAATGTGAAGGGGCTTTTTCATGATTAAATCTTTTGAATTTTATACGTTGATAGCACTCCAGCATGACTTTGAATTGTCAGAATGTAAGAAGCCGTGGGAAGATTTTTGACAGGTATGCTGTGGTTTGTCAGACCAATCGACTCGGATAGTATTACGGCTCCACTCAAGTCATAAAGAATGTATGAATAGAGTGCCGGATCAGATGAGCCAGTTGAAATGTTTATAACGTCCACCGTAGGATTTGGATATACCTTGATCAACTTGGACATCCCGATATCATTGTCCCCAACAATTTCAGGAATGTAGGCTTGCTGAACACCTAAAGAAACGGATCCATTTGAGCCAACGTGGTTTGTGTAGGAAATCTGACCAACAGTGATGTCGGCAGATCCACCGGCTCCAGTGGCCTGAATCCCAATCGATGAGATTGCTTTTTGAGCTGAACTGTTAGTTGAAAACCCCATCAATATGCCCACCAAAATCACGGCTAACAACGCCTGTAAGTTCCTGGAAATGTGAGGGTTTTCGTTCATCATGGACATGCGTTCAAATATATGGAAACGAAAACTTCCGTTGAAAGCACTTTCTAGAATCTAGAATAGGATGCGCACTTTTGCCAGAATGCCTACACTTCTAAAACGTATTATCCACTATACCTATCGGCCGTGGGCTATCCGATACATTAAAAAGGATCGGGTTTATCGATATAAAGGATTGGAGCTCTCCGTACCTGTTGGTGTTTTTCATCCTGGACTGTTTTTTAGCACAAAAATCTTAGCGGAGCTGGTTGAGTCACTGCCCCTAAAAGGGAAAAAGTTGCTGGAACTTGGATCTGGTTCGGGATTGGTTTCATGTGTTGCCTCACGCTGTGGCGCCCAGGTGTTGGCTTTAGATATCAATCCGCTTGCGGTTCGGGTAACACAACAAAATGCCGTTACAAATGGATTACAACTGGAGTCATTTGAATCAAATCTGTTTGGGTCTATTCCCGCACAAGTCTTTGACGTTATCATTGTTAACCCACCATACTATCCAAAAGACCCGAAAAACCACGCCGAAAGTGCTTGGTTTGCAGGTGCTGAGTTTCAATATTTCCATGCCTTGTTTGCACAGATTGGGGCGTACATTCAGGGCGACTCAAAAGTGTTTTTCTCCGCATCAGAGGATGTGGATCTTGAAAAGATTAGCGTTATAGCACTAGATCACGGATTCCTCCTAGACGATAAGTTGAAAAAATGGACCATTTGGGAGTGGAATTATGTGTATCAACTCAGAATTTCTAACTAGGTTTGACAGTGCCCGAAGAACAAGCCATTCAAGAAAGCATTACGCTATCCACTGAGGAGCGAGCGGTATTAAAAACCTTACTCTATTTCGATATTTTCAACTACCCGTTGAAGCCGTCAGAGATTCATCAGTTTGCACCAATAAAAATGAGCCCCATCAATGTGGTTCCGTGCCTGAATTTCATGTCAAATTGTGGACTTATTCAGCAACTTGGATCTTACTACTCTGTCAAAAACGACCAAGAACTTGTAACGCGCAGAGAACTGGGTAATAAGTCAGCGAAGGGATTGATGAATCGAGCCAGACGAATGTCAAAGTTTATAAGTCGCTTTCCATTTGTTCGTGGCGTATATATTTCTGGCAGCCTATCCAAAGGTTTTATAGATGAAGAGGGCGATATAGATTTTTTCATCATAACCAAACCAGGAAGGCTCTGGATTGCACGGTCACTCTTGATCGCATTTAAGAAGGTCTTTCTGTTGAATAGCAAGAAATATTTCTGCGTGAACTATTTTATTGATACCGATCATCTTGAGATTCCCGATAAGAATATTTTTACTGCAACCGAGGTGCGAACCTTGCTGCCCATGTATAACCTGAAGTTATATGAAGATTTCGTTGCTGCGAATGGCTGGGCTGAAGCATACCTACCGAATTACAAACCGCAGGATACAGATAGCGTTATACGCCAGCAATCGTACCTTATTAAAGGCGTTGTTGAAACCATATTAAGGTGGGGGATAGGCAACTGGTTTGATGAGAGGTTGATGAAGGCAACAATGCGGAGATGGAAGGCAAAGTTTAGTCACTTCACCGATGAGTACTTCGAACATGCGCTCCGGTCAAGGAAGTATGTCTCAAAACATCACCCTCAAAACTTTCAAAAGAAAGTACTCGACGCGCTAGAAGAAAAAGAAGTTGCGTATAAAAAGGATCATTCAATTCAATTTGAATAAATGGCTCAAGTTCTTTTTACGCATAGCTATTTCTTAAGATTTGATCCAAAACAATGGAGGGCACAACAACCATTCCCGCCGTTAGCCACCTTATTTGCCGCTTCTAAACTTCGATCTGAGGATATCTCCGTTGCCTTGTTTGATACCATGTTCAGTGAAAGCGCAAATGAGATAAGCGCTGCATTGGATGAGCACGAACCTCAAATATTAGCCATCTACGATGATGGGTTTAACTACCTAACAAAGATGTGCCTGACCAACATGCGCGAGGCCGCTTTTGAAATGATTCAAATTGCAAAAGAACGGGGAATGAAGGTGCTGGTGTCAAGCAGTGATTCAACCGATCACTCGATCGATTATTTAAACAAAGGCGCCGACTTTGTTATTTCCGGAGAAGGAGAGCAAACGCTCCTTGAGGCGGCTCGAGCAATTCTTTCGAGCAATAATGACTTTTCTGCGATAGATGGACTTCGTTATCTAGTTAACGGCCAAGAGCAGCGCAACAAGCCGCGAGCAAACCTGAAAGAATTGGACACGCTGCCATTACCAGCTTGGGATTTGGTCCAGATGGATGAGTACCGTGATCGTTGGATGAAGAGTTCTGGGTATTTCTCCTTAAACATGGGCACCACCAGAGGCTGTCCTTTTAAATGTAATTGGTGCGCGAAGCCAATCTATGGCAATAGATACAACAGTCGATCGCCAGAGAATGTCGTGAAAGAGCTTAAAATGCTGAAGGAGAATTACGCCTTTGATCATATTTGGTTTTGCGATGACATATTTGGCTTGAAGCCGGGGTGGGTCAGCACTTTTGCGGATTTGGTGCACGCCGAGGGGATATCCTTTAAGTTCAAAATTCAATCAAGAGCGGACCTGCTATTGCAGGAAGATAATGTTGCGGCCCTTGCGCGGGCAGGTGCAGACGAGATCTGGATAGGGGCAGAAAGCGGGTCCCAAAAAATACTCGACGCCATGGACAAGGGCACCATGGTGGAGCAAATAGAGGAGGCGACCAGAATGATGAAGTCGCACGGTATTAAACCTTGCTTTTTCTTGCAGTTTGGATATCCAGGGGAAACGATGGCCGATATTAAAGCCACGTTGGACATGGTATTTACCCTAATGCCACACGACATAGGTGTGTCCGTTTCGTATCCTTTACCCGGCACAAAGTTTTATGAAGACGTGAAATCACAATTAACCGAGAAGCAAAATTGGACGGACAGCGATGAACTTTTGGTAATGTTTGAAAGCACGTATCCATCAGAGTTTTACAAAAAGCTACAGCGTTATTTACATCACGAGTTTCGCAAGCAGCAGGCCATCGAGGGATTGAAACAAGGCGACTTGAAAAAGGCAGGTGCCCTCTTATATCGAATTCCTCAGACCATATTGTCCAAGGCTCAAATCGCAAAGTATGACTGACGCGTCCTTTGATCCTGCAGCTGAACGCTATGATGATCAGTTCTCAAAGACGATCGTTGGGAAAATGCAGCGTTCAAGAATTTGGAGATTCTTGGAGAAGGAGCTGAGCCCTTCGAAAATGGATATTCTCGAGATCAACTGCGGCACGGGTATAGACGCGAAATGGTTGAGTGGAAAGGGGCATGATGTAATAGCCACCGATGTTTCCTCGAAGATGATATCTGTGGCTCAAAACAAGTTTCCGAGCGTGAAATTTGAGGTTTGCGGATTCAGTGAAATTGCGACTCGTTTTAAACCTAATTCGTTTGACCTGGTCTTTAGCAATTTCGCCGGTCTCAATTGCGTCGATGAATCGGCGTTAATAGTCATTCAAAAAGATATTTCGGAGGTATTGAAACCAAAGGGTAAATTCATTGGGGTCTTCCTCGGAAGGGAGTCTTGGATGGAGCAGTTATACTTTAGGGTTAAAGGAAAAAAGGACCTCATTTATAGAAGAAGAATTAAGTCCATCGCAAATATTGACGATGTTTCAACTCAACCCGTATGGTGTTATTTGTCCAAAGAATTAAGAGTTATATTTAATTGTTTTTCAGTTAATTATATACGTTCAGTTGGATTGTTTGTGCCGCCATCTTATTTAGAGCCAATGATGAGAAAATCAAAGGTGTTGATGCACACACTTTTTGGGTTAGAAATTATATTCGGAGGCCGCCGGATCGCCGCTGATAGATCCGATCATATTTACATTTCATTTTCTAAGAATTGAAGATTTCCCTGACACATGGTTACTTCATCGAAGAAGATGAAAAGGAGCAAGAAATTATGCGCCCCTATCCACCTTTGGGTGTGCTGTATATAAGTGCTTGGCTCGAAAAAAATGGGTATGATAATCAAGTCTTCGATTCAACTTTCTCGAGTTTTTCTGCCTTAAAAAAGCACTTGCTGAAAGAAACACCTGATGTAGTTGGGATTTACACCAATCTCATGACAAAGCTTAATGTGCTGCGTACCATGGAGTTCATTCGTTCCAATGAACAATTGAGTCATACTAAGATCATCCTTGGAGGTCCAGAGGTGCGAAACCATATCGAGAATTTTCTTCGACACGGAGCGGATTTCCTAGTGCTTGGAGAAGGCGAAGAAACCATGTTGGAATTGGTGAAGGCAATTGAATCAAAGGAGCCGACGGATGCCATTGAGAGCATAGCTTTCTTGAATAAAAGTGGAGAGGTAGAAAAGACAAAAGAACGGGCGCTGCTGCGTGATTTAGATGAATTGCCGATGCCAAATCGGATGAAAATTGACATGCCATTGTACTTCAATGCCTGGAAACAAAAGCATGGAACCAACGCCATTTCTGTGAATACGATGCGTGGCTGTCCATATACTTGCAAATGGTGCAGTAGGGCGGTATATGGGTTGAGTTACCGACGTCGGAGCGCGAAACATGTGGTAGATGAAATTGAATGGATCAAAGCAAACTATGATGTAGAAACCATCTGGTTTGTTGATGATGTATTTACAGTGAGTCATAAATGGCTGAAGGAGTTTGTCGAAGAGGTAAACGCTAGAAATATGGTCATGCCATTCGAGTGCATCACCCGGGCCGATCGAATGAACGAAGATGTAATCAAGCTTCTCAAGAAAGCCGGCTGTTTTCGTGTTTGGATAGGAGCGGAGAGCGGGTCCCAGCGTATCATAGATAAAATGGATAGACGCGTAGATGTGAACCAAGTTCGTGAAATGATTGTTGCCGCTCAAAAAGGGGGTATTTCGGCTGGCACCTTCATCATGGTAGGATATCCAGGCGAGACAGAGGAAGATATTTACGAGACAATTCATCATCTGAAAACTGCGAATCCGGACCTGTTTACCATCACGGTCGCCTATCCGATAAAGGGAACAGATCTATACACCGAAGTCGAAAGCAAGTTTTTGGAAGATTTACCGTGGCAATCAAACACCGATCGGGATATCGACTTTGAACGAACATATCCGAGGAAATACTACGACTATGCGGTGCGGCTAATTGTGAATGAGGTAAATGCATTTAAGGCTGTGAAAACTGGAAATACACTTGCTGCGGCCAAGCATAAAGCGAAAGCGCTTGCTGCCAAAGGTTTAATGGCCGCATCCAAGCGTTGAAAAGCCTGTTTCTTCGTTCCAATTCCCGATAAATCAATACATACATTTGATGCTTCTTTAAAGCCATGCAAAAACGAAAAGCCGGAGTAGGCTTTGTACTCTTCATCATTTTTATGGACTCACTTGGGTTTGGGATAATTATCCCGATCATGCCCGAGTTGATCATAAGTCTAACTGGAGTCGGAACCAGTGAGGCTTCTGAAATTGGTGGCTACCTTTTATTTGCTTATGCCGTTTGCCAGTTCATTTTTTCGCCAATAATTGGAGGCTTGAGCGACAAGTTTGGAAGGCGGCCTGTTTTGCTGCTTTCCTCCTTTGGTTTTGCAATCGACTACCTCTTTTTGGCCTATGCACCCACCATTTTATTGCTTTTTGTTGGCCGAGTAATATCGGGCGTTATGGGCGCCAGTTTTGCCACAGCAGCTGCTTATATCGCTGATGTAAGCGAACCAGAAAAGCGAGCCCAAAACTTTGGTATGGTTGGGGCCGCATTTGGCCTAGGATTCATAATAGGGCCAGCAATTGGCGGCGTGTTGGGTGAAGTTGGGATTCGCATACCTTTCTTGGCCGCGGCAGGATTAAGCGCGATTAACTGGGTTTATGGAATGTTCATTTTGCCCGAGTCGCTGAGTTTGGAGAATCGAAGAGCCTTTGATATTAAACGGGCAAACCCATTTGGTGTGTTTAAACAACTTAGCAAGCACAAGGTGATTCTTGGGCTAATCGTATCGATGATATTCGTTTATCTGGCTTCGCATGCAGTGCAAAGCACCTGGGCATTTTACACCAAGTTGAAATTTGATTGGACCATGGCCGAAATTGGATACAGTCTCAGCTTTGTAGGTGTATTAACAGTGGCGGTGCAAGGCGGCCTTATCAGATGGTTAATCCCAAAAATTGGTCAAAAGAAAGCGGCCTATTGGGGCATTATATTCTATTTCATCGGATTGGTCTTTTTTGGTTTTGCTCTAAGCGGTTGGATGATGTATGCCGCCATGGTAGTTTACTGTTTGGGTGGAATTGCCGGTCCCGCGCTGCAGGGTATCATGTCTAATCAATTGCCGAGTTCAGAGCAAGGTGAGCTTCAAGGGGCCAATACGAGTATGATGAGTGCCACAGCCATCGTTGGTCCAATTCTGATGACCCATGTATTCTCCTATTTTTCTGGAGATAGCGCACCAATTCACATACCAGGCGCTGCGATGTATCTGGCTGCAATCTTCACTTTAATCAGCTTGTTCCTCTGTTGGCGTACCCTGCGCAGCTTCACAGAATAGCTAGATCATTTTATTCACACCCATCGCAAATAGGGCTAGATCAAATCGTATTGGATCAATGGGGTCCAATAATCGGAGTGATGCAGTGAGTTCTTCAACTGCCTTCCAATCATTTTGCTTCCGCTTGAGTAATCCAAGTTTCCGCCCAACATTGCCTGTGTGAACATCAAGGGGCATCATGAGTTCGCTCGGCGAAATTGACTTCCAGATTCCAAAGTCAATGCCTTCCTTATTTGGCCGGACCATCCAGCGCAAAAACATGCTTAAACGCTTTGCCGAAGATCCTTTCTCGGGATTGCTTACATGCTTTTTTGTGCGATCGAGATGTGGAATCCCAAAAAATGTGTGGTGAAATCCCGCGATGCGTTCCTTAACTGATCCATTACTATCAAAAGCACCCTCAAGTCCGTTTTGGACTGTGTATAGATGTTGCAGTGCTTCTAAGAAGTACATGGCATCAATGTCGTTAAATGTTCTGTGTACAAAGCCAGAGAAGCGTTCTCTGTCGCTCGATTCGTGATTTCGAATGAAATCTGATGGCGCCCCATCCATGAGCTCAATGAGTCGATTTGCATTTCTGATTATTGTGGGGCGCTGGCCCCAAGCAATGGTAGCAGCAATAAACCCGGATATTTCGATATCTTCTTTCGTGGTGAATCGCGCCGGGATTTGAATCGGATCGGACTCAATAAAGTTTGGTTTCGCAAACGCTTGATAGGCATTTTCAAGAACTTCTTGGGTTTCTTTTTTAATGTTGCTCAAGGGCATTTAGGGCCTCATTAATCTTTTGTGAATAAAGGACAGCACCAGTACGATTTAGGTGATCTACATTGTAAAATATGGTATCGGGCAACCCAATGTCATTTATAAAATTGAAATGAGTGAGGTCATGTTTTTTGCAAAGGGATTCGACATCTGACGCATTCCTTGCTGCCGAAGATGAGTCCAAAGCTTGAACATAATAATTGTGACCGGGTAGGGTCAGGAAAACTGGGGTTACGTTTCTGGATTTTAATTCGACAATAAAATCATTAAGCTTATTAAGGTAGTACAAGCGTTCATCTTTATTCTTTTCAATCATTTTGTCAAAGGACTGAACGCGCTGCTGAGCCTTTTTTGCCGTTAGCTTTTCGGTTAACGTTTTTTTATGGCTGCCCCACCAACCCCGAGTAGCTTGTAGTGGTTCACGGTTCATCATGCCCCACCTAGTCTCCAGACCGTAACCGTATAGCGAAGGGGAGATGTCCGATCGGTCGAAACCTTGATCCTTGTATCTAATGCCATAGTAATGTGAGTACATAAAGTCGCGTACTTCGCTATGCGTAAAATAGAGAGAGTGATAGTCCATGCTAATGAGAACATATTTGAGACTACTGAGATTGTCTAGGTACTTTTTTGTGATCTCAATATCAAAATAGAGTGATTGTGATCCCTGCGCTATGTTGTAGGTATGCATATCAAATTGACGCGGATCAACCCCGTCGCCTGAATGGGAATTTCCAAGGACCAAAACCTCAATGGGGCTTGCAGGTTCGGAGAGTGCTTCAACCCGCTGGGAGGTTACATTTTTGAATTGGCGCACCCGCATCTCAAACCATCCAAACAAGATCATTCCCGGGAGAATAAAAAGCAAACAATTAAGGATGAATTTTCGCATTAGAATTGGAAATAGATAAATTCTTGTTCCTCACCCGCCAGCATGATAATACCAATTATTAATGCGTAGTAGAATGCATATCGAAGCACCCTAGGCCACTTATTCAATAGATTATCAATGGCAAACTGTCCTTCTCTTCCTAGCCATTCTATTATGATAAACACACCGATAGATATGAGACAAATTAACGTGTCGTTCTTGTCTAAGATAGGAGGGAAGCTGAAAAGAGATGGTGAAAACATGCCACTGATGAAATCAAATGCGTGTGTCAGGTTTTCGGCACGAAAGAAGATCCATGCGAAGACCGAAAGGGAAAAGGTGAAAACAATTTGACCGATCTCTTTGAAGGTGGCGAAGATCCGTCCCTCAGCCACGTGATTTGTATGAATACGGTTTCGTTTTGCAAGGAGAAGCGGGAGAAAGTATAGAGCATTGAGTCCTCCCCAGAAAATAAACGTCCAATTTGCTCCATGCCAAAATCCACTGATAAGAAAAATGGCAAAAACGTTACGCACGTTTTGAATGGAACTTCCTCGGCTTCCACCGAGTGGTATGTATACATAGTCTCTAAACCAGGTTGACAAAGAGATGTGCCAACGCCTCCAAAACTCAGATATGTCCCGCGAGAAATATGGAAAAGCGAAGTTTTGCATTAGGTTGAATCCAAATAATCGGGCAGTGCCAATTGCTATATCGGAGTATCCTGAAAAGTCACCATAAATCTGAAACGTAAAGAAAATTGCACCGAGCGCAAGGGCACTACCAGGAAGGCTTTCTGAGTTATTGAAAATTTCATTTGCAAGAACTGCCGCGTTGTCAGCTATGACCATTTTTTTAACCAGTCCCCACAAGATTTGCCTCATACCGTTTACTGCGCTTTCATAGTTGAAGGTCCGCTTATATAGAATTGCGGCAATAGGTTCGTGGCACGCTCTATTGGGCCAGCAACCAGTTGAGGGAAAAAGCTAACAAAGGCACAGAATGAAACAAAGTCCTTCGTTGGTTCCAGCTTTTTACGATAGATATCGATTGAGTAGCTCAGGGTTTGAAAGGTGTAAAAGCTTATGCCCACTGGCAGAATGATGTTCAGTGAGCTTATCGATATGCTTGATCCAAATACTGTAAAGGCACTAATGAAGTTTTCTATGAAGAAATTGGAGTATTTGAAAAACCCAAGAAGCCCTAGGTTAACAAGGATACTTAACCACAGAAGCCCCTTTCGACGCGATTCCTTCGTTTCCTTAGACATTAGGATGCCGACTGAGTAATCTACAACCGTACTAAATAAAATAAGCGTGAGAAACCTCCAATCCCACCAACCATAAAACACATAGCTAGCAACTACAATTATTGAATTTTGGAAGCGAGTGCCAAACCGGGAAAGTGTCCAGTAAAGCGTAAATACCAGCGGCAGAAAGAGCGCGAAATCAAGTGAGTTGAAGAGCATTTAGGCGAACCGGATCCTTTTAATTCTAACGGAATTCTAGTTCAACGAAAATAACCTCTTCAATAAACTCGGTCTTCCCTTTCAAAAAAAAAACTAACGCCAAAGTTGTTCCCCAATTTTATGCTTTGAGTGCGTTTTCATGTTGAATAATTTGAGGGTGAAATTATCATCGACCGCTTGGCTGGACAATGAGGCAAATGCTTTAATCGCGCTGAATGGGTGCACTTGACCATTGGTCGAGTGAAAATGTGTTTCAGCGATATGGGTGCGCTGCTCTCGTCGTTATCGACAATATTCGAATTGTATTAAACCTACCTAACCGAAGCCCCACCTAAGATTCGTTTTTTGTGGGGCTTCACTTTTGAACTCTGACGCAAGTACTTTGTTGATAGGCAAATTCGAATGGATATCTAGACCGCTATTGACCCAAGCCAATCTAAGACGTATTGTTGCGTACGGATAATGGATCAACTAATAAAAGAAATTCGCGCTTGTCGTTTATGTGAAGACAAACTTCCATTGGGTCCGCGGCCAATTCTCTCCGTACACAGGGACTCGAAAGTTATAATTATTGGTCAAGCACCTGGCACCAAGGTGCATGCCTCTGGTATTCCTTGGGATGATCAAAGTGGAAAGACGTTGCGATCTTGGATGAATATCTCGAACGAAGAATTCTACGATTCGCAAAAAATCGCGATAATACCAATGGGGTTTTGTTATCCTGGAAAGGGGAGAAGTGGTGATCTACCGCCAAGGCCTGAGTGCGCTGAAACTTGGCACGAACAGCTGCTCAGTAAAATGCAAAGTGTAGAGTTGGTGTTATTAATCGGCCAGTATGCGCAGCGTGCATATCTTGATCAATCCGAAAAGAGAAACCTCACGGAAACGGTTCGAAGATTTGATGAATTTGGCCCGAAGTTTCTTCCATTACCGCATCCATCACCAAGAAATAGATTCTGGCTTCAAAAGAACCCTTGGTTTGAGATGGTTGTCATACCATATCTTCAGCTACGTCTAGAACAAATCAACCTTATCAAAAGAGAATTCAAACTGAAATTGAAATAAACGCAAGTGCAAAAACTGTTTGGGATGTCCTGACCGACTTTAGTGCATATCCTGAGTGGAATCCCTTTATCATAGATGTGAGCGGGGAAGTTGCCGTGGGCAATCAAATAAGCATAAAGCTTACGCCGCCAGATTCAAACGAGATGAACTTTAAACCAGTTGTTCAAATTATGGAACCCACTTCGGATTTTATGTGGATCGGGCGCCTGTTTTTTAAAGGCGTGTTTGATGGAGCACATAGGTTTCAAATCAAGGAAATCGCGCCAACCAGAGTTCAGTTTGTGCACTCTGAGGAGTTCAGCGGAATCTTGGTGCCAATTCTAAAGAAGATGGTGGAAGGAAGCACGACGCAAGGATTTATTCAAATGAACGAGGCGATAAAACTTCGGGTGGAATCAATTGAAAACAAAGCCTAAATTCTTGTGAACGAAGCATAAAGAGACTAGTCTGTCGGTCACAATTCGCCACCTTAGTACAAACCATCACATCATGAGAAAGTACCTGGCAGGATTTGCGATGATAGGCCTAGCTGTTGGGCTCTATGCATTTGGCCATACAAGTGTTCAATCGGTAAACAAGAAAAAAGCGGTTGAGAAAACCGAGTACCAAACCGGCGACATCATCTATCAATCGTCAAATTCGGGTCAAAGCAAGGCTATTAAACTGGCTACACACTCTAAGTATTCGCATGTTGGAATGATCTACATTCTAAAGGGAGAAGTCATGGTTTTTGAAGCCGTACAGCCCGTTAGGCTGACTCCATTTGTTGAATTCATTGGCCGTGGAACCAATAAAAACTACGTGGTGTCAAGGCTTAAAAATGCAGATGAAATTCTCACAGCAGAAGTGGTGAAACGCATGGAATCTCAAATCGATGTTCACCTGGGTAAATCGTATGACATTCATTTTGATTGGTCGGATGATAAAATGTACTGTTCAGAGCTGGTTTGGAAGATATACAAGGAGTGTGCAAACATTGAGGTTGGAGGCCTGAAACCTCTGAAGGAATATGATCTGACGCACCCCGTCGTGAAGCGTACCATGGAAGAAAGGTATGGCAGAAACATTCCCTACAATGAACCTATGATCTCACCCGGAGCAATATTCGAATCAGAATTATTCAGAGTCATCGAGGATACAGAGTGTTGAGTATGTTTGGCAAGTGAAATCAGGTGGATTCAAAAAGGATATCGAAATTGATTGGAGTGAAATTGATGCTTATCAGCATGTAAATAATCTCACATATTTCAAATATGTCCAATCCGCCCGCGTGGATTTATGCGCGCAGGCTGGAATTGCCATTTCTTCCCAATCCACTGGTCCAGGATTCATGGTTGCGAGAACTGAATGTGACTTTAAAGCAGCTTTAAACTATCCTGGGGCAGTCGAAGTCGTATCTCGAATAACCGAAATCGGTGAATCAAGCTTCCAAATTGCACATCTCATATTTGACCAAACTGGAATGATCGCGGCTGAGCTAAAAGATGTGCTTGTGTTGTTCGATTTTGCCACGAATAAAAAGGTTGCGATTTCTGACGAGTTGCGAGAAAAGCTAATTGGATTTCGATGAAGTGGATCAACCTTTTTGGACTGATACTTCAGTTCGTTTCATTCTGGTTTGCCGCGCCCGAACTTCTTGGTCAGTCGACCATGCAACGCTTTGAAAAAGGCCTGAAAAAGTTGGTTTCCGCGATTCCGCTAATCATCATTCTCATTTTTGTTTTGTCATATGCTCTCGCTACTGCAGGTTATGGCATTTACAAAGGCCTAAAAGGAGCGGAGCAGGGATTGGAAGAGAATGAGCTCATGAATTACTTTATTACCATGGGTGTGGCGTTCGCGTTCTATTTTGTCTTCCTCATCTTCGCCAAGCGCATCCGTCGATTTCTTGAAAAACGCGTTGCAAACCCACTGATAGATAAGCTAATCAATCAGGGTGAGGTTCGAAAACAGGCCTTAATTATTGGAGCAATCCTTTTTAGTATAGGATTCCTCATACAGGCGATCATCATAATACTTACGTAGATCCAAAAAAGTTGAACCTATTCATAAATCGGTTCAAAATGTGCTGAAAAAGACGTTCTAATCTGCTAACATTGTGATCAAACATAATTTAGCCATGAGCGAAGCCGTAAGAAAACTTGAACCGACCATAATGTGGAACCATTTTGCAGATTTAAATGCGGTTCCAAGACCTTCAAAAAAGGAAGAACGAGTGATTGACTTTATCAAGAAGTTCGGCGAATCTCTAGGGCTTCCCACCTATGTAGATGAAGTAGGAAATGTTATCATCAAGAAAAAAGGTTCGCCAGGCATGGAAAACCGCACAACGATTGCCTTACAAAGCCACCTTGACATGGTGCATCAAAAAAACGCTGGAACCGATTTTGATTTCGATACGGAAGGAATTAAAATGATCGTTGATGGTGACTGGGTCAAGGCAGATGGAACAACCTTAGGTGCAGATAACGGAATCGGCGTAGCGTCAATTATGGCCGTTCTTAGCTCGAATGAAATTGTACATCCGCCAATCGAAGCGCTATTCACAATCGATGAAGAAACAGGTATGACTGGTGCAATGGGTTTAAAGGGAGGCTTGTTGGACGCGGAAATCATGATGAACTTGGATACCGAGGACGATGATGAAATTACAATCGGTTGTGCCGGTGGCATTGATGTTACAGCATCGGGTTCTTATTCAAGCGAACCCGCAGGATCGGGCATCACATCATACCGAATTGAAATGGATGGCCTCACTGGAGGACATAGTGGTATGGACATTCACAGAGGACGTGGAAACGCGAATAAGCTTATGAATCGATTGCTTTGGAATGTTTCCTTAAAACATGAGATGAGATTGCATTCTGTTGATGGCGGAAGTTTACGAAATGCTATTCCTAGGGAGTCTGTTGCTACGGTGACGATTCCAAACCATGCGAAAGAGGCGTTTTGCTCTGCTGTTGAGGCACTTGGAAGTGATATTTGTGCCGAGCATGGAACCACGGATCCTGATATGAATGTGCGGATATCAGAATGTTATGCGATTACCACAGTAATGTCCAAAAAGGATCAGGACAACCTACTTCGAGCAATCTATGCTTGTCCTCTTGGTATATATAGAATGAGTCCTGATATTGATTCTTTGGTTCAAACATCAAATAATGTGGCCCGAATCTTAGTTGAAAATGGATCATATTCGATTCAGTGCTTAACGCGTAGTTCAGTCGATACTGAAAAAATGGATGAAGCTGAAATGATCAAGTGTGTATTTGAGCAAATCGGGGCTAATGTCGAATTTGGAGGTTCCTACCCAGGCTGGACACCAAAACCCGGTGCCGATATTGTAAAAGTTGTGAGTGCAACTTATAAGGAACTTTTTGGGGAAGAAGCGCATGTAAATGCCTGTCATGCAGGACTTGAATGTGGGATTTTGGGAACCAACTACCCGGAAATAGAAATGATATCATTTGGCCCAAATATTCGAGGAGCACATTCGCCGGATGAAAAGGTCCAGATTAGCTCTGTAGATAAGTATTGGAAGCTCTTCATGACTTCGCTTGAGCGCATCCAATAAAATTTATGGAATTTCCCGTTGAATGCATCATGCATGCTAAACAATAACATGAATAAAATTAAAGCGATAGCTCTTGGTACCTTAATACTTGTAGGTAATTCAGTTTTCTCTCAATTAAGCCCAGTAAAACCGACGATTGAAATTGTTGGTGAGGACCACAAAGAGGTGACACCGGATGAAATCTACGTGTTGGTGCATATGGTTGAAAGGTATGATGGGAGAGAAAAAATCACCATCGATGCCCAACAACAGCAGCTTATGGGATTGATGGCAAAAAAGGGATTAGACCTTGAGTCGGTAACCTTATCGGGTGGGAATGCTTCCTATGTCAAAATTCCTTGGAAGACAAAAAAAGATGTACTTGCCACAGCAGATTATGAGGTCATGGTTTCCACGGCTGAGGACGCCGCCAAAGTTTTTGAAGCGTTAGATGAGTTGGATATATCGAGTTGCCGAATTGGTAGGGTAGATCATTCTAAGCGCGAGGAGTTTGAAAAGGAAGTACGAATCGACGCGATGAAAGATGCAGCGACCAAGGCAGACTATATGCTTAAGGCGGTTGGGTCAAAACGTGGAGCCACACTGCATGTAACAGAAAACCAATCACCATCTTATTATGGGGTCGATAGCCGACCGATGCGGGCTATGGCCGCTACCCCCGGTGCAGTTTATTCTAAGTCGGCGCCCGATTTTCAAGTTTCCTTCAAGAAAATTGATTTGAAGTCGATCGTCTACATCAAATTTGAAATCGAGTGATCAGAATTTGCGCGATAACCATTACGCTGATGCTGGCAATTGGTTCTCTGCTTAATGCGCAGGACGGGGTAGATTCGATTCCTTCTATCATGGATCGAGGAATGGCCTTACATGATGAGGGCAAGTATGAGATGTCACTGGTCGAATATCGAAAAGCCTTGGAGATGGAGCCTAAAAATGGGTTCGTCAACTATGAAATGGCGCTTTCCTATTATTACTTAGGAGATAAAGTTCACGCCGAGGAATTCGCCAAAACGGCCTCCAAAGAGGACAGCGAATCGGGTGTTCAAGGTGTAATTCTACTTGGTTCATTATACGACGAGCAAGGCAATGGGAAAAAGTCCGTGAAGACGTATAAATCGGCCATAAAACGGTTCGGCGACTACTACCTAATATGGTTTAACCTTGGAGTAACGTATAACGGCATGGGGCAGCACGAAGACGCTGCAGACGCATTTGAAAACGCATTGGCCAATAAGCTTGATCATTCCAGCTCTCATTACGCACTTGGAACTATGCAGCAGCTTCAGGGCAAACGAGCCGAGGCAATGCTGCCCTTGTACTTTTTCTTGATGCTTGAACCTGATACCGATAGATCCAAGCAGGCAGTGGCTAGTTTAAATGATTTGTGGAGCCAAGGCGTTTCGCGAGATGGAGATGAGAACATCACAATTTCAATTGGAGCCGAAAGCAGCAAAGACCCCATGCGCATGTCGGATATGATGATTTCCATTCTTCAGGCGAGTGATGGCTTAGAACAGAACGAAGGAAAGTCTGATTTTGAACTCTATCATGAAAAGGCAACGGCACTTTTTAAATATCTAGCTGAAATGGACCTAAGTAATCGGGATGATTATTACACCCAGTATTACATACCTTTTTTCCAGCGAATTGCAGATAGCGAGCATTCAGTGGCTTTTACTCATTATGTTTTACATAGCCTTTACCCTGAGTCGAGTAAATGGGTGGAGCTAAACACCGAGCAGCTGGAATCGTTTTTTAATTGGCTCGATGAAACGGAGTAATTTCAATTTGCCCTCTTTCTTGGCATTCCGCGCCGTCATGAAATAACCTTTAGATCGTCTAATTCTTATGAAACGAATAGAAATCAACAGTGGATCCGAGAGTCCACTCAGTGCTGAGTTAGACCTTCCACCAGGACCAAAGCCGAATATATATGCGGTATTTGCGCACTGTTTCACTTGTTCCAAGCAGATAAGTGCTGCACGAAACATTAGTCGAGCACTAAATACGGAAGGAATCGGTGTACTACGTTTCGACTTTACTGGTTTAGGTAATAGCGGAGGCTCCTTTGAGGACACCAACTTCAGTGCTAATGTCGAAGACATTATTGTGGTATCCGATTGGCTTGGCCATAATTACAAGGCCCCAAGTTTATTGGTCGGGCATTCATTAGGAGGGGCAGCTGTTCTATTCGCCGGCGGAAGAATTGACTCGATTAGAGCTATAGCAACCGTTGGTGCAACCTCAAGCCCTGATCACGTCTCACATTTGTTTTCCTCCAGCTTAGATCAGTTAAAACTGGATGGGGAAGCAATGGTAGATATCGGTGGCCGTCCGTTTAAAATGAAGCAGCAATTCGTAGATGATTTACAGGCCCATGATGCAAACTCAACCGTTAAGAAACTGCGTAAACCCTTGTTGATAATGCATTCACCGCAGGATACCATTGTGGGTATCGAAAATGCTGCCGCACTTTACTCAGCGGCACATCATCCTAAAAGTTTTGTTTCTCTCGATGGCGCAGATCATTTGCTAAGTCGAAGCCAAGATTCGATATATGTGGGGCAGGTTGTAGCAAATTGGGCGCATCGCTATTTAGATTTTCAAGAAGCGGAGAATGACTCAAATCAGGTGGTTGCCGAATTAGGCGATGATCGATTTACAACGTCGATTTCTGTCGGTGACCATCGGTTTCTAGCCGATGAGCCAAAATCTGTTGGAGGTATGAATTTGGGCCCCACTCCGTATGATCTTGTTGCTTCAGGGCTTGCCGCCTGTACGGCCATGACGTTAAAAATGTACGCGAATAGGAAGAAGTGGGTAATTGAAGATATCCGTGTACATGTGAACCATGAGAAGAAGTATGCACTGGATTGTGATTCTTGTGATAGTCCATCATCAAAGATTGATCACTTTGATCGTGAGATATTAATCGTTGGGGTTCTAGATGTGAAGCAGCGCGCTCGACTTCTTGAAATTGCGGATAAGTGCCCGGTGCATAAAACGCTGGAGGCTTCATCTAAGGTGATTACTTGACTTATAGACTAAGAGGGTAAGGCGAGTGAAAGCAAAAGAAAGAGCCATTGATCTTGCTGAGAAAACTCAGAATCAATGGCTCAGTCTACCTAAACTAACCTAACCTATGTCATACTCCGTCGGCTGTGAGAACCGACTTACCTAAACTTATAAGCTTCTCTGGGTCATGGTATCCGACCGCCTTCTTAACCACACTGCCATCTGAGGCGATAAAGAATAAACTCGGATACGCCGTGACTCGATACTTCTTCGCAAGTTGTTTTCCTTCTCCTCGTTCCATATCTCGCTTTACGTTTATGAAATTTGCATTGTAGTAATCGCCAACATTGCTTTGGGTGAAAACACGAGCCTTCAACACCTTACACGGCCCGCACCAACTAGCGTAGGCATCCAGAAAAATTGGTTTGCCTTCCTTTTTAGAAAGAGCAAGTGCCTCGTCCCAAGTCCCATCAAAGAATTGAATGCCTACTTCTTCTTTGGTAGGCTCTTCAGGCAATCCAGCAGATACCATTACGGTACCGATCGTTGCAATCATTAATATTTTTAGTAGTCTCATATCGTTTTCAATTAACAGTTAGAAGAATAAACAGTTCATTCATTACAATNNTTCTCCAAAATATTCAAGGATCATTCTACTTCTACATTTCGATTGAGAGTGCGCGAAATGCAGCATGGCCTCTGCTTTTTCAATAACAACATGTTTGCGAAGTTTGTAGTGTTCATCGCTGATGCGTACATTTTTATTATCGAGCCGTTCCTTGGTATATGTGATAGTTGGCAACTGCGTGGCCTGTTGATACTCTACCAGTTTAGACTGCGCTAGATGGGTCAATGCGTTCACTACTTTATCCTTTGGCCATCGAATGCGCTTGGCAATGGTCCATTCATTTATCCTGGAGGGTTCTTCAAACAATCTGGAATAGGACCTGAGTAGTCCATTAATCAAGGGCTCGATTTTTTGATTTTGAAGTTTAAATTGATAGAACTCTTCGTTTGTACATGAAATTATTAGACTTGAAAGCCTTCCTTTCGTATCATCCAATCGAACATAACCCTCACGTTCTAAAAATTTGATGCATTGAAAAATCAGCCGATCCTTCAATTCATACTGCTGCGAAATCTGTTTCACATCCAAAGGGAATGACTCGTCTAATCCACTCCCAATTGCGAGTTGCAGAACATTGCCAATCGCGGTGTATACACGCTTAATGTCAGGAAGGGACGGGAAGGTTTCAATCAATTTTTCTTTAAATGATGTAATGTCTTTTTCAGTCAGAAGAGAAACTGCAAATGCCTTTTTACCATCTCGACCGCCTCGACCACATTCTTGATAATAGTTTTCGAGTGTATCGGGAAGATCCATGTGAATTACGAAGCGGACGTCGGGCTTATCTATTCCCATTCCGAACGCATTAGTAGCAACAATAATTTGGGTTTTGCCAGCCATCCAATCGTTCTGTTTGGTTGATCTGATCTCAGGAGCGAGGCCAGCATGATAAAAATCGATAGACAAGCCGCGTTTTTTTAGTTCACGAGAAATGCGTTCCGTGCCATATCGACTGCGTGTGTAAACTATGCCTGATCCCTTTTGTTTCCTTGCAATGCGCTCAATTTTCCCGAGCTTGTCTTCATCCCAATCAACGAAATATGCTAGGTTTTCGCGTTTGAAACTTTGAGAGTGAATATTGGGTTTCGAAAATTCGAGTTTGCTCTGAATGTCTTTCACAACAGGCGGTGTAGCACTTGCCGTTAGTGCTATAATGGGAACCTTCGGATGAATTTCGCGGAGAAGAGAAATCTTTAAATATGATGGTCTGAAATCATATCCCCATTCACTAATACAGTGAGCTTCGTCCACTGCTATTAAGCTCACCTTCATTTTGGCAATACGCACCTTTGCCATCTCAGATTGAAGCCGCTCTGGAGATAGATACAAGAATTTGATGTTTTCGAAAATGCATCGATCAAATAAAGCGTCCACCTCCTTTGGACCAAATTCTGAAGTTATGCTCAATGCCTTGATGTCTCTACTTCTCAAGTTTTGAACCTGATCTTTCATAAGCGCGATAAGCGGTGAAACGACAATGCAAATTCCATCGAGAGCCAATGCTGGAACCTGAAAACAAATCGATTTCCCACCGCCCGTTGGCAATAGGGCTAGGGTGTCATTGCCATTTAAAACATCTTCGATTATTTCGCGCTGTTGCGGTCGAAATGTGTCAAAACCCCAATAAGATTTCAGTATGTGATCGATGTTATTACTCAACGCGGAGAACAGGATAGATCATGTGTCGCTCACGCTCATAGTGCGGGCTATTTCGGTAGATGAAATACAATTGATTAAAAGCGTTGTAACTAAAAGTAGGATCGTTTGACTTCATCTGATCGAATGACTTCTTAATGGTTGAGTCTTTTAATATTTCCTCGGCCTCACCATCAAAAACATAGGTGCTAAACCATTCTTTTTGTTGGAGCACTTCGTCGAAAAAGTTCCAATTAAAATAGCTGTCTGGTCCCATGGGTTCTAGGGTTTCGATAATGTATCGCTTTGTAATTTGATTGGGGTCAATTAAATAGTATGTGCCAGCCTTTATTTTGGTTGACCAATATTGTTTCTGCGTTGAAGTTGAGTGATGCAAGTAGTGTCCCTCATATGGGTTTTTGGCGGTTTTGTATTCTTCAATTTCATATGCCACCACTTCTAAATTGGTATCTGATTCAATCAGATGCATTTCCACATGATTGGCCTGCAATAACAATCGCGCTGCTTCCCAGGCTGCTGGTAGAACATAATACTTAGGAGGAACTATAGATGTTGTAGGTTTCATCCGCGCATAATATGGAATGGTTTTGTTCCAAGGTTTTTCCGAGTTGTAGTATAGTTGAGGCAGATCAGTTATCAGGCTAGTGTCAGTGTAAGCTTCATAACCCTTAAATGAAAGCTGTTCTACCCGAGATGAATCTAGATCCCAATCCAATGCAAAGGAGTTGCTCTCCAACGTTGCCGCGATGGCTTTTTCCCTTGTAGTTTGAATCTCTTCGGATCGAGAAGCAAGTTCTTCGCCAAGAGAATGCAAAAACCGAAGTGTCGATTCTACGCGTTGTTTAAATGGCTTCAACATGTGTGTCTCTGTCAACAGGCCTATGGAGTGATGAAGCGCTGCGTATCCTGTAGAGTAACGTGGACTGTCATAGAAACAGGCGTATCCCGAATCTGGTGTGGTTCCAAAAACGTTTACATACGGCACCATTTCGTCGTTCTTCTGCTTCATTGATGCGTATAGTGCGGGAGTCAATACATCCCTGGTATAAGTGCCTAATTCCTGTCCGAGCTTATCGGACTGCGAAGCAAGAAAGGTCATAGTATATGGGTAATCAGCACCATTACTAACATGGGTTTCTAAATAGACATCTGGGTTCCAAGTTGTAAATAAGGAATTAAAAGAATGGGCATTTTTACTGTCGCACTTTATAAAATCACGATTAAGGTCAAGATTTTTAGCGTTTCCTCTAAAGCCATAGGATGATGGGCCATTTTGATTTGCACGGCTGCAACAATTGCGATTAAGCGCACCTCCAACATTGTAAAAGGGGATGATCAAAATAACCACGTCTTTATACTTCTCTTCAAAATCATCGGATAGAATCTCTCTCGCATACATCATTGATGCGTCGATTCCATCAGGTTCGCCAGGATGAATGCCATTATTGATTAGCCAGACGAGTTTATCCGATTCATTAATTTTTTCCAGAGCGAAATTCTTATCGGAGTTGATCACGACAAGATGGAGAGGCAAGCCAACATCCGTTGATCCAGTGGTTTGTACGCTCACATATTCTGACTCTTCTTCGAGTGCTTGCCACCAATCAATGCCTTCTTCATAAGTCGCGGTTTCGATCCCTGAAGATTTTTCAAATGGTGTTTCAAGGTCAAGCGGCTTTTTTTCAGTGGTGCAACTTATTAAGACCGTTGTTCCTATGAGAAATCTCATGAATTTGTTCATCTGGTAAAGAAAACAATTTGGAGCAAACGGTACATATATTCTTACAGGTCAATTGTTTAATATTGAATTAAATCAAACACACCAAACAATGAAAGCACTAAAAGTAGTAGGAGGAGTCGTTGTCCTTCTTGTAGTTGTTGTCGCTGTGTTGGCCTTCACAATGCCAACGCACGTCAGCGTAACCCGATCAACGAAAATTGATGCTCCGGCTGATTATGTCATGAAACATGTCAATAATTTCGCTCAAATCAATGCATGGTCGCCATGGATGGATAAGGATCCAGAGATGACATCCTCTATTGAAGGAGAAGATGGACAGGTTGGGACTGTATATTCTTGGAGCGGAAACGAAGACGTTGGAAAAGGCGAGCAAACGCTAACCGAGATTTCTGACGGCAAGGTTGTTTCACACCTTCATTTTATAACGCCCTTTGAAGGAGAGGCAAACGCTACGACCACATTTTCTGAAGTTGATGGCATGACCGAGGTCTCATGGGCTTATGATTCGGAAATGCCGATTCCCATGAATGTGATGGGATTATTCATGGATATGGAAGAAATGTTAGGGCCAGATTTTCAAAAAGGAATGGACAATTTAAAGGCCTTGGTGGAATCTAATAAATCTTCAAAGAATGAATTTGATGGTTTTACGATAGAAACTATAGACATGCCAGAACGTACGTATATCGGCGCTAGAGATACAGTGCCAATGGCAGAAATGGGCGCCTTCTTCGCGACGAATTTTGGTCAGATAATGGGCTCAATGACAAAAGCCGGTTTGGAAATGGCAGGAATGCCTTCTGGATTATATTTCATATGGGATGAAGAAGGACAGAGTACTGAAATGATGGCGGCAATTCCTGCAGCGGCTGGGTCAGAGCTTGAGGGTTTTGAATCATTTAAAATTGGAGGAAAAGCATTGAAGGTCGATTATTATGGCCCTTATGAGGGTGCTGCAGGTCCACACATGGCAATGGAAAAATACATGAAGTGGCATGGCTCAATCATGAACGGACCGGCCATTGAGGAGTATGCAAATGATCCAACTACAGTCAGCGA
The DNA here is from genome assembly GCA_002336485.1 of Flavobacteriales bacterium UBA1993. Lineage (GTDB taxonomy): Bacteria > Bacteroidota > Bacteroidia > Flavobacteriales_G > Salibacteraceae > SHAN690. The sequence goes on from DDCZ01000040.1 coordinate 68,505, forward strand.
TCCATCTGAGACACATACAATTATTTATTACCCAATCGAGTAGGGGTTAAGAGATTAAGAGGCGGCCAATCGGTCGCCTTTTTTTTGTCCGAACATGTTCTTAACATGTTTGTTGTCATAGTTCGAGTCATGATTGGTATCATATAGACACATAAGCATACCTTTGCACTCTAATAAGAAAGTGACTGATTGTAGATGAAGAAAGTAGACAACAGCGACAGTGTCGCATTGCATTATAAAGGCACGTTAACCAACGGAGAGTTATTTGATTCTTCTGAAGGTAGAGATCCTTTAAAGTTTGAAGTAGGAACGGGGCAGGTTATCCCAGGTTTTGATAAAGCCGTTCTTGGAATGGAAGTAGAAGAGTCAAAAGTCTTTACAATCCCAGCGGCAGAAGCCTACGGTGATGTTAAAGAGGACTTGATTTACGAAATACCTAAGAACTCAATTCCGGCTGATCTTAACCCTGAAAAGGGACAGCGTTTGGTTTCTAACTTGGAAGATGGTCGACAGATACCTGTTACCATTACCAATGTAACCGAAGAAAATATTACGCTTGATGCGAACCATCCGCTTGCGGGTCAAGATTTGACGTTCGACATCAAGATTGTTGCGATAGACTAACTCTATATTAACTAATACACGATAGTTTGAATAAAGTAGTTCCACGTTATAATAGACGAGATAAGAAAGAGTTTGCAAGAACGCTAAGATCTCGTGTCAATGCGTACTTTGAAGACAAAAAGATTAGCAAAACGGGAGACTGGCGCGCTATGTTTAAGGCGCTTGTTATGTTCAGCATGTATTTCGGCCCTTACGCCTTAATGCTATCCGTTGAGTTAAATACATACCAATACATTCTAGGTTCCATCATTATGGGAATCGGAGTAGCAGGAATTGGACTTGCTGTAATGCATGATGCAAATCACGGGTCATTTTCATCTAAAAATTGGGTGAATCGATTGTTTGGTTACTCCTTAAATATTATTGGTGGAAATTCCCTCTCTTGGAGGATTCAGCACAATGTCTTGCACCACAGTTTTACAAATGTTCGTGGTCTCGATGAAGATCTTGAAGCTGGAAACATCATGCGCTTTACACCGCAAGAACCTTGGAAGCCTCGACACAGGTATCAGCACATTTATGCTTGGTTTCTATACTCGTTTATGACCTTTAGCTGGGTATTAATTAAAGATTTTCGGCGGATAACGAAATACAAGAACCAAGGGCTTTTGGAAGGGCAAAATGTATCGTACGTTGCGGCCATTGCTACATTATTGGTGAGTAAAGTGGTTTACATGTTCTACATGTTCTACGTTCCCATCGCTATCGCGGGCTATAGTCCTTGGATTGTCATTGCTGGATTTATGATTATTCACCTCATCGGTGGTCTGTTGTTGGCAATGATTTTTCAACCTGCACACATTATGGAAGATCATGACTTTGTTGCTGAAGGCGTTACTGAATTGGATCAGTGCTACGAAGCACACCAGCTTAGTACAACGAGCAACTTCGGATCAAGTAACCCAGTGTTAACATGGTATTGTGGAGGCTTAAACTACCAAGTTGAGCATCATATTTTCCCTAGCGTTAGCCATGTCCACTATCCAGCGATCAGTAAAATTGTGGAGGCTACAGCCAAGGAATTTGGAGTACCATACAGAACCGTCGAGACGTTTGGAGAGGCGTTGTCCATTCATCAACGAACGATGAAAAAATTAGCTACACAGCGCTCCATTGGAGATGCGGTCTTAGCATAATGGAAAGAAGAAGAATGAAAAAGCTCCAAGGTTAGACCTTGGGGCTTTTTTTTTGCTATTTGTTGTGTCGGTATTGTTGAATCCCCAAGTATGCGATCCATGCAGCTGCAAGTGCAATAAGTACTCTGCCTTCTGTGGGAAAGCCAAATGGGTCAAGTATGAGCAGGATAAAACTTCCCACGACCCACATTCCGTCCAATGCTGAGATTAGATTAATGATTTGATGCTTCTTGAGAAGTGCTCTACTTGCGTACAAGACAAAGGCGCCAAAACCAATAAGATTGAATCCAATTAAGGGTAAAATCCAATCGTTTTCAAATCCAATTAGTTGCATAAAGTAATTAGACAAGAAGACCATCGCGAGTCCACTCAAAATGGAAAATACGCCGTTTAATACGAGATGTTTACGCAGCATGGCTAAGGGTTTACTTGGCGGCGATACAGCTGATCTCAACATTGACGTTCTTAGGCAATGTCTTAACCGCAACGGTTTCGCGCGCTGGAGGGTTTGAGGTGAAATAATTTCCATAAACGGCATTCACTTCCGCAAAGTCATCCATGTCACTTAGGAAAATTGAACATTTAAGCACATCAGCGTAATCCATACCGGCTTCTTTCAAAACAGCTCCGAGGTTCTTCAAAACAAGGTCCGTCTCATTTGTGATGTTAGAGGTATCGAGTTTTCCGGTTGATGGATGCAGTGCGATCTGACCACTTACATATAATGTATTCCCATGTAATACGGCCTGAGAGTATGGGCCGATTGGAGCTGGTGCGTTAGAACTGTTGACAATGGTTTTCACTTGTGCGGTGTTTATGGAATTGGTTTCTGGTGCGTACTCAGTAGACATATTGCAACCGAATAAAAGAAGAATAAAAAATGTGGATGACATGAACTTCATACCTCTCAAAAATAGATTTTTGGAGGGTATGCAAAAACTGCTTGTTGTAGACAATTTTGATTCGTTCACATACAATCTTATTCACCTGGTGGAAATGATTGGTGTCGACTTCGAGGTGCGCCGAAACAGCAATCTGGGGCAACTAGATCTTGACCTTTTTTCGCATTTGATAATTGGGCCAGGCCCAGGCTTGCCGAGCGAATCTGGTGACTTAATGAAGCTCCTTGATTCATGGCCTATTAGCAAACCAATTCTCGGTGTCTGCTTAGGTATGCAAGCAATGTTGCAGCGAGAAGGCGGGGAGTTACAGAATCTATCTCCAGTGTTTCATGGCGCTCAAAGCGATGTCTTTCAACGAAAAATTGGAGTTGGAATATTTAAAGAGTTACCTCAGAGTTTTAAAGTTGGTCGATATCATAGCTGGGGGTTTTCTGCAAAAGCAGTCCCAAATTCGTATCAAACGATAGTTACGGATGCAGAAGACTTGGTGATGGCCGTTAAACACACAGGTCTTGACTGGTATGGTGTGCAATTCCATCCTGAAAGCATTATGACCGAACATGGACTGAAGTTGCTTACGGCCTTTGTTCAGACAAAGAGCCAATAGTTCTTGCCGAGCCGCAATTCCAAGGCATCCAATTCCGCTTGAATTTCAATCTTCTCAGTTTGTGATGAGACCGCTACAATGATTTGACTAGGAGTCTCCTCCTGTATAGAACTAGAGGGTTCTAGTATAACGTCGTAGATGTTAACCCCAATTTTTTTGGAATTATCAGTCACCCATGTGAAAGGCACATGGCTTTGGATTAGAATTTTAGCCAAATCTTTTCCATTTTTTCCAGCGCCCCATAAATACAGAGTGCGTTCTGATTTGTAATCTAGAGAAAGGAAATAGTGGCATTTTAGATCAAAGAATCTATTGTCCTGATATGCTTCTTTTGTCCTAGATGCTCTATCCGCTCGATCACGCCAATGATGGAGGATTTTCTCAACCCCAATTACCTTCAAGCGATTCTGATACATGCGAAAGCATAAATCATAGTCCTCAGGATACATTCGAGAGTGAAAGGCTCCGATTTTATCAAAGTCTCTTCGGTCAATCATCCAACAAGCCGAAGGAATAACGCACTCCTTGAAAATCTCATTCCAATATTGTCCTTGCGTATTCACGGCATTTAGCCAATTGGCATACTTCCTAAAGCCATCCCCAAGAGCTGCATCCTCACGGAAATACATAACCTGTCCGGTGGTGATGTGACCAACACCCGCACCTAGAAGTGGCTTCAATAGTTCAGACAGCTTATCCTTGGGCATAATATCATCGGAGTCCATTCGAGTAATATAGGCACCCATTGATACGGCGTAGCCCGTTTTTAGGGCCTCAATGAGGTCTTTGCCTGTGTTCTTTATTACCCGAATGCGCTTGTCTAATTTGGAGTAACGTTGAAGAATAGCATAGGAACTATCCGTGCTTTGATCATCAACAGCGATAAGCTCCCAATTGATGTAAGATTGGGCCAGAATAGAATTGAGGCAGGTTGCCAAGTAATTCTCTGTGTTTTGCACGGGCATTATGACGGATATAAGCGGATCGGTTTTCATTTCCAGAGCGAATATCCATCTTTGAGCCGTCCATGGCGAAACTTAAACTAGACCTACACGATATTTACAATAAAGGGGCATTGATTGATAAAGCTCTAAGCGATGCGATTGATGAATGTTGTGATTCCAAAATTTCGACGCTGGAGATCATACCTGGAAAGGGGAGTGGTCAACTGAAAAAAAAGGTTCTGCGCTTTTTAGATCAGAAAAGTGTGAAGCAAAAGTACCATCGTATAGACAAGGATAGCAAGAACCATGGACGCCTCTTCGTTTACTTTAGATTTAAATGATTTGATATTGAGCTGTTTAGGTTAGTTACCTAAGATTCTTATGTAAATAGATTGAATACATAAGAATCTAATGTATATTTGCCTTATGTATTCATCAGAACTTATCAAAGGAACACTTAAGACTATCGTGCTCAACTTACTTAAGGAGGAGGGCAGGATGTATGGTTATGAAATTACCCAACGGGTGAAAGTACTGACCGAAGATAAAATCCAAATCACGGAAGGCGCCCTTTATCCAACGCTACATGCATTGGAGAAGAACGGGGAACTTGAAACGGAGAAAGAGTATATCGGAAAACGTGTGCGTAAGTATTATCGACTCACTGATCAGGGGCTCGAAACTGCAAACGATCGCGTTTCCGAGTTCTCAGATTTTGTTAATACAATGAAATTCTTGTTGGATTTGGAACCTAGACTCGGAAATGCATAGGGTTTCAGAGAAAGAAGAACAGCTCATACTAGATGACATAAAGCGACGTGGAGTGGTGACTGAAGATCTGCAGCACAATCTCCTAGATCACGTCTGCTGCATCATCGAGAATGAGATGCCAGAGGGTGTGTCCTTCCTAGGTTTCTATGAATCAATCATACCTCGCTTCTTTAATAAAGAATTAAAGGAACTACAGGTAGAAACTGATAATCTCATTCGATTTAAAAACTATTACGCCATGAAAAAGACACTATATATTGCAGGGATAGTCTCATCCCTAATGACCATACTTGGGGCCATATTCAAAACATTTCACCTGCAAGGTGCGTCCGTTTTGATCGTACTTGGAGGTCTATCCTTCAGCTTTATCTTTTTACCACTAATCATAGCCTTGAAATTCAAGGATGAAGAATCCAAAACTGATAAGTTGGTGTTTGGTATCGGATTCCTTTTGGCCATTCTGGTTTCCGTTGGCGTTATGTTTAAACTCATGCACTGGCCTATGGCCAATATCCTAATGCAAGTGGGGATTACCGGGTTTGTCTTTGGCTACGTGCCTCTGTATTTCATAACTCGGGTTCGCCGACCTGAACTAAAATTTAATACCATGGTAAATACCGTGCTCATGCTTGCTTGTGGTGGATTTCTTTATGCGATGTTTAACCTCGGCCACAGCCACTATGTGCGTGACAGCTTCTTTGTAATGCATCAGAACATGCGTCATCAGGTTGATAACTCGAATCAAGAGCTTGAGGAGCGCACCGCTGAGCTGAACGATTCTTTGAAAATCGACGTACAGAATGTGCTTGAAGCTACGGCGGCATTGAAATCGTATATCGAACGGATACGGGTAAATAGTATCGTAACTACTCAGAATACGAACGAAGTGAACGCGGCCACAATGAACATCACTTCCATGAGCTGGGGCGTGTCGGCTGAAAGGCTCCAAGACGAACTAATGGATCCCGAGAAAGAATTGAATGGATTGGAACTGAAACAAAAAATACTTGACTGGAAAAAAACGATAGTCGAAAGTGGGCTATCCGATGAGGATTTGGAACACTGGGTGGATTTAGATGGAATGACGACCCTTGAGTTTGGGAAGCAGTCTTGGGAGGAAGCCCACTTCGGACATGCTACGGTGGTCTCCGTTGTAACATACCTGGATCAATTGTCGCTGGAACTTAATATGCGCACCATTCAATACCTAAACATCAAGGAGGAACAACGTTAGCGAGCGATAGATAAGGCGTCCTTCGCTTTGGAGGATGCTTTATTTTTCCTTTTCTGCTAGCATCCCGCGAAGCGCAAACATTTCATCTCTTAGTTCCGCAGCATTTTGGAAATCGAGTTCCTTCGCGGCCTTCTCCATTTGCCTTCGAATTTGTTCAATGGCCTTTTTCAGTTGTTCGGCCGACATATATTGAACCACAGGATCTGCCGCTACACCAAGCGTAAACTCATCTTCTTTTGTCTTGTACTTATCTCCTGCAACGTAGCGCAGGGAGTTATCTATGGCTTTAATGATGGCCTGCGGAGTGATTCCATGCTCCTCGTTATAAGCCATTTGCTTGGCTCGCCTTCGAGTTGTCTCATCCATAGTCAATTGCATGCTGTTAGTAATGCGATCTGCGTAAAGAATGGCGATACCATTTACATGTCGAGCTGCCCGCCCAATAGTTTGTGTTAAGGATCGATTACTTCGTAAAAAGCCCTCTTTATCAGCATCTAAAATGGCGACCAGCGATACCTCCGGTAAATCGAGGCCCTCTCTAAGGAGGTTGATCCCGATGAGCACATCTATTTCACCCGTTCGCAATTCCCTTAATATTGACACACGCTCGAGCGTATCTACATCGCTGTGGATATAGCGACACTTGATATTTAGATCCAACAGGTATTTCGCAAGCTCTTCTGCCATTCGCTTTGTAAGCGTAGTAACCAAGGTCCGCTCATTCTTTTCGATGCGGATCCGAATTTGCTCCAGCAAGTCGTCTATTTGATTGGCGGTGGGCTTGACCACTATTTCAGGATCAATCAACCCGGTAGGACGTATCAACTGCTCAGCCACTATTCCTTCTGACTTCCTCAGTTCGTAGTCGGCCGGTGTGGCGGTTACGTATACCACCTGATTTTGTAGCCCTTCAAATTCTTCAAACTTGAGTGGCCGATTGTCCATGGCAGCCGGGAGTCTAAACCCGTATCCAACCAAGTTCTCCTTTCGAGATCTGTCGCCTCCATACATGGCACTTATCTGGGATACGGTTACGTGACTCTCATCGATCATCATCAAGTAATCGTCCGGGAAATAATCCAACAAGCAGAACGGCCGTGTACCAGCTTCTCGTCCATCAAAATAGCGGCTATAATTTTCAATTCCAGTGCAATACCCAAGCTCGCGCATCATCTCAAGGTCATAATTAACACGATCCTCTAGACGCTTGGCCTCAAGAGGTTGGCCACCGTCCACAAACTGCTGCAGTCGTTCCTGTAAGTCATCTTGGATTTGAATTTGCGATGATCGCATACTTTCCTTGGTGGTTACAAAGATGTTCGCTGGAAATATCCGAACATCTCCCAGTTCCTCGATTCGTTTATTATTGATCGGGTCGATGGTCTCAATGGCTTCAACCTCGTCGCCAAAAAAATGGAATCGAAGTGCGATATCATCGTAAGCCAAAAAGACGTCTACGGTATCGCCTTTAACGCGAAAGTTTCCGCGACCAAAATCTCTCGTAGTTCTTGAGTAAAGCGAGTCTACCAGTCTGTGCAGGAATTTATTGCGCCCGAAAACTTCCCCAACCTTGATTTCGATGATGTTTTCATAAAAATCGCTGGGGTTTCCCATTCCGTATATACACGATACGGAACTCACGACAATAACATCACGGCGACCACTGAGCAGGGCGGATGTAGTACTTAGTCTAAGTTTTTCAATTTCCTCGTTAATACTTAGATCCTTTTCAATGTAGGTGTCTGATGTTGGTAGGTAGGCCTCTGGCTGATAATAATCGTAATAACTCACAAAATACTCGACCTTGTTTTCAGGGAAAAACTGCTTAAACTCTCCGTAGAGTTGAGCGGCGAGTGTTTTGTTATGGCTAAGGATCAATGTGGGCCGCTGTGTATTGTGAATCACATTGGCCATTGTAAATGTCTTACCAGAACCCGTAACCCCGAGAAGTGTTTGGTGTTTCACACCGCTATCTAACCCTTCTGTGAGTTGCTTGATAGCTGTTGGCTGGTCGCCAGTTGGGCTGAAGTCTGCTTTTAGTTTGAAATCCAAATCCTTGATATTAGGGGAATCTTCAAAGCTAGGTTTTGAGAACAATCTTTGCTATTAATGCGTTCCTTTTCTCAACTTCGCAATATGTTTTTTAAACGAATACTCAAATACTTGAATCCGATGACCCTATTTCAAAAGGGAGATAAGGATATCAACCTACGGATGATGCATGGCGTTAACCGAATCAGCCTATTTGTCTTTATAGGATGTTTGATGGTTATGGCTTACCGATATTTTATCCGCTAGACTAGACCAAGTCTAGAGCTTGGCTGCAGTCGGAAATTAAATCGTCGCTGTGCTCAACGCCAATCGAAATTCGGACTAAGCTGTCTGATATGCCATAGAGCGCTTTATCATCTGGAGTGACATCCGAATGGGTCATGGAAGAAGGATGCTCAGCCAAGCTTTCGGTACTACCTAGGCTCACCGCGAGTTTTATCAGCTTCAATCCATTCAAAAAACGGAAGGATTCTTTTTCTCCACCCTTTATATCAAAGGAGATCATCGCTCCGGCCGAACTGAGTTGCCTCTTGAATATTCGGTAGTTATCAGGGCTGTCTTTTTCATTGAGAAAACCGAGGTAATGAACCGTTTGCACTTTAGGATGGTCTCTTAAAAATTTCGCCACTTCGGCGGCATTTTCAGCTTGCTGGGTCATCCGCACTTTTAGTGTTTCTAAACTCCGCATTAATAGCCATCCCGTCCAAGGTCCGGCCATGTTTCCCAAAAATGTTCGAAGTGTTTTAACACGTGTTATTACCTCTGCATTGCCAAGCACCGCACCCGCAATAACATCGGAGTGTCCGCCTATATATTTCGTGGCAGAATAGACTATAATATCCGCTCCATGTTGCAATGGATGCTGCCATAGTGGCCCCATGTATGTGTTGTCTACGGTGAGATAAACGGGCTTATCATCGGTGGCATATTTGTCAGCTACAGATCGGCATGCTCGAATATCAACAAGTTGATTTGTCGGGTTTGCAGGCGTCTCGATGTAGATCATTTTTAGCTTGTCGCCTATGCCATGCTCTTCGATGATTTCGGCAATTTTATCTTCAGGTTCATGGGCGTGAAATGCCAGTGCGTGGATTCCAAATCGACTGAGCACATTCTTAACAAAATGATAGGTTCCTCCATAGAGCGGGTTGCTATAGAGAATGTAATCGCCTGGATTAAGGAACTCCATCATAACCGTACTAATGGCAGACATTCCGCTTTCAAATACAGCACATGCTTCGGCCTCATCCCATAAGCACAGTCGGTTTTCTAGAATTTCTAGATCGGGATTGTTTAATCGGCTATAGATTAACCCCATTTCTTCATCTGCGTCCTTTTCTCGAAGACCGTAGGCTAGTTCAAAAAAGGACTTTCCCGCTTCTGCATTTTCGAAAACAAAGGTGGACGTCTGGAAAATGGGGCACTTAATGGCGCCCTGACTTAATTCCGGCTTATAGCCATAAGACATCATTAGGCTCTCTGGTCGGAATTTCGATTTTGTATCGCTCATCAATTCTTGGGGTGTAATTCTTTGTTTAAAAAAATAGCTGTGTGGCTGGTTGTTGACTTGATAACTTCTGAAGGAGTACCTTCTACCACAAGGCTTCCTCCATTTCTGCCTCCCTCTGGACCAATGTCGATGATATGATCAGCAACTTTAATGATGTCGAGGTTGTGTTCAATCACAAGGACTGTATTTCCTTGATCAACAAGTTTGTTCAGTACTTCCAAAAGCATTCGGATATCTTCAAAATGCAATCCGGTGGTTGGTTCGTCTAGAATGTAAAAGGTGTTTCCAGTGCTTTTTCTAGCCAATTCGGTTGCTAGTTTAACGCGTTGCGCCTCACCACCGCTAAGTGTCGTTGATGGTTGACCCAATCTCACGTAACCTAGACCAACTTCTTGAAGGGTGTTCACCTTTGTGTGAATACTTGGAATATTTTCAAAAAACTCGACGGCTTGATTCACGGTCATGTCCAATACATCGCTGATCGTCTTTCCCTTAAACCGAATATCGAGTGTCTCTCGATTGTATCGTTTGCCACGGCATGTTTCACACTCTACATACACATCGGGCAAAAAGTTCATTTCAATGGTCTTCATTCCTGCTCCCTGACAAGTTTCACATCGTCCTCCTTTTACATTGAAAGAGAAACGGCCCGGCTTGTACCCTCGAATTTTCGCCTCTGGAAGCTCAGTAAAGAGCTGACGTATATCGGTGAAAATGTTTGCATACGTGGCGGGATTAGATCGAGGCGTGCGGCCAATCGGAGACTGATCTATTTCGATGACCTTATCCAAATGCTTTAGTCCTTTAATATCGCGATAAGGGAGCGCTTTCTTGCTGGATCTGTTTATATGCGCGGTTAGAATAGGGAAGAGGGTGCCGTTTACCAAACTCGATTTCCCACTACCGGACACCCCAGTAACGCATATAAACTTCCCAAGGGGAAACTTCACGTCAATATCCTTGAGGTTGTGCCCTGTTGCGCCGGTGAGCTCAATCGACTTGCCATTCCCCTTTCTAAGCTTTTTGGGAACCTCAATTCGTTCTTCGCCGCTCAAGTATTTTGCCGTGGTAGAATTTGCCTTCAAGATTTCTTCAGGAGTACCTTGACCAGTAATTTCACCTCCATGCACTCCGGCCCGAGGTCCGATGTCTATAATATGATCCGCGTCAAGCATCATGTCCTTATCATGCTCGACCACAATCACGCTATTTCCTATATCTCGGAGATCCTTTAGAGATTTTATTAAGCGATGATTGTCTCTTTGATGGAGGCCAATACTTGGTTCATCCAAAATGTAAAGTACTCCCGTTAATTGGGAACCTATTTGCGTCGCAAGTCTAATACGCTGGGCTTCACC
>DDCZ01000048.1:0-75044 GCA_002336485.1 Flavobacteriales bacterium UBA1993
ACTTGATGTATAACTTGAATTGGCCACGCGCATGGAATCCATTTCAAACTGCAGCGTGCCGCCACTAAAAATGGAATCGAAGTAAGCCAATTCATGGCTGTTCAACCGCACCGTCGATCCAATTCCTAGGCTGTCTAATCGCTGCCCGAAACAAAAGGTTGAAAGTAGAATCAGCGCATATGTAAACAGCGTTTTCATCTTACTTAGTTGCCACTTGTTGCGTCAAAACTTCTGTGCCCACCACAATGCCATTCGCAAAGAACGCATTGCCTCTGTGCAGGTCTAATATGCTATATGTTTCTTGGCAGCTTTCAAGCATTTCAATTTTTTGGACGCTTGCGGATACAACTCGGCCTTCGCGATACACGACCACCTCATCCATCGTTTCCAGCATTGATGCGCTGTCAATATTGTTGTAGGTTTTGGTCGCTTCTGGATCTAGAGATGCCCAACCCTTGTTGTTTGTGAATACGGGATGATCGCTGGTTAATTCTATTGCCGCTCCATTGATTAAGGAAATCCGCACCAAATTGTGGTGCTTGATACGAGTTGTTTCCATCACGCCGGCCGAAAAGGATTGAGAGGTAATGATGTCTAGAGAGAGCACACTGTCCTGAATCGTAATTGTTTCGATTGGTTTTAGGCTGCCGTCGGCCATCGTAATCATTGTGCCCTTAGCAAAACAATGAACACCCGTGCCATCAAACAAGATTTCGGAAATGGCTACGTCATGGTACATAGTGCCTGGATACACCTCTAAAATCTCAAATTTCAATTCCATGTCCGTGCCTTCCACCGTAGACTGAAGCTCCGTTCCAAGGTTGAAAACTTGCTGATTATAATTGTCCGCAACTTCGAGGATGGCGAATGGTACATTGTCTACATACATTTTTAGCTTTTTCACGCGCCCATTAACCTTCCAAGTGTTTTCGTCTTTTAAGTAGCCATTGTATACCTCTACCTTGGTCACTGGCGGACTATTCGCCATGAAGTGGTATGTGATAAATTCACCAATACCATCACCCTTCGCGCCTTCTACCCAAGCCGTGGTTGCGTCAAAGTCATGGGCATTGTCAGGTTCGTATAAAAATCCTTTCTCTGGCCCCAGCTGTGAAGATGCTGTGATTTTATGTGGCCCGCCACCGCAATACCAGCTGCATCCAAGGCCGCCAATGGTCATGGCATCTTCTAACTCGTCCCATCTATCATATAGCGCGGCTTCGGTTGAATTAAGATCTTCCTCTGAAATTTCTCTCTTATCTAATCGATGTACAATATCTAATAACACGGTGTAATCTTTTAAATCCACCTCACTGGGGATGGCAGAAGCCCAAAAAGTTGGTGTAAGGGTTTTAAGTTGGGCTTGGCTAGCGAAAAATGTAAATAGGGAAAGTAAAGTAATGAGTATAGGTTTCATCCGGTGAGTCTTGATGCACTCAAAGTTAGTTTAAGACGTTCAATGTCAAATTTCTAGGACGGTGAAATAGCGATCGTTGAAAATGGAGTTGCGATTTATACTAAAATGCATCGAAGGCGCGGTTAATTCAATTTGCCGAAATGGTTATTCGAATGGAATTTTGACGCGTCAAAAAAGACAACAACAATGGGTAACATCCAACCTTTTTTCCAACATTGGGCCTGAATGAAATCGGGCATTTTATACGGTATGTGTTGGGAAGACCCCGAATTGTTTTGCGCGCTAGTTGAGCCAGACCAACGGGTCCTCACCGTTTGTTCCGCTGGCGATATCGCGCTAAGTGTTTTAACAAAGAATCCCGAATCCGTAGTCGCAGTCGACACCAACAACGATCAACTCAACCTATGCCGCTTGAAAGCTGCTTGCTTCGAACAACTCGAATATGATGCTTGCCATCAACGTATCGGAACATTTGAGCGGGAGAAATCATTCATGGAACCATTGTCGATTGATAACGATCTGGAAAAATGGGCCATTAAGAATGCACTGCATCAAAACACAATCCTGCAAAGCGGTCAATTTGAGCGATACCTCAACACCTTTGTGAAATACCTGCTGCCGCTTGCGGTGAATCGATCCGTAATTCGAAGATTCCTAGCAGCCAAGGATATACAGAAGCAGCGTCTTATCTATGACAAACACATCAACAATTCGAGGTATCGATTTCTGTTTAAACGTTTTTTTGGGCGCATCACCATGAAGCGATATGGTCGTCATCCTGACCTCCTCAAACACGTTAAAGAAAATCCCGCTGTCGTTCTCTACAAACGCATGAAACACGCTTGGCTCGAAATTCCAATTACCGACAATTACTTCTTTCGTTTCATTCTCAATGGTGCATTTAAGTCTGATTTAGCGCTTCCGCCATGGGCGCAAAAGCCCCATTTTGACGCCATTAAAAGCGGCACTTCCAAACTGGAATATGTACATGACTCCATGACCGCTTATTTATCCAAAACGGAAAAGAAATTCGACGCCATTAACTTGAGCAACATTACGGATGTGATGACACATTCAGAAGCCGATACGCTCTTTGATTTGTGTCGAACACACTTACATCCGGGTGGTCGGCTTTTGATTTGGAACACCATGGTTGATCGAAAGCCAATGGCGGGTTGGGCCCTAGACGAAGCTGAAACCAAAGCACATTGGAAGAATAGAATGGCTTCCTTTTATGGATATTTAGGCATCTATAATCTCGCATGAGCGCAATCAAGGCATATTCCCAATACTTATTGAAGCGATTTCAGATCGTTCCGCTGAGCATTTTGGTCTTGTCTGACGTGTTGGTCATAAGTAGGATTGTAGAGGTAGATAACCAGGGTTGGTGGACCCAGGCAGCCGTCTTTTTTATGGTCTTGGCCTATCTGTTCAACAATAGAGTAGGAGACGATAAACGTGACTTTGAATTCGATGCCATTCACTATCCTGAGCGTGCGGTGCAAAAGGGTACCATCGGTATTAAACAACTCGAAACTTTAGGTACAATTACCATGGCTCTGATGGCATTGCTGTCCATCGTCCTTGGTTGGACTTCGGTCATGCTTGTTCTACCTGTTTGGTTTTTTGGCTGGTGGGCCAAAAAGGATTTCTCACTGCCAGTCACCTTCAAGGAGAACTACTTTTTTGTCTATAATTTCTTGAACATGCTTCAAATGTTTGTGTTGCAGGTCTTCATCTATTTGTCGTTGCTGGATTCATTTGAAATGCGGCCAATCATCTGGCTGCACGTGGCTTTTGTGTTTGGATTATCGCTGCAAGTAGAAGTTACGCGCAAAGTGAAAGTGGCTAAAACCAAGGCGATGGACCTCTATAGCGATCGCATGGGTATGGGTGGATCTATCATTCTGTGGTTGGTGCTTGGGCTGGTTTGTAATTTAATTTTTGGTGTCTTAGGTGTATCCATGGGTGTTGGCCCAATCATAATTTTAAGCGCCATGGGTTGCCTCTTTCTGATACAGGTCACGGGTGCCTTGCTTTACTTCAAATCAAAAAAGGAGTCGTACGAAAACCTCTTTTGGCTTGCGATGATTTCCACGTACGTTGGGCAAAACTTGGTCTTGGCATATGGGTGAATTTGGCTCCAAGGCAATTAATCTTAGGCATTTGAGCGATGCCGGCTTTACCGTGCCATCTTTTGTGTCGCTTTCATCAAAAACAGACGTGCAAGTTCTGGAGGCCATGGTCCAAGGCAGTTTCAATCCCGATAAATTGCTTGCGATCAGATCAAGCGCGTTGGCTGAGGATGGAACGGAAAAGAGTATGGCAGGAGCCTTTCATAGCGAAGTTGCTGTTTCGCCTTCTGGTGTTGGTGCAGCTTGGTCGCTCGTAGTCGAATCCATGCCCTCAGAATCCGAAAATGGGGTCATCGTTCAGGAAATGGTATTTGGCGATTTCAGTGGAGTCTGTTTTGCTGATGCAAAAACAAACCGCGTGATGGTAAACGCACTTCCAGGCCTTTGCAAGGCCGTGGTCGAAGGGCACAACTCAGACTATTATGAGTTTGCGGATGGCGCCATTCAGTTTCAGCATACTCAGGATTCAAAAGAGGTTTTGGTATTTGATCAAGGCATTGTAAACTCTACCTCCTCAACAGAAATCATTCCCGATCATTTGCTGCTTAAATTGGTAGGTCGATGCCTAGAGGTCAGCGTACACTTTGAGTCGATTCAGGATATAGAATGGACGATAAAAGACGATCAGATCTACTTTTTACAGTCAAGACCCGTTACTGCAAACCCATGGAAATCGCAGACAGTTAAGATCTATGATAGCGCCAACGTCGGCGAGTCATATAGTGGAATAGTGTTGCCGCTCACGTTGACGTTTGCAGGCCACCTATATTCCCAAGTTTATGAAGACTTGCTGCGCCATTCTGCGGTATCAGAGTCGGCATTGAAACAGGCCAAGAATACGTTCGATACGTTGGTTGAACCCGTGTATGGGCGCATGTATTATCGGATGGATCAGTGGTATGCGTTTCTGAGAATGCTTCCGGGCTATAGTCGAAACGCTTCTAACCTTGAGCAGATGCTCATGCTCAATGCACGCCAAGAAGATCATGTCTCCAACGTGCGCCCATCGCTTTGGTTGCGGGTCATCTATTATCCATTGGTTTTTTGGAAGCTGGCCCTTTTTGGAAAACGAATTCGAGCCCTTCAGGTTGAGGCGGAGCACATTTTTAAAAAAGCGGCATCGTGGGATTTACAGAAATGGGATATCACGAAGGTCGATGCAGAGATCGAATCATTATTTGCCGGAGTGCTTAAACGCTGGTATTTAACCGTTGAGAACGATACAGTTATGATGAGTTTGTTTGCGCATTTTTCCAAAAAGGGACAGGAGCCAAAACTTAAAGAGGCATTGGCTTTTCACAGTATTAGTACGGATCAAATTCAGGCCTTAAATGAATTAAGTCAACGCTTGAAAACCATTGAAGGACTTAAAAAGGCCATTGAGCAGACCAATTCCTCGGCCTTTGAAAGGGAGTTGGCATTGCATTCCGATGCCCAAAAAACATATCGTGCATATCTTGAAAGATTCGGTGGACGATTCGCGAATGAGTTGAAACTCGAAACCGCTGGGGTAGAAGATAGCTTTACCGAGTTTGCAACAATTATTCAGATGTATTGGTCTGGCGCTCGAAAGATTGAGCTGGCTGATAGTCCTTCAAGCAGGCATTGGCTTGTTCGGGTTTTTAAACGCTTCGCTTCTCGTCGCGAGCTGTTTCGTTTATATCGAGCAAACATGTTTGGAGTAATCCGAAAGTTGATTTTACGAAAAGCTGAGTTAATGGTTGGTGCAGATCGCTTGGAAAAAGTGGAGGATGTTTTTTACCTTGAATGGAAGGAGTTTGTAGGAATGAAAAACACCTCGGACATTAAGCAACGGGTGACGGAAAGAAGGGCGGCATATGCCCATTATTCTGAGATTGATCCTCCTGCATACTTTACGGTTGTTAATGGTCGGTGGCCTGCTTTAAATGCGTCGAAACCATCGGCTGAGTCTTGGCAAGGAACAGCTGCTTCCTCTGGAACCGTCCTCGATCACGCAACGGTCATGGAGTCGTTTGAGCCGCGTTTGGATGAGAAAGTAGGCGTGCTTGTAACCAAGAGGACAGATCCTGGATGGACGCCGTTGATGGCACTTTCAAAAGGGTTGGTGGTAGAGCACGGAGGAATGCTTTCGCATGCATCTATTGTGGCGAGGGAATTACAAATTCCGGCAGTGATCGGAATCAAAGATGCCTGCAAGCGCATACGCTCAGGCGATATGGTACTAGTAGATGGAGACACGGGGTTGGTTTCAATAAAAACAGACAATGAATGATTGGAGCGGAAGAGTATTGGAACTTGTTTAAGTCCAACATAGTTGAGCGATTTGGCAAGGAGCCACAACTGAATGGTTTTCTGACCGAGCTGAAAATGGCCTTTGGCTGGATGTTGCAAAATCAGCATGTTGAGTTTGTATCTCAAAATGGAGGAATGGCGGCACTTTTTGCACGGTCCATTGATTCGGATAATTGGTCGTTTGGCTTTTTAATTTTACCAGAAAGTGAGCCATCGGCGGATACGTTTTGGGCAATGTTGTGCAGTAAAGTGACGCAGTTGGGTGGCGCCAAGTTCACGGGGCCAATTCAAGGAACAACCTACTTTCCGTATCGTTTTGTGATAGAGACGGATGGGAGTCCGTTTTTCAAGGGTGAATATTTTGGTTCCGCTGAGGAACATCACTTTATGATGAAACAAATGCCCGCTAAGGTGAATTACTATCGGTCTGGCTACCGAGATTCCTTTGATGGAATTATGGCGGTGTCGAAACCGTATTACGATGAAGCTGTGACCAAGGGGTTTGAAGTTCGAACACATGCCAAGGTTGATGAAGCCCTGTTTCGATCCGTGTTTGAAATGGTTGGTGCCATATTCGGAACCAACTGGAATTTTAAGGACATGAGTGCGGCAGAGGCGCGCTCGTTTTATGAGCACGAATTTGGATTGGATCAGCGGATGGCGGTGCAAACGATTTATTTAAAGGGTGAGCTCATTGGCTTCTGCAGGTATATTGAGAATGACGACGACACATTAATTTGTAAGACCCTCGGCGTACTCCCGGCATATCAAAAGTTGGGTCTAGGTAATGCCGCAGTTTATGAAATGCATCGTTGTGCTCAGGACGCTGGATATACACGAATGATTTACGCTTTGATTTACGATGGAAATCGGGTACAGCAGAATATGCCCAAAGACGACTCAATTATTTTCCGCAAGTATGCCTCCTATGAATTTGATTTAAATGAGTAGCGCCGCCTTTATATATGTGGGCATCTTCCTAGGCTTTTTCGTACTCATGGAGGCTTCAAAGAGGTGGTTTAAGCTGAAACCAGAACACACTCGGAAGGTCGTTCACGTTGGTAGCTGTTTGCTTATCGCCACAATGCCATTCTACATTCAAGCATATGAAGTTATGATACTTGCTGGAGCATTTATTGGTCTGCTTCTTTTAACGCGATTCTATGGATTGTTCAGCGCCGTTCAAGGAGTGAAACGTAAGACAGTTGGTGAATTCACGTTGCCACTCGGTGCTGTGTTGGCGGCTTATTTCTTCCTTCCTAATCAGGTGGAAGCCTTTCAGGCAGGCTTTGTCATTTTAGGATTTAGCGATACGGTTGCCGAATGGGCGGGCACTAAATGGAAGTGGATTCAGGTCACCATTTTTGGTGGTGATAAGTCGCTAGGTGGAGCAATCGCCTTTTTTATCTCTGCCTATATATTGCTCTCTATTCTGGCGCTGTATTGGGGAGTTCAATTAAGTCCACTTAAGCTAGTAGCAGGGTTGGTCCTCTTAACGTTCGTGGAATTATCTCAATCCTTTGGAATCGACAACATGTTTATTCCGGTAACCACGGCCATTGTCTGGGAGTGGTGTCTGGTCGAGTAATTAGGACGTAGTGGAATGCTCTGACCTCCAGGTCTTGTACCACTTCACAAACGCCAACCAATCCTTTTTTGTGTCTTTTTCAATAGCGTCAAAAACCTTACGCTGGTAGTCAAGTGCTTCGCGATGGTTCAACTTAAAGACGCGCTTAGGAGTGCCAACTATGTCATCTACCACAACCCATTGATCGGCAGCATAAATCAAGGTGTGTGCTGCGGCCGTTTTTCCATCAGGAAAGGTGAGGTAAACGTGAATGAGGTCTTCGATTCCCGCGGCTTTTCGTTTTCTGTTTTGGGTTAAGACGGGATTTTGCATAGTCACCTTTGTAAAAGGGGTGAAGAATACACGTGCGATGATCGTGGCCTCTGTGTCATCAATTTCCCCATCTTCTGTGTACTTAACCAAGTTTTCGATACCCGTTAAATCGAGATCGAGAACGAAATCTACTTCGGCCGGTTTCAGTCCGTCTTCAACTCGAATACTTGTGCCCTCGTGGTGCAAAGTGAGCATCTCTTTGCTTTCTTCAATACGAATACCCAAATGGTTAAATGTGCCATCAAAAAAGGCCGTAATCGCATCGGTTTGAATGATGGATTTTAGTGTCTCAGAAGAGGTTTGAGCCATAGCTGTTTGGCTGATGCAAACGATTGTAAAGGCTATAAGGTAGGTTCGGAATAAGCGCATAACATAGGTTTTCAGCCAAAGTAGTATGTTGACGTGTAATTGTAAAACTAATTTTCGTCAGCTTTTATATTCACGCGAGCTATTTCTTGCTTAGATCATAAGGCAGCAAAAAAAAGCCTCAGCTGAAATATTTCAACTGAGGCCAATATCGTTTCCAAGACTGGTTACTCGATAATAGCAGTCTGTGTTATTTTCTTAAGTTTTTCAGTTTCCTCATTGGCTAATTCTAGATCAACCAATAAACGACCACTGTGCTCATCAAGGATGATTTTCTTTCGAGCAGAAATATCCAATTGTCTTTGTGGTGGAATCTTAATAAAAGATCCTCCAGATGAACCACGCTCCACAGGAACAACAGCCAAGCCATTCTTCACAGATCCGCGAATTCTTTGATAAGCGCTGATTAAACGGTCTTCGATTTTTGCAGCTGCTTCGGCCGAGGCTTTAAGCAATGCTTTTTCTTCTTTTTCAGTCTCCTTTACAATCCCAGCGAGCTCTTCCTTCTTGTGCTCAAGATCTTTCTTTCGCTCGTTTAAATTCTCTTCGGCGCTCGTTTTAACTTCTCTTTTCTGAATCACCTGAGCTTGAAATTCATTCATTCGCTTTTCAGACAATTGAATCTCCAATGTTTGGAATTCAATCTCTTTTGTCAATGAATCAAACTCTCGGTTGTTTCGAACATTCTTTTGCTGCTCTTCGTACTTCTTAATCAATTCCTTAGAATCAACAATTGAGTTCTTGCGCTCGCTAACTCGATTTTCAGCTGCCTCTAATTCAGTTTGGAGGTTGTTCATTCGAGTGTCAAGTCCTTCGATCTCATCTTGTAAATCTTCTACTTCTAAAGGAAGCTCACCTCTAATGGTTCTGATTTTGTCGATTGCTGAGTCAATCAATTGAAGGCGGTAAAGCGCCCTTAATTTTTCTTCTACCGTGATCTCCGTATTTTTCTTTGCTGCTGCCATGCGTTTTATTGAATGAAATAGTGCACAGGATTTGTTTTCACCTGTGATAAAAGGACGGCAAATGTAACATTTTTCTCCTCTAGATATTCAAGGATGAGTTGTGGTGTAAATTGCTCACTTTCAAAGTGTCCAATGTCTAAAACCACTATGTTTTGATCCGCATCAAAGAACTCATGGTACTTGAAGTCGCCAGTGATGAATGCATCCGCTTGGTTTTGCATTGCTTGATTCAATAAAAAGCTTCCGCTACCACCACATAGAGCAACGTTTTGAATCGCCTTACCGCGCAATTTTGTGTGCCGTATTACTGGAGACGCAAAACTAGAAGAGACAAATCGTAGAAACTCCTTTTCGTCCATTGGTTCTGACAGTGAACCAATCATTCCACTACCGACCTCTTGATGTTTATTGTCTAGCGAATGAATGTCGTAAGCCACTGTTTCATAAGGGTGGTTTTGACCCAGCGCCTGAATGATCGCATTTTGCTGATAATCGCTAAAGATCACCTCCAATTGTGCCTCCTTTTCACTGTGCTCGACACCCACGTTGCCGACATACGGATTGCTGCCTTCAAGCGCACGGAATGTTCCGCTGCCCTCTACCTGGAAACTACAGTGATCGTAATTTCCAATATGACCAGCTCCCGCATCGAACAGAGCTTGTCTCACTTTATCCAACTTATCAATTGGAACAAACGTGTTGAGCTTTTTAATGAGACCGCTTTTCGGGGCCAGAATACGTAGATCTTCAAGCTTTAACTGACGGGCAATCATTTTATTTACGCCATCAAAAACATTGTCGAGGTTTGTGTGAATGGCGTAAATGACGATGTCATTTTTGATTGCCTTGAGCAAGGTTCGCTCAACATAGTTCTTACCCGTGATGGATTTAAGACCGGTAAAGAGGATTGGATGATGTGCGATAATCATATTGCAGTTTCGATTGATGGCCTCTTCCACCACGCTTTCAATACAGTCTAAAGATAAGAGTGCGCCTGTGATTTCTGCATTAACATCGCCGCAAAGAGTGCCGCTATTGTCATATGATTCTTGAAGCGAAGGAGGAGCTAATTGCTCCAATAATTGAATGGCTGCTGAAATTTTCATCGTGATGATTTAAAAACAAAGGAGCGGAATTTTACAGAAACTACATTTGCGGCATGCGGAAACTCCTTTATCCTTTCAGCCTAATCTATGGATTAGTGGTTTCCTTTCGCAACGGATTGTTTCGAATCGGCATGTTACCCGAGAAGCGATTCGAACTTCCGATCATAGGAATCGGAAATTTGAGGGTAGGTGGAACGGGAAAGACACCCATGACCGAGTATCTTATCGCCTTATTGTCTGGGACCCGATCGTTAGGCGTGGTGAGCAGAGGGTATGGACGTAAAACGAATGGTTATGTTGTGGCCGACAGCGAGTCAACAGCATTGGAAATTGGAGATGAACCGTCACAAATTATCCAGAAATTCCCCCAGATTCGACTGGCGGTGGATGAAAAACGTGTCCATGGCATCGAACAGTTGCGCTTGGAAGAAAACCCGCCCAATACTATATTACTTGACGACGTATACCAACATCGCTATGTGAAGCCTGGGCTGTTGATTTTATTGACCGCACATGATCACCTTTATATAGATGATTCGGTCTTGCCCGTTGGTATGCTTCGTGAACCAAAATGGGGCGCCAATAGGGCCGATATTATCGTCGTAACGAAATGTCCAGTTTCACTAAGTGCGTTTGAAAAGAGGGCGATTTCAGATCATCTCAGGCCTATGTCGCATCAGCAGGTGCTGTTCAGTTTTCAATCGTATGGCCAGCCATATCCAATTTTGATGCGTCAGAAATGGAAAGCTCAGGGAAGAACCAAAATGCTGCTCGTGACTGGAATTGTGAATGCCCAGAGCATGAAACAACATTTAGAGAAGTCATTCGAGCTCATCCATCATTTTGAATTTCCGGATCATCATTGGTTTACCGATGCGAACATCGAATCAATAGCCGCAGTTTTTGAAAAGGAAAATTCAGAGAAAACGATCATCGTTACCACAGAAAAGGATGCCCAACGTTTAAAGCCATTTGTGGAAAATGAGACTTTTGCACACTTGCCAATTTTTGCATTACCCATGAAGGTTCAATTCTTCAAGGACGACGAAGGGCATTTTAACCAAACAATACATGAATATATTAGATCGCATCAATGAGACAGCCGCTTATCTAAGAGATAAAGTTGCCATTGATAAACCCGTTGGAATTATCCTCGGAACTGGGCTGGGAAACCTTGCCGACGAAATTGAAAACCCCACAAGCATCGATTATGCTTCGATACCACACTTTCCGCAATCAACCGTGGAAGGACACGATGGTAAACTGATCTTCGGCCAGTTAAATGGGGTTGAAGTCCTAGCTATGAAGGGTCGATTTCACTTCTACGAGGGCTACGATATGGATCAGGTTGTATTTCCTATTCGGGTTATGCGTAGGCTTGGAGTTCAAACGCTCATTCTTTCCAACGCAAGTGGAGGCATGAACCCTGATTTTAAGGTTGGGGATATAATGATTCTCAATGATCAGATCAATCTCTTTCCGACCAATCCTTTGATTGGACCCAATATCAAGGAACTAGGGCCTAGGTTTCCTGATATGTCGGAGCCATACAATCTCAATTATGTCAAGGCGCTGCACGAGTGTGCGAGCGATCATGGAATGAAGTTGCACGAGGGTGTTTATGCAGGGGTAAGCGGGCCTTGCTTCGAGACTCCTGCTGAATACAAATACATTCGAACAATAGGAGGCGATGCCGTTGGGATGAGCACGGTGCCTGAAAATATTGCAGCAAAGCATCTTGGAATGGATGTAGCGGCACTGTCAGTCATTACTGATCTTGGTATTGAAGGATTGGTGGAAACCGTGAGCCATGAAGAAGTTCAAAAAGCAGCCCAGGATGCGGAGCCAAAACTGGCTGCAATCGTTAAGTCTTTTTTACAGAAAATTCAGGGTTAACTATCCGAGGTAGCTGGCTACCTTTGATCATTATTTTTGATTGTGAAGCAGGAAGTATTGGATAAGTATGAATTGGTGGTTGGGCTCGAAGTTCACGCCCAATTATTGACAAAAAGCAAGGCGTTTTCATCCGATAGGAATGAGTATGGACGATTGCCAAACACGAACACCAATCCAGTTAGTTTGGGGCATCCCGGAACTCTTCCGGTTTTGAATGAAAAGAGTGTGGAATACGCAGTACGTCTCGGCTTAGCTGTGAACGCGGACATTCGAGAGCACAACGAATTTGCTCGAAAGAATTATTTCTATGCTGACCTTCCGAAGGGTTATCAGGTTACGCAGGACACCACTCCAATTTGTAATGGCGGACATATTACGATTAAGCTTTCCGATGGATCCACAAAGGACATAGCCCTCACAAGAATCCATATGGAAGAAGATTCTGGAAAGAGCTCACATGAATTGAGTCCCTTCGATACCATGATCGACTTGAACCGTGCTGGAGTTCCATTATTGGAAATTGTATCAGAACCGGACATGCGCTCAAGCGAAGACGCATATGAGTATTTGACAGAAGTTCGAAAGCTGGTTCGTTACTTAGATATATGCGATGGTAACATGGAAGAAGGTAGCCTCCGGTGCGACGCCAATGTTTCTATTCGACTAAAAGGATCTGATGTTTACGGCACACGGGTTGAAGTGAAAAACCTGAATAGTATTAGAAATGTGAAACGGGCTATTGAATTTGAATTCAAGCGTCACGTGGCCATGGTTGAAGCGAACGAGGAGATTAAGAAGTCGACCCTTAATTTCAACGCAGCAACTGGTGAAACCTCCATCATGCGAACAAAAGAGGAAGCAGATGACTACAGGTATTTTCCAGAACCAGATTTGCAACCTTTCAGCATTTCGCAGGCATATATTGAGTCGATTCGAAAGACCATGCCGCCGCTTCCGTCACAATTGTTTGACAAGTACATTGAACTTGGGTTAAGCGAATATGACGCAGGGGTATTGACCGATAACAAAGGCATTGCCCTCTATTTCGAATCATTGATTAAAAATGTGAAAAGCCCCAAATCCGCAGCAAATTGGATGATGGGCGAAGTGAAGGGATACATAAACGAAATGGCGATTGACATAGCCTCGTTTCCGGTTACACCCAAAAATTTAGCTGCCTTAATCAACATGGTTGACAACAATGAAATGGGGCGTACCATGGCCTCTCAACAATTGTTTCCAATATTAATGAAGGAGCCAACCAAGTCTGCACCCGAATTGGCTGCCGCTCATGGATTGGTTCAGGTGGATGACTTAGGAGAGCTTGACGGTTGGATCCAGAGTGCATTGGCGGCCTTTCCAGATAAGGTAGAAGAATATAAAGGAGGAAAAAAAGGAATCCTCGGGCTATTTATGGGAGAAGTTATGCGTCTAAGTGGCGGTAAAGCAGATCCTAAAAAAATAAATCAGATGCTGAGAGAAGCATTAGAGAACTAAAATCATGAAGAAAAATAAAGGCATGAAAAGATTTTATTATCCCTTAATGGGAATACTGTTAATGGCAGCGTCGTGTTCAAACACATCCTCTGCTAAGGAAGAGATAGTTCAAGATGGAGCGGTTGCTGAGTTGGTTACAGGAGGACAAGAAGAAGTGAAAGCCAAAGTGGAGCGCGATGCGGCCAATGTGCATATAGAAGGAACGGTGACTGGAGCAGCCAATTCGCCTATTTATCTTCAGATAGTAGAGTCGAAAGGAATCAAGGCCATTGATACGATAACAGGCGGTCCAAATGGAGAATACAGCTTCGACTATATGTCTGATCAGCCTGAGTTTTATCGGGTAGGTGTGAACGAGCAAAACTCATTCTATATGATCCTTTATCCAGGCGAAAGTGTGGTCGCAAAGTCTAACATTGATAATTTATTCAAGACATATGAAATTATTGAGGGGCCAGAAGAATGCTTGAGAATGAAAGAAATGAATACGATCACATCGATGATGGATTCGATTAACATGATTCTTCAAGCGGCTCAGATGAACAAGGATCAAAACATGTTTCAAAATGCATTGACTCAACATGATAATATTTCCATTCGAATGAATCGAGAAATTAAGGCGTACATAAGTCGAAAGCCAGCAAGCTTAAGCTCGTTAGCGGCGCTTCAAAACCTAAGTTTTGACGAAGAGTTTGATTATTACCTGAAGGTGGTTCAAGCCCTAGACGGTATTGCCAATGGCAATGATATTTATGATAACATGGCTAGTCAGATTTTGAATATGAAAAACGTAGCGGTGGGGGCTGTAGCTCCAGAAATCACCTTGTCTCAGCCAAACGGCGAAGTCATGTCGTTGTCAGACCTGAGAGGTCAATATGTTCTCATAGACTTTTGGGCATCATGGTGTGGTCCATGCCGAAGAGAAAACCCGAATGTGAAGAAGGTATATGAAAAATATCATGAGAAAGGCTTTGAAATCTATGGCGTATCGCTCGACAAAGACATGCAGCCATGGCTCAATGCCATTGGACAAGATGGCCTTGAATGGCGACATGTGAGCGACCTAAAATACTGGGACTCGCAGGTGGTTAAGGATTATCAAATTACTGGTATTCCGCTCACCATTTTGGTTGACAAGGAAGGAGTCATAATTGCAAAAAATCTAAGAGGAGAGGCCTTAGGTCTTAAACTTGCTCAGATTTTTGGGGACTAAAATGCGTGGCTATTTAATTCTTCTATTCACTTTATACGCCACTATTTCTACTGCGCAATATTTTCAGCAAGATGTAGCTTATAACATACGAGTGAAACTCGATGACCAGAAGATGATGTTGACTGGTTCTGAAGAGGTAGTTTACACAAACAATAGTCCAGATACTTTAGAGTTCATTTATTTTCATTTATGGCCAAATGCCTATAAAAACAGGCAGACAGCATTGGCGAAGCAGTTGATTCGTATGAAGGAGACCTCGCTGCACTTTGCGGCAGATGATGATAAAGGATACATCGATAGTTTAGCCTTTGCACTTAACGGAAAGCTGTGTTTGTGGGAGTATGATGAGGAGCATATTGACATCGCTAAGATCTATCTCGAAGATCCACTTCCACCAAAAGGACAAGTAAACATCACTACTCCATTTCGAGTCAAAATTCCAAATGGCAACATCTCCAGACTAGGTCACGTTGGCGAAAGTTTTCAGATTACCCAATGGTACCCCAAACCTGCCGTTTATGATACAGCAGGCTGGCATCAAATGCCCTATTTGACCCAAGGTGAATTCTATTCAGAGTTTGGCTCATTCGATGTTTTCATTGAAATTCCAAAGAACTATGTGGTAGGTGCTACGGGCGACCTTCAAACGGTTTCTGAGGTTGAATGGCTTGGGAAGAAAGTTGAAGAGACTGAGGCGTGGATTGCTGATACGGCAGGGCAAGAGAGCGGTCCGGGAATTACAAAGGATATGAGCTTCCCAGAATCTGATGCTGAATTCAAAACCCTGCATTACCATCAAGAAAAGGTGCATGACTTTGGGTGGTTTGCCGATAAGCGTTATCATGTATTGAAAGGAGCTGTGGGCCTCCCAAACAGTACGGATAGCGTAGACATCTGGACAATGTTCACAAACAAGCGCGCCAAACTTTGGATGAACAGTCTTGAGTATATGCACGATGCGGTGTATTACTATTCACTTTGGAATGGAAACTATCCGTACAAACACGCCACAGCCGTGGATGGTACAATATCCGCGGGTGGAGGAATGGAGTATCCAAATGTGACGGTGATCGGCGACCCTGGAGATGAACTTACGTTAGAAACTGTGATCATGCATGAGGTCGGCCACAATTGGTTCTACGGCATTTTGGGTAGCAATGAAAGGGAATTTCCATGGTTAGACGAGGGAATAAATAGTTATAACGAGCAGCGCTACTTGGGTACGAAATATCCAAATGGCACTATTCAGTCAAAAACTGGCAACAATAAGTTGCTTGAGTTTATTGGATTGGATAAGTATCGAATGAATGAGCAGCACTACTTGACGTATCTGACCATGGCTCGAACCAATAAGGATCAGCCGATGAATGTGGCTTCACCAGATTATTCGCTGCTCAACTACGGTTTCATCGTTTACTCGAAGTCGGCAACCACATTGAATCATTTAAGACATTACCTCGGAGACTCAACCATGGATGCGGGGATGCATCGCTATTTCGAGGACAACAAATTCAAGCATCCATACCCAAAGAGTTTCGAAAATGCATTGGAAACGACTTCTGGTGAAAACCTCGATTGGTTTTTCAAGGATGTGGTTCAGTCTAAGGAGAAAATCGATTATGGAATCAAGTCTGTTAAAACGAACGAGAGCGGAACAATTGTGAGGCTGAAAAACCGTGGACTGGTTGTGCCTATCCCTGTTTCCATTGTAGATGAGAACGATAGCGTTATCGAGACAAAGTGGATAAAGGGATTTGATCGAGACACAACGATTCATTTCAGTAGTTCAGGATCTAGGGTGGCTATTGATCATGGGCGCCTTGTACCTGAATCTATTCGAGACAATAATTACTCTAAATCCAAAGGGCTACTAAAGCGCACAGAACCAATTAACCTAAGGCTGCTTGGCGCAGTAGAGGACCCTACAGTCAATAGAATATACTACGTGCCGATTCTAGGAATGAACGTCCCAAATGGTCTGATGCCTGGAGTGATGTTGTATAATCACTCGGTCCCAGCCCGAAAGTTCAGTTACGCATTGCTTCCAATGTTTGCAACAAAAGGGCAAAAAGTTGTCGGTACTGGGATTCTATCATACTCCATTCAGCCAACAAATTCTGCACTGGAGAATATTGAAATTACCCTGAGCGGCAAGCGGTATATTACACACAGAACCGCAGACAATAACTTTATCTATAACCGGATTCATCCGCATGTTGAATTCTACCTGCGACCGCAGCACTATGATGGACTGGTGTCTCAGCAGTTTGGGCTTGGTTCGGTGGTGAATGTTCTACAAACCCCATTCTTAGAAGCGAATGGAGAGTGGACGACCAACACATTCACGGAGCAGTTCAATCGAATTCACTATTTACTCAAATACGATCATCCCGTGTATGCCTCAAAAGTGCATGTCAAAGCAGAGCATCATACATCCTTTGTGCGATCGTCCCTGGAGTTTCGTGAGCGGATCAATATTGACAAGAAAGTACGCATTGATGCACGCCTTTTTGGCGGAGCGTTTTTAGCTAACAACACAGTCCACCCTAAGTATAACTGGCGTATGGATGGTCAAAGTGCTTCAACCGATTACGCGTTTGATGGCGAATATTTTGATCGATCATCGCAGAGTAACTTATTCTCGAGACAATTCAGCGAGAACCATGGAGGGTTTAAAGTGCCGACGGCCGTGGGGCAATCGTCAAGATGGATTACGGCGTTAAATGTCAAAGCTAGGTTTGGAAAAATACCAGTTGGAGTTTTTGCTGACGTAGGAGTGAGTGAGTCCGAGTCGTTTATGTACGATGCAGGATTGTATCTGTCCGTTGTGCCAAACGTGATTGAGGTGTACCTACCATTGCTATATTCAAAATCCATTGAGAATAATTTGACAGCGAATGGTTTAACTTGGACGGATCTCATTCGATTTCAAATTGGAATTGATAGAGTAAACTTATTTGAGAAAATGAAACGCTTGGATGTCATCTAGCTCTACACACATATTCTTCGCTTCCGATTTTCATCTCGGTGCAGCAGCAGATACGACCCATGACCGAGAGTTGAAAGTGGTGCGATGGTTGACGGAAGTTGGCGAGGTCGCAACGGAAATTTACTTGGTCGGAGACCTATTTGATTTCTGGTTCGAATACAAATCAGTTGTGCCGAAGGGGCATGTTAGATTACTTGGAAAATTAGCCGAACTCGCAGATCGCGGGGTGAAATTGCACATTTTCACGGGTAACCACGACGTATGGATGTTTGATTATTTCACCAGAGAGTTTGGTGCCAAAATGTATTACCAACCGGTGCGCCGAACCATTGATGGCAAGGAATTTATGATTGGGCACGGCGATGGATTAGGTCCAGGCGATAGCGGCTATAAATTCATAAAGAAGATATTCACCAATCCAATGTGCCAACGCTTGTTTGCTGCGCTTCACCCTTATTTCGGTGCTAAATTGGCGCGCTTCTTTTCAAGAAAAAGTCGGGAAACGACAGGAGATAAGGACTCCATATATTTAGGTGACGACAAGGAGTTCTTGGTTCAGTATTGCAATGAAGTACTCGAGTCAGAGCACGTTGATTACTTCATTTTTGGACATCGTCACATGGTGTTGGATAAAATCCTCAAGGGCGGTTCGCGATATATTAATCTAGGAGAATGGTTTAGCCAATGCAACTACGCCCACTTCGATGGAGAAGAACTCCGGTTGATACAATTCGAGGGTTAAGCCACCTTAACGATCAACTCAGCGAGTCTGTTAGAATATCCCCATTCATTATCATACCAGCCCACAACTTTGATCATTCGTCCCATGGCCGAGGTCAATTGACTATCAAAAATGCTACTGTGGGGATTGTCGATAATATCAATAGATACAATTGGGTCCGAAGTATACTCGAGAATACCCTTTAGTTTGCCTTCGGCTGCCTGTTTAAAGGCCGCGTTGAGGTCGTTTAAACTTACCTCTTCGCCTAGCATACAGCTAAGGTCTGTTAGAGAGCCATTCGGCACTGGGACACGAATTCCGGCACCGCCCAGTCGCCCACTAAGATCGGGAAATATTCTTGTCAGGGCCTTAGCGGCACCTGTTGTAGTCGGCACAATGCTCTGGGCAGCTGCCCGACCTCGACGCCAATCTTTATGCGGAGCGTCGTGAAGCCTTTGATCACTTGTATAAGAGTGCACCGTAGTGATGTACGCCTGTTCAATTTGCCAATGTTCCTGCAATACTTTAATAAGAGGTGCAGCGCTGTTGGTGGTGCATGATGCATTCGAAATAATCGTTTCAGTGCCATCCAATAAATGATCGTTCACACCAAGTACAATGGTCTTGGTTTCCTCGTCCGCGGCAGGGGCGGAGATGATTACCTTTTTTGCTCCAGCATCAATGTGTTTTTTAGCTTGCGCAGTAGATCGAAAGTGACCGGTTGCTTCTATGACAATATCAATATTCAGGTCTCTCCACGGAAGTTTTAGTGGATCCGATTCCATTAAAACTTCAATTGAGTTTTCGCCTACTAACAATGTCTTTTGTGCATGTGAAACCTGAAGCGGAAAGCGTCCGTGAATACTGTCGTACTTTAGAAGATGAGCAAGGTTGTCTACTCCCGCCAAGTCATTGATGGCGACAATTTCTATGGTCGGATAGCTTTGTAGAACGCGACATAGCGTTCTTCCAATCCGTCCAAATCCGTTGATGGCAATACGTGTCAAGTGTCTGCTATTAGTTCTGCTAAAAAGTAAAAAACCCTATCCCGAACACGGAATAGGGTTTGAAAATTGTTTGCTTCGGATTACTTGAAGACCATGATTTTTGCAACTTCTCGACTTTCACCTGCAGTTATTTCTGCATAGTAAGTTCCAGTTCGAAGGTTCATAGTGCTCACATTAATTTGGTTTGTTCCATTTACAACCCGCTCTTGCCAATCTTTGACCCGACGTCCGTTAATGTCATAGATTTTGATGTCAACATTTCCAGTGTATCCACTCTGGAGTTCAATTGTTCCTTGATCTTTCATTGGGTTTGGAAATACCTTGAGGCTATAGATGGCATCGTCTCGAGATGGAAGTGGGTCGACATCGTCGATTCCAACTAAAGAACCTGACTTCCACATACCCTTTCCGTGTGTTCCAATGAAATATGTTCCAGAGTTTTTGGCCAATTCCCAAGGTAAAGTCTGCTGTCTTACATCATATGTTGGAACATATCCTACTTCATTGTTCTCGTCGGACCAAGTGGCTCCGCCATCAGCGCTCGCCCACATTCCGAATTCGGTACCCAATACAATAATGTTGGCATCGTTGCGATCAATTTGCGCAGCATAAACTGGCATTGGAGCCAAATTATTGTGGATACTAGTGAAGCTGTTTGCTGTCATAGCCGTTGTACTCATTTTAACATTGCTTGTTCCTCCATATCCACCATATGTTACAACCACATGGTTGTCATCGTTTGGATCAATAGAAATTCCAGTAATGCTTGGCCCCGTTGCGGTTGATAAAGATGTAACGGTCAATTCGTCTAGGTCGTCGAAGGTGTATAGATTTTTCAGTCCTGTAATGCGGTATAGAGTTCCGTTACCTGTTCCAACAAACAGACCATCTCCGTCGCTCGTAAATTTCATTTCCGTTACAGACCCCCCGATTCCAGGGACGTCGATCGCAACTGGATTTTCTAAGAAGTTCAACACATTTCTGTACAATCGAACTCCGCTTGTGCCAGTTCCGGTTGGACCACCTGTGCTCGCCAAGATAGATTGCACAGGATCTTGAACTAGGATAACATCACCTGGGTTAAGTGCATATTCCAATCGATATTCAAATGAGTGACTTGTCAAACCACTGTTTAGGTTTTCACTTTCTAAAAGAAGTACGGCATTCGCCTCAAATTTTTGATCAAACGTTACGTAGATATTGGAATTTTCAGAAGGAGCTGTGGCAAATTGGACATCCAGGTCAAATGTGCCATCTGAATTGTATGTGATAGTTCCCTTAGAGCTTCCTGTACTTTCTAGCACTTCGTCGTCATCTTCCGATACCGTTAAGATTTGGTCTCCGGAATAAACTGTAATTGAACTGCCAATAACGATCGCAGCGGGTTGCACTGGCTCAACAGTTGCTGTGTAGTTCTTTACGACACCATTACTGACGTCAATGGCAATCTCCGTTGTCTCCACACTGAATTCAACAGAATCTCGACTCGTTTCATCATTGATGTCTTCCCAAAGGCGAACAACCGTGTTAAAAGGTCCACCCGTGCTACTGATACTTCCAACTGGGAAGTTAGATCCATTTCTCTGTGCCGCATCGATTCGGTAAACAACACCGTTTTGTGATGATGTAATTATGATTTGACTTATTTGAGACATATCGCAACCAAGACCATCTCCTCCTGATAATGAGAAACCAACCTTAGGATCCGATTCATTGTCTCCTAACACTACTAGTGTTCCGTTGTCTTGTGTTCCACCTAAGATCATGTCGCCATCATTGGCGTACGCCACAGAATAGTACTGAGTAGATGTATATCCTTTATTAAGTCCCTGCCATGTTGTGCCATCATTTTCAGACATTGCAATACCACCGTCTCCAGTAACATAGACTCTAGATGGATCGTTTGGACTGAAATAAACATAGTGCTGATCCGAGTGCACATAGTTTGGGAAAACATCCTGAAATGGAGGTGATCCGAACGAACTCGCAACCCGCGTTAAATTGCCATCATATCGCCAAAGCGTAATTCCTCCTAAGAAAAAAATGTCATCGTTTACTGGTGAAACTCCAAATGCGGCATCGTATTCACCTTGGCAATATTGACCGTTGTTCATTGGAGTAAAATCATCAAACGGAAACAGAACACTTGTCCAAATTCCCCCTCCATTATTCGTCTCATAAACTGAGTTGAAACAGGAGTTGCCTTCAATGAACATGCAGTAAAAGTGGTCATCGTTGTCTGGGGTTCCACCTAGAACAGTTCTTGCCATTCCACCACTTGGCATTCCTGATTGAGTTACTTTCTCGAATGTACCGGCAGTTCCATCGTCAGAATAGAAAATCGAGCCAGCTGAAGTAGATGCTACAACTTTCCCGCTAGTCATAACTAACACATCCGCAAATTCAGCAGTTGTAGGAAACGTCATGGCTTGATCAATGAATATTACATCCTCCCATGTGTCGCCTTGATCCGTTGACTTTTTTAAACCTTTTCCAGTAGCGGCGTAAACGTTTCCAACACTGTCGGTTCGGATACGATTTACTTGCAACCAAGTGTCTCCGCCATTAGTGTTGCGGTTGTCAGGAGTAGTTGAGCTCAGGTGTGTAAAAGTTAATCCGTCATCGTCGCTAACAAATATTCCATATCCAGGCCAGCTCGGCGAGCCAAGCGCGTCGAAATTCGATCCAGTACCCACATAGATTCGTCCATTATAGATGTCTTGGTGAATGCTCGCGATAATGCTTGAAGAGGAGTCAAGGTTTTTAAACTGCTCGTGTGGTTGCCAAGTTCCTCCGGCGTCAAAACTGATAAACATGCCTCCAGTTACAGATCCAACAAGCATAGTGTCTGGCTTGCCATAGACCTCCAGAATGGCTTTAGTACGACCACCAACATTGTCCGGGCCTAGGTTTTCAAATACCAATCCCATTTCGTTTGCACGGGAAGCATTGTTCTGTAAACTATTGAATGCTTCATTTCGAGCCGCTGGATTATATTCTCCAGTACGCACATCAAGCTGCGCCCATCGCATAAAATTTGGTTCGCTTGAATTTAACTCAGCGCGAGGCGTGTAATTCACTTCGGAATCAGATTCCGAAAAGCTAAATTGAATAAGTGCGGTTAGTGCTATGGCGCCAAGGCCAATAGGTAAAAGTTTTCTCATCATCTTGCTGTTTAGTCACTCCTAAAAAGAGGTAGCGCAATTTAAACAAAATCTATCCCTTTTAGTTCAAGAATTATTTAATGGCGCGAATGAAAAATAAGTGGTTGAAAATCCGAAGAATACGGTGCGGAATAGGTTAGATGTATCGCTTGCCAAATTGAAAACCTATAAACAATGTCAAGTAAAACTGATCATTGTAGGTGTGCTCCATAATCGGAATCTTTTTGGCGAAGACATCCAAATTGACACCAGTTTCTATCGCCTTTATCATCGAGTCGTCACCCGAGTATTCAAAATTTAGAATAAAGCGAGCGTGCCCCCCAGGGTAAATTTTAGTGGTCCCAAGTTTATATAACATAGGCGCGCGTCCTTGCACTACACCTTGATTGTGGACGTCGGTTGTATAACGCACTATCTGCGTGGAACCGCCTTCGCCTGAAGGTGGTTTGAGGTCGACGTATACAGGTTTGGCCATTCCAATTGTTGGTCCAATCAATGTGAAGTAGCTTACGCGAACACCTCTTTTAACGACCTTATCAAAAACTGTTTTTTGCCAACCGAAGGAGGCGCGCAGCAATCCCACTGAATTGAGTTTGCCATAGAAGTATCCTCGAGAATTTTGAGCTGCTGGATTTGTAACCTTGTACTCTTTTGGGTGCCGAAGGGTCAGAAGCTCAAAGTTTATTACGCGGTTGCTAAATCCGCTAGTTCTCCATCCTCGCTGAAAACTTAATCCAATGCCACGAGTGTGCATGAAAACGGTTCCGGCATTATGAGTGCGATAGTATGCACGGTTCTCGATCGGACTATTAATCGATTGAGACTGGCACGTCATGGATGTGACGGCAAACAAAAAGAATATGGAAAGGATGCGGGTCATGCCTATCAAAGGTAATATTCCCGAAGCAAAAGATTGGGCAAGAAAGCGTGCCTCTTGGGCAAAGTTGAACTAGACCAAAGGTAAATGCTCGTTTTTGAAAATGAGAATCGGCAGAGAGTATACGTTAGGACTGAGCTTCAGATACTTCAGTTGCAACGTCTGCAGATCCATAAGCAGGACATGTCTCATGACTTTTACATGAAGTAACAGCTAAACCGAATACAAAACCAGCGGCAAGAAGAAATAGGAACTTTTTCATTTTTCAGGAATTAAGTGTTTATACACCCTTATGTGTCAAATTTATACTTTACATACGTTGAAATGAGAATTTTGTGCAAAGGTTTTCGACCAAAAAGCCTTGAATAAGGTTAGATTCATGAAATATTCCAAATCCTTGCTTAAACAATATCTAACAGATGCCAGCTGGTCGAAGCAATTGCAAGACGAGTTTAATCAGGAGTATTTTTCACGTCTGGAGACTTTTCTGAGCAGAGAACGTAACGTTAAAACAATATTTCCACGTGAAGAATTGGTTTTCGCTGCCCTGAACACAACACCGCTCTCCGAAGTTAAGGTGGTGATACTTGGGCAAGATCCATATCATAAAGCGGGGCAGGCTAATGGCTTAGCTTTCTCAGTTCCTTCGGGTATCAAAATGCCGCCGTCTTTGCGCAACATATTCAAAGAGATTCAATATGATTTGGGAGTTTCCTCGACCACCTCGGGAGATTTAACTCGTATTGCAAAACAAGGGGTGCTCTTGCTCAATACATGTTTAACGGTGGAGGAGGGTAAGGCCGGAGCCCATGCCAAAAAGGGCTGGGAGCGATTCACGGATAAAACTATCGAGTTGTTGTCAGAAAATCGGGAAAATCTCGTTTTCCTATTGTGGGGAAATCATGCTCGAGGAAAACGAAATTTGATAGACACGGAAAAGCATGTCGTCTTCGAGGCGCCTCATCCCTCTCCGCTTTCCGCATATTCAGGTTTTTTCGGATGCAAGCATTTCAGCAAAACGAACACATACTTAACTCAAATTGGTGAAGATGAAATCGATTGGGCTTTGTCTTAGTTTGCTTTTTCTTGCCTTTTCTCTTTTAGGTCAAGGAGATTCGGTCAAGGTTTTTCCTCACGCGGTTATACATCTAGTGGACGGCGAGTTTGGAGATCTCGAGAGATTTCGAAATAAGGAGTTGAAGCGAGTCCGGCAAGATGAGTTGTATCAGGAGATTGCCAAGGTTGCATTTTCTGAGGGGTATATCTTGTTCGAAGTTGAAAGTCGGGTGCAATCCGACTCACTAATCCTTACTCTCAGCCCTGGTGCCTTCTATAAATGGAGCTTGCTGACCATGAATGAGGAAACCAAGGCATACATGCGAAAAAGTGGTGTCAACCTGAATCGGTTTGAACGGTCCTTGGTTTCGCCGATCCGAATCGGAAAGGCATTTAACAAAACGCTGGCGTTCTTAGAAAACCATGGCTTTCCGTTTGCCCAGATTAAGCTTGATAGCGTAATAATTTCCGAGACCAGCGTCAAGGCAGAGGTGAGCCTTGATAAAGGCCCTCTGATTATGATTGACAGCTTGTCAATAGTCGGCAATCTGAAGGTTCGTAAATCGTATATCGCAAACTCTACGGGTATAAGGCCTGGTGGAATTTATAATGAAAGCGCAATAAAGACTTCTTCAAAACGACTGAGCCAAATTGGGTTTGTCCAGGAAGTTCGCCCCGTAGAAGTTCGGTTTAATAAGGATGATACTAAAGTGACGCTATTTCTAGATAAGAAACAGTCTAGTCGTTTTGATGGAATCATCGGATTCCTTCCCGATCCACAGACCGGAGAGCTATTGGTAACGGGAGATGTTTCAATTCACCTTGAAAATGGAATGAAACAGGGAGAAGTAATTGATTTGAATTGGAGAAGATTGCAAACAAATACCCAAGACTTGGATGCCCAGTTTCTTATTCCATACGTGCTTAATTCCCCGCTCAGTCCCGATGGAAAATTTAAGATTTATAGACGCGACACCTCCTTTACCGACGTTTTCGGTCAACTCGGGCTTCGATATATCTTCAACCAGACAAACTATGTTCGAGGGTTTGTAGATCGACAGGTTTCCAGCCTTATTTCCACCGCGGCTTACGAAAACTCGCTTATTATTCCTGAGTTTTTAGACAGGACAATTACCAGCTATGGTCTTGGGATTAAACTTGCCAAGGTTGATTATTTTTTAAATCCGTCAAAAGGATACACGTTTGAACTTGAGGGAGCTGCAGGAAATAAGGTTATACTTCGAAATCCGGCCATACGATCGGAGATTTATGATTCACTCATGCTAACCTCGCTTCAGATGCGTTCGAACCTGAATGCCACGTATTATGTTTCTATTGTGAAACGGCTAGTTTGGCATCAAAGGTTTTTGGGTGGTGCGTTAATCAATGATCAGTTATTTAATAACGAGGTATATAGAATAGGCGGTCATCGGTCCATTCGGGGCTTTAATGAGGAATCCATTTTCGCGACGAATTATGCCATTGCACGGTCAGAAATCCGTTATCAATTGGATAGAGACGGTTTCTTGTTTGCGCTATTTGATCAAGGCTGGTATGAAAACACGGCTGAAAATCGAATAGGCGCACGACGCGATACGCCGTATTCCGTTGGGCTAGGTGTGTCATTAGGCACGAAAGCAGGAGTGTTTAGTTTGGCTACGGCGGTCGGTTCCGAACAAGGAAATCCGATGCTCATCCGTGCAGCTAAGTTTCATTTTGGATTTCTTAGTGTTTTTTGAATTGGGTTTGACTCGGGATGTGGTACGTTTGCTTCTTGCTCTCACACAGGAATAAATGATTGAATCACTTTCTATAATTATCGCCCTTTTGGTCGGTATCGGCGTTGGATATTGGATGTCTCAAAAAATGAGATCAGCCGAGCCAGAATCGAATACAGACGAATTGCAAAGTCAATTGAATCAACTTCAGGTAGAGCGAGAGCAACTGCAGATAGAGAAGAGTAAATTGGAGGAGCGGGTGGAGAATTCACTGACCGTATTTCGAGAGAAGTCGGAACTCATTGAGCGTCAATCTGGCCAGGTAATGGAATTGACAGGAGCCTCAGAAAGATTGCTGGCAGAGAAGAAGGCCTTGGAGGACAAGTTAGAGGCTCAAGTTGGAGAACTTGAAAAATTGGACTCAAGATTCAAAAGTGAATTCAAAGTGCTGGCTGGGGATATCTTGAAACAGAATACACGCGACTTTTCCGATTCTAATAAGAAACAAATTGACGAGGTCATCCGACCATTCAAGGAGAAGATTGACAGTTTTGAAAAACGCGTGAATGAGGTCTATAGAGTCGAGGCTGATAGCCGATCTGAGTTAATGGGGCAGGTAAAAAGTCTTATGGAACTCAATAAAAAGATTAGTGAGGACGCCACAAATCTGACCCGTGCTCTAAAAGGCGATTCGCAAAAGCAAGGTGCCTGGGGTGAATTTATTTTGGAAAGCATTTTAGAACATTCTGGGCTTGAGAAAGGAGTGGAATACGAGACCCAAACGTCTACAAGAACCGAGGATGGTTTGTTTCGACCTGATGTCATCGTGAATCTGCCAGATGAGCAGTATATAGTTATTGACTCGAAGGTAAGCCTTGTTGATTATGAGGCGTTTGTAAATGAATCTGACGAAGACGAACGGCAGAAACGATTGGCCTTGCATGTCGCGAGTATAAAGACCCATGTTAAAGGTCTCAGCGGGAAGAACTATCAATTAAAAACAAAAGGCCAGTCGCTCGATTTTGTGCTCATGTTTGTTCCAATCGAGGCTAGTTTCTCTGAGGCATTACGTTTTGATCCGTCTCTCTATAATTTCGCATGGGACAAGCGAATTGTCATCGTTAGCCCCACCACGTTGCTTGCAACATTGCGCACAGTTGCCAGTGTGTGGAAGCAGGAGAAGCAAAGTAGAAATGTGATCCAAATCGCCGAAGAGAGCGGTAAAATGTATGACAAGTTCGTGCTGTTTTTGGAAGATTTAGAAAAAATTCGCCGAGGCTTGGATCAAGGTTCTAGCGCACTTCAAGGTGCGATGAATAAGTTGCAAACCGGCAACGGTAACTTGATACGCCGTGCGGAGAAGGTCAAAGAACTGGGAGCTAAGACGAGTAAAAGTGTTCCTGACAAACTTTTAGGCGACGATTAATTCATGCATGTCTTAATCCGTTTTTCTTGGTTCTTGATTTTGACTCTTACACTAAGTGCATGCAAATCGAGTAATTCAATCTCGGGTCGAAACTTGAGTCATCTTTATAGGGTAGACTTGGAAGAGGAGATTGAGGTGGACTATGAGTTAGTGCACCTGGGCGGAGGGAAGTCGCGGTTGGCCTTCAAAATCGCAGCTGACATGCTCGCTTCAGCTCAGGGAGAGACGAATTTTTCCATTCGATATCGGCTTTATCAAACGTATTCCTCGCCTGACCCGATTGATTCAGGTTACTCGATTTTTGCCGCAAACGTTGTTTCGGGTCGTGAAATTCATGATCATCTCGATGTTGACATCCCAGCAGGTAGAAACTATATGCTTGATGTGTCAATTACTGACCTAAATGCCGTGAAGATGAACCGGCAATATATTGACGTTATTAATCCTTCTCATTTTAGCAGACAATCCTTTCAACTTCAAACCTCTCTAGGCGAACGTGTATTTACATCATATGTGACCCAAGCTGATTCTTTTGAATTGAAGCTCGGTTCTCACGTGGATAAGCCGATCTACGCTAGGTTTTACGATCGTAATTTCCCAATTGCCGCACCTCCTTTTTCAGCAACAAACAATAGGCCTTTTGAGTTTCGTCCAGATCGTGTGTTTGAATTGGAAATTGCAGGCGACGAACGCATCGGCCTACCAATAACGCGGTCAGGGTTCTATCAAGTTTCGAACGATACGCTTAAAAAAATGGGGGGTACGGTCTATTATTTTGGTCAGCACTTCCCAGCTGCAAAAACATTAAATGACCTGCTTTTGCCCTTACGGTATATCACAACAAGCCCGGAATATAAGGCGATTGTAGAGAGCGAAAATAAAAAGCAGGCCATAGATGAATACTGGTTAGGTGTAGGTGGCAGTGCTGAGCGTGCTCGAATGCTCATCAAGTCATACTACTCACGAGTAGAAGAGGCGAATACAATATTCAGTTCGTATATGGAAGGATGGAAAACAGACCGAGGAATGTGCTTCATTGTATTTGGACCTCCGTCTCATGTGTACAGGACAACAGCCCAAGAAACTTGGTTGTACGGCGAACAGGGTAAATACAATGCCTTACGTTTGGTGTTTACCCGGGTAGTGAATCCATTCACGGCAAATGACTTTAGACTAAATCGAAACGCTACGCTAAAATCACCTTGGTATCGGGCAGTTGAATTTTGGCGTCAAGGACGAGTAATAACCTATAAATGAAAGACAATAATCAATTGTTGTACGGCCTTCACCCAATAAGGGAGGCGCTGGTAGCGGGTAAGGTTTTGGATAAGCTGTTTGTCCTGAAGGATATGAAAACGGATCAGGCCAAGGAGTTGATTTCACTTGCAAAGGAAGCGGGAGTTTCTATTATTAAGTCGCCCAAGGAAAAGCTGGATAGATTGTGCAAAAACAACCATCAAGGATTTGTTGCTTTTACTTCTCCCATTGAGTTTGGTAATCTAGATGTGCTGGTGCAACAGATTTTTGAGAAAAGCGAGGCCCCGTTTTTCATCATGCTCGATAAGGTTAACGACGTGCGAAATTTTGGTTCAATTGCGCGCTCTGCGCTCTGCGCGGGTGCCCATGCCATCATTATTCCGCATAAAGGTGCCTCTTCCATCAGCGAAGACGCCATTAAAACATCTGCAGGTGCGTTGCACTATTTGCCAGTCTGTAAAGTATCGTCACTTGGAGATGCCATTAAAACACTATTCTTTAGTGGCGTTGCAACTGTCGCGTGTCACGAAAAGTCTGAAAAGAGCATTCATGAAACAGACTTCGTTAGACCGATAAATATTCTATTGGGTAACGAAGGTGAAGGCATTGAACCGCACCTTGTCCGAATGGCTAGAGAAACTGCCCTAATTCCAATGCACGGAGAGGTTTCAAGTTTAAATGTAGCGGTCGCTTCGGGCATTTGTCTATTTGAAGTTTCACGCCAACGTGCCGCAGCTGGTTTAGACTAAGGCGCCATGCCTATATGCTTGAGCTTTTTGAGCTCGCCATAGGATTGGTTTTGGAGTTTAGCTTCGACCCAAGTGATGTAATCAAAGTACTCTAAAGCAACGCGTTCATTTTCGTCACGAACCAGAAGCTGCAATTCCTTTTTCATTTCCATGAACACAGTGCTTGCTTTTTGCGCATTCCGCGAAGTTTTTATGAGCTTTTTGAAGCACTTGATGAATGTGGTCTCAAATTCATATCCCACTTCAGCGCTTTTCTTTTTCTTGGTGTAATATCGCTCGGTAGACTTTATGAGATAATCCAGTAAGTCGAAGTTCTCTAATTCATAGTGGACCACTAAGTTGAATAGCTTAGCGAAGCTGTATATATCTTGACGCAAATTGGATTCATTGTCATTAAGAACAGTGTTGATCTGTCTTAACGAATCTCGATAGCGACCAGCTCCAAAGAGGATGTTGGCGTAGATGTGACCGAACACCACCTCGTCTTCCTTTGTGATCTTCTCTCCAAACGCTTTCATTTTGGCGCTAACATCTTCCATCATATCAATGGCTCGATCAAAATCGCCTTGGCGCTCATACGCCAACATTTCAAAATAGTGAGTGGAAAGAAAGATTCGGATTTTAATGTCGATTCGATTAAATCCAGGTTGGTCTTTTAACGACCGCATTTTTTCAATCAATTCGAACAACTTGTCATAGTCGCCGGATCCAATGTAATAGTAAAAGAGGTTGCCAAGGCTACGTATGTATTGCTTTGGTATATCCTGAATTAGATTTGGATTGGTTTCAAAAATGCGAACAACTCGGCTGAAGTTTAGGAACGAGTCCTCAACTTCATTACTGGTAATGGCGCAAAGCCCCTTGACGTAATAACACGTAGCGGCAGCGCGCATGGAAAGCGCAGTGTTTTTTCCCTTGATTAATTCATGGGATTGAATTTCATTTACGATTTGGCGTTCTAGATCGTTTCGTACATAACCGCCTTGCCGAAACACATAATTGATCTTGCTATAGAGAATTTGATATTCAGCCAAGTTTCGAAGTCGCTTTATGACCAGATGCTCTTCATCAACCAGCTTGTTAAGATCTCGGTCAAACTTGCCAGATTGGAATTCCTCTTCCAAGAGTAGTTTTTCCCACTTGATCAGCTCAAAAAGGTAATAGAACCTTTCGTGGTCTGCGGCTATTTTTTTTGCCTTTCGAACGAGCTTGCCGCATTCCGAGTAAAGGGCTTTGTTGTATAAAATCTCAATACTCTGAATATTCTCTGCGAGAATGGCAGAGACGCTGTTCTCGGCATAAAACAGCCTGAGACTTTTTAATATGAGCTTGTATAAATGGTTCTTCTCAGAAGGCAAATGTTTGATGAATGTTTCCTCTTTGAATTGTTCCTTAATTGCTTCTTCATCATACTCATTTTGCTTTTCGATTGAGTCGAATAGTTTGATGTAATTCTTCTCTCCACTTTGGAGTGATGACATTAATTTGAAAAATCGTTTTTCTGACTTAGTCAAGGATTTTATCAGGCGAAAGAGCTCATGAGATGGCTTCATCTTACTGGATTTGGAAATTCAAACATAAAATTAGTACGGCTTATATACATAGACGTATGTCGTCTAATAATGGTGGTGTAGGAATTCAAAGAATTTCCGATG
Organism: Flavobacteriales bacterium UBA1993; assembly: GCA_002336485.1. GTDB lineage: Bacteria > Bacteroidota > Bacteroidia > Flavobacteriales_G > Salibacteraceae > SHAN690. Next base: position 31,389 of record DDCZ01000048.1, read on the forward strand.
TTCATGGGTGCAATTCTAGACTTATTCTTGAAATCCTAAGTCTGCCTTCGTCGAATTCATTCTGAATATGGAACTTTGACGGATGCAAAAGACTTTATTGACGATCGTGTTGCTAACTGCTTTCATTACCATAAAGGCACAACACAGGGCTAATGGATATTGTTCGAAATACAAGGTGGTTACTCCTTCAAATCGTCTAGCTATCCAAGATTTTCGCAGCGACAGTGTTGATATATTACACACAGATATTGTATTGGATATGACCAACCTTAGCAATCAGGAGATAGTCGGAAATGCCAAACTTTCGATAAAATCATTGATAAATGGAATAACCTCGGTGCGATTTGACTTGGAAGGATTGACGGTTGACTCAGTTACTGGTTCACTTGTGCAGGGCTTTGCGCAAGGCGACTCAGATGTGAAAGTTGCGCTCAATGGCTCCATGTCCATGAATGACGAGACTGATATTGAGATTCATTATAGCGGTACACCTATGCAAGACGCTTCGGGCTGGGGTGGTTTTTATTTTTCTGGGAATTTCGCATGGAATCTAGGGGTCGGTTTCGCCGATGATCCCCACAGTTATGGCCGGATTTGGTTTCCTTGTTTCGACAATTTTATCGAAAGATCAAGTTTTGACTTTCATGTGCGAGTGAATAACGATCGAGTTGCATCATGCAATGGGTTGTTGGATAATATCGAATCACATAATGATTCAACAAAGACATATCATTGGGAGTTGGCTCAGTCGATTCCCTCATACTTGGCTTGCGTGACGGTTGGTCCTTATGTAATGGTGAATTCGAGCATCGCAGCGAGTGCAGGAGCATTGCCTTCTCAGATTTTTGGTCGGGCCCAGGATTCGGCCAACATCGTAGCGTCGTTCACGCATCTGGATGAAGCAGTGTTGAAATTCGAAGATGCTTACGGGCCGTATCGATTTGATAAAGTTGGATACAGCTTGGTTCCCTTCAATTCGGGGGCCATGGAACACGCTACCAACATTACCTACCCGATTTATGCCGCAAACGGCGGTCTAAGCCAAGAGGATTTGATGGCGCACGAGCTGGCTCATATGTGGTGGGGCGACAACATTACATGTCAAACCGATGGAGATATGTGGATCAATGAAGGCTGGGCGTCGTTTTCTGAGTATCTGTTTCAGGAGGCAGTCTACGGGCGTGAATCCTATGAAAAATCGATGCAAAAGGATTTGAAGTTTATGCTTCAGTATGGACACCATTACGAAGAAAGCTATCGGGCTGTATCAGGTCAGCCTCATGAGTATGTTTATGGCGATCATGTTTATAAAAAGGGAGCGCTCGTTGCACATAACCTTCGAGGGTATTTGGGCGATCATAAGTTTTTTGATGCTGTTTCTTCCCTCATGGAAGATTTTAAATACACTTCTGTTAGCAGCGATACGCTAGAAAAACATTTATCAATTTACAGCGAGACAGATCTTGTTCCCTTTTTCCGCGATTGGGTTTTTTCTGGTGGATATAACGTCGTTGTGCTCGATTCCTTTCTCTATTCAGAACAAGCTGGTGAATATGATGTCTCACTCTTTTTACAGCAAAAGCTAAAGGGGCGTTCAGAATTCCATGATGGAGTTCCTGTTTTCTATACAGTCTTTGATGAATCCTGGCAGAGTGAGTCCGGCAAAACATTCATGTCGGGAAGCACAGAGTTGAGGGTAGTTACTTCTACAATTAAACCTCATTACATTCAATTGTACACCCATTACGAACAAGCTCAAGCGAGGACAAGAGATGAACTCGTGATCACGAATGCAGGGAACTTAAATTTGGATAATATGTATTGGGATGTTGAAGTCGAGTCCGTTTCCGACTCAGCTATGGTTGTGTTTGATCACATTTGGTCCACCCCAGATGCAATCAAAGATTTCGATCACAAGCCATATACCTTGTCCTCTTATCATTATTGGAAAGTATCGGGGCTTGACCTGGATAATGTTGAATTGTCAGGGCAATTCTTTTATGACGGTAGGTCTGGTGGAAACACAGGATATTTAGATATGGACCTGGTCACTGTTCAAGAGGATAGCTTAGTCTTACTGCATCGGATCGATGCATACGACGATTGGGAGGAATACGATGCTTATGAGAAGAATATTCTGGGTAGCTCAGATAATGGATTTGGGTTGATTACAATGGAGGTGATTAAGCCCGGAGAATATACGCTGGCTAACCTAGATCACGCAGCATTGTCTATCGAGCAACCAATCACCGCATTGGAAATTGAAGTTTATCCAAATCCGTCTAATGGTGAAATCAATATTCTAATCGGGGAATATGATTCTGGCTTGGAGGCCTTTGTAACGCTCTATGATGTTAATGGTAAAGTAGTTCTGAAGGAAAGCATCCTCGATCGACACCATAGGATCAATACCAGCTCAATTCCAGCCGCTATGTATACTTATCAGATCGAAATCGGAGGTGCGAAAAGCTCTGGTAAAGTGGTGATTCAGAACTAAGCTTACAGCTTCAAACCAAACGTCAACGTAATTCGATGATCTGTTTTGGCTAATTCTATTGGGTCCACCATGGCTGGATCATATATGGTATAACGTTCGCCGCTGACTCGGTATTGATATGAAGCGTCTACGAAAAATTGATCTACTCTATATCCTGCGCCAAGGCTATATATCTGGAACGCCCCGTTTGAATTTACTTGATCTGAATACGGGTTGCTATATGCGGCATATCCAATTCGTGCAGCAATTGAGGAGGTGACTCGATATTCAAGACCTGCCCTAAGATTAATAGTCGGTACAAGCAGTGTTTCGGTTGCGCTATTCTCTTCTGTAAATGGGTCTGAATCTGTTCTGCCACGCATGTTTGTCATGCGCATGTCGACGTAGTCCGCTTCAACTGAAATGAGCCCATATTTCTTAAATGTATACGCCAGACCAAGTGTAGATTGGAATGGAGAGGTGATTCTAAATCGGTAGTCGCGAATAACCACCGGGGAAAGAACTTCATATGCCACTTCATCCTCAACTGTGATGTTGTAGGATTCGAAGCTATACTCCATGTTTTGAAGCTCGGGAGATTTAAGCGAGAGTCCAAGTCTAAGAGCGTCAACAGGTCTGTAAATTGCGCCAAGAGAAAAGCTGTAACCGCGCCCATCTATCTCTTCTTGAAAGGTCTGCGAAAACTCATCCAAGTTTATCGTGGTGTCGCTTTGGTCAAATGATTCAGTATAGACCGTTGTTTTGTCGTAGTTGATGTTTGATGTATACACAGCTACCCCAATGTAAAGCCGATCATCATAATTGCCTCCAAAGGTGAAATAGGTTTCTCTTTTGGCACCCTCAATATCAACATTATAAACATGGTCCACTGGGCTAAGTCCTGATGTGTTGTAGTATTGATTCGTGTATCCTGGCTTGACATCTATCAGGAAGTTTTCCCATAATAAATAAAGATCAAAAGGATATTCAGATTCAAGGTCATACCAATCAACGCCTTCTTCATTTATCTCATTTGTATAATCATCAAGGATAGAGGCGTTTACACCATTAGCCTCAACGGTGTAGTTTTCATTATAAACCGCCACGCGGTTCATTCCAAAAGATATTGCAGTGTTTCTCCATTTTCCTGCTTGCCTCAAATCTTGGACGCCAGTAATGGAAAAGGATCCGATATTTAGCTTTCCTTGGCCAGTTTCAGATGTGTTGCCATAGTAATTAGACCTGATAAATTCCTCCGAATATGTTCCAGTTAGAGAGAATTCATTGCTCCTATAAACACCAACCCCAGCTGGGTTTTTCCAAGTTCCGGAGGCGTCACCACCTAAGGCAGTAAAAGCACCTCCTAAGGCAGTGTAACGGGCGGTTCCGTTTACATCGCCTCTTGAAAAAAGCAGGCCGTCAGATTCGTTTTGTGAATAGACTGATGACACAAGAAGAATCAGGCCGGATATGATTAATGTTCGCTTCATCTTCGACCTCCACTCGCTCTACTTGTGCTGCCTGATGATCTAGTTGAAGGCGCACGCATGCTTCCCCCACTTGAACCTGAACTGCTCGGTCGGCTTCCGCCACTATTATAGCTTCCTGATCGAGAACCACTTGAGCGCTGTGGGCTTGAAGATCTTGTAGTCGATGACTGTGATGACCTTGAACTCGAAGAGGTAGAAGTCCTCGCCCTTGGGTTCGAAGAACTGCTGCTTTTGGACCGGTAGTTCGACCCTGAAGTAGAGTTATTCGTTCTAGTTCGAGTCGATTGACTTGGACGCGTGTTTTGGGTAGACGTAGTCCTTGAATTCGTGCGGGCGTTGTTACCGTTCGAAGGGCGCTGATAGTTGGAACTACCTCTTCGCTCAGCACTTGAATTGTTGCCATTAGACGCACGGCTCGATGGCTGATATGAGTTGCCATTGCTTCGTCCTTGAGTCGCATTCGAGGATTGCGAGTTAACCGCTCCCTTTCGTGATGTCTGGTTTTGAGGTGTTTGCCCTCCGCTTCGAACACGCTGAGTACTTGCGTTTGAACTCTTGACTCCTGAATTATACTTCACCTGAGCATGTGCACGATCGGTTTTGCCATATTTTGTGGCAGCACTCTGCGCATTTGCATTTTGACGATCCTTGACGCTGGCATTGTTTGATTGGTAAATCGATTGAGCAGATGCAAGTCGATCTTCAGAAGACTGTGCAGATGATCCGATTTTATCATTTGATGCAGTGTATTCTGAAGCGCGCGGCGCTCCAACAGTTGATACGCTTTGCAATCTGTCGCTTGCAACCACATCTCGTCGGCCACCTGTATTTGCGTTGTCAGAAAAGCCGTTTGATCCCGCGACTGGTCTTCGGCCATTGTAGGATGGTCTGCGGTTATTTCCATTGTTTGAATAGGCGCCATCATAGAAGCCATCTCCGTATCCATTCCAATATCCGTTGTTATAGCCACCATAGCCCCCGGCGTAACCGCCGTATCCGCCATAGTAAGGTCCATATGGGCCATAGCAGTTTCCAAAGTTGCTTCGTGGATATCCATAGCTCCAGTAATCCCAGTACGCATCGCCTCGATAACGATACCAAAGCGGTTGAGTATACCAAGGTCGTCCATATCCAGCGCCCCAATTGTAGCCAACATTCCAGCCACTGTATGAACTATAACCAACATTCCATCCGCCTGGGAATGAATTCCAAGAAGACCACCCGTAATTCCAGTTCGGATTTACAAAGTAGGGGTCATAGTATCCATAGCCACCATTGAAGTTGGTTTCGTCAAATCTTCGAATTCGAGATGCGTAATCCTCTTCGTAANNAGTGTTGCCGTAAAAGTTGTTTACTGTCGCTCCCTGAGAATTTTGATCAGCTTCAGTATTGGTGGCTTGCGATTCAGCATAAGCGCCTTCGGCACGTTGGTTTTGGCCAGTTGCTTCTTCTTTTCCAACACTATAATAATTGCTAGAATAGGAATCATTGGATTTGTAATCTTCACCGCTTACTTCTTTCACTTGATTGAAGTCCTTGTCTGCGTCTGCAAAACGATCAGATGAAGAATAGTAAATATCGTCCGTTTCGCTAACGGCCATCCTTTGATTCGAACATGATGCAAGAATTAAACTTGCGAGAAGAGCGGTGGATAAAATGATTTTGAAATTCATGACTACTTATTTTGAGAAGTAAATACGAATACCGTACCAAAGTTTGTTAACTGGTTTTTTTGATTTTTCGAATCCAAGCCTATTTGTATAATAGAAGCGAATGAAAAGGTAAGAATTACTTACTTGCGTAAAAATCTATAACATGAATCGCCTACTTCTACTTATTCCTCTAACTGTCTTCAGTATTTCAGTCATTGCTCAAACAACCGTAAAACGCACACCATTTTACGAGGTTTTTTCAAGCTCGACATGCCCTCCTTGTAAACCTGCAAACGATCACTTGTCTCCAATATTTGAAGAATATCGTGAGAATATTGCCGTTGTGAAATATCAAATGAGCTGGCCTGGTTCAGGAGATCCATATTACACCCCTGAAGGAAACGGAAGACGTGGGATTTATTCAGTGACTGGAGTTCCATACTTTGTCCAGAATGGCGAGAATGTTTCATACGCATCGTTTGATGGCGATGATATAGACGATGATTTGGAAGACGATGCACGGGTGAAAATTGAGCTAAGATATATGCTCGACCCAAGCACCCAATCAGTGTCTATTAAAGCACACATTGAGGCGCTGGATAGCCTGCATGCGGGAGCGCAGCGAATTGGAATCATAATAACAGAAAGAATTAATCACAACAATGTGAAGACGAATGGTGAAACTGAGTTTCACAACGTTTTTAAGAAAATGCTCCCTGCTTCGGCTGGTGATTTTATAATAGGCAAAGTTGTGCCAGGACAAACATTCGAGTATGATACAACCTATGTTTTTCAAGGAGATTATAGATTACCTAATAATGCGAACGATCCGATAAATACGGCGATTGAACACAGCGTTGAGGACTTTGATAGCCTTCATGTAATTGTCTTTATGCAGAGCGCCGCTGCAGATAAAGAAGTTTATCAAGCTGGTATTGGTGAGGCCTATACTTCGGTTGAGGATTTTGAGCGTGAATGGGGTTCTTGGCCAACTGCAGTTGAAGAGACGAAAAAGCCTTCTGGAATTCATATTTATCCAAACCCTTCAAATGATCGGATTAATATTGCTTCATTGAATGGAAAAGAGATTGCTCAGGTGAAAATATTCAACCCAGCTGGGCAAATGGTTAAGTCAACAACTGGCGGCTTAGGAGTGAATTCCTCCATATCTGTTCAAAACCTACCTACGGGAATGTATATCGTTTCTGTAAATACAGGCGATGCTGTTCATACAAAATCCATTGTGGTTCAATAGAGATTAGCCAAGGTAGTCTGGGGTATATATAAGGCATCAGCCTTTAATAGATTTCTACTTTTGCCGACTCTAAAGAATATCTATGGCAAAACTTACAAAACGGGAAGAGAACTACTCTCAGTGGTATAACGAGCTAGTTGTTAAAGCGGATTTAGCTGAAAACAGCGATGTGCGTGGCTGTATGGTTATCAAGCCCTATGGTTATGCGATTTGGGAGAAAATGCAAGCTGCCCTTGACAAAATGTTTAAGGACACTGGCCATTCAAACGCCTACTTTCCGCTGTTTGTGCCAAAATCACTATTCGAAGCCGAGGAGCAGAATGCAGAAGGCTTTGCTAAAGAATGCGCAGTTGTCACGCACTACAGATTAAAAAATGACCCAAAGAAGAAGGGTAAATTGATCGTAGATCCTGATGCAAAACTTGAAGAGGAGTTAATCGTTCGCCCAACGAGCGAGGCCATCATTTGGAAGACATATAAAAACTGGATTCAGTCTTATAGGGATTTGCCTATTCTCATTAATCAATGGGCAAATGTGGTGCGATGGGAAATGCGGACCCGGTTGTTTCTTCGAACCGCGGAGTTCCTTTGGCAGGAAGGGCATACTGCACATGCGACTAAGGTCGAAGCGATTGAGGAAACAGAACGCATGATTAATGTATACTCTGAATTCGCAGAAAAATTCATGGCATTGCCAGTTCTAAAGGGTTTAAAGACGCCTGCGGAGCGGTTTGCTGGCGCAATCGAAACCTATTGTATTGAGGCGCTGATGCAAGATGGGAAGGCTTTGCAAGCTGGAACGAGTCATTTTCTAGGTCAGAATTTCGCCAAGGCCTTCGACGTCAAATTTGCAAATAAGGAAGGTTCTCAAGACTATGTTTGGGCTACGAGTTGGGGGGTGTCTACACGATTAATCGGAGCTTTGATTATGGCTCATTCGGATGATTTTGGACTTGTTTTACCTCCTCAGCTTGCACCGATTCATGTGGTGATCGTCCCAATTTATAAGGGAGAGGAACAGCTTGCGCAGATTTCAGAGATTGCTTTGAATATTAAGTCTTCACTAGAGAAGCAAGGGCTGACGGTTAAGTTTGATAATCGGGACACGCATAAGCCGGGCTTTAAGTTTGCCGAGTACGAAATGAAAGGGGTTCCAGTGAGAATTGCAATTGGTCCCAAGGACCTTGAAAATGGCTCGGTTGAAATTGCTAGGCGTGATACGCTGTCCAAAGAAACGAAACCTATGAATGAGGTAGTCGATTACATAACAGAGCTTATGGTTGAGATTCAAGAGAGTATATTCTCAAAGGCGAAAAAATTTCAAGAATCAAATACACATGAAGTTGACAATTTCGAGGATTTTAAATCGAAGTTGAATGAAACCGGTGGATTTATAAGTGCGCATTGGGATGGAAGCCCGGAAACAGAGGAATTGATTAAGAAGGAAACAAAAGCTACAATCCGCTGCATTCCATTAAATAATCCGCGAGAAGAGGGCGTTTGTGTCCGATCGGGGAAACCGTCGAGTCAGCGCGTAATTTTCGCAAAATCATATTAAATGGGAGTGGATATGGATAGTTTAAAGCAGTCAATCATTGACAAAGCTTGTTTAAAGCAAGATGTATATTCTGTAACTAAGAGTGCCTTCGAAGATTTAAAGGTGCAGTTGGGAGATGTGACCAATGAGATCCATGATTTTATTTCTCCGACCGACACTCGAGTCGCTGTAGAGCTAAAAACTACGGGGGCCTATGAAGCACGAATGACATTGGCTGGGGACACAATTCTGTTTCACATGCATACCAATGTCTTCTCGTTTCCAGAATCACATATGATCTATAAAAGCCCCTATGTAATGAAGGATCCCAAAAACGCATACTGTGGCATAATCAATATTTATAATTTCTTGACAGACTCCTATAGATTTAACCGATTGAACGATAGTGGATATTTGGTTGGAAGATTGTTTGTAAATCGGGATCGACATTTTTACGTTGAAGGTCAAAATCAATTGGGATTTTTATTTCGTGATTTTTCAAATTCAGAATTAGATTCTTCCGCAATTCGCCGGGTAGTTGAGGCGGCATTGAAACATATTATCGATTTTGATTTGTACACTCCGCCTTACAATGCGGTCAAAGAAGTAACGCTAAATGACATGCAAGCATTAAGTCAAGATCTTCGAATTAAAACGGGTAAAAGGCTTGGATTTAAATTCGCGTCAAGAGAGGATCAGGTTTCATTTTAAAAAATATTCACGAGGGCTTGTTTGGATTAGAGATATAATTACATTTGCATTCCTTTTTTAAAGGCTAAGGCCCGTTCGTCTAGGGGTTAGGACGCCAGATTTTCATTCTGGTAACAGGGGTTCGATTCCCCTACGGGCTACAATAAAATAAACTATGGCAAATCATAAGTCAGCACTTAAGAGAATTCGTCAAAACGAAAAAAGAAGAGCTTTAAATAGCTACTATCACAAGACTATGCGTAATGCACTACGTACGTTGCGTGCTTCGTCTGACAAAAAGGAAGTAACAGAGATGCTTCCTAAAGTAGAATCCATGATAGACAGACTATCTAAGAAGAACGTTATTCACAAGAATAAGGCGGCTAACTTGAAGTCTAGTATAACGAAGCATGCCACGGCATTGTAACTAAAACATTTTTAAATTTTTGAGAAGGCTTATCTATACGGTAAGCCTTTTTTATTTTCACGAAATGAAGTCCGATGATTATCCAAAAAAAATGTCCATCAAGTCTTGGGCAGAGGATGATCGGCCACGTGAGAAAATGTTGCAAAAGGGGCGAGCAGTACTCACCGATGTGGAATTAGTTGCAATCCTGATTGGTTCTGGAACGCCATCAGAATCCGCAGTAGATATTTCCAAGCGCATCTTAGCCTCTGTCTCTAACGACCTGAACAAACTTGGAAGATTGACTATTCGAGATTTAATGAAATTTAATGGGATTGGTCAGGCTAGAGCCATAGCTATTTCCTCGGCAATGGAACTTGGCCGTAGGAGAAAAGAGAGCCAAACTAATGCTGAGGCAAAAATCACTAGCAGTAAGGATGCGTTTGAAATTCTTCTACCACATCTCTCGGACCTGAATCATGAAGAATTTTTTGCGCTTTTACTTAACAGAAGCAATAGGTTTATTGAAGTGGTTAAGATTAGTCAAGGAGGCGTAGCTGGAACTGTGGCTGATACAAAAATCATTTTTAAGGCTGCCATAGATCGACTGGCAAGTTCTGTGATACTTGCCCACAATCACCCTTCTGGAAATCGCAACCCTAGCCAAGCCGACCTCAAACTAACCAAAGGGTTGGTCGAAGCGGGTAAACTTCTTGAGGTATCCGTTCTCGATCATTTGATAATAGCAGATAAGTCGTATTTCAGCTTAGCTGATGAAGGACTAATGTGATGAGCAGCTCTATTCTAATTTATTCAGAAAAGCGATCGAATAGGCTCACCTACATTGGGAACTATGTCTTTGGAGTCCGTTGTGGTTTGGATGTGACATTTACAAATGAACCGTCGGACCTTGATTCAGCGGATTGTCCAGTCCTCAACTATTCGTTTGATGCAAGCCTTGATGGCATACAGTTTCGGCCAGCAAAACTGCTATTCGAAAAACGGCCCACTCTGCAAGAAATTGACGTGGACTCGTCGGGCGAAATTCCTTTGTTATTTGCAGATTCGAACTCAAAATTTGGGCACGATCCACTTGCGGCGGCATTCTATTTGTTGAGTAGATATGAAGAGTATCTACCTTTTGTTCAAGATGAACACAATCGGTTTCTTTCAACGTCCAGTATACTTTCGAAATACAATGCAATTGAGATTCCATTAGTAGATATCTACATCGAGCGTATTAGAAATGAGATTAAGGTCAAATATGAGCGCATCTCCTTGTCTCCAGAGACGTTTCGTGATGAAGTAACGGTAGATGTTGATCAGCTCCTTATGTATCGATCTAAAGGCTTGGCGCGCACGCTATTTGGTTTATTGGCAGACCTAGTCCGTAACCCCAAAAAAATTCAGGAAAGAGTAAGTGTGTTGGTCGGGCAATCAAAAGATCCATTGGAGGTATATGATGAGATAATCTCAAAATGTGCCTCAAAAAAGATCCGTCCGATTTTCTTTTTCCAGGTTGGAGAAACCAGCCGGTATGATTTGAATAATCCAGTTCATATCCCAAATGTGAAACAGAGAATAAATGAAATAGCTCTTGATTCCGATATGGGGCTTCACCCATCCTATTTTTCATCTGAGGATGATGGGCAAGTTGACCTTGAATTCGAGCGATTACAGTCTGTAAGCAACAGTCGTATAATTAGATCCCGACAGCATTATTTAAGGTATCGTTTGCCGGGAACTTTAAGACATTTAGAAGAGCTAGGAATGACCCATGAACATAGCGTAGGATTTGCCGATGCTAATGGATTTAGAGCGGGGACATCGCATCCCTTTCCATTTTTTGACCTAGAACGTGATGAGTCAGGAACGTTAATGCTGCATCCGTTTGTATTTATGGATATGTGTGCAGTTCGAAATTCTGAAGGCTCAGAGATTGCACTTAAATCATTGATAAACTTGCGTCAAACGGTAAGGAAGTATGGAGGGGTGTTTAGTTCTGTATGGCACCCCGAAGTATTAATTGGAATGCATGGGTCAATTCGTACATGGGATCTTTTCAATCATATTATCGAGGAGAATGAAGTTTGATCGAATTGAAAGGCATCAGATTGATTCGAATAAATGGGATGAGTGCGTTCGAGGATCCGATAATTTCAGACATTATGCCCTAACGTACTTTTTGGATTCGACCTGCGAATGGATCGGATTGGTTTATAACGACTATGAATCTGTTTGGCCCCTTCCAGTGAAGGGCAAATTGTTTAAGCAAGTATATCAGCCTCTCTTGGCACAACAACTCGGGCCATTTCAAAAGGGCCAGGTCTTAGATTCTGACTTGACAGATGTGTTGTCACACCTAAGGAAGAATTATTGGAGACATAGTATCAAACTCAATAATTCCGTAGGAGAAATCGAGCATTATGAAACTACTGAGAACATTAATATTGAACTTGACCTAGGTCAAGCATACGATTCTGTAGTGCGTTCTTATAAACGCACTGCTGTCTCCAACATAAAAAAAGCTACCCAAAATGGACTGGAATTTCAGACTCAAGCCGAATTTGAACCGAGGGTTTTGCAAGCATTTAAGTTGGGAAGAGGAAATGAAATTCAGATTTTAGATGAAGCTTTTTATACCCACGTCGAGCAAATTTATGACGCATTTTCTATTCGCGGTGAGGCAGAAACCTGGAGTGCCTATCTTAATGGAGAGTGGATAGCGGGGGTGATGATATTAAAATCGCAAAATCGTTTGTTGAATTTCTTTACGGGCACAAGCTCTGCCGCGAAGAATGTAGGAGGCTCTCACTTCATTATTGATCAAATCATTCGTGCCTATGCCGGTGGTGATTGGGTGTTTGATTTTGAGGGTAGCAACGATGAAAATTTAGGGTACTTCTATCGCAGTTTTGGTGGTATGCAGCGGATATATTTGCAGGTGATGTCTAACTGGCATTTTCCGATTTAAATCAACAGCAGTGAGCAGAATAACACACCTATCAGATAACCCTTCGATTCTAGATGAATACATGGCTGACTTGCGTAGCGTAGATGCGCAAAATAATCGGGAATCTTTCCGTGAAAATATTCGCAAGGTGGGCCGAATTCTTGGCTATGAGATAAGCAAGTCACTGAACTACGAAAAGTCGAAGATTCAAACGCCCCTCGCTGAACATGCTCAAAACAGATTACAGGATGACGTTGTGCTTATCACAATTCTGCGAGCTGGACTCCCACTACATGAAGGCATGCTCAGTTGTTTTCCGAAGGCCGAAAACGGATTTGTTTCAGCATATAGAAAGCACGATAATGATGGCGGATTCGAAATTGAGGTTGGATACGTAGCCTGTCCAGACCTAACGGATAAGGTGCTCATTTTAAATGATCCCATGCTTGCAACAGGTAGCTCATTTGAAACTGCGATTAAGGTCTTGGAAGATTATGGAACGCCTAAATCCATCCACGTTGCCGCAGTAATCGCCAGTGCTCAAGGAGTGGAGAATGTGTCTCAGAGCTTACCGGAAGATGTTCAAATATGGATCGCCGCGATTGATCCAGACTTGAACGATCAGAAATATATCGTGCCCGGTTTGGGAGATGCAGGTGACTTAGCGTTCGGCGAAAAATTACAATCCTAAGATGGTCCTTGAAGTTTTTAAATTTATCGGGTTACTCCTGATTGCAGCTACGAAGTTCCTGTATGCGCCAACTTCAGTCTATTTGGCGGGATATGGCTTTTTTGAAACGTTGTTGATTACAAGTTTGGGAGGTTTTGTAGGCGTTTATGTCTTCTATAAGCTTGGTTCGATTATTAGTCGATGGTGGGCAAATCGCTTTCCGAGCAAATTCGACAAGAAAAAATTTACCAAGAAGAATCGGGTCTTTATCAATTTTCGTTCTAAATATGGGTTGTACGGAATTGCTTTCGTTACCCCATGTATTATCTCCATTCCGATCGGGTGCTTTTTAGTGGCAAAGTATTACGCCAATGACAGATCTGCATTGCCCATACTTATGGCTTCCGTGGTTTTTTGGTCTGTGACGCTTACGTCCATAACCTTTTTATTAGGGCCGATTTTTGGATAAGGTTCAGCATATATACTTTGACCTTGATCATACCCTATGGGACTTCGAAGCAAACAGCAGAGAAACCTTAGGTGAACTGTTTGATCAATTTGAAATAGGCCAATTATGTAAGGCGAAGAAGAGTGAGTTCATTGATCGATACGTACACTTAAATAACAAGTACTGGGCACTTTATCGAGAAAATCGAATTTCAAAGGCACGTCTTCGTACCGTTCGGTTTGAATCTACATTGAAGGATTTTGGTATTGCGAACAAGCCCTTATCACGGGCAATTGGAAAGAAATACGTGGATCTGTGCCCTACGAAGACCAAGCTTAATGATGGAGCCATCGAACTTTTAAACCTTCTGAAGGATAAATATCCGTTGCACATCTTATCAAACGGGTTTCACGAAGTTCAGTTGGTGAAGCTCGCATCTAGTGGGTTAGATGTCTATTTCGATCATGTGATCACCTCAGAAATGGCCAATGCCAAGAAACCAAATCCGAGAATATTTCAGTTTGCCAACAAGAAATGCCAGGCGACTGCCGATGAATCTCTTATGATTGGGGATAATCTTGAAATCGATGTGCGTGGAGCCGTTGATTTTGGATGGAAGGCCATCCATTACAATCCATCAAAAATTGGTCATGAGCTTGTCAGCGTGGATTCGCTGATGGATATTTCGACTCTATTGGTTGAACGTGGAGACAAGTAGTTGCCGTCCTTTCGAGACCTGATCTAGCTCAACATTAATTTTTGAATCTAGAGGAATCAAGAGGTCTACGCGACTTCCGAATTTGATGAACCCCATTTCTTCGCCTTGTTCAACTTGTTCACCAACTTTCGAATAGTTCACTATCCTGCGTGCAACCGCTCCTGCGATTTGCTTTACCAGTATCTCTCCATACTTTGGATGTTTAACCACAACACTATGTCGTTCGTTGTCCGTGGATGACTTTGGATTCCAAGCCACTAAGAACTTGCCGGCGTGATACTTGGAATAAACCACTTCACCGCTGACCGGATACCAATTAATATGCACATTGAGTGGAGACATGAATATGCTTACCTGCCTAACTTTTTTCTTGAAATACTCCGTGTCTTCAACCTCTTCAATCACTACAACTTTGCCGTCGGCAGGGGCAATTATTCCCGATTCGTTGGCGATGGTTTTTCGATTGGGACTTCTAAAAAATTGAAGAATAACGACCAGAAAGAAAGTGGTGATTAAAACGGCAAGAGCCAAGACCAACACATATTCTGGAAAAATGAAATGTGCCGATCCAATCAACAGAGCGCCAAGAACGAAAACGATCAGGAGCGACACGTAGCCTTCTTTATGAAATGTCATGTAGTTACTTATTTAGGTAAGACAACTTCAAAGTAAAGAATAGCCGCGGGAACAGCTAATATCATTGCGTCGAATCGATCAAAGAATCCACCATGACCTGGTAGAAAGGTACCTGAATCCTTTACTCCGGCATCTCGTTTCAATCGAGATTCAAATAAATCTCCGAGTGATCCGGAGATAACGCAAGTTGCTGCAAAACCAATCATGACAAGGATGCTGGGCATTCCTTCAATGAAACTAAGGGCAATGCCTGCGGTCATAGCGCAAGCCATGCCACCGAGGCTGCCTTCCCATGTTTTATTTGGCGATAGACGTTCGAAGAGTTTCGTTTTGCCGATTTTCCTCCCGAAAAGATATGCTCCGGAGTCATTGATCCAAATCAAGGAGAAAACTGAAATTGTGATGTAAAGAGAGGGCAGATCCGTTCGATAGGACATGAAATAGAATATGCCAAGAAAGGACAATGAAATGAAAATTGGAGCCCAAATTTGCGAAGCCACGTTTTGAAACGGAGCATCGCCCGTTTGAAATAGTTCTTGAATCGAAATGGCCAAGCCTGTGGCAACCAAACCAAGGACAAACATGGAGTTAGGGACTTCTAAACCAAAGAATATGCTGTACGCAAAGAGCGTGAGAATAACGTATGAAAGGTAGCTCCAGTGAAACCGCTGACCGTTTTTATGGGTCATGCGAAGCAACTCTCTAAGCGTAAAGAATCCTAAAACAGAATAAAGCCCAAAGGCATATCTAGTCTCAGGTATGAAAAGTGGGCCAAGGATTAATAGAACAAATACAACCGCTGAACTTGACCGCTTTGCGAGATCACTCACTTTCAGATTGTTTGATCAGACTTGATGCCTTTTCAACATCGT
This sequence comes from Flavobacteriales bacterium UBA1993, assembly GCA_002336485.1. GTDB lineage: Bacteria > Bacteroidota > Bacteroidia > Flavobacteriales_G > Salibacteraceae > SHAN690. The sequence goes on from DDCZ01000048.1 coordinate 47,192, forward strand.
TTTTATGTACATACAAACCAACTTCCTTGGTCACATTGAGTGTGTCAAAGGTGTGATCGTGTGTATTGATTATCTGGGATTCGATTTTATTCTCGTCCATCAATGCATGCACAATGTCAACTCTGTACTCGGAGGTTGATTTGTAAACGAGGACCCAATTTTCAGGAGCTTGATTCATTTTTATCTGGATTTTTAGTTTCAGGATTAGACGGGACATCAGGAACAGCCACCTCATCGGCGATTATTGGTTCTTCTGATTCTTTTACCTCACTAGCATCTATCTGGACTTCTTTCGCCTTTAGTTTTCTCGCAGTTTCCTCTTCTTCCAATTCCTTTTTAAAGGTTCGTTTACCAAAAATGGTTTCCATGTCTTCTTTAAAAATCACCTCCTTTTCTAAGAGTAGCTCTGCTAAAGCATTAAGCTTATCCCTATTTGCATTTAGAATTCCTATGGTGCGTTGATACGCATTATCGATCATCAGCTTTACTTCTGAATCTATCGTCTCCGCCGTTTTTTCACTGTATGGTTTTTGAAAAGAATACTCGCTTTGTCCGCTACTATCGTAGAAGCTTATGTTTCCAATTTTGTCATTCAAACCATAAACTGAAACCATCGCATAAGCTTGTTTGGTTACCTTTTCGAGATCAGAAAGGGCACCCGTAGAGACTTCTCCGAAAACGATTTCCTCTGAAGCACGACCACCAAGTGCGGCACACATTTCGTCAATCATTTGGGCCTTTGTTGTCAGCTGCCGTTCCTCAGGTAAATACCAAGCCGCACCTAGAGAACGACCTCGCGGAACAATAGTGACTTTGACTAGGGGAGACGCATACTCGGTCAGCCAGCTCACTGCAGCGTGACCAGCTTCATGATATGCAATGGCCTTTTTCTCGCCCGGAGTTATTATTCGACTTTTCTTTTCCAATCCAGCCACAATTCGATCTACTGCATCTACAAAATCATCTTTTTCAACCTGAGTCTTTTTTCTTCTTGCAGCAATCAGTGCAGCTTCATTGCAAATGTTTGCAATGTCTGCTCCAGAAAAACCAGGGGTCTGACGCGCTAAGAATTCAACATCAACTTTGTCATCCAATTTGAGCGGCTGTAAGTGAACTTTAAAGATTTCCTTTCGTTCATTCAAGTCGGGCATGTCAACATGAATTTGACGGTCGAATCGTCCGGGTCGAAGCAACGCACCGTCCAAAATATCGGCACGGTTTGTTGCCGCCATTATTATCACACCACTGTTGGTGCCAAATCCATCCATTTCGGTGAGCAGCTGATTCAATGTGTTCTCACGTTCATCGTTCGCCCCTTGGGAGACGCTTTTACCTCGAGCACGTCCAATGGCGTCGATTTCATCAATAAAGATGATTGATGGCGCTTTTTCCTTTGCCTGCTTAAATAAGTCCCGCACTCGGGATGCACCAACACCGACAAACATCTCTACGAAATCGGACCCCGAAAGAGAGAAAAATGGAACCTGTGCTTCACCAGCTACTGCTTTTGCTAGCAGTGTTTTTCCCGTTCCTGGAGGGCCTACCAATAAGGCGCCTTTTGGAATATGAGCGCCAAGCGCCGTATATCGATCTGGGTTTTTCAAGAAGTCAACGATTTCTTCAATTTCTTCTTTGGCTTCTTCTTGACCTGCCACATCCTTGAAGGTCACCTTCACCTGTGTGTTCTTATCAAATAATACCGCCTTGGACTTTCCAATATTGAAAATTTGAGCACCTCCGCCTCCGGGGCCGCTCATTCTTCGCATGATGAAGATCCAAATTCCAACCATCAGAGCTATTGGGAGCAACAAGCTCAGCCAACCATCGCTCCAATTTGTTCGGTTTTCATATTCAGCACTGATCCGCTCTCCTTCAGGAATAGACTCTTGATCCTCTTCTAAGTCCTGCTTAAAAATCTCATCAGGCGGAATATCCATTCGATAGTGAGGCCCAGTATTCGCCATTTGGCCAAATCCTTTCTCGCGCACCTCATCATACTTTTCTTTTTCTAAGGCTTCCGCCGTAATGAATACTTCGGCATAATGTTCGTTTTGGATGACCTTCACTTTCGCCACATCTCCTTGAAGGAGCATGGTGTCAACAAAATCTTTATAATCAATTGGCTTGAGTCCTCCGCTGAAGCTCACCAGCAGCTGCATTATTAAAACGCCTGCAATGACTACATATATCCAATATGGATTAAATGGCCTTTTTTGAAGTGGGCTTTTCTTCTTTGGTTTAAAACCAGAACCCTTTTCTTCTTTGCCTTTTTTATTCGAATTTTCACTCATCTCCGCTCCTTCACTTAATTATTTAAACTTCAATCGTCTTTACTTGGGCATCCGCCCAAAGGTCCTCAAGCGCATAATGCGAGCGGACATCCTCCTGAAAAATATGGACAATCACATCGGTGAAATCCATTAGAATCCATTCTGCTTGAGTACGCCCTTCAACGCTGATAGGCTTCTCTTCAAGCTGGGATCTTACTATTTCTTCAATCGAATCTGAAATGGAATCTACCTGGCGATCCGAGGTGCCATGGCAGATTATATAAAAGTCAGTAATTGCATTACCAATCTTTCGCATGTCTAAAACTTTTATTTCTAAGCCTTTTTTTTCGAGGATACCATTGACAATTATATCTGTCAATTTTTCCGAATTGCCTTTAACCATAGTGTCTGCCATGCATTTTTATTTCCTTGTCAAATTTAAGCAATCAATTCGCGTCCTTTGCTGCCAATGAAGTCCAAGGAAGTAATGGTAGATGAACGGTGAAATAATTCGCTTATCGGTGGTTGACTCAACCAACATCTATACCAGCAAAATGTTGAGTCAATCTGGCATGATTGAGTGGACGACCGTTGTAGCTGACCATCAAACTGGTGGAAAAGGCCAGCGAGGGCGAAAATGGGAGAGTAAAATTGGGGACAATCTCTTGTGTTCTACACTTTTGAAGCCAACTCATCTCAAATCAGAGCAACATTTTTTTATATCCATGGTTGCTTCCATCGCGGCTCAATCTACCTTACTTCAATTTGGATTGAGATCGAAAATAAAATGGCCAAACGACATTCTTGTGGAAGGGAAGAAGCTCGCCGGTATCCTGATCGAGAATCAAATCACGAAAGGGCACCTTGATAGTAGCATCGTAGGTTTTGGATTAAATGTCAATCAACCCGAGTTCAGCACTTATCCTTGGGAAGCAACGTCCATGATAAATTTGCTTGGCGTTGAAACTGACCTGGATCAAGTTTTAGAGACCTACCGACGGGAGTTGGAAATCGCCTATGAATTGACATTTAGGCCATTTGATGAATTGTATACCCGATACTCGAGTAGCCTTTATGGGTTGAGCAGTGAATTGACGTTTTTTCAAGGAAATAAGAAAGTTCAGGGCCGCTTGTCCAATGTCGACGCGAGTGGAAGACTGGTCCTAAACATCAATGGCTCGCTTGTAGCTTTCGCAAGCGGAGAAATTAGACTGGCGCGTACTTCTTCTGGATAGAAGTGCTAAGGTGGTTCAAGAAATTTGTCAGCGGGGCCTTGAGCATTGTTCCAAGGAAGGCATTCACATCAGCATCGAAATCAGCTGAGAAATCCGTTGAGTCTCCTTTTTCACCAAGGTGCAAGTTCAAACTAAATGGAAACGGCTTTTCAGAATTAGAAATGTAGGTAATCTTATCCTTATCTACTGTTTTCAACTTGAGGGAGATATGTGCTAGACCGGTAATTTTGAACGAGCATTCATCCTCAGTAAACTTCCAATCTTCTATTCGATCCTGAGGTAGAATTTCAATCAGATTTTCGGGGACAGATAAAAAGCTGCTGACAGAAGATTGGGCCGCCACTACATCATACGAATCACTTTCGAATACAGGCATATGCTTATTGTTTCCAGCTAGCTGGGTTTAGTCGCCATTCTTCCAACGACTCAAGATCAGACTCTTGGATATAGTTGCTCTCGATTGCTTTTTGCAATACCGCCTCGTAATCGGTGAGCGTAACTAATGGGCATTTGTGGTCGAGGAAGTTTTGACGAGCTGCCTCGAATCCATACGTGAAAATTGCTACCATACCTTTCACGATGCAGCCTCTTTCTCTTAGGGCGTCTACAGCAATCAACGATGAATTTCCGGTAGAAACCAAGTCCTCAATAACGATGACCGATTGTCCTGACTCGAGCACACCTTCAATCTGGTTTTGTGCGCCGTGTGATTTCGCCTTTGGTCGAACATAGATAAGCGGCAATCCAAGCTCTTGAGATACGAGTGCAGCCTGTGCAATCCCCCCCGTTGCCACGCCAGCTATCACGTCGGGACGGCCAAAATTTTCATCTATCGCCTTCACGATTTCTTGCCTCATAAAGGTTCTAATTCTAGGATAAGAAAGTGTTTTTCGGTTGTCGCAATAGATTGGTGACTTCCATCCAGAAGCCCAATCGAATGGTGTGTCGGGACTTAACGATACCGCCTTTATTTGCAAGAGAAACTCGGCTACCTTGTGAGCGGAATTAAAGCTATAATTCATGAGCCAAAAGTATAAGTTTTTCATCACTGAAAATTGTCTAATCCTTTGTCAAAATGAGGCGATTGGGCCGTCCGCATCTTCCTTTGTATTATCCACGAGCGACGAGGCTGCTTATACCCGAATCGTCCGGATTTTTTCGTCCTGCAATTTGACGGATGATCAAACTATTATCGTTGATAACCTGGAAAAGGTGATTGATCGATTGTTTGCCGAATTCACAGTTATCAAAGCTGCTGGTGGGCTGGTTGAAAATCAAAATGGCGACCCGCTGCTCATATATAGAAACGAAGTATGGGACCTGCCGAAAGGAAAACTCGAGAAATCTGAAACGATTGAAGAGGGTGCGATACGTGAAGTAGAAGAGGAGTGTGGCGTGTCAAATCTGCAAATTCAAAGCGAGGCTCTGACCAGCTATCACTTATATCAAGCGAAGGGTAAAACCTGCATAAAGCGTACATATTGGTTTCGAATGAAAACTGATTTTGCGGAAGCATTAATACCTCAAACGGAAGAGGGGATAACGCAGGTAATCTGGGCCGAAAAAAACAAGGTGTTAAGCTTGTACAGACCGATGTACCGGTCAATCAAGCATGTGATTGAATATTATTCATGAGGCGGCGGCGGAACGTCGTCTTCGTGAATGGGAGGTGGCTGAAGCTTAAACGGAACGCTTTTGTTAGGGTGTTTTTGGTTCCAGATTTTTGCAAATTGTTTTTCAATTTTAGCGCCGGGAGGTGGAGTCGGAGACTTGATGATTTTAAGCTCTTCATCTAAAAAGAAATATTCAGGGAGCGCCCTCAATTCATAGTCTTCCATAACCTGATCTGGAGATCCTACCTTTCCAAAAAACCAATCAAAATCGTGCTTTCCTGGTATTTCCCTTAGCCGCTTGAGCGATTCAGATGTGCTAAAGCTGAACATGGCTATGTCTGCTCCGTATCCTTCGCGCAATACCTTCATGAGACTCATTTGTCTCAAAGACTCTGAGTTGAATTCATCGAAAAATTGAATGTAGATGTAGTAGCCCTCGTACTCGCTTATTCGGTAAAGATTTCCCACCACATCAGCGAAAACAAAATTTGGCGCTCGCGTGCCGGGCGCAAGCTTGAGCAAGATGTCCTTACTGTTTGTGGCCAATGTCTTGATGTTTTCGAATTCGGACTTTGAATGAGCCGAGTCAAGCAGCGCTATAATGGTGTAAATCGGATATACGCCTTCTCTTCCTAGCTCGAATAGCCCCGAAACAAAGGCTAATTCCAAAAGTTCAGGCCGCTGCAGAAATTGATCCGTTGACAAATATCGCAGCGCCCCCTCGTAGTCGTTTCTTGAGATACAAGACTCTAGACTGTCGCTGAATCGATGCACCGATTTTGGAGTCATATAGTCATTGTAGAATGTTTTAAAGGAATTGGCAAAGCTTAATTGTGAAAATGAAACCTCTCCAGCTTGAAAGTATTTGTCGTAGACCACTTTATTCGAATGACGTGTATTCAGCTCAAATTCGGCCAAACGATAGTGAAAGAAGCTCTTAAAATAGGGGTGATCCACCTTGTCGAATTCACTGTGGAGAGAGTCGAGGAATACATCTGCAATTGCCCGAATATTTCCAGCGCTTCGGAGGTTGTAAGACTGACTGGTGTTTGAGATAAAAAATCGATTTATGCGCTGTTCAAGTTTGGTTACAAGGTAATTCAGTTTGCTGTTTGCCTCAAAAATTTCCGGTTGGATAAATACATCTTTGGCCGGATTGTATCGATCCGCTTCAATCGGCTCAGGCATCACAACAGTATATTGATCGTCTGGCGATAAAAAGATGTGTGCATGGACTTTGCCAATTTTGAGCAAGTACAACCCTGTTTCATTTAGATCTATTTGAAACCGAAAGTTGCCGTCCTCGATGATTTCTTGGGATGTGACAACCTCGCTTTGAAAGGTGAATAGATCTAAGTATTTGTGCAGTTCAATATCCTTTCCCTTGTAGTAAAAGGCGTTTCCTTGGATAAGTGTCTCGCCCGCAAAGATTTGAAGGCTAAAAAGGAAGAGAAGGAGAATTCCAAAAGCGTTTTTTACCATTGAGTTATTTTGTCTGCAGCAACTTTAAGTTCGAAGGAAGAAACTTTGCAACGTCGCCCCCATTCTTATGTATCTCACGAACAATGCTTGAATTTATTGCAGACATGCTTGCATCGCAAAGTAGAAAGACCGTCTCGATTTCTGAATCGAGATCATGGTTCATGTGAGCAATTGAACTTTCATATTCAAAATCCCTTGCGCTCCTTAACCCTCGAATGATGTGTTTTGCTTTGGCTTTAGCACAAAAGTCTATGGTTAGTCCCTCGAATGAACTTATCGAAACCGAGGATTCTGATTTGAACAAGCCTTCCAATTGCGCAATTCGAGACTCAAGTGTGAAGTAGGATGTCTTGGTAGAGTTTTGACCGATGGCAACAATGATCTTATCGAACAAGGGTATAGCCTTTCGAACAATGGCTTCATGGCCAACTGTAAATGGATCGAAGCTTCCAGGAAATACCGCAATGCGACTCATAATGTGTTATTAAAGAAACTGAACTTGACCTCACCGTAAGATCGATCTTTCACAAAATTGGGATGGTCTTTAAAGTCACCCGTTTTTCTGTGTTCCAAAACAAAAATAGCGTCTTGCTTTAAGGCAGACGAAAGCACAAGTGAAATTAGCCTTTCATAATCTTTAAATTCATATGGTGGGTCCGCAAAGACGAGGTCGCTTTTCATCTCCAAACTTGAGATAACATTAAGCGCGTCACCCTTCAAGACTTCCAGATTTGAAACCCCCACTTCGATGGCAAGCCTCTTAATCCAAGTTATGGATCGATGGTCCTTATCCACCGCTAAAACATGCTCAGCGCCCCGTGAAATACATTCTATCGAAATACTTCCAATGCCTGCAAAGAGATCGAGCACCCGACAGTAATCCCAGTCTATCTGAGAATCAAGTATGTTAAACAGACCTTCCTTCGCAAAATCTGTAGTGGGTCTAGCCGGAATGTTTGATGGTGCCCTGAACTTGCGTCCTCGATGTAAACCTCCTACAATGCGCAAAGCAAGGAGTTGGTGAGGTAATCATAGGCACCTTTTTCACGTGGCTCCAGCTTATCGCTAATTTCAATATTGGATAACCCTTCAATGAGGTCCAGCTTATTCCAATAGCTCGATACTAGATTCCAAGTTTCATCACCGATTTTCACATTTCCAGAAACGGATAGTCTCACTGTCTTCGTGTCCAATTGGCTCACTTCTGCACAGTAAAGTAGATAGTAAGCGATGTCCTCGCTTCCCGTCTGAAAAAACGAATTAGCTAGATGCAATTCCCCATCTTGATAGAAACGCAGATCAAGTGTGTTGTCCCAAATGTGAAGCACAGCGCGTGTTTTTATTTCGCTTGATTTGAGTCGACTCAATTCGGCTTCGATCATTGGGGCAATATGGGGCACAATGGTTTTATGCTGAAATTGTCGCTCAATGGCCGCAATCAATTCAGCGTCACACGCATAATGGATGTTGGCGTTCATTCCAATTAAACGATGGGATTGGAGTACCTGCGACTCAGCATCGAATTCGTTTGTTACGGAATAGGTCTCTTCAATATTTGCTAGGTTCAAATCCGCGGGAGCCATCATGTAATTGTCGGTCTTGACGGTTATGATCATTTGATCAAATGCAGAAGCTAGGAAAGGATGCGCCTGTAACAGAGACGCAATTGCGCTGTCTAGGTTCTTCTCTTTCAATGAATAAGAGGCGAAACCGGTGACTAAATTTTTGGATTGATGATACCAACAAGCCCTAATATTAGACGGCTCAACCTCAAGCAAGAGAATGTAGTTTGAGGCAGCCTCGTCAGAATACGTTAGGTCGAAAAGCTCTAATTCGGATTGGGCAGTAGCCGTCAAATTATTCCCAGTTACCATTGGTTTTGGGATCATTCATAGAACCTACCATCATTGGGTCGGTTTTGTCGAAAGGCTTACCGTCCTTAGCCATAAATACAGGGACATCCGTACCAGATCTTGGCACCGTTCCGGCTTCAAGAATGATTTTCCCATCCTTGGTAAATGGCACATACGCCATGGAGTCTATGCTAAATGGGTGCACTCGATCATCCATGTGTCGAACACCAAATAAACTGTCATAAACAGAAACCTTAACGGTATCTCTTGTTACCAATGAATCGGCAATCGCTTGCTCCAATGTCATGGTATCTGGTACTTCACCAAATGCTTTTACCACCGTAAGGGAATCACTTTTAACGAACAGGATCAAAGAGTCCATATCTCCAGTGTATCTCTGGTTTTGAGCCTTGTAGGCCAACTCCGCAGTCCGCACATCTTTGAGCCGCTGAACAACATGTTCGTATCGTCTTTCTTTTTCATTTTGAAAATCGATAGGGACTTTAATTGATTGGTAGTCGGCATAGGCAAGAATAAGTATCAAGACCCCGAGTCCAATACTTACGCCGAGACGGATTGTCTTGTTAAGCTCCACCATGGCAACGACAAGGCTGACAGAGCCGGCCACCAACAGCGCAAAGGCTCCGAACATAAACGCTCCGTTTTGATGCGTAGCAAGTCCGTTAATAATGGCAATGAGAGCAGATAGGGTTAACCCCGCAGGGAACCAGATTTTTTTAAATAAGTCCATAAACTATTTCGTTTCAGAGATGGGCAAATCTACAATTTTTAATATGTGATAAAAGTGAAGTTTGCCCCCGTTATATTAAGATTATTTTGCGGTCTTAATGCTTGAAGAAAACCAGTTTATAAACGAGATTTCGGCACAAACCGATATACCGTTAAATAAAGATCAGCTCGATGCTCTGAGCGGAATTTATCAGTTTCTATTCACTGGTGGGGCGCGTTCGGCATTTATACTTAAGGGGTATGCCGGTACTGGTAAAACAACGCTGATGGGCTGTCTGATCCGATGGTTACATTCTGTAAATCGGAAAACGGTATTGCTGGCGCCAACTGGCAGGTCGGCAAAGGTCTTGAGCGCGCATTCAGGGTATGGCGCTTCAACGATTCACAGGAGGATTTACGCGGTAAAGTCCGATGATTTTGGGAAATTTTCGATGCAGCTTATCGCCAATAAAAGCGAACGAACAATATTCATTGTGGACGAGGCGTCCATGATTGGCGATGCATCTCAGCAAGAGGGTGCAAATGGCCGTTCACTCATTTCGGATTTGGTGGAGTACGTTTATTCAGGTGAGCGGTGCCGATTAATACTGATTGGCGATGAGGCGCAATTGCCACCAGTAGGCATGGAATTAAGCCCCGCATTGGACAAAAAAGCCATGGCTGGAATCGTAGGTGGCCCCGTTTTTCAAAACACCCTGAGGTCTGTGGTCCGGCAAGAAGATGGCTCCCTGGTGCTGGAGAATGCTACAAAGATTCGAAATCAGATCAGCGAAGGAGTAACTGGTGATCTGAAGATTGTTGTGGATCCCAAACGATCAGTTGAGGTGATTGATTCCTATGATCTAGAAGATCGGTTAGCCTCAGCTTTTAGCAGCGAAAGAGCGGTTGATTCTATTATCATATGCAAATCGAATAAGGAAGCTTTCCAATTCAATAGTCAGATTCGGGCTCAAATTCTAGATCGAGAAACCGAAATCGAATCAGGTGATCGACTCATGATCGTGAAGAATAATTACTTCTGGAAGATCCCTGGACGACGACAGAATTTTCTCGCCAACGGCGACATGATTTTTGTTGAACGCATGCATACGGTAGAGACATTTGGGCCATTCCGGTTTGCAGATTGCGAAGTGTCTTTGGTTGATGAGGAAGTGCCTCCCTTTCACATGATCCTTTTACTTAACGCCATCGATTTTCAAGGCCCAGCTATTCCCGCCCGAGAATTGTTCAAATTGAGAGAAGAGATGATTAAGTCAGGTATTGTTGATGCTGCCGATCCGCAAGAACGATTTTTCCAGAATCCATATTTCAACGCTGCTCAAGTCAAATATGCCTACGCGGTAACGTGCCATAAAAGCCAGGGTGGGCAATGGGCAAACGTATTTGTGCTGCAAGGCTATCTAACGGAGGAGATGATTAATAAAAGCTACTATAGGTGGTTATATACCGCGATAACAAGAGCAACTGAAAAGCTTGGGTTAATAGGTTTTCATGCCGACTTTATCGAGTAGGTCCTCGCCTTGCGACCTATGCTTCGGTTTGAGTTACGGAAATTACGATCCAATAGCGTTCTGCATTGATCGTTGATTTAACTTGCGCCGCGTGAAAACACTTGCACGTTTTATTGTAAAGATTTCCGGATGGAAGGTAGAAGGTCACTTTGGGCCTGAGCTTAAGAATTGCATCATCATCGTTGCACCGCATACCAGTCAATGGGATTTTATTTTCGGCATGCTTGCGCGGACTATTTACGGCATTAAGGCTAAGTATCTCATCAAAAATTCATTCTTCAAGCCTGGGATTTCCTGGTTCTTTCATATGACCGGAGGAATTGCAGTAGATCGAAGTAAGAAGAACGAATTGACTGATCATCTCAAGGAAATGCTTGGAAGAGGGGAAGAACTGAAAATCACCTTTACGCCAGAAGGCACACGGAAGCGCGTTGATCGATGGAGAACAGGGTTTTATTGGACGGCCATTGATACGGGTTTGCCCATTGTTGCGCATTACATAGACTACAAACACAAAGTTGTTGGGCAGTTTCCGCCATTTGTGCCAACTGGAGACTGGGAAGCTGATAAGGTCCATTTCGAGAAGTTGTATGCCGACGTCAATGCTTGTCATGATTCGGATTTTAATCGCAGTTTTTAGGATTACGACTTTTACCCTACCCAGTATACGCTATTCTACTTTAAACCAGACTTCTGAAGTGGTTGATATTTGTGTTATCAAAAACAACAACATGAAAACACTTTACGCCACCATACTTGTTCTTGGAAGTTTTATTTCCGTTCAGGCACAAATCATAGACACAAATTGGGTTAGACAATACGACCGTGTTTCTTCCAACAGTCTTCCCCAAATTGCTGAAATGCCCAACGGCGATTACCTGGTTTCGCAGTGGGATAGGTACTACCAAATAAATTCTGACGGTGACTCCATAGATGCTGCAATAGAGAACACCAATTGGGGTGTTGGGTGTTACGTATGATATGAAGGGCGTTTCTGACGGAGTATTGCTTACTGGAACGTTGAACAGTAAAGCCGCCATTGCCAAGATGGATACGAATTTCAATATCGTATGGAGCACAGAACTATCAGCAAGCAGCGGATCGGGTCAAGCGCTATTGGTAGATGGATCTGATTTCTATGTGAGCGGACAGGCTGGATTTAGCGGTGATTTCATTGCCAAATTTGACGCCAATGGCGACACTGCTTGGTACCTCGAATTGCCGCAAAATTCGTTTTCGTCACTCACCGATCTTATTAAGTTGAGCGATGGAAACTTCCTCGCCTCTGGTAACTTGGATGACTACCCATTGGCTATTAAATTCGACTCATCTGGCGACACGCTTTGGAATTACACTGAGTACATATTTATCAGCTTTCGAAAGATGAATGCCTTTGAGAAGTCAAACGGTAACATTGTATTACTTGGCGAACACGTCATGATTGAGTTGGATGATGAAGGAACGAAGCTCACTGACACCGATTTTACAATCAACCAGTTCTACGATATGCACTTCGAGAATGACACAGTGTACATGTTTGGATACTATCGCGATACGATGTGGGGAAGTGAAAAACTGCCATTGGTTGAATTGCGCAATGCGAATTGGGACAGCCTCGGAAGTTGGACTTTATCAAAAGGCGTTTACCCAAATGCATCAAATGAGTTTTCTGATGCGATCAAAACACCTGGAGGCGGATTCATCGGAGTAGGTAAATTTCGAGACAGTGTAAATGTTTCAGCGAACACGTACAATATTCTAGCTGTGAAGTTTAATGACGGAGCCGTGCCTGACACAAACACCAATGACAGCACCGATACGGTTACTGGAATTAGCAGACAATGGGCAAACAGCCAAATGATGGTTTATCCGAATCCTGCCAACGATGTTCTAAACATTGCTGCCTCATTTTCTATAAGTAGCGTGGAGATTATCGATATGCAAGGACGTATCGTATTGCGAGAGAATTACGCAACGAAAAATGAGCAACTGGACATTCAATCGCTCGAAAAAGGATATTATATTCTCTCCATAAACTCTATGCACACAGAGCCATTTATTAAGCAATAATTAGGATCATTCTAACCCTAGTTGCCATACGGGCGCCCTCTATTGAGTGCGCCTTTTTTTTATGCCTGAATTGATTAAAGTCAAGTTTTTTCTACGTTGATTGTGAGCAAAGTCACATCATTTTTCGCCCACTCCACATAACATTGTGGTCTTAAACAAGCAGTATGAAAAAGAATATGGGATCGATTGATCGAATAGTGCGGATCGCGTTAGCAGCGGTTGTTGTGGCGCTATATTTTCTTGAAGTAATAAATGGAACCGTGGCAATTATTGGAATCGCGTTAGCCGGCATTTTATTGGCGACTAGTTTCTTGAACTTTTGTCCGCTGTATCTGCCTTTCGGCATTTCGAAGTGTAAGAAGTAATAACTCTATTGATCTAGCTTCACTGCTTGATTTAACCTAATGTTGGCGTAGTGTTGTTCTGTTTTTGAGATCTGAAGAATCATGTTCAGAGTAATCAAAGCAGCGGGAATATCGAGGAAATCCGACAATATGTATGCCTGGGAAGAAGTGATCATTTGCTCTACCGTTTCGTCTTTAAAAATGCTGCGGAAAGCAATTTGACCAAATACGTTGGTGATCAGGTAAAGAGTCCACCAAACGCCCATGAGCGTTTTGCTTATCGGGTTTATATAATCGGGCTCCGACCTGCGAATCGCGGCCACATATCCATTGGCAATCTCGCGTGCAATAGTGAATGGTCGAAATAGGCTAATTATTGGAATAGCAAATCCCCATAAAGCCATGCTTTCTTGATGCTCAATATTTATTCCGGCCCTTTCTAAATTGGCGTAGGCCCTTCTGAACCATTGCACAAAAAGGACCATCGATGAGACATAAACCAGCGTTTGGATCAACCCAACAACTGTTTGGCGGGTGTCGTTTGCGTCAAGCTGAGCGTCTGTATAATCGCCATTATCGCGAATGAGTTCAAGTAAATCAAGTTGGAGGTATCCTGATGCCACAGCAACCACATTCACGACTACAATCACCCAGAATATTTGCACGGCATATTTGGCGCGTTGCTGATTGTCGCGCATGTCTTCAGCACCAATTAGGATGTTATCTAAGTTGTCCTCCAATTCAATGATCTGTTTTTAGATTAGCATCGCGCTGTCTTTCTCTTTTTACCCACTCGGCCCTTCTCAATGTTCTTTTGAAGGTAATCGGCTGCGAGTGGAACTTTGCAAGCCGTTCCTCCCATTTCCACATTAACCTTTCCTACCGTGGCGCCAATTTTTAGGGCTTTCTCAGTAAGCGGAGTAATGTAGCTTCCGACGGAAATAACAAACCCGTTCATAACGTATCGAACTCGGTTCGGTTGATCGTGAATTTCCGTTGCCACCCGATCGAGTAATGCCGAATATTTTTCGATGTCTAGATTCTCATCTTCGTTTACGCCTGCGTAATAGGCGAGACAGCCCCAACCTGCTGCCGCAAATTGTGACTTGTCAGATTCAATCCATTCCAACCCCAGCTCAAATCCAAACGAAGTTTCTGCCGCCACCCAAGGCACGGCATATTCACTTAAATAGTACCAATAGGCTTTCTCGGCCCAATCATTTAATTGCGCTCTTGTAATTTGGGTTTCATCTGCCATCAGACCGGCTAGGTACATGGCGTCAGTGTTACCTGTGGCGTAAAGTGCCAACGATAGTTCGTGGTTCTTTTTAGTCTTTTTCAAGATCTTCTTCAGATCTCCAGCTTTCACACCAAAGAAGGGCTCCTTGGCTCCGTGATTTATCAACGTCTTTTTTGTGTTTGGATCGCCGAAGCTTTCCAATTGTGTCATTACTTCTTCTAACGTCATTGCTAATTTGTTTTTGGTTTCAAGTTTCGTTTGTAATGCACTTGAATCAATCCTGAATTATACTTCGTGGTTGAAATTGCTTCAATATTAATGCCGCCAATTTCGCCTAGAAAGAGGCGCTTCCCGTCTCCCAATATGGTCGGGATGATAGAAATGATATACTCGTCGATGAGGTTTTGATCCATAAGGAGTCGGACAACTTCGCCGCCGCCATCGCAATAAATGTCCTTATCACTTTTGGCTTTAAGTTCCTTGATTAAATCTGCAACATCACCATTGAAGAAGGTGATGTTTTCTTTGTTTGGAATAGACTGACGCGTAATGATGTAGCAATCGAAATCATTCGCTGCAGGAAACTCACCATTGCAAAGATTGCGCACAACATCATAGGTTTTTCTGCCTACGATATATGAACCCATACGCGATTTCATTTCAAAATAGCCGTAGTCTTCTCCCGTGCCATTGACCATTTCCAGCCAACCTAAATCATCGTCTTTCGTGGTGATATAGCCGTCAAGACTCATGCTTATGTAAAGTACAACGGAAGGTGTAGTTGGGGTGCTCATATGGTTGGTTGAGTTGTATAAATGTACAGTTCGCGCAAAAATGGGAAAGGGGTTAGGTTAAAATAGGATGGCAATCGACATTAATTGATCGTGATTTCATCCAAAAACATCCACGAATCGTTTCCCGATCCAAGGTGCCAATCGGGACATTTTCCAAATCCTACTGCCTCAATTTTAACGTATCGAGTGTTTATTGGTTTTGTGTGGACAATGTCAAATTTCCGATTGAATGCACCGTATTCATCTGATGGGAAGGAATTCGGAATTTCAATCGAATTGGTGAACGTGACTCCATCATCTGAATATGAAATGGTCACAAACTTTGGATACCAAATCCACGATTTAATGTCTTGCAGCGCACCCAGAGAGATGTACGAAATTGACGACTTCTCTCCTAAATCAACAACGGCGGCAAAGTCAGTTCCGTAATACCCTTGCCAATATCCCGTTCTGAAGTTTTCTGTTCCTTCGAGGAAATCGATCAACCCATTGTCGCCGCCTGCGGAGTATTGATTGCTGTATTCAGAGAGAAGCTTAATCGTCCTACCCCCAATGATTTTTTTGAACTGCACATCCGAAACTTCATGGCTTTTCTGTGCGCCGCGCATGGCATATGCAGAGAAATGTGCGCCTTTTGTCAGGGTAATCGGACCAGTGTATTCAGTTGGCCCATTGCCATTTTGGGAGTAGAAGATTTTGTCGCCTGGCTCGGTCGATTTAAGCTCCACTTTCAATTGATCGGTGAAGGTTTGAGCCACGGCATCGAAATAGGGGACAGGCACAATTTTATAATCCGAATCAATGCTGGATGTTGGTGAAATATGCTGCGCCCAAGTTGTTGAAGGCTCGGAACCCATCTCGAAAGTAAGGGTGCCCCCCGTCATGATGTCTGCGTGTTTCAAGAACGACTGGTCGAATGGCTTTCCATTTAGGGTCGCCTTTTGAATGTAGAAATTCGATGAACTGAGGTTCTCAGCAATGACCTTAAACGCATTGCCGTTTTCCAAATTTATTGTCGTCGAATCAAAATGCGGGGTGCCAATGGCGTAGAAATCTTGGCCCGGAGTAACGGAGTAAAACCCGAGACTACTGAGGACATACCAGGCCGACATTTGACCACAATCCTCGTTTCCTGATAGGCCATCAGGTTGTGCGGAATATTGTTCGGTGAGTATCTGATGCACCCGTTCTTGGGTCTTATACGCCTTCCCAACGTAGTTGTATAAATATGCCATGTGGTGGCTCGGTTCGTTGCCATGCGCATACTGACCAATGAGACCGGTGATGTCTGCTTGGTGCCTACCGGATAGTTCCATTTCCGTTTCAAAAAGTTGATCAAGCTTCAGTTCGAATGGAGATGCGCCGCCGTGCAACTCTATCAATCCACTGATGTCTTGCGGCGCAAACATGCTGTATTGCCAAGAGTTTGCCTCCGTGAAATTGAAGTTCACTTCTGCCGGATCGAAGCCAGGCGCCCAACCACCGTTCATTTTGGGTTGCATGAACCCAGATTCGGGGTTAAAGATGTTCTTGAAATACTGTGCTCTCAATACAAATGCATCATGAATGGAATCCTCTCCCAGGCTTCGAGCCATTTGCGCAATGCACCAATCATCATAGGCATATTCCAATGTTTTGGACACCGACTCGGCTTCGTCACCGACACCAATAAACCCTTGAGATTTATAGGCCGCAAGCCCAAGTTTGTCTTGATTGGCGCTGTAAACCATGGCTTCCAACGCTAGCTCCGCATCGTAAGCGCGAATGCCTTTTAAATATGCATCGGCAATAACAGGAACCGCGTGATACCCAATCATGCAGCCGGTATAGTTTCCTGCTAATTCCCATATGGGCAACGCACCCCCATCTTGATACTGCCGAAGGAATGTGTTTATGAACTGATCGGTTCTGTCTTGCTCAATAATGGTGTACAATGGATGGGTGGCTCGAAACGTATCCCAAAGCGAAAAAACAGTGTAGGTGGGCTGGTCTGAACTGTGGACCTTTCCGTCCATGCCACGGTATTTTCCATCAACGTCGCTGAAAATGTTGGGAGCAATCATCGAGTGATAAAGCGCGGTGTAGAATATGGACAGTCGTGCGTCATCATTTCCGTGAGCCTGAATTTTCGATAGCGCCGCTTCCCAAGTTTCGGTAGCAGCATGTCTATAATCGTCAAAGCGTGTTGAGGTGTTTTCGGAGGCCAGGTTTTTCTGCGCACCTTCTATACTAACGGCCGATATTCCGACTTTGATGCCTATTGAGTCACCTTCATCTAGGTCAAACATAAAGGCAGCCTTGCGCATATTTGAATTGAATACGGTTCGGAAAATTGGAGTGGAAAACTCCATGGCGAAATAGACATGTTGCTCTGTCGCCCAGGCGTTTGAAACACGCTTTCCCACGACCAATCTATCCGACTTGATCATGATGGTGTCTGCCAACAGTTCGTCTCGATGTTCTAAATCTAGAACGATTTGCGCCATACCCGGTTTGTTGAACGTGTAGTTGTGAATGCCTACGCGCCGGCCGGCGGTAAGCTGAACATCGATGTCGTGCTTGTCTAAATGAACAGCATAATACCCAGGCTCGGCATCCTCTGAACTCTTTTGAAACGTTGATCCATAACCCTTTTCAACTCCATTCTTGTATCCATTGTCAAATTGGATTTCTCCCTGTGTGGGCATCAACAAGATGTCTCCGTAGTCGCTTACGCCGGTTCCGCTCAAATGTGTGTGGCTGAACCCATAAATGATGGAATCAGAATAGTGATATCCAGAACAGCCATCCCAACCTTCAAGACGTGTGTCCGGACTCAACTGCACCATTCCAAAGGGTAAAGTCGCTCCTGGAAATGTGTGGCCATGACCACCCGTTCCAATAAATGGGTCGACATAATCAGTGGGGTTTTGTGCAAATGAATTTAAAGCGATAAAGAGGAGAAACGCTGTTCCAATATGGCCAAGAATGGCATGTGTTTTCATTCGCATTATTCTTGAATCATTCCATTTTCGAATCGAAAGCTGTGTGCATTTCCATTGCTCTCGAACTCGATTTTAAACGGCTCAGGAACAAGCGTATCCAATGTAGGAAACCATTCCTTCTTGATCCTGTGATTCGGTAATAAAAAGAGTCCTTGCTGCGTGCCGTTCGTGCCAAATCGTTCTTTGTTTCCTTTCCAAAAAGGGCTATCATATATTGATTCCAGCTGTTGGTTTAAGGTTTGAATGTCATCGGTAGGCATTCCGATTTCATTCACGCAGCGCACGCTCTTGGAACCGAATGTCTCTTGGCTTTCATTTTTTAAATCATGCCGAACAATGAACTCTGCGATGTTTCCATCTGCGTCATAGAAGTAGAATGCGTTTGCATTCCAAGATTCGAAACGCGCGATTTTTTCTCCATTATCAGTAGGTAAGATGGGGACTCTCTTTTCGGTCCACTCCAGCGCCTCACCGAGTTTGTTTGATGGAATCAGGAAGGCGAAATGATAGATGCGTTTTTGATCAGAACGCTCAAAAGTGAGTTCCGTCCAGCCGACTTGGATAGTAAAACTAGTCGGGCCTGAATTGATTAATTTGAATCCCATCACGACCGTGTAAAAGGATTGCTGCGTCTCTAAATTTTCAGAATACAGGGTTAAACTTCTGATTTTCATTCCTTAATGTTGATCGTATCCACGACTCAATGCCGTCGTTGAACTATGTTCATATTTATCATCGAAGCAAATAAAAAAATCGCGAATCACATTTGGAGGCAAATTAGAAAAACAGTCGGTAACTCACCGTTGTACATTTGCCTAGATTGAAATCAGGTTCAACTCCCAATGCAAGCATCCTACAAATTTTGAAGATTAACTCAAATACAAACCAATGGCTACTATGCTCGATAATCTTAGTCGTGCTGCATGTGCAAGCGATGGAGACGAATGCACAGAGTGCCTTCTTGCACACTTTTGGAAATCAAAATAGAAGTGAAGCCAACGCCGTTATTCAAACATCGGATGGCGGGTATGCCGTAACGGGCTGGTACGATGTGCAAGGATCTTTTACAGAGGAATGTTATCTGATTAAAACGGACGAATTTGGCGACACGCTTTGGACACGAACCATCGGTGAGCTGACAGATACCAATGCCAATGGTCGAGATGGCAGCGGAAACAAAGCATACGATCTGGTCCAGACATTCGACGATGGATATTTTATTGTCGGTGAGACCAACGGATTTGGTGTTCCGGCTTCCGATGTTTATGTCATTCGCTTGAATGCGGCGGGTGATGTAATGTGGTCACGAACTTTTGGAGGCTTTGAATCCGACCATGCTCAATCAACCATACAAATGGCAGATAGCGGTTTTGTAATAGCCGGTTATACCGAAAGCTACGGCGCTGGAATTCGCGACATGTATTTCTTGAGGGTGGACAAGAATGGAGAATTACTTTGGTCAAAGACCATGGGCGGTACATCCCTTGAATCGGCAACCGAGATTAGAGCGACCAGCGATGGCGGCATCGTGGTGGTGGGCTATAGCTTCAGTTTTGGTGCCATCAGTGCAGAGGTATACCTAATGAAAATGACCGATGAGGCGGTGATCGAGTGGGAGCGAACCTATGGCGGATCCATGAACGACTATGGGTACAGTGTGCGTGAATGTGCAGATGGAGGTTTTGTGATTGGTGGATCAACCAGCAGCTCTGGTGAAGGATTGGACGATGTGCTTATGGTCAAGACAGATTCGAACGGCATTTTAGAGTGGTCGAAAACATACGGTGGCACCAAGCGCGAGGTGGGTTACGGCGTGGAGCAAACGTCAGATCATGGGTTTATCGTGGGTGGATACACACGAAGCTTTGGTGCGGGAGAAGATGATATTTATCTTATCAAAACCGATTCCGTTGGCGACACGCTTTGGACACGGACTTTTGGAGGCCTGGAAGACGATTTTTGTCAATCGATGAAGTTGGCGCAGGATGGAGGCGTTGTAATCGCTGGACACACGTATGGATTTAATGTCTCTGGCACGGATGTGTTCTTGGTGAAAACCGATAATCAAGGATTGACGGATTGCCATTGGTACAATGCGGCTACTGTCGTAAGCGAAGTGAGCTTTACTTCAAATACAGTGAATTCAATCATTGGGGCGGGTGCGAAAATTGGCATACCCCCTACCATTCGAGGTTTTACTGTTTCCGATGTAACACATGCGTGCGATTACAACGTTGGTGTGGGAAACTTGGAACAAAAACCTCGAATCAAGGTTTACCCAAACCCAGCGAACTCTGCTATAAATATTCAAATCAACGCCGAAATTTTCGGCCCGTTG
Source organism: Flavobacteriales bacterium UBA1993 (assembly GCA_002336485.1). GTDB lineage: Bacteria > Bacteroidota > Bacteroidia > Flavobacteriales_G > Salibacteraceae > SHAN690. The sequence goes on from DDCZ01000048.1 coordinate 67,676, forward strand.
ACTTATGAGATTCTGGATATTCAGGGCAGGGTTGTTACATCTGGTTTTATAACAAACGGCGAGGGGAAGATTAACCTCACTCCATTTTCTCAAGGCCTTTTTGTGCTGAAGTTGAAGTCAAATTCAGGATTGGAGACTAGACGGTTTGTAAAGCTTTAGCACAAGTGAATCGCTGAATCCACAATTAATTACCCAGAGAAGGATTTCTGATACATCGGACCGTCGGAAAACAAAAGCTAAACGATTAGCGAATTAGAAGGACTTTTCCATTCAATTGATCTTCTACGATCTTGCCTTCGGCATCTGCCGTATAGATCAATTTCCAGCCATAAGCTCCACCATCGGCCTTTGAGCCAAGATGCTCTCCACTCCATGATTCGGTTGGATCTTCAGTGAAGAATACTTGCTCACCCCATCGATCATAAATGCTGAATTCGTATTGTATAAATCGGCAATCAGATATTGGAAGAAAGCGATCATTCATTTCATCTCCATCTGGATTGAAAGCTGTCGGCAACCAGATTGGACACTCACATTTTTCTATTAATACGGTGTCTGTTACTACGCCGCACTTATGCGTGGCTTTAATTCGATAAATACCTTCTGAGGTAATAGTATAACTGGATGAGGTCGTTCCATCTTGCCATTCATATGCTGAGAAACGTTCGTCATATACATTGAGCGGAACCGACTGTCCCAAGCAGATGGTAGAGGGAACATCAAGCTTGACATCTTCATCCGTCGGCTGATCAACGAAGTCAACTCGGATGTTTCCTGCTGTGTGGCAATGTCCATCAAAAACAGTGACTTCATAATCCGCACTGTCTTTAACTCTAACCGATTGCGCTGATTCTGTGGTGCTCCATGCGTAGCTCTCAATCGTAGCATTCTCCAATACAGCAATCTCTATTTCATCGCCCTCACAAATTGTTGTGTCATTACCTAGATACATATTTGGTACATCTCGAACAGTCATGAAAATTGAGTCTATTGTTTGACATACTGCATTATTAACCTTAACCCATAAAAAGACGCTGTCTTTAGCTAGGTATGTTTGAGTAGGACCTCTATCTCCGCTTGACCAGAGGTATTCAATATCTTCAATTTGAGAAGTAGCGTCTAGATTAATGTATGAGCCTGGGCATATAGCCGTGTCGCTGCCAAGATCAACTAGTGGATACTCAAAGTAGAAAACATTAATATCATCGTGTGCGTAGCACAGGTCATTGTCAACCGATACAGTATATGTCCCATGCTCAGAAACTTTTAGGGTAGATGAAGTAGATCCATCATTCCATAAATAGTTTGCTACCGGTATTGTGGTTATTGGCGTTATCGTCTTTTGGCCACCCTCGCAAACTTTTAGGTCCTGTCCAAGGTCAACTTCCAGTATTGGATATTGATTTATAATAATGGTGTCCTTTGTTGAGCAATTTTCATCCGACACTTCTACCCAGTAGAGGCCGATGAGGTTGATATTTAAATCAGGGTTATTGCTGTTGTCATTCCAAAGATAAGTTACTGGAAATGAGGAGTATTCAACGGGGTCAATCGTGAATATTTCATTGTGACAGAATGAAGTATCATCGCCCTCTTTAAAATGGACTGTTGGTTCAAACCAAAGATCCCATCTCACAGAATCCACATCATGACAGAACCCATTCGTTCCAGATGCCGTAACGGTATATACATCTGATTGGGTGATTGGCAATGTTGCTGTCGTGGCTCCCGTGGACCAATTGTAGCTAGACACATTTTGTATTATTCTTGGTGTTAGGGTAACGAGGGGTTCGTAGCAGAAGCTACTATCATTCCCAAGATCAACCTTTACTTCAGGGTAATTAACAATAACCACCGTATCTGAATACACACAAATTCCCTCCGTAACCGTAACCATGTACGTGCCTGGTTGGGAGGCATTTATGTGATTCTGCGTGCTTCCATTGCTCCAATTATGTTGGTACACCGAAGTAGGAAGACCGGTGGTAAGTGGTACCGTATCATAGGTGCATTTTCCGGTATCATCTTGAATGTCAACCACAAACGGATAGAAGTAATTTACGATAGCCGAATCTACCACCGTATCGCAAATTCCAGTAACCGTAACAATGATTAATGAATCGGGATATGAAACCGTGTACGCGGAATCGGTGCTGCCATCATGCCATTCATAAGTAGCATATTCTTGTGATACATCAATTGTAAATTCAACTCCAATGCAAAGAGATGTGTCTGCAAAACCTAAGTTAGCAAACTGTCTTGGGTAGATGTACACATCATGGTTAACAGTATCCACCAATCCACCGCTACCATAAATCACTAGACTTACGGTATACAATCCGGTATCTGTATACAAATGAGCAACCGATTCAAGACCTGCGCCAAAGTTATTTGACCCAGATAGGGTGTCTCCAAAATACCAATACATGGAGTCCACGCCCGCGGTGTCGGCTGTGAAATAGGTGCTATCTCCGTAACAGTTATCTACCACTTCTATACTTGCGCCAAAAAAGGCTTGAATGAACGTAGGTAATCCCCAACGACAAGTTCGCGAGCTTAAGCTTACTGCGGATGTAGAGTAGCCCGCACCAGTGCCCGCAACATCAGGATTAGCTATTCGGTCTAGGTAGGTTTGTCCATAACGGCAGACATAGAGCATTCCATCGCGCCCGAGTTGAATGGCTCCACCACCACCTCCGGATCCGGAAGTGCTTGGACCTAAAAGGGTTACCGAAGCAGCAATGGCCGCGGCATTACCTGCATTCACATTGTATTGTCGTGTATCGGCAGATCCCCAACCTTGAGCGTATACAAGGTTTCCATTCGGAGAAAATTCTACTCCATAATTGGCGTGAGTCGCTGTTCCCGCGGCGAATGTAAACCCGTTGGATGCAACACCTGTAGCCTTATTAAAATCATAAAGCGCAACCACAGCTGCTCCGTATGCTCCTCCTACTAATCGGGTTCCCGCTAGATTTGGTTTTAGATAAGATACGGAGCCTTGCGGATTGGCTGTATAAACTCCGGTCGCACTTTTTACCGGCGTCATGTTTACCCCTGCCGAAGTAACAGAATAGACATACATAGTATCAGATGTGTGCTTTGCAGTCATAACCCAGTATCCGCCAGATTTGGGAACGACCGCGATTTTTTCCGTTGGCTGACCCATGAGGAAAACATTCTTCTGTGCGTTGTTTACAGCCCCAAGACCGCTACTTTGAGTCATATCAATGTGCGTGTAGCGTAAGCCATTTGTGCTACCAAAAGGGGCAACAGTAAATAAGTAATAGTCCGTTGCGGAACCTGGTTTAGGTACAACAACTCCTGATTGTGCAGAAGATCCTCCACCCAAAAGACCAGTTCCATTGGTCATCGTTACGTGATTCGCATTTTTAACCGTAATACCATCAGAATAAAACAGAAGGTTTCCAGCTGCATCAGAGATAGTAGCTACTCCTTCAGATGTAGATATGGCTCCGTTTGTTACTGCGCTCGGTGAGGTGTTGAAATGTACACCAGCGGTAACACCAAAATACCACCAGTCAGTTTGCCCTTGAGAAAAGAGAAAAAGCGGGGATATTACTAGGCCTAAACATAAAATCAGAGTCTGCTTCAAAACAATTTTTTTTTCAGTGTAGATTGATAAAATCACGATTTTAAAAATACTAATAAAGTGACTTCATACCCATAACGTCTTCTTCAATGCTGTGGTTGCTTTTTGGGCTGAATATTTCTGACTAACGTTGAAGCCCTAATCCCACAATTTCTTCATGCCGTGAAGCAAGGCCAATCAAGTCCTAATTATTCTGTTTCCGCGAAAAGATTATGGTCATTCGAACAGAAAATGAGTTGTCGGTGTTTAACCCTTTCACGCACTTTTAGAATCAATAGATTTGAAGCATTATGAATAATCTCCCACGCGCCATCTTAATTATTGCCTGCGTTGCATTCGCAGGCCAAGCTTCTGCCCAATCATCCTACAAAGAGATGATGAAGGATATGAGTTTTAATTTTTATGATGTCTGCGAAACGGCCGACGCATATTTTGAAACGCACGATAATGGCAAAGGTTCTGGATGGAAAGGTTATCAGCGCTGGAAGGCAGAGAATGAAAGTAAGTATTATCCTTCTGGAGATCGGATGATTGTCGACCCCTATTTTGTGACTAAAACCTACTCCCAATTCGTGAATGAAAACGGGAGTGTTGCTAAAGGTGGAGGACGCAGTTTTGAAAATGGATGGAGAGATCTAGGTCCGTTCAATGTAGATAACATTACCAGTCATTATAGTCCTGGAATAGGAAGGGTTGAGTGTTTTTGGGTGAATCCGACAAACGATCAACACATATACATGGGGTCGAGAAGTGGTGGTTTTTGGAGAACAACCACTGGAGGAAGTTCTTGGGTGAATACTACTGATTCGCTTGTAGCTTCTGGAGTAAATACCTTGGCGGTTTCTCCCACAAACTCAGATTCAATCTTGATCAATGTGCGTAATGGTGGCAACAGTACCACCCACGGAATTTACAGATCAATTGATGGTGGACTCACTTGGACAGAGACCAACTTTAATCCAACGAATTTGCCTTGGGGTGGGCTAGGTTCAAACGCACAGATTCTATATATCAAGTACCACCCGACGATTCCTGATCTGGTTTTTATTGGGACGAATAGGGGTCTCTTCCGATCAGATGATGACCTTCAGTCATGGACGCAACCTCTAACCACTGGTTGGATTACAGATATTGAGTTTTTTCCTGAAGTCGACAGTCTGGTTTTTCTATATGATGATGCCAATGGAGTAAATCAAAACGTCGTCCTACGTTCAACAAATTTTGGATCTACGTTTTCACAGACAGCGGAAATTTCAGGAAATTCAAACGCTCGAGGGCACATCGCCGTGAGCCCAGATTGTGATTCGTGCGTTTTCTTTGCCTCTAATAACGGTGTTTGGACCTCCGTCGATTCAGGGATGACTTTTGCGCTCAACTCAGTTCCTAGCCAAAGCTGCAGAGGGTTTGCCGTTTCGGATGTAGATGCCGATCGAATGATCTATGGATATGTGGATTTACAAGCGAGCTCGAATGGAGGTCAGTCCTTTTCTGACATTACAGACTGGGCAATGTCTGGTAGTAATTTACCGAACAATTATGTGCACGCCGACCTACGAACCATTGAATGTGTCAACGGCGTGTTCTACGCGGGCACGGATGGATTCTTGTGCAAAAGCACCGATAATGGCGTGAATTGGGATCAGCTAAACAATGGAACTGGAATTCGCGAATTTTACTGTGCTGGCCTGAGCCAATCAGACTGGAAGGTGCAAATGGCGGGTTCGCAAGACAACGGAACAAGTATTCGAAATGGAAATGGGTGGATCGAATGGAACGGTGGAGACGGTATGGAAGCACTGGTTCAGCCATTGGAGCCAGATTGGATGATCGGAAGCTGGCAATTCGGCACAAGGAACATCACCCTTGATGGAGGTATGACACGCATGTCAGCCAACAATCCGGAAGGTGGGTCTACCAATGCAAATTGGCAAGCACCATTACTCTTTGATCCAAACCAACAAATGCGCGTGTTTCACTTTAGTGCAAACGTGTTTAAGTCAGAGGCGTTTGGAAACGGAAACTGGACGCAAATGGGAAGTCCTGACATTGGACAGATCATCGTAGCGGATATTGCCCAAAACAATTCTGAAATTATCGCCGTAGCTAGATACTCTGAACTGCGCATTTCCGTCGATGGTGGGTACACCTTTTACGAGCCACAAGGAACGTTACCTAATTTTTCTATCACCGACATTGCGTTTGATCCTCGAAATGATTCAACCATGGTTATCACATATAATCGATTTCAAGCCGACAATCAAAAGGTATTCATATCGCATGATTTAGGTGCGTCATGGACCAACATTACCGGCAACTTGAGCAATATGCCACTTCGAACAGTGGTGATCGATCATTCGGCCGAATCCAACATTTACGTTGGCGGTGAACTCGGAGTATATTATAAAGCCATGAACGAAACGGACTGGACCTTATACAATCCGGGCCTTCCCAATTTGACCGTAAGAGACCTCGAAATTCAATATGGCACCAACGTGCTCCGAGCTTCAACTTGGGGTAGAGGATTATGGGAATATAAACTCGTTGATCGAGTAGATTACCCAGCCATTACAGTAACTGAGATATCAGAGTTTCCTATGAAAGTATCCCCTTCTCCGCTCGTGGATCAGTACGTGACGTCTCGCATATCGTATGGTGAGGATCTTTCGGAAGTATATGTATTGTGGTCTGATAGCGTGCCTTCGTTTGACAATCGAATTGATATGAGTAATTCGATGGATAGCACGTGGGTCACGGATGAGTTTATACCTCATCAACCTGCCTATACAGATGTATATTTCAAGGTGGTGGCCATCGGTGAAAATCAAGACACGACCGAAACATACCGCTTTCATTATGTTTCTAGACAGAATCCACCAGAGGTTCCTGATACTACAATTGGCATCATGGAGAGCAATTTTGAATCGCCAATTCTTGTCTATCCGAATCCAAGTAATGGCATGTTTTCCATTGATCTGGGCAGGGGGTATGACCATGTTCAAACGGTGGTTCACAACATAGAAGGAAAGCAGATCTATTCTGAAAAAACGGAAGGTCAACAAATTGAAGTGCAGCTAGATCAATCGCCAGGCATGTACTTTTTGACGGTGACTTCGCCTGCCAAGTCGAATGGAGGAAAGCCTCTCCAAGCGAGAATTAAACTTGTAATAGACTAAATAATCGAGATACTATCATGCGTATTGGAATAATAATGTTGTTGATTTTAACCTCTATTGGTTGCGCCAACAAAAAAATTACGGAAGAGTCTACCCCGGTGCCAATGCTCACTTCACAGGGCGGAACATTTCAGAGAATAGTACCAGGAATGGAGGATGGTGAGCAAACGGTAAAGCTTGCGATAAATATATCCAGTTCTGTGGAAGGTGTAAGTGTCGATAGTGTTTACTTTATGGAACGCAAGGCGGCCATGCGCGAAGCTGGTTCTCCTGAGGTAGTCACATTTAAAGCAAAGTTGAATCTCTCAACAGGTGCGGTGCAAAAATCTCCTATCGAGCTCGGAAGCAATGAAGCCGTGGTGGTATGGCGCTATGAAGGGAAAAGGCGGCTTCTTAAGGTGAGCGAAATTGAGGAGAAAGAGGCGTTGTACGCTCCTTAGTCATTGATCCTATTGTAAGCTAGAAGTTTATGCCAAGGCTCTGACCTGATGCGCACGTCGCGGTTTTTTCAAATTCGTTCGCTCAATAAATAAGAATGAATTATCTGTGCTGATCCCACCGTACCCGAGAAGTGGATACTACG
>DDCZ01000048.1:75108-200783 GCA_002336485.1 Flavobacteriales bacterium UBA1993
CGCACGTCGCGGTTTTTTCATGCTACCTTATTGAAGCAAGCTTCATTCGGGCATGAAAAAGCCTCTGTTGCTAATGCAACAGAGGCTATCATCTAGTGGAGCTGGTGGGATTCGAACCCACGTCCAAACAAGGAAAGAATAGGCTTTCTACGCGCTTAGCCTATTGATTGATTTTCGATCTTAAACAGGCCAAAGGCAGCCAATTCAAGACTTATCTTCTTAAGTTTCGAATGGTTATCGAAGCGCGAACCATTCTATTCTGTCATTAACCACGCCTCCATTAACACAGGGGTCAGACAAACCTGTGTCGGAAACGTCTTGTTCACGTACCTAGTACGGAATTAAGCTTAACCTCCTATCGGATGATTAGGCTGCAAGAGCGTAAGATGTTTCGCCAGTTACAATTGTGAAATTCGGATTTGCGAGGTGAACTTCAACCCTCGACGTGCTTACATATCCCCTCATCTTGCTGTCAAAACCAGTCAGCCCCAAAGAACAAGTAACAAAGGTAGAATCCAATTCTGTCAATCTTTGAAAAAAACCTTTTTTCTCATTTTCGCTATCCGAGCGCTTTTAGCCATTATTTTGCAATGCAATGAGAATCATCGTCATCCTTCTGTTTTTGGGCCTTTCGTTACCAAGTATTTCGCAGGGTTATTACTGGCAATCGGGTTCCAAGGAAAAGAAATTGAAAAACTTGAGTGTTAATGGAGGTGTTGGTCTTCGAATGTACTTTGGCGACATTCAGAAAAAAGGATCCGTCTTTAATAAACCCAAGCTCGCTTACGGAATTGGCGTTCGCTATCAGATGCGTCCAAAATTTGGATTATCACTTGGGCTAGAAGGTCGTGGGTATGAAGGGAAGGCAGAGCACGGTGGTTATCCGGATGCCGTAGATCAAATGACAGGAAAGCTTTGGGGTGGACATTTGATGGTAGAATATAGCTGGCTCAAGTGGGAAGATTTTACGCGCAAACAGTTCACAGATCGCGATCCTGTAACGAAAATGAACATGTATCTAGGTGTTGGTTTTGGAGGAGCTCTTTTTAACTCCTCCTACACTTCAAGAATCTATGAGTCATTTGTGGTCACTGATTCTTTAGGTGCCGATTCAACGTTTTTCTCCCCCGTAGACATGTCTGGTTCAGCCGGTGGTTTTGCAATGTATGTTCCCGTCTCTCTCGGATTTAGATATCGAATAAAGCAAAACATTGCGGTTGGTTTTGAATTGCAACGCCAATTTTACATCAGTAAAAATGTAGATGCACTTGCTACAAAGAAGTTTGACGGTATGGGGTCGGTGTTGGTGCGAGTGCACTATACATTTGGTCAGTCCAAACGAAAGGGCCAAACAAAAAAAGTCAGTAAAAGCGGGAAATTCAAATGATGAAAATTGGGATTATTAGGGAAGGTAAAACCCCACCAGACGAACGCGTGCCACTTACCCCAATTCAAATCAAAGAAATTAGCGCTGCACATCCCCAATTAGAAATTGTGGTTCAGCGATCGCCGATTCGACGAATAACCGATGCCGAATACGAGCAAGAAGGGGTGTCGATGGTTGACGATGTGAACGACTGCGACATTTTGATTGGAGTAAAGGAAGTTCCTAAAGAGAATTTAATCCCAAACAAAACCTATTTCTTCTTTTCGCATACCATCAAGATGCAGCCCTATAACCGCGACCTCCTTAAAAAGGTCATGGAAAAAGGAATTACCCTGATTGATTGGGAATGTCTGACAGATGAAAGAGGAAATCGATTGATTGGGTTTGGAAGGTATGCCGGAATTGTTGGTGCCTATAATGGGTTTCGTGCTTTTGGTTTGAAGACTAAGTCATTCGGGTTGAAAGAGGCGCATCTGTGCCGTGACAAGGATGAATTAGATGCCGAACTCCGGTCCATTTCATTGCCTCCAATGAAAATCTTATTGACTGGAAGGGGCAAGGTGGCCAAAGGTTCAATGGAAACGCTAGCTGCATTGAATATTCGCAAGGTGAGTATAGATGAATACGTAGCGAAAGAGTTTGATGAGCCCGTTTATGCGCAAATAACGTTTCTAGACTACTTCGAAAGAAAGGATGGAAGCGCATGGGAAGCCGACCACTTTTTTGAATTTCCTGAAATGTATCAGAGCAAGTTCATGGAGTACGCCGCACACACCGATTTCTTCATAGCAGGACATTATTGGGATTCAGAGGCGCCATTTCTTTTTACGAGAGAAGATGCGCGAAGCGAACATTTCAAGATTAAATTGGTGGCCGATATAAGTTGTGACATTGATGGTCCTGTGGCAAGTACGCTAAGGCCTTCAACGATTTCCGATCCGTTTTACGGATATGATCCTCAATCTGAAACCGAGGCGGAGTTTGATGCTCCAGGTGCGATTACGGTAATGGCGGTAGATAATTTACCATGTGAATTGCCTAGAGATGCGAGTAGTGATTTTGGGTCGATGTTTACGAAATCGGTTCTACCTCATATTGTTTCCAATGACAAGTCAGGCCTGCTGAATCGAGGGTCGATTACTGTAAATGGAGCGATAAATGAGTCCTTTAGCTATCTAAAGGAATGGGTAGCCGACTAAGCGTTTTTTAGAATCTCGATCGTTTTCATCGGATCTTCCGATTTATATACAGCTGATCCAGCAACAAGCGCCGTTGCCCCGGCAGCCACCAATGCACTGGCGTTTTTAGTGTTGACTCCACCATCTACCTGAATTATAGTCTCTAGGTTTTTAGCGTCGATTTCTTGTTTTAATTCTCGGACCTTATCATACGTTCCTTCTATGAAGGACTGTCCACCAAACCCTGGGTTTACACTCATGATTAGCACCATGTCCAAATCTTTCAACACGTCTTTGAGCAGGGAGATCGGCGTATGCGGATTAAGCGCCACGCCAGCCTTCATGCCGGTTGACTTGATTTTTTGTATCGTTCGATGCAGGTGCGTGCAGGCTTCATAGTGCACGGTTAAAATGTCCGTTCCTGCTGCTTTAAAATCTTCAATAAAATCATCTGGGTTTTGAATCATTGCATGCACATCCAAGATCTTATCGGTATGCTTTCTGAATGCCTTTATGATGGGTAATCCAAATGAAATGTTTGGTACAAAAACTCCATCCATAACGTCTAGATGGAACCATTCTGCCTGACTTCGGTTTAGCATTTCTGATTCTTCCTTTATTCTAGAAAAATCACAAGAAAGCAATGAGGGCGCTACAATTGTATTCATGGCGCAAACCTAATTAATTGGATCGCCTCAGGTTACTTATCTTGCTCAAATTCGATGGTTATTTTGAAACCTTCTGTTCCTGAAAACTCCATGGCGCCGTCAAGTTGATCGGTTAGAAGTCGAATAAGTTTCATTCCCAGCGAATCCTCTTTGTTCAGGCTTTCCAGTGAATCAACTCCACGTCCATCATCTTCGTATTCTAAAGTCATCATTGACCCGAGGCGTTTGAGGCTAATTCGAATTTGCCCCACTTTTCGTCCTTCGAACGCATGCTTGATGGAATTTGTCATCAGTTCGTTTACCATCATTCCGATGGGCACAGCAAGCTCCACTGTTTCCGTGATTTCATCGGCCTCAATGGTGAGGCCAATCTCGAATTTTGCGGTTTGATTTGTTTGTAGGATTTGCTTCGCTAGGTCGGATAAATAACCCTGAAATTCAATCTCATTCAAATGCTCTGCTTGATAGAGTTTCTGATGAATCAGGGACATAACATGCACTCGGGACTGTCCTTCGCGAATGATGTTTTTTGCTTTCTCGTCCTTGATTTTTTTCGATTGTAAAAAGAAAAGACTCGATATGATTTGAAGGTTGTTCTTAACGCGGTGGTGAATTTCTCGCAGAAGTAAATCCTTCTCTTCTAGCGATTTCGAAATAACCTTTGATTGCTCCTCAATTTTTTTTGTTTGGGCTGCGAGGCTAACGCTATGGCTGGATTTGTTTCTGAAGGCATACGCGACAAGTATTATCAACGTGAGTAAAAGCAGTGCTATGCCTAGCGAGGCATTCCGAATGAATACATCTTGCTCCGCTTGGTCTCTTAATTCAGATAGGAGTGCATCCTGCTCTTGGATATAAGATTCTTTTTGGCCCGACTCGTGGGCTATTTGGAAATTCTGAAGGGTCTGGACATTATTTGCCAAATCCATTGAATCTTTAATTTCATTGTATCGGTTAGCGGCCCTTAATGCCATTTGAAGGTCCCCTTTTTTCTCGCACAGTTTCCATTTTATCCGCCAATAGTCCAGCAGCGCTTGGCTTAGATTGAGCGTTTTGAGCTCGTGTTTGATATTGCGAATCAACTTACCAGCAGACTCAAATTGTCCGGTCGCAGTGTAACTGTTTGCCAAGTCCAGCTGACTGCGAATTGCATTTACATGCTTTTCTATTGTTTGTGGCTCCTTAAGGCTGTTTTGAATATCGAGTTTAAAGAGCGGGATAGCGCGCAGATGTTCTCCTTTTAGCGCCAAAACTTGAGCCATGTTTCCGAGAATTAACCCAGAAACAAAATCATAGTCCATGTTGCTCTCCGAGTCAAAATTTGCCGTGAGAATTTTTTGTGCCCTTGTGAAATAGAGCCAGGCGCTATCAAGCTCGTTAATCCCTTGATAAACGACCCCAAGATTATTCGTAAAACTCAATTCCCAATATGGAAACTGGTTTATTCGCATTGTGTCAATAGATTGCCTTATGATTCGGATGGCCCGATCTGAGTCACCAATTTTGGAATAGATGGTGGATAAAAAATTGTTGGGAACACGCGCTTCCCAGTAATCAGGTACGGCGGTCCAATCAAGGCCCGAGTGAATATCCATAGACTTCTGATACGCACCAAGTTGGAAGTAGATTTTTCGCAACAAAATACCCGAATGAAAATGAAGTTGGGCGTCTGATTCCATGCTTCGGTGCACTTGGCTAGCTATCGTTAGCGCACGACTTTGGTTATCAAGTTCTAGGTAAAACTTTGCCTTTTGAAGTTTTATGGTGAGCACGGCTAATGTGTCCCCTGCGTTAGAAGCTCTATATAGCAGGCTATCTAATGCAAGTTCTCGGCGCCGCAGAGATTCATCCTTCGCCACTTCTATGGCAAAGGATCGAACAGTGAAAATTTCGGGATTTTGATTTATAGAACCTTGTAACGTTTCAGACTGGGGTTGCTGAGGCCGTCCAGTTTGAGCCATACTTGATCCAAAAAGAAAGCCGCTAAAAATGCACGACAACAATAGATATGAACCCCAATTCAGCATGCTTCAAATGTATCCTTTCGTAAAATCCCGAACACAACATAAATCATTGAGCTGGCGACGTTACTTAAACTTCATACACCCTTGGAGTGAAATTTTCATGTAGTTAGTGATCAATTTGGTGAGATATTGACAATTGAATGTTTACTTTGCAGTTCGAGGCGCTAACCTCAAACCTACGAATGAGTACCCCATTTATTAACCTAGATCAACTTCGCCATTGCGCGCGTGGAGCTATGCTTGTTGCGTTCTCCTTGATGCTCACACTGTTATGTGTTGAGTCAGGTGTGATGGCACAGCGCTCTATGAGTATTGGAGCCTCTCAGGAGTTTGCGTCAAGTGCCGGCTTTGTGCGTTCAGATCGCGTAGATGATTCGCACATTGTTGTCTTATATAAGACGCCGTCTACCTCAACAGCGTCTGATTTGTATGCTCGCGTTGGTGAAGTGGATACATCAGATCAATCAATTACCTCGGGGGAAGCTAAACTCGTGGAAAGCGAGCTGAATACGCGCACAAACATCAAATCAATAAACGAAACTCAATTGGTTGTCGCCCATCAATGGAGTGATGGCGAGGGTGTAACTGGTGTCGCTCGTGTCCTAACAATTGACGTGGATCAAGACACGATTACCGTAGGAGATACAACGGTGTTTCACAATGCGTCCATTGATGCCGCATTCACGCATAATCCAATATCAATTGCAAAGCTTACAGATGAGAGCTTTGCCATGTGCTTTGCCGATGACGCTACTGATAATGGGAAAGTTGTTATTGGAAATATAAGTGGGAGTACTTTGATTTTAACGAATACCAAATCGATGGCAACCAGGTAGATTACTTGAAAAAAGAAGTGATCGGCATGATGAAAGCTGATCCGAATATGAAACTTTCGCTAGAAGGTCATGCTGATAATATCGGATCCGATGGCGTTAATCAAAGAATGTCACAACTGTGATTATCAAATGTGTTGTATCACCTCGAAATTCGAGGCATTGATGAGTCCAGAGTAACATTGACGCCATATGGAGAGTCGAAACCAGTTGAGTCAAACGAGACAGTCGCTGGACGTGCTAAGAATCGTCGTGTTGAGATTCACAAGATAGAATAGGGTAGTTGGTCTTTTATCCCAAATACGCCTTAAGAAGCTTGCTTCTGGAGGTGTGACGCAGTCTTCGAATGCCCTTCTCTTTAATCTGACGTACACGCTCTCGTGTCAAATCAAATAACTCACCGATCTCCTCCAATGTGAGAGGGTGCTGTCCGGTAAGACCAAAGTAATGCCGAATAACATCCGCTTCGCGCTCAGAGAGCGTTGCAAGTGATCGCTCGATTTCTCGGCGCAAAGATTCGTTTAGGAGAGATGATTCAGGATTATTGCCCTGCTCACCCTGCATCAAATCATACATATTTCGATCGTCGTCTTCTGAACCAGGTAATGGTGCATCCATGGAAACATGGCGACGATTGTTTTTCATGTTTTGCTTGACGTCATTTTCTGGCAACTCAAGCGCCAATGCTAATTCATCAACAGTCGGCTCTCGTTCGTGTTGTTGTTCCAGCTTTGCATAAGCTCGATTTATCTTATTGATGTTTCCAATTTTGTTGAGCGGTAACCTAACTATACGGGCTTGCTCAGCAAGTGATTGCAAAATGGATTGACGAATCCACCATACTGCGTATGAGATGAATTTGAATCCACGTGTTTCGTCGAAGCGCTTCGCGGCCTTAATGAGGCCAAGGTTTCCTTCGTTAATTAAGTCAGGAAGACTAAGGCCTTGGTTTTGGTATTGCTTTGAAACGGAAACAACGAATCGAAGGTTGGCTCGAACCATTTTCGCAAGGGCTGCTTGATCGCCTTGCTTGATTCGCTTGGCTAACGCAACTTCCTGGTCAGCAGTTATTAGATCTTCACGACCAATTTCGGTCAAATATTTATCGAGGGACGCTGTCTCTCGATTGGTGATTTGTTGAGTAATCTTTAGCTGACGCATGGTTGGAATTTTGTTGTTCCAAAGAAATGCTATGGCTATGACCAAAAACAAAGGCGGTATTCAAGTTTTTGAATACCGCCTTGTTAAAACCCTATGGTTTGTACGTTTTTTATGAAGCTGGACTCGCCTCTGGCTTAGGAATTAGCGCTTTTCGAGAAAGTCTAAGTTTTCCTGATTTTTGATCGATTTCGATCAATTTAACCTCGATTTTGTCTCCAGTATTCAATGCATCTTCAACTTTCTCGATGCGTTTCCAGTCAATTTCTGAGATATGGAGCAAACCTTCTTTACCTGGAAGGATTTCAATAAACGCACCAAATGCTGCGATGTTTTTAACCTTTCCTTGGTAAATGCTACCGACCTCTGGTTTGGCAACGATGCCATTTACCCATGCCAGTGCTTTGTCCATTCCTTCTTTGTTGTCACACGCAATTTGAACGATTCCGTTGTTCTCATCTTCGGTAATCGAAATTGTGGTTCCAGTCTCTTTCTGAATCTCCTGAATTACTTTTCCTCCAGGTCCGATAACCGCTCCAATTTGGTCCTTATCGATAAGGATTGTTTCAATTCTTGGAACATGTGGCTTGTAGTCAGCTCTTGGAGCATCCATTGTCTTAAGCATCTCGTTAAGAATGTGGGCGCGTCCTTCTTTGGCTTGATTCAATGCCTTTTCTAGAATTTCATATGGAAGACCATCAACCTTAATGTCCATTTGACACGCGGTGATACCTTCTGATGTTCCAGTTACTTTAAAGTCCATATCACCTAAGTGATCTTCATCGCCTAGAATGTCAGATAAAACTTGGTAGCTTCCGTCGTCTCCAACGATAAGTCCCATCGCAATACCACTTACTGGGCGCTTAATTTGAACTCCAGCATCAAATAATCCAAGCGTTCCGGCACAAACAGTTGCCATAGAAGACGAACCATTCGACTCAAGAATGTCAGATACGATTCGCACGGTGTATGGATTTACATCCGCTGGTGGAATCATTCGCTTTAATGCGCGAAGCGCAAGGTTTCCGTGTCCAACTTCTCTTCTAGATACGCCTCTTATAGGTCGAGCCTCTCCAGTAGAATAAGGAGGGAAGTTGTAATGTAACATGAACTTTTCGCTGCCTTCTGTCAAAGCGCTATCAACTGTCTGCTCGTCCATCTTGGTACCAAGCGTAATAGTTGTCAACGATTGAGTTTCGCCTCTAGTGAAGATAGCTGAGCCATGTGTGCCTGGTAAGTAATCTACTTCAGACCAGATTGGGCGAATTTCATCAGTTTTTCGACCGTCAAGTCGTTGACCTTCTTTCAAGATCATTTTTCTCATCGCAACCTTTTCAACATCGTGGAAGTATTTTCCAACTAATCCTGCCTGCTCAGCTTGAGCTTCTTCAGACAATGTTGCAAGAAATTCATCGCGAAGTGCTTTGAAAGCATCACCTCGATCATGCTTTGAACTCGCAGACGTTGCTATTTCGTAACACTTGTCAAGGCAATATGCATGTACCTGCTTTGAAAGCTCTTCATCATTTGTTTCGTGAGAATATTCACGCTTAGGTCCTGTGTTGCCAATCTTGGCAGCAAGATCCATTTGGGCTTGGCAGTGAAGTTTGATCTCTTTGTGTGCAACCTTTATTGCTTCAAGCATTTCAGCTTCACTCACTTCATCCATTTCACCTTCAACCATCATGATATTGTCCATGGTTGCAGCGACCATAATGTCAATATCGCAATCAGCCATTTGAGCAAATGTTGGGTTAATGACAAATTCGCCGTTGATTCTACCGACACGAACTTCCGATACAGGTCCCGCAAACGGAATATCTGAAACTGCTAGAGCTGCAGATGAAGCCAAACATGCAAGTGCATCTGGTTGTACTGATTTGTCAGCTGAAATCAAGCTAATCATAACCTGAGTGTCTGAGTGGTAGTCACCAGGAAATAATGGACGTAGCGCTCTGTCTACAAGGCGCATGGTTAAAACTTCGTTGTCCGAAGGTCTTGCTTCACGCTTGAAGAACCCGCCAGGGAATTTACCTGTGGATGCGTATTTTTCTCTATAATCTATAGTGAGGGGTAAAAAGTCAATACCTTCTTTGGCATCTTTGTTTGATACGACGGCTGCTAACAGCATCGTGTCACCTTGTCTTACTACCACAGATCCGTCAGCCTGCTTGGCTAATTTCCCGGTCTCGATGGTGATTTTTTCACCGTTCGTTCCGGTGATTGTTTCTGTTGTTCCTAACATAATACGATATGTACAGATACGAAAAAAGGCAATGTTTCATTGCCTTCTCCCACATCTAATTGATGAATTACTTTCTTAATTTGAGTTCCTTGACGATAGCTCTGTATCGCGTAATGTCCTTGCTCTTGAGGTAGTTGAGTAGGCTTCTTCGTTTTCCAACCAACTTGATAAGTGATTGCTGTGTAACAAAGTCTTTTTTGTTTTCTTTTAAGTGGCCGGTTAGATAGTCAATCCGGTAACTAAATAAGGCAATTTGCCCTTCTGCTGAGCCCGTGTCTGTTGCAGACGATCCGTGCTTCTTAAAAATCTCGTGTTTCTTTTCGCTTGATAAATACATTGCTTTCCGCTAATTCGTTTCTTAAAATTCGGGCGGCGAAGATAGTTATTTACACCGGTTCGTCAATCTATTCTATCAATTTTTCAATAAAGTAAGAGATTGATAAATCTTGTCCTTCAATTCAGCTCTAGCAACGATGAAATCTAGGAATCCATGTTCCAAGACAAACTCAGAAGTTTGGAACCCTTCAGGAAGATCTTTTCCGATTGTCTCTTTTACTACTCGAGGTCCCGCAAACCCAATTAAAGCGCCGGGTTCAGCGATATTTAAATCCCCTAGCATCGCAAACGATGCGGTAACGCCCCCAGTTGTTGGGTCTGTTAAAAGTGAGATGTAAGGAAGCTTTTTCTCAGCAAGCAAGGTCAGTTTTGCACTTGTCTTTGCCATTTGCATTAATGAAAATGCTGCTTCCATCATTCGAGCGCCGCCTGACTTGCTGATCATAATGAACGGCATATTGTTGTTAATGGCGTGATCAATAGCCCTACTGATTTTTTCTCCGACAACAGACCCCATACTACCACCAATAAATTGAAAGTCCATACAAGCTATGACTACTTTCTTGCGATTCATGGCCCCCACCGCTGTTCTACAGGCATCATGCAATCCGGTTTTTTTGATGGTTGAAGCCAATCGGTCGGCATACTTCTTTGTGTCCTCAAAGCTTAATGGGTCACCACTAATGATGTGCGGGTTAATTTCCGTGTAACGATTATTATCAAATAATACCTGGAAATACTTTTGGGAATTGATGCGCTCATGGTATCCACAGCTCTCGCAAACCCAAAGTGTGTTCGCATGCTCATCGCTGCTCACAACATGGTTGCACTTTCTACACTTATACCAAAGGCCTTCAGGTGTTTCCTTCTTTTCCTTTGTTGGGGTTCTTATCCCCTCCGTCATACGCTTGAACCAACCCATGCTCTTGTTTTAACAGCGGCAAATCTATACCAATTTATTTCAGGATGAAATCGAATTAAAAGGGGTAGTTAATTCCAATATTAAAGGTGACCTCTGGACGCTTCCAATCGTGGAGATTCGGATCGCCGTTTTCCAACCTCCATTCAGACCTATATTGATTAGTCAATTCTTTTGGTTGAAAGAATGCCCAGCGTTCTCCCTGCGGTAAACTTGGGTCTTTAAGCTGAAGGCCAGCATCAAACCTCAGAATGAAAAAATTGAGGTTGTATCGAATACCAACTCCAGGTGCAAGCGCTATTTCTCTCCAAAATGTCTTCAAACGAAAATTCGCTTTCGGGTTCAAAGTGTCATTCCAGAACCAAATGTTTCCAACATCTGCAAATACAGCTCCCTCAAGCTGTTTGATGAGTTTGAACCGGTATTCAAAATTCATCTCTAGTTGGAGTTCCCCGACCTGGTCTAATCCATAGGTCGTCGTATCAGAAACGGATCCTGGTCCCAACGATCGTGCTCTCCATGCACGCATGCCTTGAGATCCGCCTGCGAAAAATGATCGTTCGAAAGGCAAAGCTGGCCGGTTAGCCAAAGGAACACCGCTTCCCAGATACACACGGTACAAGTAATTGCTGTTGCGAGAAACGACAAATTTCTTGATAAACTCAAAATCCAACTTCACGTATTGGGCAAACGCAATAGTGTCAATCAAGTAGCTGCCATCCACCTGTTTTAAGCCCAATGGGTTTGAGGCCAATCGAAGTAAATTGCCCGCAGTTTCAAAATTGGTTCGATAGTAATAGTAGTTTTTAAGGTTGTTACTGTAATCCTGAGTGGAATATGAATACGTGATTCTACCAGCAGGAATTATGTGATTTGAGTAACTACTAATTAATAGCGCATTGTTGGTTTCGGCGAGCTGCTGTGCAAAGGTTGGTGTCTTGTCTAACTGGATCACACTGACGTCGATTGGGGCTATAATCAATTGATCTTGCGGCCTCGTTCGCATCGACCATTGAAAAGAGGTGTTGATCAAATTTCGATCGTACTGTGGGCGGCCTTGTCTGTCTAAAACAAGGCTAATGCTCGTCTTCGGTTCCTTTATTCTAGGAAGTTCCTTTTTTGCGCTTCGCAGGAGAAAGTCAGGAATAGTCAATGTTAGTTGCGTACCATATTCGTATGTGTTGATGGGGGTTTTGTCAATGACCACTCCGTTGTCGGCCTCAATATTTGAGTTTGTGTTTTGCCACTCTACACCTCCGTAAACCTTCCATGCAAATTGCTCAGCGCCTCGAAAAAGGTTTTTGTTTTTATAATTTAAACTTGTCGTGATTCCTAAGTTTCCCGATCGGTTTGTCCCAACAGTCTCCACAGTCATAGCTTGCTTTGGTGCCTTACTTAAATTCACAATCATATCTAAATAGGGCATGTCATCAACGACTTTTCCAGGTTCAAAGCGGATGTCTATGAATCTGTAATTATTCAAGGCACTAATCCGATCATAGGTATACTGCATTTTACTCAAAGAATAGACATCGTCCTTTTTGAGAAAAAGATTCCTAGAAATTCTAGCCGGCCTGACGTAGGGCCGAACCAGATAGAGATAGGTGTCCTCCTTATACATTGTGCTGTCCAACACGATTTTATTACTTGATGGATTGAAGTTTTGATTAATGGTGACCTTGGATATGCGATGTTTTAGGTGGGGGCGTATCATCAATGAGTCTTTACCGTTTACATTTTCAACCGTGCGTAAACTCCTGAATTTGACCATGACATCGAAATAGTTCCCGGCCATATTCGTGTCGATGTCATACTGAACATGAATTTTATCAAACGTGTAAAAGCCCAGATTTTTCAATTCCTTGGACAGTCTAACCCGCTCTTTATTTAAGATATCCGTGTCGTAAACGCTACCTCGCCCAAGCGTTAGTCTATTCAATGTTTTGTTGTCAGGATTTAGAAACTCGGTTTTTATGGAGTCGTCCAGTTCGAATGATCTGCCCAGTTTTCGCATTTTATACTGAGGTCCCGTGTTGACGTAATAATGCATTTCAACTTCCAAGCTGTCTTTCCACGCTTGAGCTGTGACGGTGGCATCGAAATGCCCATGATTTTTTAAATATCGTTCCACCTGATCGATGCTCTTTTCGAACAAAACTTCTTCGAATAGGACCGGAGCTTCACCTATATCATCCTTTAGGAATTTTGTCAATTTTCTCTTCGGATTTCTTTTCTGTGCGTAGTTCCAAACGCCTAGATGAAAAGAGATAAGGCCTAATATTTTTCGATTTGGTTTTTGCTTTAAAACAAGAAGTAAGTCATCTTCACTCACCATTGTCGGAGAGGGCGTCTCGGTTTGATTGAGATGAATGATGTTTCGCGTGACTAAAAGGTCGCCTTTCTGCACATAGCGTGTAGGCTTGCATGATGACATAGTCACTGCAAGGCTGGTCATGAATAAGAAAAGAATTAATCTGCCTGCCATTTAGGGCGCGCTTATATTTGAGTTCAAAACTAACCGAATCTAAACCGAAGTATTCTTGATTTCTAAAAATGAAATAAAACAATTGCGATTCTTACACTCGAAAAAATATCGAGAAGAAAAGCAGGTATTTATTGTTGAAGGGGATAAAATGGTGCGGGAGGCTATTGAGTCGCCGATGGAGGTAGTGCAGCTATACTACTGCTCTGGTTCATCCCAAGAGTTTGAATCGATTGGAACGCTCATTAGCGAAAAGGAAATGAAGCAGATTTCGCAGCTTTCCAGTTCCTCGCCTTCGCTTGCAGTTGTTCGGCCCAATGAGTTTTCAGAATCCTTGCAGACAATAGCCGAAAAACCCCTGTTGATTTTAGATTCAATTCGAGACCCTGGAAACTTGGGCACCATTATCCGCACAGCAGATTGGTTTGGGATAGAAACCATTCTAGTCTCAAAAGACACCGTCGATTGTTTTAACTCAAAAGTTGTACAGTCTACGATGGGGTCCATTTTTAGAGTCCAGATAAGCTATAGGGATCTGGTTCCGGCGATGCTGGAACTTAAGAAAGTCGAGGTGCCATTATTCGGGGCGTTCATGGATGGCGATTCACCTGAGATTTTAAGCAATGTCGTTAAACGCGGCGCGTTGGTTATTGGCAGCGAGTCCTTCGGTATTTCTGATGCGGTGAAGCGCGAAATTGATCATTCGATTACGATTAAAAAGGACGGCATGGGAGAATCGTTAAATGCGGCAGTGGCCACTTCAATCCTACTGTATCAGTGGTCTCTTAGCCCTCGAAATTAAGGGCGATAATGAAATTACGCGCTTTTAAATTGTTGATAGGAGCAGAGTATGTCGTTTGCTCCTGAACGATCACATTGTTAAGGCCATAGCTAAACTTAAGCTCAGGTGAAAACTTGAAGTATTCTAAAAAGAAATCAAATCCGACACCTACTTCAGCGTTGTAATTCATGCGTTTGAGTTTGACAATCAGCTCACCCGCTTGATCCACGTTGTTGTCTGTAAACTGCTGCGACGAAAGGTCAAACCCATAATTGAATCCCACCATCACATACTGGGCAAAATTGTTTACACGCATAGACCGGTATTTCAATAATATAGGCGCCTCGATGTAGGTAGATTCGATGGTCTTCACTATTGGTGATGTAGGCTGCGTTGAGAAATATTCGTATTGCAGATCTCTTGCTGCGAACGCAATGCCAGGTGTAAATCGGAGACCGAAGTATGGACCTAGGTGCAGCTCTGACACCACATGAATTACCAACCCTGGTTGAGTTCCGGTTTCTAGCTTAATCAGCGAATCTGACTTTGTCAAATCATGATCTAGCGCGAATCCATTGCTGCTCATGCCCAACTGAAATCCAAAATGAAGATGCTTGTTGTCGAACTTGGGAAGGTTGTCAGGAATGTCACGCTGCGCCAGAACTTGGCCAATGTTCGTACCTAAAAGCAATATCAGTATTAAGTGGATTCGTGTCATGCTCCGTACAAAGGAACGAACTCTTCGTTAGATTTATTTTTCGGCCAGGTATATGGTTGCAATTCCGAATGTTCTGCGATACTCAGTGACCTTAGAAAAACCAACGTTTTTTAGGATTGAGATGAATTCGTTTCCCTCTGGAAAAGCTTGCACCGACTCTGGTAAATAGGTGTAGGCTCGAGGATCTTTAGAAACGAGTTTTCCAATTAAAGGAAGTACAAAACTGAAATAGAAATTGTAAAGCTGTTGCCACGGAAAAGACTTGGGTTTTGAAAATTCCAAAACGGCCAACGCTTTTCCGGGCTTTAATACACGATGAATCTCGGTTAGCCCCTTGTTCAAGTTTTCGAAATTTCGTACTCCAAATGCAACGGTTATTCCATCAAAGTGTGCGTCGTTGAAGTGAATGTTCTCCGCGTCTCCAAGCTCCATACTAATGATCTCGTCGAGCTTTTTATTAATCATCTTTTTCTTTCCAACTTCCAGCATTCCTGCGGAAATGTCAATTCCATGAACCCGTGTAGGCTTCAGCGACATTAATTCGATTGCGAAATCTCCGGTACCCGTAGCTACATCTAAAAGCACTTTTGGCGCATATGGTTTCAGAAGCTTAACAGCCTTCTTTCTCCAGAGCTTGTCGATGTTCAAGCTAAGAACATGGTTCAGCAAATCATATCGATTCGAAATGTTGTCGAACATTTCAGCCACTTGCTCTTTTTTGCTTCCTGTATCGGAGTATGGCTTGACTTTTTCTGCTTTGTTTTCAATCATCATCCGACCATTATATGTTCTTCTGGGTAAGCATAGTTTGTTGTAATAATCTTGCGGGTAAACGCAAAAATGATCGAAAGTGTTCCCAGTCTTCCCACAAACATGGAAAAGATTAGGATATATTTTCCTGGAGTACTCATCAACTCAGTGATTCCCGTGCTATAGCCGCATGTAGAAAAAGCGCTGACTTCTTCAAAAAGAAGGTCCATGAAGCTCCGGTCGGGCAGCGCCAATATGTGGGTCTCCGTCAAACTCAATATATAGGTGCAGGCAATCATGCCACCACCAAACGTGACCAGCACGGTAAAAGCTTTCAGCAGGTCATCAGTAGGGATGGTTCTACCCAGAACTTCGACTTTTTTCTTACCCCTAATGATGGAGTATGTGTTTATGCAGATCAGAGCAAACGTGGATGTTTTGATACCACCGGCAGTCGAGAATGTGTTGCCACCAATAAACATCATAATAACCATCATAAAGGTGGTGCCCATGGCGAGCATATGAATGTCTGCCGTATTGAGACCCGCCGACCTGACGGAAACGGCCTGAAACATGGCTATGATACTGCTCTCCACAAAATTGTGGTCAGCAAGCGTATTATTCCACTCGGCAATCAGGTACAGGATCATGCTGATTCCGACAAGAATCAGGTGTGTTCGAACGGCTAAGATGGTGCTCATGTGGGGACGCTTCCAAGGATGTTTAAGCCTGTCTCTGAGCAAGCTGGGCGTGAAAAGATCAAACAACACCGTAAACCCAAATGCCCCGAGCAAAATGAGTAGAGCCACGACTACATGAATGATGTATGCGTCTCGCAAAAATGGCGCATACATACCGCCTGAAATGGTTGAGAAACCTCC
The DNA here is from genome assembly GCA_002336485.1 of Flavobacteriales bacterium UBA1993. Taxonomy (GTDB): domain Bacteria; phylum Bacteroidota; class Bacteroidia; order Flavobacteriales_G; family Salibacteraceae; genus SHAN690. The sequence goes on from DDCZ01000048.1 coordinate 91,469, forward strand.
ATTGTTGAATGCGGAAATGGAGTGAAAAATGCTAAAGAAGATCTTGTCTCCTTCTGTTTTGAAGGGCATGTCTGGTGTGAGCAAGGCATAGATTAATGCTCCGCCAATGAACTCAATTAAAAGACTCAATGTGAAGACCTTGAGCAACATATTCTTTGCATTAAAAAATGAGCCCTTCGTGACAAAGTCTTCAATAATATCGTCTTGCTTAACCCCAAAACCCGCTCGATTTAGGAAGGCTGCTAAATAGGCGAATGACACAATGTTCAGTCCGCCGAGCTTCATGAGCATCATGATCACAAATTGACCCTTTAGGCTGAAGAATGAAGCCGTGTTAACCACTGCCAATCCAGTTACACACGTAGCCGAAACAGAAGTAAAAAGAGCGTTGGTAAAGGTCATGCTGCCTTTAACGGTTGTCATTTCTGGCATCAGAAGTAGGGCCGTGCCTGCGGCAATAATTACCAGAAAGGAGAAAATGAAAATGGTGGAAGGGTGCAGTTTTATATTGGAAATAATGCTGGTTTTATCACTCAATTCAAAGAATACCACCAGAAATAAATAGAACTGAAGGAAGACCACGGATAGGGCGCCACCGCTCTTTATGCCCACGAAATCGAAGATGCTCTCAACAAGTAAAATGTCGAATACATTGTACATAACTCCCTCCGAAAGCAGAATCAAAACCATGATGCCTTCAAACCAATTCTGCCTGAGAAATGCTGCTGGTGAAAAATCGTAGATCAGCTTTGCGATGTAGTGAAGGACATAGTAGCCAAATGATACTTCTACAATGATCTGAATGAAGCGATTGGTTTCTTCATCCAATTCAAATCCATGATACGCAAAGAGGGCACTGATGGCAATGATTGAGACAACAAAGGATCCAATCTTCATGAGCCGCAAGCTTTGAAGCTTACTCCCGTAGAGAAACAAGTTGATCTTCTCGCGAATACCTCGAATGTTCACTATGGCTTATTTGTTTTCATGACTTCGGACTTTAAAGCATCCGAGGTTATTGGGACAACTCCAGGGAATTGGCAAACCCAGCCACCTGCTAAGTTTGACAACAGCGCAATTTCTTCCAATGACGCGTTAACGGCTTTTGCACACGTTGCAACGCTAATGACGGAGTCGCCAGCGCCGCTTACATCTGAGATGTCTCTTGTCTGTGTTTCCAACAAATGTGAAGCTTCATGCGAAGCGATGAATACACCATCAGACGATAGCGTAAATAAGACCAACTCCACAGGCATAATGTCATTGAGTAGTCCGAAAGCGTTTTGGAGGTCGTCTTTATTTGCAGCCAAGTTTGGCATGTTCAACCCTTCACGCAGTTCTTTCATGTTTGGCTTGTATAGCGTAGCTCCGGCGTATGAAAGAAAGTTGTTTTTCTTTGGATCCACAGATACCGGAATACCTAATGTACGAGCCTTGGCGATCACCTTTGTGATCAATCGCGCGCCAACGACACCCTTGTCGTAATCTTCAAAAACGATAGCATCGGGACCGTTTTTGTCGATTAGGTCTTCGATTGATTTGCCCAGCCTAGAATCATCCGACTCCAATAAGGCATCGGTTTGTTCTTCGTCCATTCGAATCAACTGATTGTTGTTGCTTACGAGCCTCGTTTTAACAGAGGTTATTCGGCTTGCACTTGAATGAATTCCATCCAAACTAAGCTGAGCCGTGGTCATTAAGTCAAGCACTTGTCTGCCAGCAAAATCACTTCCAATAATCGAACAAAGTATGGGCTGTGCGCCTAAGGCTTGAAGGTTTAATGCAACATTTGCCGCACCACCTAATCGGTATTCTTTTTTAGCTATATCAAGAACTGGAACCGGCGCTTCTGGGCTAATTCGATTCACCTTTCCGCTGTAATAAGCATCGAGAATTACATCCCCAATAACTAAAACCTTCAACGAATTGAAGGCATCTATTTTATCGATTAGCGAACGGTTACTCATGCCTCTAATTGTTCGATGGCTGTTTTAATCCTCGAAATTGCTTCAACAAGAACGGGGTTGGCTGCAGCATAAGACAAACGGAGATAATCGTCTGCTCCGAATGCGGAACCTGGAACCGTTGCAACGTGCGCTACTTCCAATAAATACATAGCCAAGTCTTCGGCATTTTCAATCTTTCTATCACCTATCGATTTCCCGAAACAGGACGAGACTTTTGGGAAAAGATAGAATGCACCTTCGGGTTCGTTGCACTCGAGACCGGGAATGGATCGCATGCCCTCGATCATAATCAGTCGACGTTCTTTGAAGGCCTCAATCATATAATTAACCGTGGCTCGATCAGCTTCCATCGCTGCTTTTGCCGCCATTTGGCTTATTCCAGAAGGTGCGCTCGTAAACTGACCTTGAATCTTTGTACATGCTTTTGCGATTTTTTCACTCGCTGCTATGTATCCAATTCTCCATCCCGTCATTGCCCACGCTTTCGAAACACCGTTTACGGTAATCACACGGTCGTGAATTTCAGGAATAGACGCCAATGAAAAGTGGGTTCCAACAAAACGGATATGCTCATATATCTCATCGCTGACCACATGGACCTTAGGGTGTCGTTCGAAGACTTTGCCTAGAGCCCGAAGCTCTGCTTCGCTGTATGCTCCACCGGTTGGGTTTGAAGGAGAGGAAAAGATGAAAAGCTTGGTGTTTGCTGTTATTGCAGATTCGAGCTGCTCGGGCGTGATCTTGAAGTTGGTCTCAAACCCTGTTTTTATCTGAACTACTTTACCTTCAGCATACCCAGCCATTTCATTGTAGCTGACCCAAAATGGAGCTGGAATAATTACTTCCTCGCCTGGGTTTACCAAACACAATACTGTATTCATTAGGCTTTGTTTCGCGCCGGTTGAAATCACAATTTGGGTTGGTTTGTAGCTCAATCCATTGTCTCGCCGTAGCTTTTGGGCTATGGCCTCACGCACTTCCAGATAGCCCGGGACAGGAGTATAGTGTGTGTAGTTTTCGTCAATTGCCTTTTTCGCGGCTTCTTTAATGAAGTCGGGGGTGTTAAAGTCTGGCTCACCAAGGCTTAAGTTGATTACATCAACACCTTTATTTTTCAAGTCGCGACTACGTTGCGACATCGCAATAGTGGCAGATTCCGCCAAATTTTCGATCCGATCGGATAATGTCGTCATACGCTCAATTAGGCTGCAAATCTAATGAAATGCATGGCCCCTTGATAAGTCTATCGATTCGGCCGCTCGCTTACTTTTATGATTTATAATTCCGCTGCTATGTTTCTTGAACCGTTAAACTTGCATCATGGAATTAGCTGAAACAATAATCGAAGCATTCGCCTTCTTAATTGCAGTTGCCGCGGTGCTTGCCGTTATTTATTTGATTGTGATGAAATACTTCGATTCGAAACGCGGAGATCTTGAACGCGCATTGCACCAAGAAAAAATGAAGCAGTTTTTGCCCATTCAGATGCAAGCCTATGAAAGATTAATTCTCTTTTTAGAGCGGATTCACCCTGAACGATTGGTCTTTCGAGTAAATAAACCGGGAATGAGTGCACGTATAATGCAAGCCGAAATATTGAAATTGGTGCGCGATGAATTTGACCACAACCTTGCGCAGCAGCTATACATAAGTAATGAGGCATGGGTGGCAGTTTGTACGGCTCGAGAAGAGAGTATGAAGATTTTGACTTTTGCCGCAGAAAAAACGGATGCGACTGGAACGAGCTTAGACTTTAGTTCCAATATTTTAAGCACGATGGAGAAATTGGAAAAATCGCCTACAGAAATGGCTGCGAAAATCCTAAAGGCGGAATTCAGGAGAAGCCTAAAGAGCGCCGAACCTAAAGCGAATCGAGCAGTTTAAGTACGGCCTCAAACTCGTTTGATTCGGCATTCTCAATTTCTAATCGAATTTCTTCGAGATTTACTTTGTCATCCACTTGCTGAAGAAATCGTTGCAATGCTGCTTGTTCTGCTAGGTTCTGAAAAGCCCTGAACTGCTGAGACTTTCGGTTCTCTTCCATCCAACCAGATTCACTAATCGTTCGATCTCTGTCCATTACAGCTTCCCAACTCTCTTTCACCCCTTCATTTTGAATTCCTGATGCAACAAGAACCTTTGGGCCCCAGCCCGAGATGGCGCTGGGAAAAAGGTGTAGGGCAATCTCGATTTGCTTTTTTGCTTTCGCTGCATTCGCAACGTTTGGACCATCGGCTTTATTAACAACAATGATGTCTGCAGACTCCATGATGCCTCTTTTAATTCCTTGAAGTTCATCTCCCGTTCCAGGCATGGCGAGCATCATGAAGGTGTCCGTAACGTTAATTACTTCCGTCTCACTTTGTCCAACACCGACGGTTTCAATAATCACTACGTCGTAACCTGCCGCCTCACAGAGCAACATTGTTTCTCTGGTTCGAGATGCAACGCCACCTAAGTTGCCGCTAGTCGGACTCGGTCGAATGAATGCATTTTCATTTCTGATCAGGTCTTCCATCCGGGTCTTATCACCTAATATGCTACCAGATCCACGCGAGCTGCTTGGATCTATGGCCAAAACCGCCACTTTTAATCCCGATTCTACGATGTGAATTCCAAGGTTTTCAATGAATGTGCTTTTGCCAACTCCCGGAATACCCGTGATTCCAAGTCGGATCGATTTCTTTCGATGGGTGTAAAGGGCGTGGATTAACTGATGCGAAAGATATCTGTCCTCGAGCTTCTGGCTCTCGACTAATGTTATCCCCTTGGATAAGGCGAGTTTATCGCCAGAACGTATGCCTGAAATGATTTGGTTTAGTTCCACTTTAGCGCAAAGAAAGTCAATGCATAAAACATTTACTCAAACCCGTGATCAAAAGCAACGGTGAGCTTGGTCTTACAGTCGCCTTTTATCAATTCGCTTACAGTCACCTCGTACTTGGTGTTGAGTTGGATGTTGTTTCTAGTCAAAAACTCATGATCAATTCTAATATCCTTCAGATCGCCAAGTTCTTGATCTTCTAGCGCCAAAATGCTCGCTTTGAAATCCAGGTAAATGGCAATTCTACCATCGCCATCTGAGTGTGGGCGGAGGTCAATAACCTCTGCAAGCGTTTCGGTAATTTCATAGTTGCAATCGCCAGAAGCTTGTTTATTCTCCCCACAAGATGTGGAAAGCAAAACCAACAATGAAAGCAAAAGAAAACGGCCGCTACTTTTCAATTTCAGGTTTGAATGGAATGGATGCATCTGTTCAGTTTTCATTTTTTTTAGCTCGATTTCGCTTGATGCGCTTAATCTGAAACCGGATATAGAGAATAAAAAAGGTTGCGAGCATTAATCCCACAAATCCAAGCACAACATACTCTCCAGGTTTCATTTCGTAAATGTAACAGTCAGAGCTTAATTGTGTTTGTAAATTTAGAGAATGGCGAGTTATTCCATAAATCCGAAAATGAGCAACACACCAATTGCAATCATAAGCACTCCAACAAGGGTTTGCATGAATCCGATGGTCACTTTCTTCATTAGCCGTTTACCGAAAAATGCGCCGATAAATGCGCTCAACGTTGCGCTCACAACTAGCATGTATGAATCTGCTATTGCGGTGAAGTCGAAACTCACGGCATAGGTGCCAATGCGTATGGTATCGATGACGCAGGCAATGACGATCCCAGTTGCCACGAATTGTTCTTTTGTAAGCGGCAGCTTTATTAAAAAAGCGCTTCGGAGCGCGCCTTGATGGCCAGATACACCTCCGAAAAACCCACTAATAAGGCCACCCAGTAGCAATTTGTTTTCTTTGAATTGAATGCGCTTCAGAAAGGGTATCAACTCGAAAAGGGAGAAGAAGATGATCAGGACTCCTATTATTAAATTTATCAGACTTGTGGACATGTCTCCAAATAGGTGAATCGTTTGGTCATCTTCTAATCCGGCGATCCAACCGAGTAGATACGCGCCAATGAAGGCCCCAATAATAGCGGGCATTCCAAATGTCAAGGCAATGCGCCAAACCGTGTGCTTGCCAATTAGAACAAGCTTAAAGAGGTTGTTTAGGAAATGGACAATTGCCGTTGCAGCAACCGCAATTTCGGGAGGGAAGAATAGGATGAAAGCAGGGGTGAGCATGCTGCCAAGCCCAAAACCGCTGAAAAATGTGAGCATCGATGCACCGAATGCGACAAAAATGACAATTGCATATTCCATGCTGCAATAATAAGACCTATCAAAAAAAACCGGAGCATACTAGATCTATCGATCTGTATCTCCGGCCAGCACCCCAAAAACCTTGGTTAAGATTTGATATAGAAACGGGCGATTTGGGTTGTTCATTATATATTGATCTTCCTTTTAGACCACTTGTCCATATTTGACGATGAGTTCTATTAAAATTGATCACAAATGCAATTAACTGCTGCCGAATCTCGAGCTTGGATGAAGACCCGAAGGTCTGTCTACCCGAAAATGTTTAAAAATGGGGAGGTTTCTAGGGAGGAAATACTTCGATTGCTTGAGGTGGCTCGATGGGCACCGACGCATAAGTTGACTCAACCCTGGAGGTTCCATGTATACATGAATGAGAGCCGACTCGAGTTGGCAAAACTTCAAAGTGAAATCCTCATCAATCAAAAAGGCGAATCGGAACAAACGGTGGCCAAGTGCGCAAAAATGCATTTGAACGCTGATAGGAGCGCAGCGGTAATTGCCATTATAATGAAACGGGATGTGGAGAAACGTGTGCCGCCAAATGAAGAGATTTGTGCCGTCGCATGTGCGGTTCAGAATATCGCACTGCATGCATCCAGCATGGGTTTAGGCGGGTATTGGAGTACCGGTGCGAGCACGAATTCTCCAAAGATTAGATCTGAGTTGAAATTGAATGAAGACGATTTGCACTTGGGCTGGCTCTATATTGGAGCGGTGGAGTCGTTGACTGCCGCTAAGGACAATCGATTTGAGGTGGAAGGTTACGTAGAGTTTCGCTAAAAGAAGTATGCGCCCTCTTCGATTTGACATCGAATTAAGCGCATACAATCAACCACCACTATCATATAGTTCGAGAATCTAACCCTATTAAACGTCTAACTGCTATTGAAACAGTGCTTGATCGATTTTGTTCGCTGTCCGGTCCCAAGAATAATCCATCACCCTTTCAAGCCCTTGTCGCGTAAGGGATTCGCGGATCGAATTATTTTTTTCAATCGTCATCATATGCTCCGCAATGAGCGCATGATTCTCAGGTGTGGAGTAGAGCGCCGCATCTCCAGCTACTTCTGGAAGTGAAGTTTGGTCGCTACAAATAACGGGAGTGCCAGCAGCAAAGGCCTCGACTATCGGTATTCCAAAGCCCTCGAAATAGGATGGGAAAATCAGGGCTTGCGCAGCACCAAGCACCAATGTGAGCTCTTCAATTGCAAGATGACCAGTTAAGATTATTTGATCCGCAAAATTCGAATTCGACAATGCCGCGTCCATTTCTGGGTATGTCCAAAGAGGATTTCCAACCAAAAGTAAGTTTGATGTTCCTCCGGCTTGTCGATACTGATCATACGCTTCAATGATCCCGTGAATGTTTTTCCTAAATGAAAAGTTCCCAATGAAGACGAAGTATGTCAGCCCCATCGAGTGCTTATTTCGTGTGTTCACCTTTTCATCGTCGACAAGCGGTCGATACGCGTCATTTCTCCCATTTGGAGCAACGTCAATCAAGGATCGTTCTATCCCGTACGTTTCAGAAATGTCATTTGCAGAATAATCTGAAACGGTGATTATGCGTTTCGCCTTTTTGGCAAATTGAGGGAAGTAGTTTCGGTAATAGCTCGCATACGCCTTGGGCAAATCTTCAGGACGATGCTCAAAATTAATATCGTGAATAACTGGAATTTGAGGCACTCGAGTTCTCAGACTTAGAAATCCATCTGGAGAGAAAAACAAATCGGCCTTCCATTGTTTTAAGGCCTTTGGAACGCTGTATTCAAAATACATGCGATATAAAAGTGGGTGTCGCGCCTGCGGAAATAAAATCCGTGCAGAGACGTTTGGCGCATAAATAAACTCAGAGTCAAATGAACGGTCAAACAGAAATAGGAATTCGTGTTCGGGGTGTTTTAAAACCAAACGTTTTAAGACCTCATGTGTAAACCAACCAATGCCATCAAGCTTATCGGAGATCAACAGCCGTGTATTCACCGCTATGCGCATATCGCGAATGTAACCTTCGAACGACTACGAGCTATATGGATATTAATTATTGACATTCTCCTGGTTCGTACGAAACTTCGGCACACTCCGCAGCACATGAATTGAAGTACGTCTTGTTATCGCAGCCACATACTGGATCGTATTGTGAAGTGCAGATGCAATTTCCGGTTTCAATGGCTGTACATCGTTTGCAATTGGTTATTGAAAGCGCAAGTAGAGTTGCGGCGCAAATAGTGAGCAGTGATTTCATGTTGTACGGTTTAGAAATAGGGCGAACTTTGCCCCATGCGACATAGGTAGTTAGCAAACGACAGAAATGAAAAAAAATTTTTCGGCCAACCTTTTATTTCTTCTGGTTTTAAATCTATTGATTAAACCGGTCTACGTTTTTGGTATTGAGGTCGGAATTCAGAATGAAGTTGGTCCAGCGGAATATGGCCTTTACTACGCCATGTTCAATTTCACTTTTCTGTTCAATGTCTTGTTGGACATGGGCATCAACAACTTTCAAAAAATCAAGGTTGCCGAGGATTCCAATGTGGGAATGAAAAATATGGCTACCCTGTTGCCACTGAAACTTGGACTCGCGATTATCTACATGATTGTGACGGTTTCTGTGGCATTCTTTTTTGGATTTGAAGAGCGGTATTGGTACTTCATCGGATGGTTGATGCTCAACCATGTGCTGATGGCTTTTCTTCTGCTTCTTCGCGCTAACTTGAGCGGCCTTCATCTATTTGTTCGCGACAGCGTTGTTTCGGTCATTGATCGATTGTTTTTAGTTCTATCTCTTGGATACGTGCTTTTGTACGGGGCCGATACATTCAAGATTGAATCATTCGTGCTTTATCAAACCCTGGCATATGTCATCGCCATATCGTTTGCGCTACTGATGACGCCCAAAGAATCAAGGTTTCCAACACTGAACCTTAAGCTGAGCAGCGCCCGGGAAATGGTCAGGCAAACCTGGCCATTCGCGCTCTTAATATTGCTCATGACGGCATATAGTCGACTAGATGGAATTATGATTGAACGACTCGCGGTCGATGGACTTAAGGAAGCAGGAATCTATGCTCAAGCCTATCGGATAATTGATGCTGGCAACAGCTTTGCATTTTTATACGCTGGGATGCTATTGCCTATTTTCTCAAGGCTAATAATGAAGAAAGAGGGCGGTCAAATTTCAACTCTGGTCAACCAAGGAGCGCGATTCTTAATAGCACCGGCCGGAATCGCGGCCCTTATCAGTCTGCACCATGCAGATTGGTTCATGGCGCTATTGTATGATCAAGAAATCACAAAATCCGCTCAGGCATTTGAATGGTTAATGGGGTCATTCCTTTTTATCTGTATTGGGTACATATTTGGAACGTTTGTTACTGCCGCGGGTAAACTCAATTTGCTCAATGGAATCGCTGCAATCGCAGTTTTGATCAATTTGGTCCTAAATCTGATTTTGATTCCTCAATTTGGTGCAGAAGGCGCAGCCATCGCCAGCTTTTCAAGCTTGGGTGTGATGGCATTGTCTCAAGTGGTGGCGGTTTACCGATCGCATGCAGCAATCTCATTTGGATGGATTTGGAGGGTGATCTTATGTTGGGCCGCAGTAATTGGAGCAGCAATACTGGTTGAGTCAGTTGTTATAGGTGAAACCGCGCAGCTCTTGTGGATATCAATGGTAGGAGTTGTTTCATTCGTTCTCATTGCACTAAAACGAAGCGACCTTAAAACAGCAATTCCCGCTGAATAGGGAACAATAAATTTTGGAATCGCCGTTTACTTGAGCTGAGATGCTTAATCCCTACCTTTGCCGCGCCAAAAAGGCCAAACGATAACCTTAACCTAACCATGCCAGATCAGGAACATCAAAAAGGATTTGATTCAACGAACTTGCTCGTTTTCCTTTATAGTTACAGAAAACCAATCATTACGATCACTTTCTTAGCAGCGCTCGTTTCGGCGATTGTCTCGCTTATGATTCAAGAGAAATTCTTGAGTACCGTGATTCTCTTTCCAGCCTCTACAAACTCCATTTCTAAGTCGCTTATGACCCATGATGTTACGGGGAAGTTAGACATCAACGCGTTTGGAGAAGAAGAACAAGCCGAGCAAATACTCCAGATTCTGAATTCAGATGAGATTAGCGGCTATATACGAGAGAAATACAATTTGATGGAACACTACAGTATCGACTTGACCGATTCCTTCGCTTTGACCAATACAGTAAAGGAATATCAAGACAATGTTACCTTCAAGAGAACCGAATTTAACTCTGTCCGGATCGATGTGTTGGATCATGACAAGCACATAGCTGCGGCAATGGCAAACGACATCGCTGATCGACTCGATACGGTGCGGACAAGAATGCAGCAGGATCGGGCGAGGATCGGACTGAGAATCATCGAAGACGAATATAAAAGCATGCAGGAATACATGAAGTCCATGGATGACTCGCTAACCGCGATTCGGAGAATGGGACTTACTGATTTCGAGGTCGAGGTGGAGCAGTTGACCAAAGCCTATTACGAAGCGTTGGCTAAGAACAACAAAGCACTTGTTAAGGACCTAGAAAAGAAGCTTGAGATATTCGCAACCTACGGTTCGGCTTATCGATCGCTTACCGAAAATCTAGAGTTTGAACGTGAGCAGCTTGCGTTACTGAGAGCCAAATACGAAGAAACAAAAGCGGACGCAACGCGCTCATTAACTACAAAGTTTGTGGTGAACCAGGCATGGCCGGCAGAGAAAAAAGCATATCCGATTCGTTGGTTGATTGTGCTTGTTAGCACCTTTTCTGCCTTCTTGCTCACAGTTCTTGCAGTTATCGCATTAGAGAATTTCAGAAAGATCAATACGAAGGAATAACCGCAGTGACACACGCGGAGATCAATAAATGGGTGTACTGGATTGGTGGAGTGTTCATTGGATTGCTCGGCCTTTCGTTGTGGTTTGAACAGTTTTGGATCCTTGCGCTTCCTGTTGCTCTAGGCATCATAGGCCTCGCTCTATTTCGTTTGGATTGGTTGTTTATGCTCATAACCATTCTTACTCCTGTTTCCGTCGCGTTTGAAGATTTGCCAGGAGGCTTGGGGCTTTCCTTACCTACCGAGCCGCTCATTTTTGGTTTGATGCTCGTCTTCTTTTACAAGGTGTTTTTTGATGGGGAGTTTGATGGTCGGGTGCTTATGCATCCCATTGCCATTGCCATTTTACTGAATCTTGGATGGGTGTTTATCACCATCTTTTCGAGCGAAGAACCGGTTGTTTCAATTAAGTTTTTTCTATCGAGGCTCTGGTATGTGGTCGGATTCTTCTTCGTCGCAACCCAAATCTTTCGCAACCCAAACAACATCCGAAAGTTTCTGTGGTTTTACATCGTGCCGCTTGCTTTGGTAGGCATTTATACCGTATCCATTCATGCCACGCACGGATTCGCTTCAAAACCTGCACACTGGGTTATGCAGCCGTTTTTCAAAGATCATACGAGCTATGGTGCCATCTTGGCCATGTTTTATCCGGTGGTTTGGGCATATCTCTGGAGTAAGAATTTAACTCCCACAACCAAGGTTGTTGTAACCGTCATCATGCTTGTGCTAACCGCGGCGCTCATATTCTCATACACCAGAGCCGCATGGGTAAGCTTGGTTGGTTCACTTGGAATTATGGCCGTGATAATGTTGCGTGTCCGCCTTTGGGTGTTGGCGCTGGTGGCCGTTGCCTGTGTTGGTGGCTACTTTGCCTTCGAAGAACAAATCATGATGAAGCTCGAGCAGAATAGGCAAGACTCATCTGACGATCTAGCGGAGCACGTAAACTCCATTTCCAATGTCGCCACCGATGCCAGTAACCTAGAGCGAATAAATCGTTGGAGTGCGGCACTGCGGATGTTTGAAGAGAAACCCCTGATGGGCTTTGGTCCGGGAACGTACAAATTTAGATATGCATCGTATCAGCATTCATCACAACTTACCATTATCAGTACCAACTTTGGCGATTTGGGAAATGCCCACAGCGAATACTTTGGGCCGCTGGCCGAGATGGGAATATTCGGATTGCTGACTTTTCTTGGGGTCATAATAGCAGCGATATTCAAGTTTGTCACCCTGTACTTAAAGCTGGTGAATCGCGAATTGAAACTCATCCTAATGGGTGTCTTTTTGGGGTGGTCTAGCTATCTGATTCATGGCGTACTAAACAACTATCTCGATCTAGATAAAGCGAATGTGCCGTTCTGGGGATTTCTTGCGATACTGGTCGCCATCGAACTTTACCACAAGGATAAATCAGATGAATCGACAGCTTACTAAAGCGATGTCGTCTTGATAGGCTTGATCGCCTCGATGCGCGTCTAGCGCCTCCATAATCCGAATATTCAAACCACTCATTGACCCGAAGTCGGCATTTGATATCAGCTGCTCAAGATGTTGCTCATCAAATGGAATCCCAAGATCATCCTCCGTCTCGTTAAGGCCATCCGTATATGCAATAAGAATCGAGTCAGAAACAAGCTGCACTTCACCCTCATTTATAAACGGAAATTCTTCAAACATTCCCAAGCCCACGCATCCGTCTACCAACTTAATAAACTCGCCGCCTTGACCAAGAATGGGTGGCGGATGTGCTGAGTTTATATACTTCAGCATTTTAGTGGTTGTGTTGTAGTTGGCGAGGAAGACCGTAATGAATCGCTCTCCTTGCGCATTGGCCCAAACACTATTGTTGAGGTCGATTAGAATGTCCTTTAGGCCTCTTCCTTGCTGCACACCTCCTCGAAGGCTGGCTTGAAAACTGGCCATGAGTATCGCAGCTGAAATACCCTTTCCGCTCACATCTGCCATGCAAATAAAGTACTCGTCTTGCGCTACTTTAATGACGTCGTAAAAATCTCCGCCTACTTCTTGGTGCGGTAAATACGTGGCAGCAACTTGCAGCTTGTCGTCGTTCGGCAGGGCATTTGGAAGCAGCATTCCCTGCATTTCACTTGCCATTTCCAATTCACGATTCAATACTTCTTGCTGCAGGTTTTCTCGGGTCAGGCTCTTATTCTCAACCGCTACCGCAGTAATGTTGGCCAAGGTTTGAATGAACGGAAGGTGCTTAATAATTGGACTGGCCTTCAACTCCTGTTCGTCAATGTCTCCCAAAAGCAAATGGGCGATAATGTTCTTTTGGTGGAAAACGGGGATGACCACATCAAAGCTCTTTGATTGATGTCGACCCATCATTTCCATGACAGTAATGTCATGAATATCTTGCAAGTCAACTTCCACATCGATGCTCAACTCATCATCGCTTACACCATATGAAAGCGCATGCTTCCATTCGCCAGATTGTTTTGAGAAAATAAGTGCTTTCCCAATGTTTAATTGGTGTTCAAGGATGTACTGAAAGAGAATAAATAGCTCGTCCTCGGGCAGGTTGTTGTTAATGGCGTTTGTCATTTCCAACAACGTCGTGAGCTTAAACTCACTGACCTTCAATCTGCTATCGTTCGCTGCTAATCTTGACATCCAATTTCCTAGAATCGAAAATATCCTTTTCCCATCGATTACTTGCTAATTCGTGCAAGTGTGGCAAGTTCGCGCAGTTTTTTTCGTGCCTCGCCTGCTGGACTACCGAAGTAGGTTTTTCCACCTTCCAGCGATTTGCCGACTCCAGCCTGGGCCATGATAACTGCACGTGATCCTATGGTGACATTTGCGATTACGCCAGCCTGCCCCCAGATGGTTACGTGATCTTCGATGTTGACACAGCCTGCTATGCCAACCTGCGCGGCAAATAGACAGCGCTTACCAACTTTTGTGTCGTGCCCAATGTGCACCATGTTGTCAAACTTCGTTCCCTCGCCGATGACAGTGTCACCTGTCACGCCACGGTCAATCGTACATCCAGCGCCAATCTCCACGCCATCTTCTATGATCACTCGACCGCAACTGATCAGTTTTTCAAATCTCTCGGGACGCGACTTGTAGTAAAATGCATCCCCGCCGATAGTGGTGTTAGGATGCAGAATGACATCTTTTCCTATCACACATTGATCGCCCACAGAGGCGTTTGCATGGATAATGGAATTATCTCCAACCATAGTTCCTGATCCAATGGAAGCGGTTGGGTGAATGAAAACGTTGTTACCAATCACGGCATCTGTTGCGATGCGTTCGTCTACCATTTTACGCTTAGTGAAGGCTAAGATCAGGGTGTTGAATGCCGTAAACGGTTCTGGATGAATCAACAAGGCTTTACCCTCTGGACAATCGACCTTTTGATCGATGATGACAATGCTCGCCGCTGAGGTAAGTGTGGCGTCGTAATATTTTGGATGATCCACGAAGGCAATGTCATGGTCTTCAACCACGTGCACTTCGTTGATGCCAGTGGCTTCTGTGGATGCGTCTCCCACATATTCACATCCCAAGATTTCGGCTAACTCCGCTAATTGATAGGGACGCGCTAGTTTCATTTTACCCGCTCAGAATAAGATCCGTCACGCGTGTCAACTTTGATGCGGTCGCCTTCGTTGATGAAAAGCGGAACACGAATTTCAGCACCCGTCTCGAGCTTGGCTGGTTTCATAGTATTCGTTGCCGTATCACCTTTTATTCCGGGTTCAGTGTATGTGATTTCGAGTTCCACACGTGGAGGAAGATCACAGAATAGTGCGCGTTCTTCTTCAGCATGAAATACAATTTCGCAGTTCTGGCCATCCTTTAAAAATGGTGCGCCGTTGATGGTTTCTTCTTGAACGAAGATTTGCTCGTAGGTCTCGATATGCATGAAATGATACCCTTGATCATCCTTGTATAAAAACTGATACGGTCTTCTCTCAATGCGCACTTCTTCAACCTTCGATCCCGAAGGGAACGTGTTTTCTAATACTTTACCCGTAGTAATGCTTTTCAACTTCGTTCTCACAAAAGCAGGCCCTTTTCCGGGCTTCACATGAAGGAATTCTACGATGGAGTATAGGTCGTTGTTGAAATGGAAGGTCATTCCATTTTTAAAGTCTGAAGTTGATGCCATAGTTACTTTTTTGCCTCGCAAATGTAGCTTCCGAAACAGATTACGAGGGTAAATTCTGAGATTAGTTTGAATTGAAACGCCCAGCCTTGGTAGATCAATGCACGATTAAATGCCGCTCTGAACAAAACGTTCAATCACATCGCCACGGATAATCCATGTGACAAAATACCCGCCAGCGCCGTCGCTGTTGCCCATCGTCAAGATGAGCTCACCACCGTCCGTTTCATAGGCCTTTACACTCCTGCCAGAGAGGTTTGGTTCATACAAGTCGTCATATTGTGCTTTTGGAAATGTGATGGGGTTTGGCGTTTCGATTAAGATGTTTGACAATTCAAACCGTGGATTTCCCGCATCGGTTCCGTAAAATTCTTGATCGTCAATACCGAAAAGATACCCTGATTCGTCATCGATATATGTGAGGGCATGTGCTTCTGGCACAAAGGCCGATTTACTGAGGCTTATGGTGTTTGAACCAAGTATCAGCATCAAAAAGGTGTCGGTCTCTAATCGAATTTCGTACGTGGTGTAGTTGTAGTGCAGGATCCGATATTGATTGGCTTCAATGAAGTCGAAGTCGGCGACGGTGTCGTATGTGGATGCCGCGTTTGTGCCCGATCCGTCGTATGGATAGACATGGATGGAGTACAGTCTATTGGAGTCTTTCTCGGCTGGATCGCACCCTTCCACGCCCCAGCATTCGACACATGGTTGATCAACAACTGGATAGTCTTCTGACCAAGTTTCTTTTACAAAATGAAGGGTTCCCATCTCACCATCGGTATTCCACGTAAAGTCGATGGTTTTATCGGATGTCATCTCCGCAAAAGCTGAGATTGTGTCGCTGGACCAACCGGGCTTCATTAGAATCTGGTGGCCGTTCTTTAAAGGCAAGACTCCCACAATTGTGTCAATGGACATTTCATGGCCCTCTTTATATGTGAAAAGCCATTCCCCGTCATTCTTTGCTACTTCAATCGATTGGTTTTCGGCATCACACGGGTTAAATATGATGTGGCCGTCTGGCGATTCAGTTAGTTGGATCCAGCTGCCCATAAAGAGTTCCGATTGCTCGGCAGTAATCGTCTGGGTTTCTTCGTTGCACGACACGAGCAAAACCAGAACCGCGAGGCACAGATTGTGGAGCTTCATCTACTTAAGTGGATAGCTGATTTTAATGGGCAAATCTTGTGTCATGGTGTTCATGTCTTTACAGACTTGAATGAAGGCTTCCGCCTCAATTTCCCGGGTCTTGGTTTGATAAAAATAGTTGAGCTCGATATGCTTCGGTGATTCTGAAACGGCGGTCTTGTCGTATTTAAAAGCAACGTTGTCTACGTGTTGATCCTGCACGTTGATTCCGATTTCTTCTGGCAAGTGTAAAATGGTGTGCTGCTTGAAATAGGAAGGATACGGAACCTCTACAGGTTGCTTCTTTATTTCACACGCAATGGGGCTCACATATTCATACAGTGCAATGGGTTCGTATTGGAAGTATTGCAACTTCATCAGGTAACCTTCCTCTTCTCTCCAATGATCGGGTATGGTATACGACTCCGTCAGTGTGATCACGTTTTCAACCATGTCGTCTTTCACTTTAAGCTTAGCGCGCTCCAGAATGTTTGGGTATAAATTGGCGTAAATCATGCGCAGTTCGTCCGACGCTTCTTTTACCGAATAGTATTCAATGATCATTCTAAATTGATCGGCATTAAGTCCATGTAGTTTACTGGTTACGGTTAATTCCGCAGGATCTTCGAAGTTTGAAATCACATATTCCTCGGTTATTTCCATGCGGCTATAATCGTCTTCGATCGACATTTTGGCGAGCCTGTTGTTCCCCTCTTTTACAATGAGCGCGTAACCATAGTCGACCATGCTGCGGTGCATGAAATCACCTCCCTGCTGCGAAATCGTTGGGTCGATCCAGTATCGTTTTCCCTTGTAGTCCATGCATACAACCACGTGGTCAAAAATTTGCCTTCCGGGAAGCATGTTGATGAGGGAATGTGTCATTGCGGTATTGACAAGTGCAGGATATACCGTCTTTACTCCCATTTTATGCATGAGCTCAACAAATAGGAGCGTCTTATCTTTGCAATCGCCAAATCGTTGTTTGATGACTTGGTTGGGCATGAATGGTCGGATGCTTCCCATACCAGTTTCCACGCCCATATAGCGAATGTCGTTTTGAGTGAAATCTAACAAGGCACTTATTTTTTCCACTTCCGTCTCAGACCCTGTGAGCACTTCTTCGAATACATTATCGAGCTCTTCTTGTGCTCCGTCAACTTTGAAAATCTCCAATCCCCAGTCGTTGATTTCTGTCCAAGACGCCGCTTGGGTGCTCAGTATGTGTCGAAAAGGAATATGCCAGCTTGGCTGTGATTCTTCCACATCAATTGCTTCAATGTTCGACTCATCAAAAGAGTAGATGCGCATGCCGTCCTTCACGTCCTTGTCTAGTTTCAGATCGCCGCAGTTTCGGCATTCTATGGTGTGTTTCTCTTTATCTGCGTGTATGATTCGGATGTGAAATCGATCGATGGGATTGGAAGCATCGAGGTATAGGAATTCATAGTTATTTCCTTCATAAAGCGGATTGCTGCCTTTGATCGTATAGGCATATTCGATGACATCATCGCGCCGAATGTCTTTGAGGATTTCGTAGGCCGTAAGCGCCCCTGTGTAAATGCCAATTCCTAGGTTTTGTTCGTTGGTCAGGAATTCGAAGGATAGGTCGGCGGTGCGGTCCAGCATCTTTCCGTTTCTCCAAATGTGGAGGTAGTGGAAGTTAAGCGACTGAAAACTGGAATCGTAGGTAATATAGATTTCGGATGCGCTTGTGATGCCAGCGGCCGTGACAATGTTTAAGGATTGGTGTGTAAACTCTTCCTCTGTCTCAAAGTTTGATTGATAGTCGATCAGGGCATTGTAGAAGCCGCCATTGACATCATATTTAGAAACTTCGGAGTCGGGATTTGGATCTACTTCAATAACCCATTTTGGGGGTGGGGAAATCTCAAAATTTTGGGTGAAACCCGCGAGGTGAAATGTGCAGAGTAGGAGCAGGGCGATTGGCGTTTTTCGTGGCAAGGCGAAGGGTTTAGGTTCGAGAATAAAAGTGCGATCGAAACACAATGGTCATGGTGTTGAAAATGAGAACTGAAAGATAGAGATTCGTTTCTAACGACCCGGGGACATAGCGGTTCTGGCTAAGAAACGAATGGTTTTTAAACCGAAATTCGATAAACCCACGTCCTCTTGACGGCAAATCACAAGGGGTAGAAGGGTGTGTAGAGTATTACTTCTTCATTTCGATCACCCAAATCCCTCGAAGTTCGTTGGATTTATAACCCGTAGCATTATCGTTTGGATATCGTGCATTGATGGCGGAAAGTGTGTTTAAGTCAATATCAGATTCTGTGCTACCATGGCATTTCAAACACATAGCGTTGGTCAAAATTGGATAGTATCCAATCATTCGATCGCCTTTTTCAGAAATGTGGGGTTCAATACTTCCCGTATTCGTTAATGCTAACTTCGCCTTCTTGATGTAGGCGAGCTCTTCTTCATTGGCCAAATTACCCGGGTTTCTGTTTTTGTCAGAGACGCGCTTAATAGAGGCTTCTAGTTCCTGCGCCATACTGTCTGTCAATGGAATTGCGCGTTCGTTGCAAAAGACCAAAGCTCCTTCTGGACCTTTATGTTGAATTGAACTTAACAAGTTCTTGCCCAGGACTGATTTAGTGGCCATGGCCAATCTTTGTCCTTCTTTCAAGTAGTCTTCTTCACTACCCAGGGTGTTTTGCTTGTCTTTATTCGAGTACTCCTTATTCCAGCCGGGTTTTTCAAGATCCGTATTGTAGATGTAGGCGGCTACCGCAGAAAGTTGCTCTTTGGTGTAACCTAGGTTTGGCATCAATCCAAACTTCTCGACAGCATTTGGCATTTCAGAAGACTCGGCAGTAGGCTTGGTCAAGAAGGATCGCATAGCACCTACAAATGCTTCTTCGGTATCATGTTTTTCTGAGTAATGCTTTTTTACAGCCAAGAGTGGGGGAGCCAAGCGTGCCTCCTGGGTGGCGTTCGGGGAATGGCAAGAAACACAGTTTTGAGTGACTATTTCGAAACCTTCTTGCATAGTTTTTGAAATCTCGTTTTCGCTAGCTTGAGATTCAGTTTGTGTGCCTGTGTTGCAGCTGTGGAAAAGCACAAGAAATAGGGCCGAAGACAAAAGAACAAAGCGCTTTTTCTCCTTCGGCTTCAGATCATCGTCTATGTCAATATCGAGTATAGGTTCTGTGGCCACGTCGTTGTTCAAAGAATGAAGATAAAAAAGAAGCGAAGCATTATCTCGTCTCGCTGAGGCGATATACTTTAGCCACTCATGAAGCATTGGGCACTTTTTAGCGTATTGTTTATGTGGTCCGTCGCTAGCTGGGCCAGTGGAGGCAACGAAACCCAAGGTGCGCGATCCATGGCGCTTGGCGGAGCCACCGTGACGCACACCGATGTTTGGGCCACCACAAATAACCCCGGTGCACTCGGTCTGCTCAATCAATACGCCTTCGCTATCGGATATGAAAACCGATTCTTTTTACCCGAAGCAGGTCTAAAATCCCTGGCCGTTGCCATGCCTTTGGGGCAAGCTACCGTTGGTCTTGTTGGGCACTCATACGGATATGCCGGCTACGCTGACAACCGCATTGGACTCAGCTACGCCAGAAAATTAAGCGACTACGTGAGCCTTGGTGCGCAACTCAACTATGTACAAGCCAGAATTGGCGATGTCTATGGCAGTCGATCAACCCTCGTTGCAGAAATTGGCCTGCTGGTAATGCCCACAGATAAAATCCGAATTGGCGCCCATCTGTACAATCCCACACGATCACGATTGGCCGATTTTGACGATGAGCGGATACCGACCAGCCTGCGACTTGGTGGACAGTATTTCTTCTCCGAGATTGTCAACCTGAGTATCGAACTTGACAAGGACACAGACCTGCCGCTCAACATTAAATCGGGCATCGAGTATCGGCCAGCGGAGCCTATTTTTCTGAGAATTGGATTCGCCACGGCTCAAAGCAATTTTGCCTTTGGTGTGGGGTACGCCTGGAAAGCCTTGAAGGCAGATGTGGGTGCATCATGGAATCAAAACTTGGGATATAGCTCGGCGCTTTCCGTTCAATACGCCTTTGGCAAGAGATCTAAGAAATGAAGATTGCCGCGTCATTGATTGTGCTGCTCTGCCTGAGTTCAATGGGCTGGACACAACAACGACCCGACGATGACCGCGAAGGCGCCATAGACCAAATCATTGAACTTGTAAGTGAGAACCTCGAAGCCGAGGATCTTGATTTCACCACCTTCCTAGAAGATTTAGACTATTACTACAATCGCCCTTTAAACCTGAATAGAGCCACACGAGAAGACTTGCAGCGGATCATTTTGCTGAACGCCTTTCAGGTCGAAGCATTGCTCCAACACATCCAAACAACGGGTAAACTAAAAGCGATTTACGAGCTGCAAGGCATCGACGGATTCGATAGGCAAACCATTGCCGCATTGCGGCCATTCGTCAAAGTGGGCGAGGCGGGCAGTAGACCAGCACTCAACTGGAAGTCGATTAAGGAGGAAGGAAAACACGAGGCATTTGTGCGCTATCAGCGTGTGATCGAAGAAATGGATGGCTACGCACCCATATCCGATTCGCTGCTGCTTGCCAGTCCCAACAGTCGATACTTTGGTGATCCGGCGCGCATCTTAACCCGATATCGATTTCGCTATTTGAACAACATCAGCATTGG
This sequence comes from Flavobacteriales bacterium UBA1993, assembly GCA_002336485.1. Taxonomy (GTDB): domain Bacteria; phylum Bacteroidota; class Bacteroidia; order Flavobacteriales_G; family Salibacteraceae; genus SHAN690. Next base: position 112,470 of record DDCZ01000048.1, read on the forward strand.
AGTCACCGCCGAGAAAGATGCCGGCGAGCAATTTGGCGGATCCACCAATCCAAAAGGATTCGACTATTACGGTGCCCACGCCTATTTTGGAAATTATGGGATCGTGAAGCACGCGGTAATCGGAGACTACCAAGTGCAAATAGGCCAGGGGTTGACGTATTGGACAGGATTGGCTTTTGGAAAGTCGGCAGACATTACCGGCATAAAGCGCTCAGCACGGGAGATCACACCATACTCATCCGCCGATGAAAACAACTTTATGCGCGGCGCTGCAACCACACTAAAGCTTGGTTCGTTTGAGGTGACTACATTTTTTAGCAACAAACGCGTAGATGCGAATATTACAACCCTTGATACTACGGACGGCGAGGACTTCCTTGTTTCCGAGTTTAGTTCATTTCAAACGAGCGGTTATCACCGAACGCCAGGTGAACTCTTGGATAAGGATGCGATCTGGGAGCTAAACACAGGAGGCCATGTGCGCTATATCCGAGACCGTTTTCAAATTGGCGCCACAGGAATTTACACGAACTACTCCGGAAATACTGCGCCGTATACGCAGTTATACCGGAAGTTTGAACCCAACGGCAGTCCGTTTTTTCTTGGTGGTGTTGACTACCAATTGATGATTCGCAATGTGCTGGCATTTGGTGAGTTTAGCCAACGATTCGATGGTGGAACAGCCTTTCTAAATGGCGCTATTATCAGTCTTGATCCGCGATTTGATATTTCGATTCTGCACCGACATTTCGATCCGACATACAACGCACCTCGAAGCAATGCCGTAAGCGAGAGCAGCAGGAATGTAAACGAAGACGGGTTTTACTTTGGCCTCAATGCAAAACTGTCAACGTCGTGGTTGTTTAAAGGATATTTCGATCTATTCTCATTTCCATGGATGCGGTTTCAGGCGAAAGCACCCACCAAGGGAAAAGAATACTTGGCCCAGTTGGAGTTTAAACCGCGACGAAATTTCTCTTCCTACTTCCGATACCGATTTGAGGATAAGTACGAGGGTTTTGATTTAGGCGGCCAACCTACGGACGAGATTGGTCTGAGGCATCGGCACTGGTTTCGGCTAAACTGGCAATACACCCTGAATAAGGTTGTTTCGTTGCGGAATAGACTCGAATACGTGCACGTTGATTTGCCGGAAGGCGATGCGCAAAATGGTTTCATGGTCTATCAAGATGTGATCTTTAAACCAAAGTGGCCCGCTAAGTATGAGTTTAAGGTGCGTTATGCCTTATTTGACACGGATGGCTACGATAGCCGTATTTATGCCTACGAACACGACGTGCTCTACAGCTTTAGCGTCCCTGCGTATTACCACCGAGGCAGCCGCGCTTATTTGATTGTTAAATACGACCTCACACGCTGGAGTGATTTGACCGTTCGGGTGGCACAAACCTTTTATTCGAATCGGAAAACAAGCGGAAGTGCCTTGAATACAATCAACGGCCCAACACGCACAGAGGCCAAGGTTCAGCTCAGAGTGAAATTCTGATCTCAACAATTGGCCCTTGATTCTTTCAAGCATTGAAGGGAACGCGCGTCTAGGGATGAATTATTATTGAATTATGAAGAAGATATACCTGCTTACGATTACCGCCGTTGCTTCACTCACGCTGCATGCTCAAGAACCGCAGACATATAAAGGCGCCTATGGCACTGGTGTAGCTGAATACACCTACACCGAGAATGACAAGCTTCAGCGATTGATCTCAGGTATGTTTAGCTATTCTGACACGCTCACCGTTGCAGGTCGCGGTGAATGTGCCGTGAAAATGACGGGCATTTACAAAGACGATAAGAAAAACGCCTCGTGGGTAGCAGGAATAAAGGGCATGGACAATGAGAGCAACGAAACCGTCACCGGTCCATTTAAGGATGGAAAGAAATCGGGCTTATGGACACATAGAATTACGGTTGGTGAAACCGACATCAAAGTAGTTAGTGCTTCGTTTTACAAGAACAAATTCCGAAACAAGTTTAGCTACACATACGAGCCTGTGGAGCCGGTTGGCGTGTATAAGAAACTGACTGTAACTGGTTCGTTTGATGACAAAAGCAAGCTAGACGGAGAATGGAAGATGGTGTATACAGACATGAACGATGTAGAGTTTGAAGACCTCATGCGCTATCAACATGGTGTGCTTGCTTTCAGAGTAAAACGTGAATTGGCTAGTGGAGCAGAAATTACGCGATTTGACGAAGAAGCAAAGGTCACCGCCTTTTTCGCTGGGCTGCAATACCCAGATTCGAATGCCGTAGTAGGCGAAATCAAATATGGCGTTGTCGAGAAAATGACGAGCCACGAGATCATCGTTCCACTGATGAAGGCATGGAACGACTCGCGCACCGTAAATGTTGGAAACCAATATGCATCATCTATACCGACGATGATGATACCAAGAGGGGAGTTTGGAAACGCAAACTACCTCAACTGCGAGCGTGAAATTGTCCTTTGGATGGATACCCCAAAAGGACACAAAGAATGGCTGCAAGAGCAGCGCATTTTGGAGGATTACAAACGCAAAATAAAGGCGGCAGACAAGGCGCTGGAGGCGAAAGATTTCGAGGAGGCCTTGAAGCAATATCGCATGGCTTCTAAAGTGAAAAAGGAAGAAGCTTATCCTCAGAGTCAAATTCCGAAGGTGGAGAAGATGTTGAAAGATCGAGACACCAAGAATCGGTTGTTGGAGTCGGTGGCAAACAAGGCCGACGTGTTGGAGACAGAGCAGAAAAAGCTGACCAGCAACGAGGCGTTTCAGAAAAAGCAAAAGCATCTTTTCGAGGCGTATGATATTGCATACAAAGCGCAGTATAAAAACATCCGTGGAGACCACAGTCGAGTGCGCAGCAATTTGAGTAATAATTTGATTGAGCCAATTACAATTCTAGAGTTGGAGTTGTACGAATCTGACTTGACGGAGATTCTCTTGCTTCAGAATAAGACCAGCGAATTAGTGGGCACCGATACAAAAGAGTTGGAAAAGGAGCTGAAGAAAATGGAGAGCGCCAAGCAGATTGCTGCACGGCTGAAGAAATAATATTCCATTTCTGGCGTATTAACGGGGTAAACCATGCGCATACCCCTAACTATTCTATTCGTAACATTCGCCTGTGCCGCGATTTCACAGCATCACTTCAAGCGATGGAACAGGATAGATCACGATAGTTTGTCGTTTTCAGTAGAGGCCGGTCAACGCTTTGTTATGGGGACCAACGCTGTGGCATCGGTGAAGTGGAATCGTTTTGCATTGAATGGGGGCGTGTTGAAGAAGGGCCGAATAGAGGAGGAGGTCTACGGATTTTTAGTGGGCTACAAGTACTACTTCCGCCAAAACAAGAATCTGTTCTACTTCGGGAGCGACTTTCAGCGACTTCGCTTTCATGTGGCCACCGGAACGGATCTGAAATTCCCCTACAAGCAGCAAATTTTTGATGATCCAAGCCTGTCTTATTACAAAACGGAATGGCACTTCGTCGACTTTTTAGTAGGTGCCAATATCAAGCTGCCATCCAACTTGTATGCAGACCTCGCCTTTGGACCAAATTTCGGAATTATCGATCGAACATACCCCGATGATTCACCCATTAAACCTGGTTTAAAGGAAAGTCAATTCATTGCCTTACCGGAGGTGCGTGTTGGACTCAGATACCTTCTGCTCATCCGCGATTAAGACCGATTTTATGCATGTCCAATGGATCTACGGTCTGTAGATCGACCTTGGATAGTCGAGCACATTGACCGATTCGCCTGCAAGTTCTTTGATTGCATCCTTGGCAATCCAAATTGCTGACTTGCTATCCATTTCCAGCATTTTTTTCGCGGTGTCAATCGCTAATTTGTTCAAGTCTCGATTTCGTTTCCCGATGCTTCTCAGAGCCCAATTAACGGCTTTCTTAACGTAGATACGATCGTCGGTAGCTGCATGGAGAAGCCAGGGAAGAAACTGCTCATACACGTCATTCGAGGCCTTTTTATCAGCCATGCAATAACCAGCCATGGTGGCAAAAGCAGCCCTCCGCTCAAACTCCGATTCGTCGTTTTTGTATTGTTCTATCATGGAAACGGCGAGCGGACTTCGTGCATAAACGCCCATGCTAAACGAATCGCATATTTCCCAATTCTCAAATGTGGCCGTCCATTTCTCAACCAGATCGAAGGTTAATTCTTTTGGACGACACAGTTTGCTGCACATCAAGCGGCCTTCGTAAATACCGGTGTCGAAAAGCTCGATTGCCAGGGCGCTATTCATACCGATTTCCTTGGCTAGAGCCTTCAAGTCTTTGTGGTAAACTCCGAGCGAATTATTGGCGACAACCCCAAATTTTTTCTGTTTGAAGATGACTTTCTCTGGGTCTTTGAGTGCGTTTAGGCGAGTTATTATTTCGGTTGATGTCATCTCAGTCAATAAGCATAATGAACAGAATTGCGACGCGAATGGTCCAGGCAATGGTTCGAATCCAATTGGTTTGAATCAATTTCTCAATACGCTCTGGAGTTGGGCTCCGCGATATTTGAAGATGAATCGGCGCCTGAAAGACCAAGGTGCTGATACCAATAATGACAAAAAGTCCCATGTTGAGTGCGAAAAGTGGATCCAGGTCGCAATAGAGATAGATCAGTCCAGAGAGCATCTCAACCACCATTACGGGTATAGCAACCACACTCGTTCGGAGTAGGTTTTTTCGCTCGTAGTTTGATAGATCGGAAAACGATATTTCTCGGAAGAGGGGGTAGTGCACAACTTGAACAAACCAACACAGTCCGCACATAAATATGGTTGCAACGACGTGCACAAGAAAGACATGATTTGAAAGGCAGAGCACCTGATCCATCCTAAGCGGTTTGCTCTAAAATTACGCGAAACAAAGGATATTCAATCTACCAGGTTCCGGCAGGAGAGTAGAGCAAGTCAATCGGATTGTCGATGTCGTATAAGTAGGCATAACCCTTGGTTTCCTTGGTAGAAAAGGGAGCAAGAGCTTTCAGGAGATCCTGGTATCCATCGGCATTAAGCAGGCAATAAAACGTCGTTGCGTCCTGCGACAAAATGCCGTCATTTTCCTCGGCCTTGCAAAGAACTAGATTGCAATTTCTAGGGGTAATAAATTCGAGTTGACCGAGGTTCAATTTTGGTTCGGCGCTGTTAAGCCAATCCACAATAGTCTGGGTCAGCAAAAGTGATTCTGCCATGTCAAAGCCGTAAAGCCTTACGAAGCTTTCGCCAAACGAATTAACCTGATCGATGTAGTCTAGTTCCATGAAGCGCCAAAAGTGAGCATTCCTATTTACGTTTCCGATTCTTGTTTTTTGGCTGAACCTCGCATCATAAACGCCTGCACTTGTTGAAAGTTGAAAATGAGATATAGACCCATGCCCAGTTTTAAGGCGGTCGACACCCAATAAAAACCGCCCGCGTCAATATTTTCGGATATGCCAGTTTGGGGTTGCAAAGCGGTGAGTGATTGATCAATAAACACGGGGAAACTATCCAGAACCGTAATGCCCCCAATAATCAAAATGGCCAGTTTGAAAATTGTCTTGTCATTCAAGTATGGCGCACTAAACGAATCAGAGTCAAATCCCTTTGATAGCCCAAGCCAATCTATGAGGATGTCTGCCTTGAAAATGAGAAGGACAAAAAGAGCAATAAATAGGGTTGCAGAAATAAAGACCGAGCCGAGAACCCAGACTAGCGCTTCTTCTATATATATGGGGTAGCCAAATATTGTTGGGATAACCGAGAAAACAGTTATTACAATGGAGTAGAGTCCAAATACTTTAATCAGGATCCGGAAAAGGTCAGTTTTAGTCATGTGCTGTAGTGTCAGATAATTGCAGGTGGCCGATGCGCTGAAGTTTTATCGTCTTTGGCGTGTCGGTCATGTTTTTTAGTTCCGTGCCCATTGTGGTAAACGAAAGGTTGGAATCGTTGTTAATCGTTCCCACTCGAACGACATCGTCATCGACAATTATGATCGTTCCGCTTTCTATTTGAATGTCGTACTGGGTTTGATTTATGAAGAGCTGTGTATTCGAATGAAAAGCCCACAGCTCATTTGGGGTGGACATGTTTTCCCACTGGTACCCGATCACCATTGTTTCCACCATGGATTGTCTTTCCTCTAACATCTCTGTGGCCTCCTCCAACCGATCTTGCATTTCCGCATCTATTTTTTGCAGCGCTTGGATCGCGGCGTATCCAAGCGGAATCAAAACCACAAGGACGACCCCAAGAATGATTAGACTCTTATTCTTTCTGTTCATCAAGCAACTTCTTTAGTTTGTCATATTCCTCATCTGGCACCACATATGTGTCAGACCAGCGATCGTGCCATCCACGATCACTCAGGCAAGAAAGGATTTCAAAGGGCACCAGGCGAATCAGGTTTCGCAAAATATTGGTAGGTAGGTCTGGCTTCTCGCCATAGGCGTTAATGACTCGGCACTTGGTCAGAAATTTACCTGGCGTTCGCTGCCAGATATGCTCACTTATAATATAGTAGACAGGGTAAGAGATAAACGAAATCGATGCAATGCTGGTGATGGTTCCAAGGTTGGATGAGAGCTCCAACATTTCCTCTAGCGTGAGGGCCGCACCTAAAATTGAACCCATGGCCCAAAACACGGATCTAAGAATGAATCCATCGGCAAAAAAATGTGCGAAACGTTTTCCTCCCGTCATCAGAGCAATGGGGCGAGATGCTTCATACGGGACTTTACTTCGAACGAGATTTCCCTCACCATCGCGCTTCTCAACTGTCTTGTACTTTGTGATTTTAAGCTCTGTGATTTTCATTATAGATGGTTGTGCTCTACCGAAAGTAGATTATCTAAATATGAGATGAAAATGACGTGAGCCTATTGTTTGTCAAACACACTTGGTCCACGCTTTTGTTTTCCCAAGATATTCGACTTTTTCAATGCGAGCCAGAGAAGGACAAGCCCGCCAAAACCGAGGTATGCATGGTCGAAGAACATCAAAACCATCATGCCAAGCATCAGAAAGAGAACCAAAGACTTTACAAGCAGTTTGGATTGAGGCGGAGCCTTTTCTGGACGTTCGAGTTCTTTAAGAAAAAGCTCCTCGGCTTCCATCATTATGATCCGTCTTTCTTCATCACTCAAATCATGCGGGGTAAGCTTGGCTTTTATGGCGGTTGTAGACAGGCCTTCATGCCGCCAATTCACCACATCCTCTATGAAAATATCTTTCATCTGTCGTTCAATCGATATACAAATCTAATCGCTAAATTTCGGATTCAAATTCGCGCATTAAGAGCGCGTGATAACTGAAATTAATGAGATTAGGTTTTCTATTGGTCTTCTTGAGTGTGTTGTCCTTCGGTTGCCGAAAGCATATCGTAGACCCGGTCAACTATGTGAATGATGTGGACGATGAAACGCGCATGCTGTTGGTGCTGTCTGCACCATCGGTGGACGATATTTATTATCAATCAAAATTTGAGGATATCGTGCAGTTTCAGATAGCGTATGCAAATGCCATAATCGGAAACGACAATGTGGTGGTTTTGGTAGATCGGAAAACCAGAAAATATTACGAGGATGCCTTACCGGGCGATGTGCTTTTGACGCAAGAAGTCTTTGATATTTGGATGCGCGACTTCACCACGGTAAATCCATTAGACCCAGTTAAATTCAAGTACACTTGGGCTTCAATGACTCAGGAAGAAAGTGAAGAAGTGCAACAAAGTTTTGTGGATTTTAGTGAACGATGTTTTCTAGAATGGGAGTCTACAGATCTAAGCATTGATGGCGGAAACATTGTTGACAACTATGCTGGGCGTGTCATTACCACCACGCGCTTTCAGTCAGACAATCGGATAACAGGAGACCAAGCCCGCGAAGAGCTTAAGGCCGTTTTAGGCGCGACTCAAGTTTCGGTTATCGAAGCCGATGAAGACGTCCTTGGTCATGCGGATGGCATGGTGATGTGGGCCGATGATAACACCCTCATTGTAAACGACTATTCAGCCTACCCCAATTATAGAACGGGGGTAATAAATGAACTCAAAGCAACATTTCCAGGGGTGAACCTTATTGAGATCCCAGTCGATTACGGCTTGATAGATACCGCTGATTCAAGTGTGAAACTTGTTGACTCTCTGCTTTTACTGCAGCAATTGGCGTGGGATGGATTTGAGTCTGCCTGTGGCGTACACGTAAACTCAACGGTAACGTTTGAAAACATCTACGTGCCCACATTTGATATGGATCACGATGACGCCGCACTCCAGTTGATCCGAGACAATACCACAAAAAATGTAATTGAAATAAACGCTTCAGGCGTTTGTGAAATGGGAGGAAGCGTGCGCTGTTTAACTTGGCAACAAACAGGAGATAATGCCACTCGACTTATTGAAGAAGCGCGCATTCGGAAATGAAAAACCTAGATCACTATGAGCGTTTAGTGGAACAGTTTCCCTCTGTGACCAGAAAGGGAAAGACCATGCCCTACACGAGTCTCAATGGTCACATGTTTAGCTTTTTGGATAAAGAAGGTAAGGTCAGTATCCGATTTTCTGATGCGGAGTTGGAGATTTTTTTAGAGAAGTATTCCACGGAACGCTCCATCCAACATAATAGTGTGATGCGCGGCTATGCCATCATCCCACAGGATATGCTCGAGGATACAAATAAGCTTGTTCCATATTTTCAGAAGAGCTTGGACTACATTGGAAGCTTAAAGCCGAAACCGACTAAGAAGCCCAAGTAGAACTATAAGGAGGCAGAGCCAGACTTACGTGGCTTCTCTAATTGTTAGGAACGGTTTGGCCGTACGTCCACAAATTTTTCGACCTCTTTCCAAAATTCAGGATACGATTTAGCCACTACCATTGGGTCATGGATTTTAATAACAGGATAAATCATGCTTAAGGCCGCCACAGACATTACCATTCGGTGATCGCTGTGGGCATCAAATTCCTCACATTCTGTAGCAGGTTTATTGCCCACGAGGGTTAAGGTATGATCGTTGACTTCGCTTTCGATGCCAGCTTTCTTAAGCTCTGACTGCAATGCGAAAATTCGATCCGACTCCTTTAATCGTAAATTATCGAGTCCATGAAAGGAGAACTTCAATCCTTGAGCTCCCGCTGAAATCACTGCTGGTTGAACTAGGTCGGGATGATTTCGGAAGTTCCATTCGGTCGAATCCTGTATTTCTTCTGACTTGGTTATTCCTAAACCAGTTTCATTGAACTGAAATTTCAGACCAAGCTTTTCAAATATTGCGGTGGCTGCACGATCGCCTTGAATGCTGTTTTCTGTCAACCCCAACAAAGTGAAATTGACCTTACGCGCAAGGGTGGCGAAGCTCATCCAAAACGCTGCGGAACTCCAATCTTGCTCTACCGTATATGCTTTGGATCGATACCTTCCTGGCTGAACAACAATTTGATTTCCTTCAAAAGAAAGTTGGGCGCCACAACTTTCCATGAGCGATTTTGTCATACCAATATATGGCCGAGAAAGAGGGTCACCTTCGATGTCGATGTGAAGTGGCTGGGGAAGTGTTGGAGCAATTAATAGAAGTGCGGTAATAAACTGACTACTCACATTTCCAGCAACTTTCACATGGCCTCCATTTAGGCGACGACCCTCTATGTGTAAGGGTGGGAACCCTTCATTTTCGAGATAGGTAATCCGCGCGCCCAAACTTCTTAAGGCATCCACAAGGATTGAGATTGGTCGTTGCTTCATTCGTTCCGATCCCGTGAGCACCTTCTCGCCGGGCTGGCCAGCATAATACGCTGTAAGAAATCGCATGGCCGTTCCAGCGGGTCCCACATCGGTGATCATGTCATTGCGGTCAAGTGCCTTTTGCATAATGACGGTGTCATCTGCTGTGCTCAAGTTGTTAATATTGAACGGAGTCTTTGTCAACGCCTGAATTATCAAGACCCGATTACTGATACTCTTTGAGGCTGGAAGAATAATGTTTCCCTTAAGCGATTTTGATTTGGTGCGGAGTGTGAATTTCATCTAGACCATGCCTTTTTAGTGAATTCCAACGCATCAATCAGTTCTGATTCCATAGCTACGACACTCAATGCTGGTGTGCCTATGCTTGAGATCAACGAGCAAATTATTCCAGATCTAGTGTTCTTTTTATCCTGCCTCATATGACTCAGATACGTCTCTGTGTCAATGACTGGAAATTGGACCCCTTTGTACGTATCCATGATGTGTGCTTGAATGGCCTCAAATGAATCCATTTCCAAACCCGCCAGCTTTGTGGCGAGATAGGATTCGGCTACCATCCCAATGGCGATAGCTTCACCGTGCAATAGCGAGTTGGTTCCTTCCTGACTTGCAGACTCAATGGCATGTCCAACGGTGTGCCCAAAGTTCAGCGCCTGTCTTGATCCAGTATCCAGGTAATCTTCCTTAATAATATCTCGTTTGATTTGCATGGATCGCAAGATGCCATTACTTGACATAGAATGATCATTCTTCTCAATTAATGTAGCCCAAAACGAAGGATCTGAAATGAGCGCGTGCTTAATCGTTTCGGCGTATCCACTGATAACGTGTCGCGGATCAAGCGTTTTTAGCAATTCAACTTCAACAAGGATATGTGTTGGTGGGTGAAATGTCCCGATTTGATTCTTGATGCCATTGAAGTTTACACCGGTCTTTCCTCCAATTGAGGCGTCGCACATCGCCAAATTTGTGGTTGGAATGTACATGGTGCGGATGCCGCGTTTGTATGTGCTCGCGACGTACCCACCGAGGTCGCATACTACGCCGCCGCCCAAACAAATGAGCATGGCATTGCGATCGATATTTGCGTCCATTAATTCGCGCCACAGTCGCTCGGCGTTGCTTATTTCTTTGCTTGACTCACCCGACTTTGTCTCAATCAAGGTGAACTTTCGTTCTTGAATTAAGTGCTCGACGACGTATGGAAGGCACATTTCCTTCGTGTTTTCGTCCACCAATACAACCAATTCAGAGTAGCCAATAGAGTCAAATAGCTCAGGCCAGTTAGAAGTTGCTGTAATGATTTTTGACTCAATCATCACATGGACATTCAATTGGGTTTTTCGGATCCCGGATGTACTTCAACGTTCTGGTTCTTTTGTCCCATTCTATCTCTGCCTCGATGGTTCGATCTTCTTGCTCGAGCAGAATGAGGTACTTATAAGGGCTTCCACCTGGGTTGAGGCTTTTCGTTTCTGAGTCTTTCCAAAGAGCAGTGACAGTTTCATCGCTTAGGCCAATACATTCCACATAGCAGGCCATGCGCTCACTCTCTAAAAACACGGAATCATTTCGGATGTCCTCTAGAATACGTTGTTCGGGTGTCCAAATATCAAGATCGCGTTCATCGCCCGTGAAAATCACATAAACGGCCAATAGTCCAAGTCCGAAACCTGTGAAATATACCCGCAGTCTTCTAAGCATCCTGATCTGTGTTTGGAAGAGTAATCGTGTTCCAAAGGGTGTCTTTCAGCGTGTCCAAATTTTCATTTGTAACAGATGAAATGAACATATGTGGCAATCCTTTCGGGAAGGTATCACCGATCATTTGTTTCAATTCTTTGTCGAGCATGTCTGATTTCGAAATCACCACGACCTGATCCTTATGCATGAGCTCTGGATTGTATTTCTCCAGTTCGCTCATTAAAATCTTGTACTCGTTAAGGTGATTTTTGCTGTCTGCTGGGATTAGAAATAACAAAACTGAATTTCGCTCTATGTGTCGAAGGAATACATAGCCCAGTCCCTTCCCAGCGCTAGCGCCTTCAATTATTCCAGGTATGTCGGCCATCACAAAAGATCTATGATCTCGATAGGGAACGATACCCAAATTAGGGGTAAGCGTTGTGAATGCGTAATCCGCTATTTCCGGTTTTGCCGCAGTAACGGAGCTTAGTAGGGTCGATTTACCAGCATTCGGAAATCCAACAAGTCCAACATCAGCTAAAACTTTAAGTTCGAGTATAAACCAGTCTTCAATTCCTTCGCCACCCGGTTGAGAGTAACGCGGTGTTTGTTGAGTTGAATTTTTAAAGTGCCAGTTTCCAAGGCCGCCTTGTCCACCTGGCGCGAGAATAACTTGCTCTCCTGGCTCGGTCAGTTCAAAAAGGTGATCGCCTGTTTCTGCATTCCGAACCACGGTGCCCAATGGAACTTTGATGACTACGTCAAGCCCACTCTTTCCCGTCGATCGTTGTTTGCCACCAGGTTTGCCGTGATTGGCCTTAATGTGCTTCTTGTATTTAAGGTGGAGGAGTGTCCACAGTTGCTTATCGGCCTCAATAATGATGTGCCCTCCGCGTCCTCCATCACCGCCATCTGGGCCACCAGTTGGCACAAACTTCTCTCGTCTAAAATGGACAGAGCCGGCGCCACCATTGCCGCTTGCACAGAATATTTTGACATAATCGACAAAATTTGACGACTGTACTTTGCGGTTCTTGGCCATAAAATGTTTAGACTAGGTTACTTTATTTTGGACGGCGTCGCAAAGTCGATCAAATATCTCATCAATGCTTCCGATACCGTGAACCCCAACATACTTACCTTGAGATTTGTAGTGATTTGCCACAGGCGCTGTTTGCGCGTTGTAGACGTCGATTCTATTTTGAATAATTGCCGGATCCGCGTCATCTGGACGCCCACTGTCAATTGCTCTGTTTTTCAATCGGCTTCTAAGTTCCTCTTCTTCTACTTCAAGCGCTAATGCCATGCTAATGGCGCTATTTTTTGATGTAAGAAATAAATCTAGAGCTTCGGCTTGAGCAGTGGTTCTTGGGAACCCATCATAAATGACACCCTCGGCATCGGGGTACTTCTCAACTTCGCTCTGTAGAATTTTTATGGTAATGTCATCAGGAACTAAATTGCCCTGGTCCGAGTAGCTCTTGGCCAGTTTAGCTAGATCCGAACTTGGATCCAACGCTCTAAATACATCGCCGGTTGAAATGTGTACCAATCCGAACTTATCCTTAAGCTTCGTGCTTTGCGTGCCTTTTCCAGCACCGGGAGGGCCAAATATTACAATGTTCATCATCTCTTATTCATTTAAAATATACACCTCGGGAATGTTTCGGCCATATCCGTCGTAGTCAAGGCCATAACCCAGTAAGAACTTGTTCTCCACCTCGAAGCAAACATAGTCAATAGGGTAGGAGTGCTGGTAAGCTTCCTTCTTGAATAGCAACGTGCAAATCTTTATCGACTTTGGCTGATAGCGCTCTAAAAATTCAATGAGTGCACTCAACGTGTTTCCTGTATCTACAATGTCTTCAACAATAATGACATCGCGATTTTGTAATGAAAGCTTGCCAGATTCATGAAATTTCACTTTCCCGGTTGATTCCATTCCCTCATAGGAGGCGGCCTTTAAAAAACCAATTTCACATGGAGCGCTGAATTGCTTCATCAAGTCAGAAAAGAACATGAAAGAACCGTTTAATACTCCTAGGAAGAACGGCGCATTCTCGGAATGACTTACCATTAGCTCGCGACCAATTCGTTCAACTTCCTTCTGAATAAGGTCTTCTTTAATGTGTGGTCGAAATTGTTTGTCGTGAACTGTAATCATTAACCCAATTGTTGCCGCAAATGTAACATTTGCGCACCCCTTAATTTGTTGGATTTTATAAACAAAACCTTGGTTCTGTATTGCGCAGGAATATCTTCGCGTCATGAGAATTGGGATAATAGGAGGCGGCCAATTGGGTCGAATGTTTATACAAAACGGGCTGAACTATGGAATCGAGTTTTTTGTGCTTGATCCAGATCCAAATGCTCCGTGCTCTGCAATCGCCAACAAATTTGTTTGCGCTGATAGGAATGACGAAGAAGCGGTTTATGCGCTCGGTAAAGAATGCGACGTAGTTACCATTGAAATTGAGAACGTTTCTATCGAAGCATTGAAGCGTCTACGTGACGAAGGTGTAACCGTATATCCGCAGCCAGAAATCTTGGAAATGATTCGAGACAAAGGGGTGCAAAAGCAGTTTTATCTAGATAATGGTTTGCCCACTGCTGATTTTGCGTTGGTTGAGAGTAAGTCGGAAATAGAGGCCCATAAGGACTTACTGCCTGTAATGCAAAAAATGCGGGTTGGTGGATATGATGGAAAGGGAGTAACACCCATAAAAGATGTTGGAGATATCGCAACTGCTTTTGATGCACCTTCAGTACTTGAATCTTGGGTGCCCAATGCCCTGGAGATTGCCGTTTTGGTTTCCCGTAATCCAGATGGTGACGTGAAGTCCTTTCCTGTTGTAGAATTGGTCTTCAATCCAGAAGCGAATTTGGTGGACTATCTTGTGAGTCCTGCTAGGGTTAGCATTGAAATAGAGGCGAAAGCCCGAGAGATTTCAGAATCACTGATTCGGAAAATGGAAATGGTCGGTTTGTTGGCCGTTGAAATGTTTGTAACCGAAGCTGGCGAGGTATTAATAAATGAAATGGCGCCAAGACCGCATAATAGCGGCCACCACACAATCGAGGCGTGTTTCACAAGTCAATACGATCAGCACTTACGTTCCATTATGAATTGGCCACTTGGTTCCACCGTTCTTAGATGTGCCGCGGCCATGATTAACCTGTTGGGAGAAAAGGGTTATGAGGGTAAGGCGATCTATCAAGGATTGGAAAACGCGATTGGTGAAACCGGGGTTTTTCCACACATATATGGCAAGGAAATGACCAAACCATATAGAAAAATGGGGCATGTTACGGTATTAGACAACACCACAGATGATGCACTCATTAAAGCTCAACGAACACAGGAATTAATTAAAGTGATCGCTTAGATGGCGAATTCTGCTTTGCCAATTCACTTAATTTAGCGGCATGGCAATCACACCAACCGTCGGAATCATAATGGGCAGCAAAAGCGACATGCCCGTCATGCAAGCAGCTGCAGATATTCTTGAAGAATTAGGCGTCCCATTCGAATTAGATATCGTTTCAGCCCATCGAACTCCAGATAAAATGATGGACTATGGGAAATCGGCGCATTCACGTGGTTTGAAGGTGATTATTGCTGGAGCAGGCGGGGCAGCGCATCTACCGGGAATGGTGGCCAGCGTGACTCCATTACCTGTAATTGGAGTTCCTGTGAAATCATCAAATTCCATAGATGGATGGGACTCAATACTCTCCATTCTTCAAATGCCAGGCGGCGTACCTGTCGCTACAGTGGCGTTGAACGGAGCGAAGAATGCCGGAATCTTAGCAGCACAAGTGGTAGCCGCTGGAGACGATACCTTGTTAGACAGATTGATCCAATACAAAGCATCCTTGATTGAAAAGGTGGACGAAATGTCCAAGGAGGTCAAACGAGGCTAAACAACTTATGGCAAGCCTAAAGCGTCATTCAATTGTGAATACGGAAGCATTTTTCTTGGGCTTAATTTTTCTACTGTGCTCCATGAATGTGCAAGCGCAGTTGAATATATCAAGTGCCCAGCAAACAGGTAATTGGGCGGATTATTATGTGCAAAATGTCCTTCTAGGAACTGGAGTTACCGCATTTAATGCAACGTTCACTGGTTGCGATACAACTGGAGGTAATGAGGGGATGGATTCTGTTCAAATAGGTGAGTTCGCTTCAACAAATACACTGGTTGATATTCCATATGGCGTTATGCTTCACAGTGGTTCGGTAGTGGATTTTAGCGGTGGGCCAAACTTCGTTGATGGAGTTTCGGATATTGACCTTGACTCTCTGCTCCCTGGCTTTACCATGAACAACGCCGCAATTCTTGAGTTTGATTTTGTGCCTCAAGGAGATACCATTCGTTTTAAATATGTCTTCGGAAGCTTGGAGTATCCCACCTATGTATGTTCGAACTTCAATGATGTCTTTGGATTCTTCCTCAGTGGCCCTGGAATAAATGGGACGTTTGAGAATAATGGAGAGAACATAGCTTTAGTGCCGGGCACCAACATTCCAGTTTCCATTAATACTATCAATGACGTGGCAGGTGGGTCTTCGTGCACCAGTCCTTGTCCGTGTAATACCCAGTATTATGTGAATAATAATGGGTTTGCGAACGATACTAATGTGCGTTTTACGGGCATGACAGTTACCCTAGAGGCCAAACATTGGGTGAGCTGCGGTGACACCTATCACATAAAACTCGCCATCGCTGATGCTGGAGATGGAATTCTAAATAGCGGAGTTTTTTTAGAAGGAGGCAGCTTTACCTCAAACCTTATTGAGGTGAACATCGCTTCCGTAAATGGTGATAGTACCATAAACGAGGGTTGCGGAACGGCGGAAATCCTTTTTTCAAGGGGCGACACAACTGATTCAAGTATCACGATAATTGAGTTCGTTGGGACTGCAACAAATGGGGTCGACTTTGACACAATTCCCGATACAATTGTACTGCCACCCGGGGTCTTTGATACCACCATTGTGATCAATCCATATTACGATGGACTCAATGAGGGCGTGGAATATATTACGATTCGGGCCATAAGTGTAACCCTTTGTAACGATACTTTTGTCAGCGAAGGGACACTATATTTTTATGATGTACCGGACTTACATCTCTTAAGTACCGACGATACCGTATTCGATTGTCCAGTTGATTCACTTGTGATTAGTTCATTAGTTCAAAGTGGTGGCCCGCCGCCCTATTTATATGTTTGGAACACAGGCGACACGGGATCTGTGCAAACGGTTTCGATATCCGCTGGTTTAGGTATAGATACATTTACCGTGGAGGTTTGGGATAGTTGCGGCCTATTCTCAAACACCGATACAGTTTTGGTTACAAAGAATTACCAGGATGACCCAATAACCACAATTACGGGAGATAGTACGGTGGATTGTTCTGGTGACTCGTCAGAGTTAACCGCAGGAGTCGTGAATGGAAATGGACCTTTTACGTATGTCTGGTCTAATGGAGACACGCTCGAAAGCACATCAACCATCGTAACCGGGCCTCAACAAATGATGTTGACCATAACAGATGTTTGTGGACGAACGTCGGTTGATACATTCATATTGAATGTAGTGTCGGCCGAAAATTTCACAATTGCTGCCCCAGATTCCATACGGTTTTGCTCAGGTTCTAGCCTCCAGGTTAGGGGGGTTGCAGAGGGATCTGTGGGCCCGTTTGAGTACTCTTGGGACAAAACAAACCCGGTTTTTGGAGACACAAATTCAAAGAATTATCTGATCGTTTCTGACACCGTAATATGGATTTGGGCCAGCGATATTTGTGGACGAACCACAAGTGTTCAAGTTTATGTGGAAGCAATCGAAACTGGGCCACTTGAGGCATCCTTAGAATCAGTTGAAGGAGATTGTTCGGGCGAGGCCTTTGAATTGGAGCCTACTGTTTTTGGCGGCTTGCGTCCTTACTCCTATTTATGGTCAACAAGCGATTCCGATTCGGTCGTTATTGTTCCGGTAAATGTCTCTCAAAGTTTCAATGTCACGGTCTTTGACGCATGTGGTAATATTGACACGGCTAGGGCATACGTTGATATCCCAAAACTCGAACCTATGTCCTTGAGCGTTTCGGGAGACAATAGTCTGTGCTTTGGTCAAGAATACATCGTTGAATTATTGACATACGGAGGTGCGGGAGAATACCGATATGAGTGGAGACAGCAAGAGGAGAGGGTTATTGGCGAGACCTTTAACGATCTTGGAAATGGACAATATCAAATTGTCAGTTTTCGAACCAACGATCATTACTTCAAAGTCATTGATAAATGCGGGAATATTCTGGAAGATACAGTGCAGGTTGAGATTCAGCATTGTTTGGATATACCCAATGTAATAACACCCAACGGAGATGGTATTAATGATGCCTTCTATATCGGGAATGTGACCAACTTCCCCGATGCACAGCTCACAATATTCAATAGATGGGGAACAAAAGTCTATGAGTCGAAACCCTATCTAAATGAGTGGACTCCAATTGAAATGTCTGCCGGGGTATACTTCTATATTTTAACATCGGATTACTTCCCCCAACTTAGAGGCGACGTGACCGTTTTTAGTGGAGGTATGCGCTCACGTTAATCAACGGTTTATTCACTAGCCTTAATTCGTTTTCTTGGCTGTTCGAGCTTATCACAACGATTCTATCCGCACATTGCGATTGCAAACAAGTTTCAAACCACTTAGACCACTTGGCGTCGAGGTTTGCGCAAGGCTCATCCACTAATAATAGATTGGAATCTGCAAATATTGCAAGTCCTAATTTCAGGCGTTGGCGCATTCCAGAACTTAACTGATCCAATGTTTTGCTTCGATGTGCAACAAGCTCAATTTCTTCTAATAAAGCCGAGCTTGAAAACCCGGCTTTGAATGGCTTGAATTGCGCTTGACTTTCAATGCACTCTTCCACGGTCAGTTCCGAAGGAAGATCTAAATACGGAGCGGAGATGCTTATTTTTTTAAAGACACTTTCAATGGTCGTTTCACCTTTGTCATAGATCACTTCGCCTTCGTTTGGAGTAACGAAACCGGAGATTATTTGAAGTAGTGTTGATTTTCCACTGCCATTGATACCCACAATGCCATAAATGTTATTCGCTTCAAGGTCTGCAGATATGCCTCGAAAGATCCAAGTTCGACCGTACTTCTTGCCGATATTAGAACAGGTGACGTTCATCACGCACCCTTTCCGCGCATGATTCCTTTGTCGGATTTGGCAACAAAATCAAGGATGTAAGTTCGAGTTTCTGAGGGTTCAATTTCAAGCTCAATGGCAGCAACTCCCTTGGCCGTATTGTCATTCATTACATAGAGCAACCGATAAATGTCTTCAATCTGCTTTACCGTTGATTCGTCAAAACCTCGTCTCTTAAGTCCAATGCTGTTGACGCCTACGTAGCTCAATGGTTCGCGCGCTGCTTTCACGAATGGTGGAACATTCTTTCGAACGAGTGAGCCGCCTGCCACAAAACTGTGCTTACCTATCGTTACAAATTGTTGAACCGCTACCATACCCTCAAGTATGGCATTGTCTTCTATGGTTATGTGTCCGGCAAGATTTACACAATTGGCTAGAATAACCCCGTTGCCAACGAAGCAATCATGGGCCACATGAACATAGGCCATCAACATACAGTTACTACCTACCTTGGTTTTCATTCTGTCCGTAGTTCCCTTGTTTATTGTGACACACTCACGAATGGTGGTGTTATCTCCTATCTCAGCCGTTGTTTCTTCGCCGGCATATTTTAGATCTTGCGGAATGGCAGAAATAACTGCGCCAGGAAAAATCTTACAGTTTTTACCTATTCGAGCTCCGTTCATGATGGTGACGTTTGGGCCAATCCAAGTTCCATCCCCAATTTCGACGTCTTCATAAATGGTAGAAAATGGCTCAACTACTACATCTTTACCAAGTTTGGCGTTAGGATGTATGTTGGCTCGCAACTCGCTCATCGTTTCTTACTTTAATAATTTGGGCCATCAATTCACCTTCAGAAACGAGTTGATTTCGCACGTATGCTTCTCCTTTCATGTTCACTAAACCTCTTCTCACAGGGCCGAGCAATGATAGTTTAAAAACCAACGTGTCTCCAGGGACCACTTTACGCTTGAATTTCACTTTGTCAATCTTCACAAAGAGCGTCTCGTAATTCCAAGGATCCTCAATCTGACTCATAGTTAAGATGCCTCCAGTTTGCGCCATTGCTTCCACTTGAAGCACGCCTGGCATAACTGGGTTTCCAGGAAAGTGACCTTGAAAAAATTCCTCATTCATAGTCACGTTCTTAACGCCAACCACATAATCTTCGCCCATTTCGATGATCTTATCTACGAGTAGAAATGGGTATCTGTGCGGAAGCATTTCGCTGATTTCGGTAATTCCATAAATGGAATCGGCCATTAAATCAAACTGAGGAATGTTTCGTTGTTCTTTCTTAATGTGATCTTTTAAAATCTTCGCAAAAGCCACGTTTGTGGTGTGACCAGGGCGTGCGGCCAAAATGTGGCCTTGAATGGGCTTTCCAACCAAAGCAAGATCGCCAATGATATCAAGTAGTTTGTGTCGTGCTGGTTCATTTTGGAAATGAAGCTTCACATTGTTCAAGATACCGATCCCGACCGATTGTAACTCTTCTCGTTCTCTATTAAAAGCGTTTGCTAATCGGTCTATTTCTTCATCTGTGAAATCAAGCGTGTCAACCATTACAATGGCATTGTCCACATCACCACCTTTTACCAATCCGGCATTTACGAGCTGCATTAACTCTCTGAGGAATACAAACGTTCTGCAACGGCTAAACTCATCTTTGAACTCGCTGATTTTGTACATGCTGGCATGTTGCGTTCCAAGCATGGGTGAGCGATAGTCAACCATCACCGTAATTCGGTAATCGGGTGAAGGCACTGCGAGCATCTCAACTTCACGTTCTGGATCTTCGAATGTGATGTTTTCCTTAAGTATGAAAAAGTCTTTTTCCGCGTCTTGCTCCTCAATTCCAACGGCCTCAATGGCCTCTACGAAATGCTTCGCGCTTCCATCCAATATTGGAATTTCTGGTCCATCTAACTCTATAAGGGCGTTATCAACGCCCATTCCATATAACGCAGCAAGAATGTGCTCTGTCGTGTGCACTTCCATCTTGTCATTTCCTAATGTGGTTCCGCGTCTAGTGTGAATCACAAAATCGACATCGGCTTTTATGGTAGGTTGGCCCTCAATGTCCGAACGCTGGAATCGATACCAGTGATCAATCGGAGCAGGATGTACAGTTAGTTTTGTGTTTTGGCCAGTGTGGAGACCAACGCCTGATATAGTAAACGAGGCTTTAAGGGTTTTTTGTTTTTCAGCCATTTTCTTGAGGTTTCAAGTTTTTTGAGAGGGCATTGACCTTATCGGCCAATTGGTCTAATTTTCTGAAATGCACGTAGGATTTTTTGAAGTCTCTAATGGGAAGTGCAGGGGAGCCTTGAACAACCATGCCTTCTTCTTCAATACTATTTCCGATACCAGATTGCGCGGCAATTTTCACACCATCGGCTATTGTCAAATGACCGATAATTCCGACCTGTCCGCCGATCATGCAGTTCTTTCCGATTTTGGTTGAACCTGCAATGCCCGTTTGGGCCGCGATGACAGTATTCTCGCCAATATCACAATTGTGGGCGACCTGAATGAGGTTATCCAGTTTGGCTCCTTTTCGAATAATTGTACTCCCGAGAGTGCCTCGGTCAATAGTGGTATTGGCGCCAATTTCAACATGGTCTTCCAAAACGACATTACCGACATGCACAACTTTTTGATATGTGTTTTCACTGTTTGGGGCAAAACCAAAGCCATCTCCTCCAATGACCGCTCCCGGTTGGATCATGCAATCCGCGCCAACATCACACATGCGCCCAATATGCACGTTTGAATGGATAATAGATTTTGGGCCAATTTTCACGCCTTGTTCAAGGGTTACCTTGGCATGTATTTGAGCATCCGGGCCCACACTTACACCAGCTTCAATCACAGTCATAGGCCCAACGGACGCGGATGCGTCAACGCTAGCAGACTCATGCACATACGCACTCGGATGAATGCCAGGTTCTGGTTTTGTCATGTCGGAATAGACAGCCAGCAATTTGCTAAATGCCAATCGGGCGTCATCCACCCTGACAAGGGTTAATGTTTTTGGTAAGGGAGATTCGGGGTCGAAGGAAGAGGAAACAATTGCTATGGATGCCTTTGTTGCGTAGATGTAGTCGGTGTATGCAGGGTTTGCTAAAAAGGTCAGCGTACCTGGTTCACCGGCTTCAATTTTGGATAGCCCTGTCACCGTGGCTTCTGCTGATCCTTCAACGGTTCCATTTAATAAGTCGGCGATTGTTTGTGCAGAGAATTCCATCAGCATTTTAATGGCTGCAAAGGTAAATCATACCCTCCAGCCAATCACCCAAAAGTAGGGCGATCAGTCGCTTTTCTTTTCAACCGTTATTCTAGTTATTAACAGTGATCAATGAACGTCGAAGTCGCTCGGGAAGTATAAGTAGTGCTTTGTCTCCATTGCTTCCATGGAAGCAAAATTGAACAAGCTTCCAGCTTGCGAAATATCAATGGCTTCCCCATTTTTCTGAAGCACCTTAATGCCCTCATTGTCTTTGTTATAGGCAGTGTTGGAAACGGATTTTTGAAAAATGATATACTGTACTTCGTTTGCAGACAGACCGGTCTTTGTCGCATATTTGGACCTAAGTTCTTCCATTTCCCCTTCGCTGTAAAGCGTCTGGAGCTGTTTCGTTTTTAGCAGTTTTCTCGAAACCAACCTCGTGCACATGGTGCTGAGAATTACGTCGTCCGAATTGCACCATTCCTTTATGCAAGACATCACATCGAAGTCGTCCAACTCAAGGAAATTTTTGAGCGATTCATTATTCGTCATGTCACTGATCCCACTTCCTTGTTTCAGAAAGTATGTCAACGGCCTTGTCGCATATAGGTCGGACCCCGTATGGAACAATTCTTTGGCTCGAAGCAAAATATTCATGAGCAAGAACTCGGCGCTTACAACCGTTTTGTGCAAATACACTTGCCAGTACATGAGCCTTCGTGCGAGGAGAAATTTTTCCAAGGAATAAATACCCTTTGCCTCAACAACAAGTTCGCCTTCATGCAATGTCATCATCTTAATTAGACGCTCAGATCCAATTACTCCTTCCGAAACCCCAGTGAAGAAACTGTCGCGTTTCAAGTAGTCGAGTCGGTCTGTATCGAGCTGGCTACTGACGAGCTGGTGTAAGAAATTAACTGGGTGTAACCCTGTGAATATGGCGATAGCTCTATCCAATCGACCGTCAAACTCTTCGTTTAATTGCTCCATTACGAGCAAACCAATGCGCTCATGGTGCGTGCCTGAAACAATGGTTTTCTCCAAGGCATGTGAGTAAGGTCCATGTCCTATATCGTGAAGCAAAATCGCAGCTTTTGCAGCTTGTTCATCCTCAGGGCTGATCTCGAACCCTTTGCTACGTAGCACTTGTATCGCACTCTTCATGAGATTCATGGCGCCCAGTGCGTGCTGAAATCTACTATGATTAGCGCCCGAGTAGACCAGGTTTGTTAACCCCAATTGACTTATACGACGTAAGCGCTGAAAGTAGGGGTGTTCGAGGATTTCAAAAATCAACTCATCCTCAATCGTAATAAATCCGTAGATCGGGTCGTTAAATGTCTTCAGTGATTTCAAATGGGCTGTTTCTCTCACGTATTGAGACTTTTCTCTGACAAAAAATCATGTAGGTTTGACCACGAAGATAAACGCAACTTATGAGCAACAACCAGGTTAAGATATTATGGGCCGACGACGAGATCGATTTGTTGAAGCCACACATCATATTTTTAGAGAATAAAGGTTACAGTGTAACCGCCGTAAGCTCAGGAGTAGAGGCCATCGATGAAGTGCGCGACAATACGTTTGATGCTGTGTTTTTAGATGAAAACATGCCTGGAGTTTCAGGATTAGAAGCCCTGGCTCAAATTAAGACCCTTCAGCCGAATATTCCAGTGATTATGATCACGAAGAACGAAGAGGAGTCGATTATGGAAGATGCTATCGGATCGAAAATATCCGATTATCTCATTAAGCCTGTTAACCCGAATCAGATCTTACTCAGCTTAAAAAAGAATCTAGATAGCAAACGTCTCGTCAGTGAGCGAACGTCTTCAAGCTATCAGCAGGAGTTTCGGGAAATTGGGATGCGACTCAACGATCGCTTGGATTGGCAAGAGTGGATGGACCTCTACAAGCAAATTGTTTTTTGGGATTTAGAGCTGCAAAAAGGAGGTGATCCAAGCATGCAGGAAATTCTGAGCATGCAAAAGGATGAGGCCAATGATCAATTTTCACGCTTCATTGAAGATAATTACGTCGACTGGATTCGCGGCGACAAGTCGGAGCGTCCAGAGATGGTACACACGGTATTTAAGAATTGGGTGGTTCCCGAACTTTCGGATGATCGCCCATTGTTTTTTGTAGTCATCGATAATCTCCGACTTGATCAATGGAAAACGATTCAGAGCGTGATTGAGGAAGATTTTAGAATTGACGAAGAACGCACGCTTCTGAGCATTTTGCCAACGGCAACGCAGTATGCTCGAAACGCGCTTTTTGCTGGACTTATGCCAAGCGAAATTCAAAAGCAACATCCAAAACTTTGGCTGAATGACGAGGATGAGGGCGGGAAAAACATGCATGAGGAAGAGCTGTTGGTTGCTCAACTAAGGCGATTAGGCAAACCATTGAAACACAGCTATGCAAAAATTACGAATCACAACTTCGGAAAGAAAGTACTTGACAATATTCACTCCTTAGCCAAAAACGACCTTAATGTAATCGTCTACAATTTCGTTGATATGCTTAGCCATGCCAGAACGGAAATGGAAGTTATTCGAGAGTTGGCAGATGATGAACCAGCATATCGATCACTCACGCAAAGTTGGTTTGAGCATTCCACGCTGCGCGATATCATGAAAGAGATTCGGGCGATGGGAGCCAAAATGGTGATCACTACCGATCATGGAACCATACACGTGAAGCACCCAATTAAAGTTGTTGGAGATAGAAACACGAATTCTAATCTCCGATACAAGACTGGTCGGAATCTGAACTACAGCGCCAAAGAGGTGTTTGAGGTGGTGAATCCGCATGACGCGTATCTCCCGAAAACAAACATGAGCAGCCGCTACATCTTTGCACGAACAAACGATTTTTTCGCCTATCCAAATAACTACAATCACTACGTGAAGTATTATCGGGATACCTTCCAGCACGGCGGTATTTCGCTCGAGGAAATGGTCATTCCTTTTATTGTTTGCTCTCCAAAATAGAATAGGCTAAACTTCGCATCAAAATCTGGCTGATATTTGCAGTATCTTAGAGCAATCTAACTGATGCATGTAACCTTAACCGTTTCAACCCCTGACCAAAGCCAATTGGTCTCTGAAGCCATTCAACCATTTTTAAAAGACAGCAATGTTTTTTGCTTTCATGGTGACCTCGGCGCAGGTAAAACGACCTTCATTAAATCCATTTGCAAGGACCTCGGCGTTACATCAAATACGAGTAGCCCAACATTTTCGATTGTAAATGAGTATGAATCAAATGCTGGAATGAAGATTTTGCATTTTGATCTTTATCGGTTGAATAATCCGCAAGAACTCTACGACATAGGCTGGTATGACTATTTAAGTGAGGCTGATCTTTTACTAATTGAATGGCCTGAAATGGGGGGCGAGCTTATTCCTGAAGAAGCGGTGCATGTGCATATAGAGCAACAAGAAAACGAGACACGTATCATCTCAATAACCAACGAAAAATGAGTCCATCTAAACAAACCCAAAAGGCACTATCTGAATCGGCCATGATGTTGCCACTTGAGCAGCTGCAAGCCGTTGGAAGAAATAAGAAGCAACTCTACATCGGCCTTCCTAAGGAAGTTTCAATGCAGGAGAATAGGGTGGCATTGGTTCCAGAAGCGGTCCAACTGCTGGTCAACAACGGACATCGAGTAGTGGTGGAAAAGGACGCGGGGAAGGCAAGTAACTTTTCAGATACTGAGTATAGTGAGGCGGGTGCGGAAATCGCGTATAGCACGGAAGCAGTTTATGAGGCGGATCTAATCTTAAAAGTTGAACCTATTTCTGATGAAGAAATGGAGTTTTTAAAACCCAAGCAGGTTTTAATTTCTGCAATGCAGCTGAATGTTCAACCGAAAAATTACATCAAGAATTTGATGGCGAAGCGAGTTACAGCGATTGCCTGGGATTACATTGCAGATGAAGACGGCATATTGCCAATCGTGCGCAGTATGGGTGAGATTGCAGGAACTACTTCGATTTTGATTGCGGCCGAATACTTAAGTAACCTAAAAGGTCAAGGAATCATGCTTGGTGGAATAACCGGAGTGGCGCCTACACAAGTCGCGATAATCGGTGCTGGAACTGTCGGGGAATACGCCACCCGTGCCGCACTTGGATTGGGAGCCGATGTGCGTGTGTTTGATAATTCGATCACCCGACTTCGACGGCTGCAGAATAGTATTGGTCAACGTGTTTCCACCTCAACCATTCAACCAAAAATCCTAGCAAAAGCGCTCATGCGCGCCGATGTGGTTATTGGAGCAGTTCGCAGTACATCGGGTCGAACTCCGTGTTACGTTTCTGAGGAAATGGTTCGGAATATGAAACCTTCCAGTGTAATCGTGGATGTAAGCATTGATCAAGGAGGCTGTTTTGAGACTTCGCGAATTACCACACATGATAATCCTTCATACGTGGTACATGATGTGATACATTATTGTGTTCCAAATATTGCGTCGAGGGCAAGCAGAACAGCCTCTCATGCCTTGAGCAACGTGATGACACCAATAGCCATGCATGTGAGCGAAGAAGGAGGTATCGAGAATACGATCCGGAATCATCGTGGAATTCAGAATGGAGTGTATCTATATAATGGAACGCTTACAAATCGCTACTTGGGAGAGTCACTGAAGCTTCCGTTCAAAGATTTGAAACTGCTATTGGCAGCCTTCTGACGCTATTCTATTATGATCTCTACGCTGTATTTTTCAGCGGTACCATAATTCGCATCTGCTCCGTAATCCACCTTAACCAAGGTGATTAGAAAGTCATCATAATAAGCCTGAAAGGGAACTCTAAGTTGTGTGCCTGAAAGTAGGTTTCCATTGCCGAGTTCAAGCTTTGTGTCTTCGTCAATTTTTAATTCGATGATGGCACGACCTTCCCAAGCACAAATAGAATTAGGAGGGCATCGCGATTCTTCAACAAGGGTGAGAAATTCAATTTCAAAGTTGGTTTTCCCATCTTCGAATGTTGCCGATTTTCCAAAGGGAATAACCGTGTTCTCATTCTTTCCGAATGTGTCAGTTGGTTTGTTGCAACCCGCTATTACTAGGGCGATGGTACATCCAATGAGGAAGAGTGAGTGTTTCATAGAAAAATAATGTTCAACTTTTAATAAAGACGTAACTCAATACAACGAGGAGGATTAGAATCTATAAAACCTCACTTAGTTATTCAACTCTACGCAACTTTAGGAAAACATATTCTGTGTTTGGAAACCGGTTTTCTAAAAAAACTTCTTCCTTATTTCCTGGACGTTTGTACCCCGATTCTCCATTGGAAAACACTAAATCCCAATCTACACTATCCATTGTGATTTTGTAGAATACACCAGGAAACTTTTGCCTTTTTTCCTTAATGAGCCACGCACCTGAATAATTCATGAGGCTATCAATTTGGCAAAGACTGTCATCAAAATTAATATTGAAATTTATTTCAAACTCATCCTGAGTATATACAGCGGTACCCAAATTTCCTAAACTATCACTGAACGTTTCATAGCCTTTTGTGCATGGTATTTTTAACTCGATATAATATCTTGCAATTTCCCAAGTACCAATTAGTGACTTTTGGGCGCTTTTTTCACCACATGCGGATAAAAGGATTACAGCAAAGACTGAATAGAGAATCAGGTACTTTAAGTTATGTGTTGATATGCCCATTATCATGAACCAATTGTTGCGACACCAAAGTCGAGATATATGGTGTCAAAATATGGACAGCCGTTGGCTGGAACTCCGATTCGATGATAGTTCTCCTGGGTACCATCAGATGGGACAAACGATTTTCGAAAATCATCCATGGAAAACCCATAGTGAATAAACTTAGTGTCGTTTTCATTTAGGATGGAGCTCCGATCAAGGGAGGTATTTATGGAGACTGTGTCGATGCTTCCTTGCAGTTTTCGAGCAATAATGTTTGTCCAAATATTTTGAGAAGTATCCCTGACGGTAATCGTCCAATTGCCATTTTTAATTTCCGGGAAGTGAAGGTAAAGTGAATCGTTATCAGTTGGGTTTGCATTTGAGATAATGAGCACTATTTTATAGTTCGTGCTTGTACAGATGTCCCTATTTAATTCTTCGTACCAAGGCAAAGCGATGATTGCTCTTGAAGGATCGGCTCCTCTACTAGGTGTATAGGAGAACATTCCTACATATGAGTCCTCAACAATACACGGGCTGCCAGTTTTTAAATATGAAAGGTCAAAGCGACCATTATCGTCCGTAAACCCTGAAGCTAATTCGGTTGACTTCCAAGCGCAACCAGGATTCGGAAACAATTCACTTATGAATCCAGACATCCCATATAGGCCAATAGGGCTATTTCGCGCGGGTACAGTTCCATTACTTCTATAAAGCGTTCCCTGCCATGGTACCCTTTCTTCTGGATTAGGGCCAGGTTCATTTTGGAAATTACAGCCTGAAATGAACATGCTGATAATTGCAATATGTAATATGGGAGCACGCATTATCCGAAATGAATAACGATAAAGATAGAATTTTCACTGCACTGATTTAGAGCAGCGGGCAACAACTATGTCAGTTTTCCATCACCTTAGGAAAGGACAATGTCCCTTCTTTCATGCTCTTGTAGTGTCGAGCAAGGCAAGCCATCATCTTTGAAATGGATTGAATGGCCTCTTGTGTTGTATCCGAAACTTGGCGCTTCTTTAGTTTCAATAAAAGCACGCCAAACAACCCGTTCATGGCTACCTCAATATCCGTTCGTGGTCGGCCGTCTGATTTCGATTTTAACGCATCTAATCCTGGCGTGGCGTCATTGATCAATGCCTTGTATTCTTTGTCTTGGTAAACCGTGAGCATAGAATGATGTAGGTATTGAATTTCAGACATTACTTCGCCCAGCTCAGCCAGATGACCTTGGTCTCGAATTCCTTCAGTTGCCATTTGGTCAATGAGGCCTTCATACCAGCGCACCATTTCTGATTCCGCCTCTGGGTTTAGCTTGAACGAGTCAATCACGTTTTCCTTGATGTCTTCAATATTAAAATTGAATGAGCGGATCAACTCCTCAATGTGCCACATATAAAGGACATACTCAACTATGTTGCTCTCCTTATATTTTAACGCGATGTACATTATTCAGACGCAGTTTCTTCCAATTGAGTTTTGGCATACGAGCGGTTCAACGAGTCGATGACAGTACTAGTAATGTCAAACTGTGGGTCCATGTACAGAACATCTCCAAATCCGTTGTATCCATAGATCATGTGGTAACCCATGTCGGCGGCATAAAGATCAAGGAAAGACCTTAGCTCATCATACAATCGGTCATTTTTGTCTTGCTCACTTTCCATTAATCTACCTTCCATTTGCTTCTTCTGTCCCATGAGTTCCTGCTCACGTTGCTGTAGAATCATGCCCATGCGCTGAAGCTCTTGTTCCGAAAGGTTAGCTGCACCTGCCTGTGCGTCACGATAGTCCTTTTCTAATTTATCAAGCTGGATTTTGAACGCATTTTCCGCCACGACTTTTTCCTCAATAAAGGCTTCTTCAAGGTCTTTGAAAAGTTGGTAATTGGAGAATAAACTATCGGAGTTGATATATGCAACTTTGAGGTCGCCGCCCGCCTTCGAAGCGTTCGTTTGAACTGTTGGTGATTGCTCAGGTGCGGCTTGTTCAGTAGTCGGAGCCTTGTCGTCGCAACTTGTACAGATGAAAATAAGTGAGGTAAAAAGGAGAATCGTTCGTTTCATATATCGTTCTTAAGCCGCGAAGATACTAAGCTGAACGAACCTGCAAGTCTGAATTCTAAACACCTTGTGCTTAATTCGACTGGATTTTATGATGAAGATTGAAATTGCCCAAAAGTTCCTCTCGTAAATCGAGCAAGTCATCAGCCCCGTCAGGAATAGTCCAGTTTACATTAACTGCCGAACCACCGTCGTTGATCTTCTTCATTTTGGTTAGAATGGCCAACAACGTGCGAATCGATTGACCATTTAAATACTTGAGATCTATCTCGAGGTTGGTTGGGTTGTGCGGATGCTCCTGGTATTGTTCCAGCCATCCGATTACTTCAACAAAAAAGGCATCCACATTTAAGGGGATAGACTGTCCACGTATTGATAGAGAACCAGTCTTCTGATCAAAATGAACTTCGGGATTAAGATTGTCTCCAATTTTATCGAGGGATTCCATGGGTGCCATTCGGGGTTTAGACGAGTTCATTTACGCGAAGGTTTCCAGAAGGTTTGGATTGTTAATAACTTCTACAACGCCATCATCTCCTTGAGTTTCACACTTTGCCTTCTCGATACTTCAATCTTTGTTCCATCTTTTAGAATGACAAGTAATCCGCCATTAAACCAGGTTTCAACTTTTTCCACCCAACGGAGATTAATAATGTGTTTTCTACTTGCTCGGAAAAAGAATTTTTCGCTCAATCTGTCGGTGAGTGCGTTCAAGGATTTTAAAATCAAAGGACGTTGATCGTCAAAATAGACGCGCACGTAATTTCCTTCACTTTCAAATAATCGAACTTTATCTAGTTCTACGAACCAGCATTTCTCGCCATCCTTCAAGAATACTTGATCCTTGATGTCGAGCTTTCCATCGCCCACAGGCTCGGCTTGATTTTGGCGATCTGCAATGCGCTTTTTCACTTTGATCAAAGATTCTCGAAGCCGTTCTTCCTCTACGGGTTTCATTAAATAGTCGAGGGCATTTACTTCGAATGCTTTGAGGGCGTATTCATCGTATGCGGTTATGAAGATCACCTCTGGTGCCTTCCCATCTAGCTCATCCAATAATTCAAAACCGGTTTTTCCAGGCATTTGAATATCCAGGAGAAGTAGGTCGGGGTTTTCCTTTTCTATGATGTCCAAGGCTTCGTCTACGACGCCGGATTCAGCCACGACTTCGATGTCGCTGATGTTTTCTAACAAGGACTTGATTTCTTGACGTGCGAGTCGCTCGTCATCTATGATCATAGCTCTAATCATGTTGTTGATATTGGTAAATGAATATGTGTTTTAACGGATCCGGAATCTGTGTTTCCGATGGTGAGCCAGGCGTTCTTTCCAAAACTCAAATCCAATCGATTTCGTGTGTTTTCCAAACCCAAAGATGAAGTTGCTTCCGGCGATGGAATGTACTCCCCGTCGTTCAAGACGTTAATTTCTACATGGTCCGAATGACGTATAGTTTGAACTAAAATGGCCCCACCCTTTGGCAATTTCGCAATCCCGTGCTTGATGCAGTTCTCCACAATTGTCTGCAGAATAAGTGGTGGTATTTGGATGGATAAGGTTGAATCGTCAATGTCCATGTTGATTGTTAACCGCTCCTCATATCGCGCCTTTTCAATTTCCAGATAATCGTGGACTATTTGAAGTTCCTTTTTCAATTCAATAAACTCTTGCTTGCCCGTTTGAAGTGAGCTGCGCAATACATTGCTAAGCTGAGTTACGGCCTTTTTCGCCTTTTTAGGATCTTCTTCAATCAATGCACGAATGGTGTTCATTGCGTTAAAAATGAAGTGTGGGTTCATCTGGTCGCGAAGCCTGCGAAGCTCATACTCGTTGCGGGCTGCCTCGAGCTTTAAATTTTTGATTTCCTCTTTTCGATAGCGTTGGAAGAAGATGTATGCGAAGTAAATGAGGTTCCAAATGAAGAAGAGCATACCCCAAGCAAAAAGGTTCTGATCATTCCACAAGAACTTTAATGTCCATCCAAAAATCAAATTTCCGATATGGATATAGGCAAAGTGAAATGCGATGGCCAACAAAATGCACGCTGCAAGCACACGGGGAACCAACCGGAAAAGATCCAAGTTTAACCAGCCGAGATTTATTAGGATAGAGCGGTAGAAATGGGTCACGGTGAGTCCCAACGCAAATACTAGGTAGATCCCTCCAATGGCACCAATGGTGATGTCGTCACCAGACATGATGAAAACACCTGTAGATGCTAAGATGTACAGTGACCACCCTACAATTTGTGCCTTATAATAGTTTCTAGACGGAGCCATTACTTTCAAATGTAGGTGCGACCAATGCAAATAATTAGAAGTTTACATGATTGGGTGCGATTATGGAACAACGGTAAATAACTTTGCTCTTGTGAATTACCTCGCTCATTTTTACCTGGCACACCCCGAACCAAACCTGATGTTTGGAAATTATATTGGAGATGGTGTGCGTGGGGCAACGTTCAATTCCTTTTCAGAAGGTGTGCAACGCGGCATCCGTTTTCATCGATTCATCGATACCTACACAGACACGCATGAAGTTGTAAATGAAGCTAAAAGGCTTTTTTATCCGACGCAATCGAAATTTAGCGCCGTTGTTGTGGATGTCCTATTCGATTATTTCTTAGCCAATAACTGGAATCAATACTCGGGTATAGAATTAAGCGTCTTCTCACAAGAGTGCTACGATACCATTGCGAATCACTCGGAGTCAATGCCGGCAAGGTCGGCTCGGTTTTACCAATACATGGTCTCGAATAATATTCTTGAAAAATATAAGTCTACAAGCGGCATAACCGAGGTGTTTCGTGGAATGGATTCGCGCACCAAATTCACGTCAAACATGCGTAATTCGATTCAGGATTTGGAAGCGTTTCACGATAACGTAGATCTCGCATTTCACCAGTTTTTCCCTGACTTAAAGTTAGCTACGAAAAAATGGATGGAAGAGAATTAGAAATGGAATTGGTGGTGTCTGATGATGGCTCTCACACGATTCGAATTCCATCGCTTAAGGAACACTATCATTCTCACAAGGGAGCTATCCAAGAATGTGCACATGTGTTTATCAAAATGGGGTTGGAGCAATTCCCTGAGGATGCCTCATTACGTATTTTTGAAATGGGATTTGGCACAGGATTGAATGTGCTTATGACAGCTATCAACGCAAGGTCAAGAAGTATCTACTACAAGTCTATTGAGGCATTCCCTTTAGATCGCGATATGATTTCTCGGTTGAATTATCCTGCACAAATCGGCACCAGCGAGGCTATTCGGCTTTTCGGTGATATTCATGACGCCAATTGGCAATTAGATGTTAAGTTGATCGAGAATTTCGTGCTTCACAAACAGCATACTGGTTTGCAAGAGCTAGAGTCTGAGACGGGTTTCGACCTCATATACTACGATGCATTTGCACCGCATGCTCAACCAGAACTATGGACTATGGATGTCTGGAACAAACTTTTCGAAATGATGAATCCGGGTGGAATTCTTGTTACGTATTGTGCGAAAGGGCAGGTAAGGCGTGACCTTCAATCTGCTGGTTTTGATGTAGAACGGCTACCTGGACCTCCTGGAAAGAGGGAAATGCTCAGGGCTCAGAAGGCTTAAGGATAGCTTTATTCAGCAAGCATAAATCCGGGGTCGAATCGCTTCTCCACCATCTTTTCAATTTTTTGAAACAGCTGTAGCGGTCGAAAAGTGGTCCATTCAAAATCGTTGAGTGCTCCTCCGTATATGAGGTAGTTGTCAATGCCCGTTGATGTAAAGTCATTGAGCACATGCTGTCGAAAGTTAAGCGCTGCTATCCAACCGTCTTCGACGTCCTCAAACCACTCTTCGTAATAGCAGTCATCAGAACTATGAAAGTTCATGACGCTTTCGCCAACGATGATGAACTTATTGATTCCCGCATCAATTAAAGCGTCAATAATATCACGCTTCAATGTCATGATATCATTATTCAAGGTGTCATTCCATTCGCCGATGAGTTCAATTATCGCGAATTGATCTTCATATTCTACGTAAAGAATTTTGATAAATAGAGTTGCTGATCCTATGTTGTCCCACTGAGGATGAATGTAGTGGTCGTAGATTGCGTCCGTATAGAACGTCTCTGAATATTCCCTCCCGTAAAACGGGGATTGCTCGTCCAGTTCGGCCGCATAGAGGTTTCTCCAATTCCAATATGGTTCAATTGTGTGCATTCAGTTATTCGAAGAAAGCTTTTAAACGTAACACTTCCGAAGATTGTTTTGATGTTTTAAACTTTAACTCTGATGCGCAAGAACGGCGTTCCTTACACTGCCTTCTTCCAAAAGCAATTTGTTTGCTGCATCGTACTTCAATCCGGTTTCCGCCATGACCATTTTTGTGCCTCGGTCTACCAATTTGTCGTTGCTGAGCTGCATGTCAACCATTTTATTTCCCTTGACTTTCCCAAGTTTGACCATCACGGATGTCGTAATCATGTTAAGGGTCAGTTTTTGAGCTGTTCCCGCTTTCATTCTCGTGCTGCCCGTCACAAACTCAGGTCCAACAATTACCTCAACTGGAAAATTCGATACGTGTGAAACCGGGGAGTCGGGGTTACATGTTATACACCCTGTAGCGATCCCTTTTTCCTGGCAAGCACGCAGCCCGCCCACGACGTAAGGCGTACTGCCGGAGGCTGCGATGCCAACTACAACATCCTTGTCGGTAATGTCATACCCCATCATGTCTTTCCACGCCTGAGTAGGGTCATCTTCGGCAAATTCAACTGCTTTTCGAATGGCGCCATCGCCTCCCGCGATAATTCCTATTACCACTCCATGTTCAACACCATAAGTGGGCGGACACTCGCTTGCATCGACAATGCCTAGTCGGCCACTGGTGCCGGCTCCGATGTAAAACAATCGACCACCTTTTGAAAGTCGATCGTGTACACAATTAGTGAGTGATTCGATTGCTTGTATGGATTTTTCTATCGCCAACGGCACCGTTTTGTCCTCTCGATTCATGTTCTTCAACAATTCGAGGGTGCTCATTTTTTCAAGTTGATCGTAATTCGAGCTTGATTCGGTAATCCTTTGTGTCATGCGTGCTGCTTTATCTAAAGCAAATGAAGGTCACTTTTCCGCGCATTTCATGCGAAGTCATTGGAACTTTTCAACTGTATACCTTAGATGACAATGCACCCCGTTATTTTTCCATTGATTTGTCATTGAATGATTTCCGAGTAATTGAAACAATTCTCCCTTCATAATGTAGCCTCTGGTTTGGCCTTCACGGCCTTGGCCATTGTCGTGGCCATGGTTATGTTCAAATTCAATTTTGTCTATACCGATAGCGACCAATGCATCATGTGGTACGGTTGCTCAGAATTTCAGTCGGGAAACATTCATATGCTACGCTACTTCGGACAAGACTATGGGTCAATGATTGAAGCTATGTTGGGAGCGATCACAGGACTGTCTCATTATTACATTGTGCTGCCCCTTATATCTATGTTGCTGCTCTTATTGCCCTACTATATTTCCACCCGAAACGCAGAGAAGGGTTTGACTTGGATGCTCCCGACAGCTTTTTTACTCTTATTGCCCATAGAATTCTTCATGCTGGGATTCATGCCCCGCGACTTTGTTACGGGTATTGCCTTTACATCCCTTGCGATACCGCTTATTGAAAAACGTGTGGGTTGGAGTCAGTTTATTCTTGGATTCATATGCGTTTCGGGCTGGTCTATCCAGCAAAATGCGGCATTGTTGGGAGCAGTGATAAGTGTAATTGCTGTTTTTAAATCCAATAAAATCGACGTCAAATCGGTCCTAATTGTTGGTGGAGGTTATCTAACAGGCGGGCTCATGCATTTTTTAGGCAGCGCATACTTTGATGCTCACCCCGAATTCATTGTCCACCACGCCTGGGATTTTCACTACGCTTGGAAACAACTAATGGATGGTTGGAGAAACCTCGATCGACATTTTGCCTGGATCACACCGCTCCTTCACGGTCAAGGATGGTTTTTTTTAGTGCTGTTGGTTGGATCAACATTGTGGGCTTATTGGAAAAAGAAATGGGACGTGTTTGCCGCACTTATTGCACTCATCATGTTGACGTATTTCAGCTTTGGAGTGCTGAAAGTTCATGATGGACGAGACAGTGTTTTCTTCAGCCACGAACGCATGTTTTTAGCAGTGCCAGTGGCCTTACTGCTTTGTATCTCTAGATTGGGGTTGAGTAGGCGGACAGTTTATTTGATGATAGTAGCAGGAGGCCTGCTGAGCGTTTCATCCCTATTCCAATTCAATTCCAAAATCGATTTTCACACGAATGATGCAAGAGATCATGTGGTTCGAGTAATGCCTGTTTCAAGGTTCTATGAAACGTGCGCTGAATTAAATGATCTCGCGACCCAGGAGCAGACTACGCTGGTGCTTATCGGGCCAGTTAGCAACCAAGTTGGACCTATGATAGCAAGCGGGTTTAATAGC
The DNA here is from genome assembly GCA_002336485.1 of Flavobacteriales bacterium UBA1993. Classification (GTDB taxonomy): domain Bacteria; phylum Bacteroidota; class Bacteroidia; order Flavobacteriales_G; family Salibacteraceae; genus SHAN690. Next base: position 148,529 of record DDCZ01000048.1, read on the forward strand.
TTGTATGATTCCCCGAGCGTTCTTTTTCCAGGTTATGAGCGAAAAACGTGGGATATGCGTGAATTAGACGCTTCTCGGATGGATCGATTTCTTTGGATGTTGAATAAAGATGTGGTTCCAAAGTCGGATGCTAACATGCAGGTAAAACTGGTGTCGAAAGGCGAGGAGACAAACATCTGGTTGGTGTCGGGTGATAAAATAGCTCCGCTGGATGTGTATAGGGAAAACGGCTATGAACCCAGCTCTTATTGATCACACTTGCCTCATATCCAAGGTCTGGAAACACGTTTCTACGCAATGTGCTTTTTGAGGTTTATGGACTAGAATCATCGACCTTCCACTTCGAAGCTCATGGCGCCGATCCAGATTGGGAAAAAGCGGCCATAGTCAAGACGCATCAATTACCCCATGAATTGCCGGATATACTTCTGGGTGCTAAGGTTGTATATCTGGTTCGAGATGGGCGAGATGCCGTTGTTAGCTTAGCGCACCACCGTAAGGATATTTTTGATTCGGGGTCGAGCCTTGATCAGAATATGCTTGAGGCGATGAATGCCGACGAGGGAAGTTATTTTGGGGGCTGGACAAGACACGTATTGTCGTGGTATAAACGGGCCGATTTGATCATAAGATTCGAAGATTTGATTGCCGATCCCATTCGAGAATGCGAGCGATTAAGAGGGATCTTGGACTTGCCTAAACCAAAAAAAGACGCACCAACATTTTCTGATCTTAAATCTGGTCAGCCCGAATATGGGTCTGGAAAGTATCACAGCAATAAAAACTTAGCATCGAACTGGTTTCGATCTGGTAAGGTGAATGGCTGGGAAACGGAAATGTCTGAGAGGCTTCAAACACGGTTTTGGCACTTACATGGCGAAGCGATGGAGTATGCAGGCTATTCGATGAGCGGAGAGCCTGTCAATCAAACATGGTATGCCAAACCGTCTCCACCTATTTCTGTGCTCATTGAAGCGGGAAAAGTCACGGAACCCTTCACGGATGGAATAAAGAGGCTTGTGCTTGAATTATTAAGGACAAGCATCGAGTACCCCATTGAAAATGTGCGTGTTACTGCCCTAATAGATGGGAAATTTTTGACGCCTGAAGCAAGTCTCGAACTGGCCGGCCAAGGAAGATTAAGGTCAAACGGGACATTATTCAGAATAGGGAAACAGGTCCTGAACTTCCTACTTCCAAGCTACCTATACAACGCCCTTGCGCGCAAAGTGTCTTCGCAAAAATTAAGCGCCTCTAGACAGCGATTGATCCAATCATCGACTCACGCGGATTTTGATTTTGTGATCCTTACGCTTCCGCAACATTTCCAATTGATCGAGCATATCCAAACAAAAAAAACGATCGGAATCATTCATGATTTAACGCATCGCGTCGTACCGGAATTTCACCAGGAAAACAATATTCGGTTGACGCAGCAAGGAATGGATTTCTTGGCCGAACGCAAAGCACACATGATTTCGGTTTCGAAATCAACCGCCTCAGACCTTGATCATATTGGGTTGGAATCAACCATGATTTATGAAGGGGTGAACCGTCAAATCTTCTATCCGAAAAATTCAGATCATTGGAAAAACCTCATTTTCGATAGGTATGAAATTCCCAGAAAAGAATTTTTGCTGAGCGTTTGCACCTTGGAACCCAGGAAGAATTTGAAGGGACTGCTTCGTGCATATTCACGGCTCGATCCAGCGTTAAGAAAGAAACATCCGATGGTCTTGGCTGGGCGAAAAGGCTGGCATTGGTCAACTTCCATCGTTCCTGAGGAGTGCAGGACTGATGTCCATTTTATTGGGTTTGTTTCAGAAGCACACCTGTCAGCTCTCTACTCGAATGCCTGCGGCTTTTGTTATATCAGCCATTACGAGGGCTTTGGACTTCCGGTCTTAGAGTCGATGGCTTGTGGATGTCCAGTTTTGGTTTCGAATAATACTTCTCTTGCAGAAATAGTGGGTGATTCTGGAGTGCAGGTTGATCCAAATTCTGAGGAAGCAATTAAAGAGGGGCTTCTGCAACTTCTCAATCCATTGAATAGGACGTCGCTGGCCGAAGCTGCACAAAAAAAAAGTTGGCAGTTTACGTGGAGTCAAATGTGGCGTCAGCTAGTGGCAAAGACCTTAAGCTAATCCGACTTTGGAGTATAGAGCATGGATGCCACGAAAAAGGCGAAGGTCATCATGCCTTTTTGTCGGCATAAGTAGTTTTCAGTTAGCATCACCAAGCCAAAAAAGAGAATGAAATATACCAGCGAGGTGTTTCCTTTTTTTCGACCGACATACCATAATGCCAAAATGAAGAGCGCGAAAAGCAGAAAGCCGAGAATACCCGTTGTGAGCCAGTAGTGTAGAAATTGATTGTGGGTGTTGTATTCACCGTCGAAGAATTCGATCTGTTCATATTGACGATAACAATTGTCAAGAACTTCACGGCTATTTCCTGTACCAACACCCCAGATTCCATTTTCTGAAACTGTCTCGGCGGTGCATTTCCAAATGCCTAAACGCAGGTCGGTAGATGACAGCAAATCACCTTTTTCATAACTCGTAGAAGAGCGGGTGATTTCTGAAAAGCGTTCACTTAGAACTGGGGTAAATATCAAGCCGATTATGCCTAAAAGTCCAATAAAAGTATAGGCGAATTTTTTAAGTGAAGATTGACCGGATTCGACGATGAGAAAAGTGATCGCAGTGATGGTCATGGCTACGAGCGGCATTTTTCCTCCACTAAGAGATATCATGAATAGAAGCAGGAGTGAGATCGAGACCCTTCCTATGATTCGAATGGAAAACGATTTCCAAAGAACGAGCAAGGTTAAACACCAAATCAGTGTTAAGTATGTAGGATGTATGTGGAAAGTGGCATCGATGGTGTCTCTTAAATTCTGGCCAATCGACCCCTCGTTTATTGGACCAAGTGCAGAAAAATAAAACAGGAAGAGTAGAGCTAAGGCACTGTTAGTCCAAACGAAGGCCCTGGAGAAAAAAGGCCATTGAAATGGGCTTGATTTAAAATAGAAGAGCGCTGCGATCCAAATAAGCCAGTGCTTCACCTCTAATCCGCCTGCTTTGGGTGTCCCAACCAATAGCCAGCCGATCAGGCTTATAAAAACGGGAATTAGAAGCCACCAGAATGAAACGTCGGGCCGAAATTGTTTTGGCTCACGGACTATACGAATCACCAAAAGAACAATGAGAGCGGATGTGGAAACGGCGTTTGGCCAAATCATGAATCCACTTAAAAGGACAAGAAGAAATCGTTCGATTAAATCAAGCCATTTCATGTTCCAGCGAAAAGGTCTTGTCCAAGAAAAAATTCAGAAAGGCTTCGCGGAATACGGTGTTGTCGAATCGAAGGGCGTTTTCTCGAATGCGGTGTGCGTCAAATTCGGTACGTTCAAATCTAATTATGGCGTCGGCCAATGCTTCGGGATGTTCGCGGTGAAAGAATATCCCCGTTTCGTCCTCGATTACAGTTTCAAAGTAACCACCAATCCCAAGTGCAATAACTGGAGTGCCAGTTGACTGAGCTTCGAGTCCCGCGATCCCAAAATCTTCAATGGACGCATTGATAAATGCCTTTGAACGCTGCATATAATAGACCAATTGTTCATCGGTTAACCAACCTAAAAACTCAATATTGGGCAGCGCAAGTTTTTTGAGCTGTTTTTCCAATGGGCCCTTGCCCGCAACGAGGAGACGTTTCCCTGGAAGTCGATTAAAAGCGCTGACAATGAGGTCGATATTCTTATAATCCACGAAGCGAGAAGCCGTGAAATAGTAGTCTGACTTGTTGGTGTGCAGTGCAAATTTCTCCGTGTTTACGGGCGGGTAAATTACGTTGGCACGTCGGCCATAAGCATATCGAATGCGCTGCTTCACAAACTCTGAATTAGAGATGAAATAATCAACCGTAGGCGCTGTTTTGCTATCCCATTTCTTTAAACGTTTGATTAAAAATCGAGCAAAGACCCGCTTTAAACCTTTGTCATATCCATACTTTTCTAGATAGGTCGACTCAAGGCCCCAAGCAAACCGCATCGGGGTGTGACAATAACAAATGTGGATTTGAGACGGATGCTTCTGGACCCCTTTGGCCGCCATCCAAGACGAGCTAATAATTACGTCAAAACCGCTAAGGTCAAGTTTTGAGATTGCTCTTGGGTAAAGTGGTGCAAGGTGTCTGTAATGCTTGCTGGCGAATGGAATTTTTTGAAGAAACGACGTTTGGATCGAACGATTTTGAGTTATGTGCCGAAGTGATTCATCGTCCATGAAGTTGAATAGGGAGAAAACCGCATGAGGTTGGATTAAATCGATGATTTCTGTCGCCACCTTTTCGGCACCGCCTGGCATCGTGAACCAATCATGTACAAAAGCCACCTTCATTGCACGAATCTAAATAACGCTACGAAAATTGCTGGACTAAATTCTTCCAACTTACGGTAGACGGTCTTGATATATAATTCGGAACTTGATTCGGTGCATTCTGATCCAGTGCTTTTGTCATTTGCGCCTTGAAATCCTCAGGGTGCATCAGGCTAAAATAAGAAGCGGCATCTCCAATAATCTCTTTATGCACTGGAATGTCGCTTATTAAAAGCTTTGCCTTTAGGGCTGACGCTTCGCATGGAACAAGACTGAATCCTTCATAGAGCGAAGGGTGAATCACCAATTCAGCGTTTTCATAAAGCCACCGCAACGAGCCATCATCAATTTCCTGCAACCATTGCGCATTTCTTGACATATGTGGATTCTTTTGAAATGCGGCAGATTTGCTTCCCGCAATAATCAAATCCATTTTGCGCTCGATTAAAATTGAGCGGGCGTGTGTGGCAATGAAATCAAAGTTTTTACGCGGATCATGGCTTCCAACCATAAGGCAAAATCGATTGCCAGATAGTCCTTCTGGTCGTTTTGGGATTACAGTTAATAGCTTATTTGAAACAGCAGAGTGAATTACGGACACCTTTTGATCGTCAACGTCTAAATGACGCATGATTTCTTGCTTGGAAAATTCACTCACCGTAACAATGTGATGTGAAACCTGAGCCAACTTTGGAAGCATCCATCTATAATATCGTGCGAAATTGGTGTTGAACCATATTGGGTTTTCGAATACCGCTAGATCATGAATGGTCACAATCTGATTGTGATACGATACCGGACCAGTGTTGCAAAAATTAATAAGCAGAGGCGAGTTCTGCTGTCGAAGCATCCGTGGCAGCCGATGCTGTTCCCAGAGTTGGCCGCGCAATGCCCCTTGTTGTTTAGGGGTGAACACCTCTGCCATATCCGACAACTCATCAAGAAACAGGTGCCCATATCGTTGGACACCTGTTTCGCGCTGAGTCAAAAATCGACCGTTAATTACAATTGGTTTGGACACATAGCAAACCTAGGTGAATTCAATTTGCCTAGGAAGGTTGATCGATTTCCGTTTTCGAGGTAGATGCACCGCCCCACTGAATTTTTAAAGAGAGCCACATAATCAATCCTAGAATAATGAAAAGGCCTAAACTGCCGATTAATAAAGCGTAATCCTGCATTTGAAGTAGTGTATAGATGTAGATATATAAGCCAGCCAAAACTCCTGATGTGATTAGCGTGAACTTCAAAGACCCAAATACTTGTCTTATATACAACGAAATCATCGTGAGAATCATTGAAGCCGCGATTCCATATGCGACATTAAAACCTAGATGTTCGCTTAGCGACAACAACAGCGTGTAGAAAAGACACAGTGCAAGACCGACCAAAAAGTATTGGAATGGGTGAATCCGGATCTTGTTTATGGCTTGAGAAAAGAAGAATAGAATGAAAGTGAGTGCAATAAGCATTACTGCATACTTAATAGAACGTTCCGACTTTTGATAGTGGTTTACAGGCGTGAAAAGGTCAACACCGAATTGATAACTGCTCAGTAGGTTTCGTCCCGAAAACACCTGGGGAACCGATCTGTTGTACTGCAGAACGCTCCAGTCCGCATCGAATCCGTCCTTTGTTACTTCTCTGCTATTCGGTAAGAAACTACCCACAAATGAAGGATTGGCCCAAGAAGATTTGACGTCGATATTAGTTGATTTCCCAGCAGGTTCAAAAAACATGGATCCAGTTCCTCGAAGGTTCAGCGTTGTGGAACCGGTGATGCTAGATTTAGTGGAATCTGTCCAATTCGTCGTCAATGGAATGTATATCCCAGCATCAAACACGTCGTGATCAGGAAGGCCCGGTTGAAACTCTGTTTTCGATCCATTGATCTCAATCATAGTTTCTTCAGTAATCCCTCTCGGGTCACTAACCCCGAAAGACAGGGTCATTTTATCCCAATCGTATTTTCTGTCTGAATACTCTTTCAAGTGCTCGGGATTAAAGTAAAAACTGACTTCGGAGACGCTTTGGTAAACAGGGATTTCGAATATTCCTCGATACCGAATTTCAGGATTGATCACGGCGCTCACCGAGAAATCGTCTGGCAACAAATGCATCGTGCCGCGCGATTTTGTGTCTGAGTCTATGTAATGATCGTGGTAAGGAATGTTTATTACTGGTCCTCCGATGGATTGACTCTGCGCCCAGCTTTTGCCAATTTCATGTTTAGCGTCGTTTTGGCGATAAGTCCGTTCGTGAATTAGGCTCTCAACCATACCGATAGGGATCAACATGATCAGGGTTAAGAAACCAATTACGATTAGTTTAATGGTTACCGATTCTTTTACGAGTGTATTTGCGCGTTCAAAAAAAGAAGGAGGAGTAGGACGAAGTGGTGGATTGTGTTCGGTCATGATGATAAGTGCGATTAGTTATTTGAACAGATAACGTTCACTACATGACACATTGTAGGCTTAGGATAATTTAACCCCGATGTTAAGGCATGTGAAAATCCGAAATCAGTGGCCGCAAAAATTACTAATGGCCTCATCAGCCCCTTCATAGCCCATTTCTCTTGCAAGCCTCATGTCCTCACAGCCGTCCTTTAATCGATAGTTAAGCACTTTAGAAAGACCGCGGCTAAATAGTGCTTCAATCATTTCACCATCGAGTTTAAGTGCTTGGGTGTAGTCAATAACAGCTTCTCCATAATCACCGAAAAGCATGTGAATGTTTCCTCTTAGTTTCCAGGCATGCGCATCGTCTGGATTTAGTTCAATGGCATGATTGGCATCAATTAAGGCGTTATCAAAGTCACCGATCATTTCGTATGCAAAGGCCCGATTATAAATCGCATTAAAATAGGTTGTGTCAAACGTGTTCATTTGACTGTAATCTTCGATCGCGCCTTTCATATCACCAAGTTCTTTCTTTAGAAGTCCGCGTGCGAAATAGACTGGGGCTATGTCTAATTGAATCTCAATTGCTTGATCAAAGAGGTCGAGTGCCTTCTCATTTAAACCATTCATCTTATACGCTACGCCTTTGTTATAGATGGCTAGTGCGAAGTCTGGGTTTATGGCTATGGCTTGGTCAAAATGGCCAATGGCCTCGTCGATATTCTTTTCTTTTAGCGCGATCAAACCAAGCACGTCGTAGGCAAGTGCATTCTCGGGATTAATTTCCAACACGGCCTCAAAACTGACCCGGGCCAAGTATAATTCGTTTTCTAGAAATTGTATAAGACCATGCTTTAGCAATGTCAACTCTTTATTATAGCCACTCTCCTTAAGCAACTCGATATCATTTCTCGCGCTGATGTATTCGCCCGTCAAAATATATCCATCCACACGGTGATCTCTCAATTGATGATTGTCTGGTTGCATGGCGATCGCATGCTCGAGGTTTTCGAGGCCTTCGCCATACTTCTCGATCATGAAATTCAGTTTGGCCTTTTCGTCTAAGACAAAGGCTGAGTATGGGTTGAGTCGAAGGGCAGTTTCGTAGTCTCGTTTTGCTTCGGTTGTACGTCCAAGGCGCTGCAACATGGATGACCTTTTCATGAATGCTTCCGCGTACGCATTGTCGGTTGCAATTGCATTTGTATAAGAAAAAATGGCGTCCTCAAAGTGTCCCATCTGCACTAGGTTGTCGCCCTTTTGCAGCATTCGCATCGCTTCTATTCGCTGCGGCGACTGTGCCATAAGCGAAAAGAACCCAAGGCTTAATAATATGGTTATCGCAAGATTTCTCATGTCTGAATCACACCAACGTTATATCGTTTAACATCTTGTTCATGGCTTGCCATTTCTATGCCCATGCTTATTATGTTTCGGGTGTCTAATGGGTCAATGATGCCATCGGTCCATAGCCTTGCCGCGGCGTAGTATGGTGAAGTTTGCTCATTGTATCGTTTGGTTATCCGATCCAGTAATTCCTTTTTCTTGGCGTCCGTGATTTCTTCACCCTTTGATTTAAGGCTTGCCATCTCTATCTGAAGTAGCGTATTGGCAGCAGATTTACCACTCATTACTGCAAGATTGGACGATGGCCAGGCATATATTAGTCTTGGGTCATATGCCTTGCCGCACATGGCATAGTTTCCTGCACCGTAACTGTTGCCCATGATAAAGGTGAATTTTGGCACTACCGAATTACTCATGGCATTCACCATTTTAGCACCGTCTTTAATTATTCCACCATGTTCGGATCGGGATCCTACCATGAATCCGGTTACGTCTTGTAGAAAAACAAGTGGGATGTTTTTTTGATTGCAGTTCATAATAAATCGGGCCGCCTTGTCCGCGCTATCGCTGTAAATGACCCCGCCAAATTGCATTTCACCCTTTTTACTCTTTACTACTTCACGTTGATTTGCCACAATGCCAACAGACCATCCGTCGATTCGGGCATATCCGGTTATAATCGATTTGCCATATAGTGCCTTGTATTCTTCAAACTCAGAATCATCTACAATGCGTTTGATAATCTCCTTGGTATTGTATGTCTTCTTACTGAAAATGCCATAGATTTCTTTCGGATCGAGCTTTGGTTTTAGGGCCTCAATACGGTCAAAGGGAACCTTGCTTTTACCACCCATTTTATCCATTATACCCTTGATCTTATCAAGGCAAGCAGCGTCATTTTCGCATTTGTAGTCGGTCACCCCGCTTATTTCGCAATGTGTCTCGGCACCGCCTAAGGTTTCATTATCAACATCTTCTCCAATGGCGGCACGAACAAGGTATGATCCGGCGAGAAAGATGCTTCCGGTCTTGTCCACAATCATCGCCTCGTCGCTCATAATGGGCAGATAAGCTCCTCCTGCAACGCAGCTTCCCATTATGGCTGAGATCTGATTAATTCCCCTCGAACTCATAACCGCATTATTTCTGAAAATTCGTCCAAAGTGCTCCTTGTCAGGAAAAATTTCATCCTGCATTGGAAGGAATACACCCGCGCTATCTACCAAGTAAATAATGGGGATGTAGTTGTCCATTGCGATTTCTTGCGCTCGAAGGTTCTTCTTGCCCGTGATTGGGAACCAGGCACCTGCTTTTACTGTGGCATCATTTGCAACAACAACGCAGATTTTTCCTGAGACGTAGCCTAGATAAACCACAACACCTGCACTGGGACACCCACCGTATTCTTCATACATTCCATCTCCAGCGAAAGCACCTACTTCAAACTTTGGTTTGTCACTGTCTAAGAGATGTTCGACCCGCTCTCGTGCTGTCATCTTTCCTTGACCGTGGAGCTTGTCGATCCTTTTTTGACCTCCACCGAGATGCACTTTCTCCAGCCGACGTCTCATATGCGAAAGGAGTAACCGCATTTGATCGTCGTTTTTATTGAATTCTAAGTCTTGCTTTTTCGTTGCCATTTTCTGGAATAATCAATTTCAAAGATGTCGAAAAAGGACATATGCTCTAATCCCATCTCTTTATTGCCAATAAATTAGGCAATCCGAATCGTCGTCCACTCGAATTCAACTAACTTAGAGGCTTCAACATGAGGATCCTAGCGACATTAATTTTCACGTTCCTGTTTGTGTTTTCTGGTCAATCACAGATTAAACTATCTGTTGAGGGCAAGGATTTTTGGTTTAGCATAATGCCAAACTTTGGGAGTAACAGTGGAAGCAACAGCCACGCCAGCGACAGTGTATTATTGACAATTTCTGGAAAGCAGAGCACCAGTGGTGTCGTTGAAAATGTGACACTTGGCTACTCGGTTCCGTTCACAGTGAATGCGCTTAGCGTAACCGAAATCAGAATCCCAAATGACATGGTGGCCACGCTCAGTACCGGAACGGTAGAGTCAACGGCGATACATATTTATTCCGAAGACACCATTACAGCCTTTGTTGCCAATATGCAGAATGCGACGCGGGATGCCACAAATTTAATCCCAACTCAGGCCTTAGGTAAGGAGTATATGGTAACGGCTTACGCTGCCGAAAACATCGGCTTAAGCCAATTCATTGTAGTCGCTACTGAAGACAGCATGAATATCAAGATCACTCCTACCGCGAATACGGCTGGAGGCCAAACAGCGGGCATACCCTTTGACATAACTCTAAATAGGGGCGAAGTATACCTTGTTCAGGGCGATTCCGTAGGGTTAGATTTTGACCTTACAGGTACCACAATTTCAAGCCTCGATAGCGGAACAAACTGCAGCAATTTCGCGGTTTTTGCGGGCTCTAGTTGTACCAATATTCCAAGTTTTTGCACAGCATGTGATCAAGTCTTTTCAATTCTGCCGCCGATTGCGGCCTGGGGAAAAGAATATCTATTAGCGCCCTTTCAAATTGATTCCTTATCCACATATCGAATAACCGCACTGAATGATAACAGTGATATCTATATTGATGGAAACTTCACTGTTACGCTTAATAGTGGTGAACACTTGGAGGTAAATCATGATAGTTCGGCGAGGTGTATTACCTCAGATTCGTTGATTTCTGTCACTCAGTTCATGCAGGGAAAGAATTGCTCCACGGATGGTGATCCTGCAATGCTTGTCATCAACTCGGTTTCGCAAGGGGTAACGGGTGCAATATTTACGACGATTGATGTGCTAGGAACCGCGGATACAAACTTTGCCACCATAATTACCCACCATGATGGCATCGGAGTAGTTCTGTTTGATGGGAACCCAGTAGACTCCAACACATTTATTCAGTTTCAGGAGTGTTCCGAATACTACTACGCATATATTTCCTTGCCTATTGGTGCCCATACCGTTACTTCGGATGAGCGATTTAGTCTATACATATACGGCATGACCGGTTTTGATTCCTACGCATACAGTGCTGGTTCCACCGTATTTGTAAAAGGACAGTTCAAAGAAGAGACTTGCTCATATAGTAAGACAACATTCACTGGTGATAGCCTTCTCGTGGGTTATTGGTGGTATAGACTTGATGATCCTCAAGATACCCTTTCAACAGATCTGAACTTAACCCTTACCTCACCGATTGCGCCTGGAATTTATTTGTTTTCTGGTTATTCGTCGGTGTCGGGATGCAAGGAGGATGTTTATTATAAGGTCACTGAACCTTCACTAGGTGTTGGCGTTCAGATCTTAGCAGATCCAGAATTTGTTTGTGCTGGCGAGGAGGTTGATTTGAGTTTTATTCAGCGCAGAGCTGCTTTCGACTACAATTTTGAAGATTCCTCATTCGTTAGTGAATTTTCGTTGATTGAAAATGTGGAAATTGCTTCGGGGTGTGGTTCTATAGGTTCTAATTCTTTGACGTTTAATGGCGATCAGGTGCGTGTTGTTTCAAGCCAAGATATTGATGCTACTTTGGGTGGCTTCGTAGAGTTTTTTGCATCCGTTGCAGATGGCACGTGTGATCCGCCTGATATTGATGACTACCTATTTATAGATTATTCTACGAATGGAGGTGGCGCGTGGACGAATATTGACTCCCTAGACCCAACCGAATATCAAGCATTTAAGCGCTTTAGAGCAACTATTCCGACAGGTGCCCAAACTATATCTACCCGGTTTAGAATTATTCAATCGGGCAGTTATTCTGCAAACGAAGATGTTTGGCTGGTGGATGAATTTGGCGCATATGTAGAGGCATCATCAATTACAGATAGCCTCCGTTGGACTCCAACATTAATGGTTGATGATTCAACCGCGATAAGCCCTATCGGTTATCCAGAAGACACCACTGTGTTCTCTGTTTATTTTCGGGATAGTGCTGGATGTGTATACAGCGATTCGATTGCAGTCACGGCGCCCGAGCCGTTGAATGAACCTGTGGATTTTGATACGCTTAAATGCAACAACACACCAATTAATTTTACGGCACTTGAAGGAGGTGGAACTTACGAATGGACTCCAGCATCCGGTGTGAGCGATCCAAACGCTCAGAGCGTTCTCCTCACCGCCACTGAAAAAACGGATTACCAAATAAAAATTGTCGACCCATGGGGGTGCGATTCAACAATACAACGTGTAAGCATCGACGTGAAATTCCCACCTTCTGTGCCCAATTTTAGAGATACCTTGGTGTGTGATGGTGGGGTGATTCAGTACGTCATTAACGACAGTTCGGCAAATATCACTTGGAGTGATAATTCAGTTTCTGAGTCGTTTTCTATCACGCAGAGTGGAACTTATTTTTATCACGCTGAAAACGAATGTGGAGTTTCATCCGACTCAATTTCTGTGGTTACTGCCAAAAGTCCTGAGGTTGAAGTTGGTGCCGACCTATTATTATGCCCGCATCAGCCTTTAACGATTACCTTGAATGACGACGGGAATGCTTTTTTCTGGTCTAATGGAGATGCTGGAGTTTCGACTGAATTTTTGTCCGCTGGAACATTTACTGTTACAGTTACGAACCCAGACGGTTGCGCAAGTTCAGACTCTCTAAGGGTCTACGACGATTGCGAATCGCTGATCAAATTCCCGAACGTGTTTACCCCGAACGGTGATGGTGTCAACGACCTGTTTGTGATCGAGGCGAATAATGTTCAGAAGGTGGAAGTGACGGTTTACAACCGGTGGGGACAACGTGTCTTTTACGCGGCAAGACCTGATTTTTACTGGGACGGCACAATTTACGGCACTCCTGCAAGCGAGGGCATCTATTATTTGTTTCTAGAAGTGTTGACGGCAGATGGTCGTGACATTAACCACAAAGGGTCACTTTCCTTAATTAGAGACTAAGACATATTGTTCACGACTTCGATTAAACGATCAAGATCGGCTATCGAGGTGTAGACATTTGGCGTTACTCTTACGCCATCAATTCCTTCATGCGATATTGTAGTCGTATGAATACGGGCCTTTTTCCAAAGTTCGTCGTGAATATCTCGAGCTGTCTTGCCCTTGACGCTAAAAGTGGTGAGCGCTCCGCTAAATTCAGAATCTTCAGGGCACCAGAATTCTATGCCCGGAACTTCTTTAACCCGCTCAACCCAGTACTGCTTCAAAAAGTGTAGCCGCTTAAACTTTCGGTCCGCACCTATACTCGCATGAAAGTCAATCGCCTGCCCGATCGCCAACTCGGCAGGAACATCTCGCGTTCCTTGCATCTCAAACTTTCGCACGTCGCTGCTTTGTGGTTCAGGGCCTGGAAATAGCGCCCAATGTTCAGCTATTAATTCTTTTTTCATCCACAACATGCCTGTTCCAAACGGAGCGCAGAGCCATTTGTGAAGGCTGGTTCCGAAGTAGTCGCAATTTAAATCCGTGATTTTGAAATCAAGATGTGCAAAGCTGTGTGCGCCATCAACCACAACACGAATTCCTCTTTTTTGTGCTTCAGCAGCGATAGCAGCCACGGGCAATACCTGTCCTGTCCAATTCACTACGTGTTCGATTAGGACAACTTTTGTCTTTGAAGTGAATTGATCTGTATACGATTTTACAATGGCCGAAACATCGGTAGATGGCATTGGTATTTTCGCTGTTTTACGAATCAGTCCTTCTCTCAATTCCCTCTGTTTCCAAGCTTGATTCATGTTTGGATAGATGAAATTGCTCGTGACAAATTCATCTCCAGCATTCATGTCTAACCCGAAAATGATCGTGTCAAGGGCCTCCGTTGTGTTTCTGTTGATTGCAATTTCTTCTGAATTTACTCCTGCCAAGTCTGCAAGCTTTTCGCGTATCGTTTCGCGCCCTTTTTCAAATACGCGCCACATATAGTATGAAGGTGCTTCATTACTTAGTTCGGTAAACCGCTGAACAGCGTCTTGAACGGTTTTGGGATGTGGTGATACCCCACCATTGTTGAGGTTAATGATGTTTGAAGAAGTGGTGTAATTATGACGCACCCAACTCCAGAAGTCTTCGTTTTGCGCCAATTCGCTTGGGTCAGAATCTGGCATCAAATCCAGCATGCGTTGAGACTCTTGAGCAAATCCACCGTCTATTAGTGGCCAGGCCCAAAAACCAGCCCCAAGGGTGCCAGCTTTTTTCAAAAACGATCTTCTATTATTCACTTCATCGGGTTTCGAACAAATTAAGGACTTTTGGTCAGACTATGAAATCTATCCTATTCGTGGCAATTCAGTTTATCCTATTGGTCGCCTTTTTGTTTACTGGCCCGGGACTCGTTGATTCGTGGTGGATTTTGGGCCTGCAGGCTATTGCAATACTCATCGGGCTTTGGGCGCTTTATACGATGAAAATGCACCAATTCAGTGTTTTCCCCGAACCAAAAAACACGCTGAATATCTGTGATCAGGGCCCCTATCGATGGATTCGTCATCCTATGTATTCTGCCTTGCTGCTGCTCGCCTTGGGCTGGACGCTCGATCGATTTGATCTTTTTCATGCCGGTATGTTTGCAGGCTTATTGCTAAACCAAATTTTGAAGCTTCAGTATGAGGAACGATTGCTGCTTCAAAAATTCAAGGAGTATTCAGGGTATATGGAAGGCACCAAGAGATTGATTCCCTTTGTCTACTGACCTATTAATCCTAGCGTACTTGGTCCTAGATTGAAGAGTGCGTCAAGCACGCTCAGATTTGCGGTGAATGGATGACGATCTTCAAAGACTTGGATATACAGCTCTGCATTTATGAGCGGAAATTTTGACTTACGTAAATCGCCTCCATCAATATCTTCATAAGCTTCTGTAAGCTCTGAGGGCAGGTCAAGGCGAAGACAGTTTAATATTGCGTTGTGGATCTCGAGATTGAACTCAACAAGGCTTTTCGTTTTGTGTTTGTATAACTCAACAAATCGGTCTTCGTAATACTCGAAATATGGGCTTCTGCGGTATGCTGCTTCCAAGCCCTTCCAATGTTCCTTTTGCCAATTCTCTTCATAGCTGATTTCCACGGCATGCATAGGTTTTCTGTTGCCTGTTTTACGCGTTGGTATCACAAGTTTTTGCCTTCCGTTTGGACTGAGAATCTCGAGTCTAGTCCGTGGCGATTGCTTTACATAGTGTTCATGCACCTCAAAAAGCGGGTTGGTTGCCTTCAGTAAGGTCTGGTAGTAGCCGATACTACCACCATAGAATACCGGAAATACAGCCATTACTCAGGGATGCTGAACATTCGGTTAAAACGAAGTCCGCCGTCAAACAGAGTTTTTTCTGGGTCAATAGAAAGCCAGATGAAAGCGGCGCGACCTACAATGTGATTTTCGGGAACGAACCCCCAAAAGCGAGAATCTGCAGAGTTATGACGATTATCTCCCATCATGAAATAGTAGTCCATTTCAAAGGTGTAGGATGTTGTAGGCTCATCATCGACGAGGATTTGACCATTGACAACCCGCAGTTTGTGACCTTCATAGACTTCAATAATTCGCTCGTAAAATGAAAGGTTTGCAAGATTGAGTTCTACGGATTCACCCTTTACCGGAACTGATAGCGGCCCCCAATTGTCAACGCTCCAATCCGTCCCAGGTTGATTTGGGAATATGGATCCTTCAATTGAATTTTGCTTAAAGTGCATATTGATGTTCACTGCATCAACAGAATTATACCCATTCATGGTATTCTGACTTTCGAGCGTCATTGGAAGTTCATAGATATATGGCCCTGTATTGTTTAGTAAGCTCTGCCTAGGATCTGAATCCTGTAGATTTATATCCAAGTTGTCCTTAATCATGTTTTGATTTAACAATGCACGGCTTTCGATTATGTAATTGTATTGAAACGCTGGCGGTATATAAGCCGTCTCGTCGTTGATGCTAAGCTTGGCATTCTCAATATAAATCTTGTCTCCTGGCACTGCCACACAGCGCTTAATATAGTGCTCTCGCTTATCCACTGGGCGCACCGTGATGTCGTATCCTTCTCGCACAATTTTTTGAGACCTTGCCTCGGATATGCCCATTCGTTGAAACATTCCTAAGAGATTATTCGTGGCTTGTGTGTTCTGCTGCCCAGTTGGAATGCCTTTCCAGACATATTTACGCGCATTTTTCTCTCCATACAGAATGCTGTAATTTCTGATCAACTGATTGTAACTCATATTGCTCTGAAGTTCCACTGTCACGGTGTCTCCTTCGGGGTAGTTGAAAACCACAATATCGTTTCTATCTACCTCTCCAAATCCTGGTAATCGGCCGTATGGCAGTTTCATCCATTCTAAATAACTTGGTATCTCGGTGCCGGGTAAAGTGTGATGCGCAAATGGAAAGCTGAGGGGCGTTTGAGGAATCTTTGGACCATATGCCATCTTACTCACGAAGAGGTAATCACCAATGAGTAATGTCTTCTCCATAGAGGCGGTTGGGATGGTGAACGCTTCAAGGAAATATGTTCGGATTATGCTCGCCGCAATGACTGCAAAGACAATGGCATCGCCCCATTCTCGGGCTGGAGACTTCTTCAGTTTAGATCGATCAACGGGACCAATAAATTTTATTTCACCCTTCCCCCAAACTGGAAACATTACGAACGGGAAAAGAACGGCGAGGACTTGGTCTTGAAGCTCGCGTTTTCCAAATACTGTGGCCAAATTCGAATTAAAAACCATGAGCATAAGAACATTCACACCAGGGAAGATCAATAGTGTGGTCCACCACCATGGTTTCTGAGTGATTTTGGTGACAACATAAAAGTTGTAGAAAGGAATAAGTCCTTCCCAAGATTTTCTTCCGGCCTTTGGAAATAGGAAGAAAAATCCGGCCATGTAGCCAAGTGCGATAATGCTGTAGATCAGGATACTCATAGTGATGTCTTATTTACAGGACGAAGAAACAAACTTTAGAAAGGGTAGGGGGCAATTTTTGTTGAACGGACAAAAATTGGTTTGTCGTGTTAAGAGATGTTAGTCAAAGTCGAAGCATATCGCTCATTGTGTAAAACCCTTTTTTACTTGAAAGAAACTCGGCTGCCAATATTGCCCCAAGGGCAAAACCATCTCTAGACTTGGCCTTATGACTCAATTCAATTTGATCAACATTGCTGTCGAATCGAACAATGTGCGTGCCTTTCACATCTCCCTCACGCTGTGCGTCGATTGGAAGGTCTCCTTGGTCAACGCCTTCAGAAGTTAGTTTCCACGATCGGTAGTTAGGGTGAACATTAGTGATTTGTTCTGCAGTTGTTATGGCCGTTCCACTTGGTTCATCGAGCTTTTGCGTGTGGTGAATTTCAGTCATGGAGGCCGCGTAAGACGGGTGCTTCGACATTAAGGCCGCAAGGCGCTGGTTTATTTCCCAAAATAGGTTCACACCAATACTGAAGTTACTGGCCCAGAAAAATGAACCATTGTGTTTTGCAACCATTTCCTTAACCAGATCGATTTGGTCATACCAACCGGTTGTTCCAGTAACGATGGGAACTCCCAGCTTTAATAATCGTTCATAGTTTTCTAGCGCAGAAGCAGGAGCCGTGAACTCGATAACTACATCGGCAGATTGAATTGTAGTCCATGCTGAATCTGACGAGTTTCTGTCCAGAATTGGACCAACCGAATGGCCCTTGTCTATGGCAATCTGCTCGATTGTCTTTCCCATTTTCCCATATCCAACTAACGCGATTTTCATGCTAGAATGTCAGTGATAATGAGACTCCCTGCGACAAACCGCCCGATGGGGAAAGCTGGAGTTTTGGTTGAATATTGAGACTTAAATCATCGTCTACATCAAAGTAAAATAAATGAGCATCGACCGTGGCGTCTATAACTTGTAGTGCATAAACCGCGAAAATGGCAACGCCCGAATATTCGCTCCAAGTTTGGTATTGTTCAGCAGCGCTTTGAATATCTGTCAAGGTATAGCCTAGATCGTAGTATTCACTGAATTCACCGGTTGTGTTTTCAGAGTCTTGTGCATAGGCGGCTTTCAACTTGGCATATTCGAGACGGTTTGATACGAAGAAGTATCCCGCTGTTCCTAGCGCTGCATATACGATTGGCACCTTCCATATTTTTTTATTGTACGCTTGGCCAAGTCCGGGAACGGCTAGGCTCAACAACGCCGCACGTTTCGGATTTCTTTCGGATGGTCGGTCAGATACTGCGGTGTCTTTGACGGTAGAAAGTGTGTCTGCCTCAGCCTTATGGGGGAGATTGGCCTTTTGGGCATTTCCGCTCAAGGATAAGATACATAGGACAACACATAGCACTGCTACTCGCATATTAATGGCAAAGTAAAGGCAATCGATCTAGAGAAAGGAATTAGTAAGAATAATTTTGATTTGGATTTTGCAAAAGGGCAATCAGCCGGTTCAGATCATGCTCGTTTGTAAACTCGATGCTGATCTTACCATTTCCCTTTGGTAAAAACTTCAAATCAACTTTGGCGTTAAGGTTGTGCGCTAGGTTTTGTCTCGCTGTGTTATAAAATTGCTTCTGAGACTCCACAATGGATGGATCAAGATTTACTTTTTTAGCCTTTCGGGCTAAATTCTCAACGTCGCGTACACTTAAGACCTCATTAATGATCCGCTCAAATATCTCCAGTTGCTTTTGATGATCGTCGACTCCAATCAAAGCACGGGCATGGCCCATTGAAATATTCCCTTTCTGTAAGGCCATCTGAATTTCAGCAGGTAGCTTGAGTAAGCGTAAAAAGTTTGTGATATTAGATCGACTCTTACTGAGTTTCTCACTTAACCCTTCGTGCGTTAAATCGCATTCATCTATTAGGCGTTTATAGCTGATGGCAACTTCAATTGGGTTTAAATCCTCGCGCTGAATGTTTTCAACCAGCGCCATTTCAAGCATTGTTTGATCATTCGCCAAGCGCACATAGGCGGGGATTTCGGTTAATCCAGCAAGTTGCGAGGCTCTGAATCTGCGCTCTCCACTGATCAACTGAAACGTACCGTTT
Organism: Flavobacteriales bacterium UBA1993; assembly: GCA_002336485.1. GTDB lineage: Bacteria > Bacteroidota > Bacteroidia > Flavobacteriales_G > Salibacteraceae > SHAN690. The sequence goes on from DDCZ01000048.1 coordinate 167,689, forward strand.
CCCATTTTTCGAACCGTAACCGGCTGAATTATTCCATGCTGTCGAATGCTCTCAGCAAGTTCGTCTAGCGCCGCGTTTTCAAATCGGGTTCTTGGTTGAAATGGATTCGCTTCAATAGATTCAAGACCGATGTTTGCGATGCTTCCAAGTACGGCCGACTCGCGTTCACCTTGAATTGACGCACCTGTGATGTCTGTTTCGGTATGCTCAAGTAGAGCACTTAGCCCTCTTCCGAGAGCGCTTTTTTTAGGACTCGCCATCGAACACCTCCACTATTTTATCTTTCTCGCTGATGCGGGTCATTTCGTTTTTCTGTAAAATTTCTCTTGCGAGATTTAGATAATTCACCGCTCCTGTACTAGCCGCATCATGCATGATGATCGATTCGCCATGAGAAGGCGCTTCACCGAGGCGGGTGTTTCTGTGAATGATCGTATCGAATACCAATTGTTGGAAATGCATTTTCACTTCTTCAACCACTTGATTTGCAAGTCTTAGACGCTGATCGTACATCGTGAGAAGCATTCCTTCAATGCTTAGGTCAGGATTAATTCGAGATTGAACAATCTTGATCGTATTTAGCAGCTTTCCAAGTCCTTCTAATGCGAAATACTCACATTGAACGGGAACGATAACGCTGTCGGCCGCCGTAAGCGAGTTAATTGTAATGAGACCCAGTGATGGAGAACAATCGATGATAACAAAGTCATAATCATCTTTCACCTTATTTAGCGCCATTCGCATCATGCGCTCACGGTTAGGTAAATTGATCATTTCTATTTCTGCACCGACTAAGTCGATGTGCGCAGGCATGATATCAAGATTAGGGTTCTTGGTATTCAGGATAATATCCTTGGGTTCTACCTGGTTTATTATGCATTCGTAAATGCTTGTGCGGACATTTCTTGGGTCAAATCCAACTCCTGATGTGGCATTCGCCTGAGGATCTGCATCAACGATAAGCGTCTTCTTCTCCAACACTCCAAGGCTGGCTGCCAAGTTGATGCTGGTAGTGGTCTTACCGACTCCACCTTTTTGATTTGCAATTGCTATGATTTTTCCCATAATAGTTTAAAGTTCTTTTGTTTGACCAATTGTCATCAGCTCAATGTGTTGATCATTCTGAGCAAACAAGTTTATAACGTCTTCGTGATTGACTTTAATGTACCCGAACGTATCGAAGTGCATTCCAATAACATTATCACATTCCACAAATTTTGCTGCCTTTGATGCGTCTTCTGGACCCATCGTAAAATTGTCGCCGATAGGCAAGATTGCAAGATCGACCTTGTATGATTCTGCGATCAACTTCATGTCGTAGGTCAGTGCAGTATCACCCGCATAATAGATTGTTTTACCGTCGGCCTCAATCACAAATCCACCTGGATTGCCACCATAAGTACCATCAGGTAGCACGCTTGAATGAACAGCAGTTACATACTTTACTCTTCCAAAGTCGAACGTCCATGAGCCACCGTGATTCATTGGATGGCCATTCTGGACACCCTTGGATTGGAACCATGAGACAATTTCAAAATTGCTCACAACCGTAGCGTTTGTTGATTTTAATATTGCTTCCGCATCTGCTACATGGTCCTCATGTCCGTGCGAAACCAGGACGTAATCACACTGGATGTCATCCGTGTTGAGTTTTGAAACGAGGCTTTTATCCAACGTAGTAGCTCGGATTTCTTGAACAATTGAATTCGGGTTAACGAACGGATCGAACAGTATCTTGGCCGTGGATGTTTCCAGTAAAAAACAGGCGTGACCGAGATAGGTTAGTTGCATTTAGATGTCTTTCTTTGCGACAATTCAAAAGTCTAATAAAACTAGCCGTGAAATCTCGTGAAACCCCTGATTTTATTGGTCTTTTTTGAACAAAAAGCTGTGAACAAGGAATGATTACAATAATTAGTGGGACCAATAGGTCGGGAAGCGTTACTCTAAGCGTATCCAGAAAAGTACTTGAGTTATTAACAAGCTCGGAGATAGATGCGCAACTTTTAGACCTCCAAAAACTACCAAAAGACTTTGTGTTTAAGAATGATGTATTCGGCGATGCAGATCCGGGATTTTCGGCAATTGTCGATCAATTTGTGACTACTGCAGACCGATTTGTGTTTGTCATTCCCGAATACAACGGTGGATTTCCAGGAGTATGTAAAGCGTTTATTGATGCCATAGAACCAAAGAATTTTAAAGGAAAAAAAGCGGCCCTTATCGGCTTGTCGGCTGGGCGTGCAGGAAACCTTCGAGGTACGGATCAGCTCACGGGAGTTCTGAATTATCTTGATGTTTCTACCGTACCTAAACCAGTCAATATATTACATGTGGCCGGACAGTTAAATGAGGAAGGTCAGCTCACAGACGATCACACCGCGGAGGCAATTACGCGACTCTTAGAAAGGTTGTTGGACTAAAAAAAAAGGCCCAATGAAGGGCCGATTTTATTCTCGAAGATCTATGATGTCATCTGCTTGGTCTTCGTCAAACTCAAAGTCAGAGTCGTTGACGTCAATGTTAGACTTGAAGTTTTTTAGACGGTAAGTGTACTCATTTCCGTCCTTGGTTTTTACCACCATACTCACCAATTCGAGTTTCGCTTTGTCAATATTTACCACTACTGTGTGGTAGTTTTTGCCCTTCGGATTCATTGGAAACATCTTAATTACATCAGCCTCGATGCCATCAATGGTAGCTGTTCCTTCATGTCGATACTTGAAGCCTTTCTTATACATATGAAAAGCATTGGCTGGATTCATCAGGTTTCCATCTTCTTCACTTTCTTCGGGTACATCTGAAATTTGTAGCTCGCCTACCTCCTTTATAAATGTCCATACAGTTTCGCCGTCGCTGATTATTTCCTGACCAGCAACCTCCAGCTTGTATTTCTGTTTGCCTTTCATTGTCACACTCCCCGATTGCGTTTCGTTTATTCCTTCAGACTTATTGAGCAAAGTGTATTCGAAATCAGCACTGAAAGAAGTGTATCCTGCCGCCTTATTTGAGAGGGCATCTAAGATTTCCTGCGCCTTTGGATCTTGAGGGTTTAGGTCTTTTTCTTCGTGTTGGGAAATGCCCAAGTTTGCCAATAGCATTAGGCTGATTATAGGGAGTAGATTTTTCATGATTTTATGATTTGTTACCTAGGTTATCCAAATGCTGTTCCAAACTTAAGTCATCCGGTATGAGAACCTGTCTAGCCTTACTTCCTTCGAATGGCCCAATGATACCCGCCGCTTCTAATTGATCAACAATTCTACCTGCTCGATTGTACCCTAGCTTAAGCTTTCGCTGTAGAAGTGAAGCGCTGCCCTGTTGATGTAACACAACCACTCGGGCCGCATCTTCGAACAATACATCGCGATCCATTTCGGCAAAGCTTTCACCGCCGCTTTCACCGCCTTCACCAACAAATTCTGGTAATAAATGGGCGTCAGGATAGCCTTGTTGATCGCCAATAAAGTCTGTAATGAGTTCAACTTCCGGGGTGTCAACAAATGCACATTGAAGTCGAATTAGGTCGTTGCCATTGCTGTACAACATGTCGCCGCGCCCTATTAATTGTTCCGCTCCTCCCGTGTCCAATATTGTCCTTGAATCGATTTTACTCGTCACGCGGAATGCTATTCTGCTCGGGAAATTCGCCTTAATCGTACCGGTAATAATGTTGACAGATGGGCGCTGCGTTGCAATGATGAGATGGATTCCAATGGCACGTGCCAACTGTGCCAATCGAGCGATGGGCATTTCAACTTCTTTACCCGCAGTCATAATAAGGTCGGCAAACTCATCCACGACTAGAATGATATATGGCAAGTATTTGTGACCATCATTTGGATTCAGCTTTCGCTTGATAAATTTCGCGTTGTATTCCTTGATGTTTCTACACTGCGCATTCTTAAGCATTTCATAACGATCATCCATCTCAATACACAACGAATTCAAAGTGGTGACCACCTTCGACGTGTCTGTTATGATAGCCTCTTCTTCGTCTGGAAGCTTAGCTAAAAAGTGGCGTTCTATTTTATTGAACAAGGTCAGCTCGACTTTTTTCGGATCAACTAAAACAAACTTTACTTGCGCCGGATGCTTTTTATAGAGCAGAGAGGCGAGAATGGCATTGAGGCCCACAGATTTACCTTGACCCGTTGCTCCAGCCATAAGAAGGTGGGGCATTTTCGCTAAATCAACCACAAATGTTTCGTTCGAAATGGTTTTCCCTAGGGCTACAGGAAGTTCCATTTTAGAATGCTGAAACTTGTCAGATTTAATCACCGTTCGCATCGAGACCACATCGGGATTCTGGTTAGGTACTTCGATGCCAATCGTACCCTTTCCAGGAATCGGAGCAATGATTCGAATACCGAGAGCGGCCAAGCTCAAGGCGATATCATCTTCAAGGTTCTTGATTTTTGAGATGCGCACTCCTGCTTCTGGAATGATCTCATACAGTGTAACAGTAGGGCCGATCGTTGCTTTAATCTTTGATATGCCAATGTTGTAATTCTTGAGCGTGTCAACAATGCGGTTCTTGTTTAGCTCCAGTTCCTCGCGTTCTACCTGTATGCTTCCGTCTCCATGGTCTTCCAACATATCAATTGGAGGGTACTGATACTTGCTCAAATCCAAAAGCGGATCATAGTCAACCATTTCTGTTGGATCAACTTTTTCGCTTTCTGGTAGCGGTTCATCACCAGTTTTTTCTTCTACAACAAGAGATAAGTTTTCTTCCTCAGGAGTATTATTCACTACTGGCTCAGCTTCTACGGCAGAATCCGCCTGGGTAGCAACATCTTCAGCAGAAGCTGGTTCAGGTTCAGGCGTCACTTCAACAACATCTAAGGATAATTCATCCTCTATCGTTTCTTTCGTTGCGTCTGCGGCTGCATCTTTTGCGACATCTTCATCGCCAAATTCGATCGATTTTGGAGTTTCAACCGCTTCCTTTTCAAGTGCAACCTCGGTTTGAGTTTCATCCACAGGCAAAACCGCTTCTGAATTTTCATCTTTAATTTCCTCATCTGCGACCTCAGTATCGGAGTCCATAATGGGGTCTTTGCTCAAATTTTGAATCATTCGCGGTATGCTGAGATTGAAATTTAAGATCGCAAACACAAGCGCCGAAAAGAAAATGAGCGCGAAGGCCCCCACTTTCCCAAAAACACCGCCGAGCCAGTAGTTCATGTAAAAGCCCATTGATCCCCCAAGTAGCAGCAAAGAATTGTCGAAAATGGCCCCAAATAGCAGCGATAACCAAATTAACAGGAACAGTGAGTAGCCTACAGTTTTCCAAAATGGCAACAGGTTTATCTTGAAAAGAACTCTGAATCCGAGCAAGAAAGAGATGAGAACAAAGACGAATGAGGCAACTCCAAACCCGCGAAAAATGAATAAGTGACCGAAGTATGCACCAATTGGTCCAAGCCAATTTTCAATTTCTTGATCTGGATTGGTAGCTATTTGTCCAAAAGAACTGCCCAAAACATGATCTTGATCTATTTTCCAAGTGAAGAGATAAGAAGTTAGAGACAGCAGCAGGATTGCGCTAAACATTAGAAGGAATGCCCCTAAAACATTGCGCGTACGCTCGTCACTAAAAAAGCCTCCCAAACGATCTAAAATCGCAGGAGCCTTTAGTTTCCTGTCTTTTTTAGAGGCTTTGGGCTTTTTAGCCTTACCAGTTTCGCTTACCTGGTTTTTATAGTGATTGGAGTAACTCAACGTAATTCGCTTTCGATACCAAATTTAACTTGGTTGCGAAGGGGATAGTACAGCTTAGGGTAGAGTTATCAAATGATTTTTGAACAGAGATCTATTCAAGGAAAATTTCCATGTTCTTGACCACAAGCTTTTCGAATTCTTCAGAATTAAGTGGCTCATAGTCGTCCGAAATGGTGAATTCGTCATCGTCAATTTCTTCAGCGATAATTCGAATTGCCTTTAATCGCATTTTCATTCCGTAGTTTTCAATGCGGTAATCGAGAAAAACACCAGAGATTTCATTATACGGAGTGCACCAATTTGGATCAAGAAGATCAATTTCATCGGTATAACAGAATTCATAATTTTCTAAATCCGAACCCTGAAAATCTAACTCAATCTTTTTGCAATTTGCCTCTGCAATTGAGAGGTGCGCGTCCGTCTCAATAATCTTGAATGATGGAAGCGTTCCAGTCATTTTTAAGGCTTCCTCCTTGTTCATCTCCAAGACATATCGATCACTGAAAATCTTAACGAGGTTATACATCTTTTCCTTGGATCGATCAGCTACAACGGCCATTTCAATGATGCCTGCTGCAGTTTTAAGTTCAGAACGATACTTGTCTTTCTTAAACTTCATCACCATCTTATCCGGAAGCATCTCAAGTAGAATGTTGGATGAGTCAAGCTCAGGGTATGTTACTTCATACTCTATTGTCCCTTCTGATATATTTTGCTCGAAAGCATTATGCTCGCCACACGATCCCAAAAGGAAAAGCACAGCGGCAAAAGGTCCAATAAATCGAGTAAAGTTTATCACAAGTTAGCTCCATAGGTTGATGACAAAAGTAACCATGGGTTTGGATCTCAAAAGGGGAAAGTAATTTTCTTCGATTGAGTCATGAAATTACATTTGTAGTATACAATCAGAATATGCTCAAAATCATCATTCAAGAATCAGAAATCGGTGCTGGTACAAGAGGGAGTAGCCTTGGTCCAGACGCCGTAATACTGGCTGGTGCCAAACAATCCCCTAACTTCTTTGAAGGTCGAACTTGGGAAGTGCTTGAAAATAGAAACGATCATTTGCTCATTCCAACGGACACCAAAAGAGCGATTCGAATAAAGCCAATGCTTGAAGTTTGGGAAAAACATGCCCAAAGCATTCGTAAGAACATTATAGATGGCCACTTACCCGTACTACTTTCGGCTGATCATGCTTCTGCCGGTGCAACAATCGCAGGTATAAAAATGGCCAATCCAGATAAGCGAATTGGTGTGGTTTGGATTGATGCTCATGCAGACTTGCATTCTCCATTTACATCTCCTTCGGGAAACATTCATGGTATGCCATTGGCATGCAGCATTGCGGATGACAACAATGATTTTGGACGAGAATTACCCTCGGATGCAACCATTATGGCGTGGGATAAGATGAAGACATTGGGAAAAATCAGCCCGAAAATTGCCCCTTCCGACATTCGATTTGTTGCTGTCCGTGATACTGAAATGGAGGAAAATCACCTTATAGAGAAACACGCAATTCAAAACTATACTGTTTCAGCAGCACGAAGGATGAGCATGAGTTCCGTTGCATCAGAAATATTGAACGGGTTACAGACGTGCGACCTCATATATGTCTCCTTTGATGTGGATTCTATGGATCCCGATGTGGTCAGTTATGGGACGGGTACACCAGTAAAGGATGGACTTACTCCGAGTGAAGCCTCCGAATTGATCAATGCGCTTCTCTTGGATCCAAAACTATGTTGTTTTGAAATGGTAGAAGTCAATCCATTATTAGATAATAAATGCAATACCATGGGCGAAACAGCTTATGAAATCTTTGCGAGTGCAATCGAAACCATAGAAAGCAAATGACAAATCACGAAAGAATACTTGAGACACTAGAAGCATTTGTTCGCACTGAAATCGGTGTTGAAATTGATCGCACACAACTTGTGTTGGATGAAACACGAAAAGAATTTGAGGGTGACTTTACGCTCGTGGTGTTTCCGCTGGTAAAAATGTTTCGGTCGGCACCAGAAGCGGTGGCAAATAAAGTCGGTGAACATTTGATTCAGTCCTTAAAAGAGATTGAAAGTTTCAATGTTATTAAGGGTTTTCTCAATTTAAAAATGACCTCGGATTACTGGACACGCCAACTAGCTGAGGCGGGAGCCGATTCAAACTTTTTCAGTCCGAGAGAAAATGGAGATGTGGTATTGGTCGAGTACAGCTCGCCGAATACGAATAAGCCGTTGCACTTAGGTCATTTGAGGAATAATTTCCTAGGTCATTCAGTAAGTCTGATGAAGGCGTTCAGTGGTGATGATGTTGTGAAAACCCAGATCATCAACGATCGCGGAGTCCACATCTGTAAAAGCATGCTTGCGTGGCGGAAATTTGGCGATGGTGAAACTCCGGAAAGCTCTGGTTTGAAGGGAGATAAGCTGGTGGGCAAATACTATGTGATTTTTGATCAACACTTGCGTTCCGAAATTTCAGAATTGGAGCATCAAGGTGTTTCAAATGAAGAGGCGAAGAAAGCCGCGCCTCTAATGATGGAAGTGCAGGAAATGCTCCAAAAATGGGAGGCGAATGACCCTGAAATCAGAAAGCTCTGGAGCATGATGAATGGATGGGTTTATGCTGGATTTGAGCACACATATGATCGAATGCAGGTCAGCTTTGATCATTTGTATTATGAGTCAGAGACATACCTAAAGGGAAAGGACATCGTAGTTAAAGGGCTTGCAGATGGTGTGTTTTATAAAAAAGAAGATGGGTCTGTTTGGTGCGATTTAGAGGCCGAGGGGCTGGATCATAAGTTGCTCATTCGCGGTGATGGAACTACCGTGTATATGACGCAGGATATTGGAACTGCTGTTCTTAGGTTTGAAGATTACCCGGAGATGACTCAGGCCATTTATACCGTTGGCGACGAACAAGATTATCACTTCAAAGTGCTATTCAAAATTCTTGAAAAGCTCGGCTACAGCTGGGCGCCAAACTGCAGACACCTTAGTTACGGAATGGTTGATTTACCTTCTGGTAAGATGAAATCCAGAGAAGGAACCGTAGTGGATGCCGATGACTTGATGGTTGAAGTCGTGCGAGCTGCTCAAGAATCATCACAGGATAAGGGGAGGTTAGATTCGCTATCGGAATCAGAGCAGCGTGACCTGTTTGAAACATTAGGAATCGGTGCGCTCAAGTTTTTTCTGTTGCGTGTTGATCCAAAAAAGCGAATGATGTTTGATCCGGAAGAATCGGTAGCTCTAAATGGAGATACGGGGCCTTTTGTTCAATACACCTACGCACGATGTCGTGCGGTGTTGAGAAAGTCCGGGGCGGACCCAATTAGGGCAGATCTGGAAGGCGTTCAACTTATGGATAAAGAGCGAGCACTCTTAAGAGGGTTGATGAGTTTTAGAGCTGAGATGAACACCGCGGCAATGGCTATGAATCCTTCAGCCGTGGCAAACTACTGCCTTGAAATTGCCAAGGTGTATAATCAGTTCTATCATGACATTCCAATTCTTACTGCAGATGGGGCGGAACGATCTTTTAGACTGGAGTTAACCCGGCTCACCTCAGAAACCATCAAGGTTGGGATGTCGCTCTTGGGAATTGATGTTCCCGAGCAGATGTGATTAACGTAAGGGTACGTTAAACTGACGATTCCGATTCAACTTTAAATCTTGTAATGTGGATGCCTTCACGTTAATGGCAAAGTTGTAACTCTGGTACGTTCCAAATGGAACGACTCGAAGCGACATTTCCCAACAGTGAAGGTTTCGGTAGACATTGAATGAAGTGTAGGAGATTTCCTGCTCGCGAATGTCATAACTCGTTTGAACTCCGACTTTCCAATTCGTTGTGAGATTAATATCTCCACGCAGATCCACATTTTGAGATATCGTCTCGGTAAATGCCGTTCGGCTATAATTTATATTGTACGTGACAGACGCATTCCATGGAACTTCAAAATCAACAAAATCATCGTAATATAAGCCCTGGTTCTCTAGTTTGTCCTTTTTCTTTTCCGACTTCTTTCGTGTCGATTTCGGGTTAATGTTATAGGTGAAGTTTCCCTGCGCGCGCGTCCATTTTCCAATTTTCCCATTTCGAGTATACCAAAACTCGGCTACTTTTCGACCGGTTTCATTATTCCATGCATACGGGTCGAGGGTGGCAGAACCATTAAATCTAAGACCAGGAACAATGGATGTTCGCACCGAGATTCTTAACGGAGCCCAATTGTTCGAATCTTTAGCGAGGTTGTACGAAGTCGCAAACCCAAGAGCGTCTAAAAGCTTTAGTTTTTTATCCTTTCCATCCCTGGTCGAATCTTCTCTATTTCGAACTTTGAGTTCAAAGGTGTTGTTCAAGGCAAGGTTCAATACTCCATTTTCTTTCGATGCCGGAGCATTGTAAACACCTGTTTGGTATATCGAGTACTCGTCCATATTACCAAACGAATCCGTTTGAACTGACTTGTAATATCCCCAAAATGGGTCGCTGTAATCTGGTTTATATCCAATGCTTGCAGATGGAGTAACTTGGTGCCGCATGGCCTTTATGACATCACTTCTGTAATTGTATATACCATAAATAACGGTGCTTAAACTGAGGTTTGCGCCGCCTTCCCAATAGCCAGCCAGTTCGTTAACTTTATACTCATCCACTCGGTTGCTGTCTGGGTTCCACTCTTGTCTTACGGTTTGTCTCAGTCCAGTTAGTTTGTTACTAATGCTAGGTGTAAGGGTGAAAAACCTTAAAACCTTATAACCGGCATTAATAGGAATATCGGCTCGCATTCCGTTTCGCATTTCACCCAAAGTGCTATCACTAAACAAGCGTTCGAAGGGAGCGGTGACCTGATTTTTTGCCTCTAACGAACCTCGAATTCCGATTTTTTCCCACGGTGCTTCTTTGCCAATGGCTGCGTCTCGTTTGAACGGATAAACCCTAGCCATGGTCAGTGCTGCATTTGGTAGTTGAAGGTTTACGTTTCCCGTTTTAGCATTCTGATCACTGGATGCAGCAACCCGTAGTGCGAAGGGTGAATTCGCGAAGTTCTTCGTGTAATTCACACTCGACTTGGTACTGTTTCTTAATTGGTTTGTGGCCGATTCATTCGTGTTTAACCTGTCGGCGTCTGGATTACCAAAGTCAACGCTCGCGCTAAACGTCCTTCCCGGGCGTGCCTTCGGATCTTGTCTATGTGTCCACTTAATCTTATATCTCAGAGGCTTGTTATTGTAGCCTGGAAATTCTGGTTCACCATAGATTCGCTTTACCAATTGAAGACCGCCGCTCCCTGAGTATTTATACTTTTTTGCGTAGCGCGAGTTGATATACCCGTTCCAGCTACCACGTGTGAAAACATCTGCGGTGATGGCAACATCGGCCACGTCACCAATGCCAAAATAATAACCGCCCCCGTTTAAGGATAAGCCCAGCCCTCTTGTTTCACCCCAACTGGGAATGATGATGCCGTTTGCTCGACCTTCACTATTAGGGAAGAATCCGAAAGGAATGGCCAATGGGGTTGGTACATCTGCAATTGACAAATATGCCGGCCCAGTGATAATTTTATCCTCCGTGATGATTTTGAGCTTTTTTGCGTGAATATGAAAGTGTGGATCTTCATATTCACATGTGGTGTATTTGCCGTTTTGGATATAGATTACCTTGCCTGTATCCTTTTTTACGACCTCACCATGAATGTATCCTTCTCCCTCCTGGGTGCGCACTGTCTTGCTAAGACCTCGCTGCGTTTTGAAGTTGTAACGCATTTCTCCTGATTCGAACTTTGTGTTTCCTTGTTGAAAAACGGGCGTTCCCACTATTTTCCCATTACTATCTGGTAAACCCGTAGCGCGCAATTCGCTCTTGCTGAGTGAAATTTCTATGAAATCGGCTTCCAGTTTTATATCGCCATATTCAGCTACTGCCTTTCCATATAAATAGACTTTATCCTCTCCTAAATCGATTAGCATTGAGTCCTCCGCATTGTAAAGCACTTGATGGTCGAGAGACGATCGTCGACGCTTCGGCTTCAAGGAATCGGATGCGGTAGAATCTGTCTGAGTGGAGTCGAGAATCGAAGTAATGGTCGAATCATCCAATGAGTCGGTCGAAAACTGACTAATAATTGCGGTATCATTAACGTTTATACCCGCGGAGTCACTGCTCTGAGACCGCCCTTGAAGGGAACAGAAAACAATTAACAAAGTCAGGTGAATGAAACGAGAGATACTCAAATTGGTTTGGGAACGATGGTTCTACATTTGTTATTACCGAGAAAGAATCGGGCAAAGCTAAGAACGAATCTATCAAGCCTCATGGCAAAGCTTCTTAAGAAAGTAAAAGGAACACTGTTAATATCGGTGTCAGTCATCTTTTTTCTATGGTTTTCATCATTCGTGCCAAACCATAGAGGGCCCAAGATGGCCGACCTTGGTGTAACAAAGGTTGTGATTGATGCAGGTCATGGGGGACACGATCCTGGAAACATAGGAACAGGGAGATATAAGCAAAGTGAGAAAGATATTGCGCTTGATGTTTCCTTGCAGCTGGGTGATTATATACAACGCGCATTTCCAGATGTGGATGTTATTTATACCCGGAAGGAAGACAAATTTGTCACACTTAAAGGCCGAACCGAGATTGCCAATAAGATAAATGCCGACGTTTTTATTTCAATTCATTGCAATTCAGCGGCGAATACGGCGGCATATGGCACGGAAACATTTGTGATGTCAATGACTAAGGTGAAAGCCAATTTGGAATTGGCGCAGCGCGAAAACTCGGTTGTACTGCTTGAAGAGAATTACGAACAGACCTACGGAGGGCTCGATCCAAACGACCCTGAAGCTATGATCGTCCATCAGATTGCCCAATCGGTGCACATGGATCAGAGTCTGAGTCTAAGTGCGAAAATTCAGGATCAATATCGTGAGCGAGTAAGTAGAAGAGATAGGGGCGTGAAGCAAGCACCTTACTGGGTAATTAGTTTTACTACAATGCCAAGTATATTGACGGAGCTTGGATTCTTGACAAACAAGGAAGAAGAGGATTTTTTAATTACCGAAAATGGCAAGGTTTATATGGCCTCGGCTATTTATCGAGCCTTTAAGGAATACAAGGCAGAAATTGAAGGCGTAGAGTTTAACGTTGCAGATTTTGACAAGCCAATCGAAACGGAAACTACAAAGGGACAAGATTCAGAAGTGACGAAGCCCGTTGAAACACCTACGGAATTCAGGAAAGAACCAGTTCGGTACAAGATTCAGTTAATGGCATCGTCTAAGAAAATTGAGCTGATGCCGGCCAATTTTAATGGTCTAGATGAAGTGAAAGAGTATGAAGTCCAAGGATTGTATAAGTACACTGTCGGAGAAGTGACGGATTACAAAAAAGCCGTTTCTTTGCAGCGAGCTGTGCGAGAAAAGGCATTTCCTGGAGCGTTTATTATTGCGTTCCACCAAGGTAAGCGCATTCCAATTTCACAGGCTTTAGAAATAACAAAGGCACAGAATCAAGCTAATTGAAGATTAGAAACGAAATAAAGGTAGGCGTCGTAATTCTCGTTGCCCTCGGGTTGCTCTATTTTGGAATGAACTATCTAAAGGGATCTGACATTTTCTCCAGTGCACGCTACTATTACTCAGTCTACGATCGCATAGATGGTTTGACACGTGATAATCCGGTCATGTTAAATGGAGCCAAGATAGGTCGGGTCGCCTCCGTTGACCTCATGCCAGAAAATGGAAATAAGGTGCTCGTAAAAATGGAAATTCAGCTTGAGGCGCTGCGCATTCCAGACAGCACACAAGCCGTAATTGTAAACCAGGACCTACTCGGGTCGAAGGCAATCAATCTCGATTTTCCAATTAACGGAAGTTTTGACATTGATAGTGATACACTGATACCAGGTATTGAAAAGGAAATTGGCCAAGTGGTCGAAGAAAGTCTAGCACCAATTCAGGCGAAAATTGAACGGATTGTTGAAGAAACGTCCGATCTAATTGCTCATGTTCAGCTGACCATAACCACGATCAATAAAACTGTAAACACCGCAGAAGAGGCGATTGGCAGCATCAAACACGCTACAGAGAGTATAGATACAATGGTTGTTAGTCAGCAAGCTAAGTTATCTCGAGTCCTTGACAATGTTGGTGCTATCACAGCAAACTTGCGGTCCAATAGTGAGAATATTAATAACATCCTTCAAAATGTGGCGACGATTAGTGATTCACTAACCAGAGCAAATTATGCTACCGCTGTTCAGAACGCATCAAGTGCATTGGCCCAGTTTGATTCGTTAATTACGAGCATCAATAACGGCGAAGGATCGCTGGGTCTGCTTGTAACAGATGATAAGTTATATCGAAACTTGGAGCAAGCTTCGATTGAAATTGACAAGCTGGCTGAGGACATTCGAAGACAACCGAAGCGCTACCTTTCTCCCCTTGGCAAGAAAAATAAGAACCCATTACCAGCAAAGAAGCGTGATGCAAACGGTAGGGTGATAGAAGAATAACACGGTCAAAACGCTTACATTTCGGCTAAATAAATCAAGATGATTTCGAGTATTATTTTCATCATTCTTCTGGTTGCAACGGCAGTTATTTTCATTCGAAGAATTCGAGAAATTCGGTATAACATTAATTTGGGTAGAGCCAAAGACCTCTCAGGGAATGTAGGCGAGCGATTGCGAATTATGGCTCGAGTCGCATTAGGCCAAAGCAAATTAATTACCAGACCAGTTGCAGGTATAATGCACGTGTTCATTTACATAGGCTTCATTATTATAAATGTTGAGATACTAGAAATTGTAACAGACGGAGCCCTTGGCACCCATAGAGCATTTCACGCCTTTTTGGGAGATGAGATTTACTATGTTTTTATCGGGCTTTTTGAAATCTTGGCGCTACTGGTTCTTATAGCATGTGTGACATTCCTGATTCGCCGAAATGTTGGACGAATAAAGCGCTTTAGTGGAAAGGAAATGACCAAGTGGCCTACATCTGATGCGAACATCATTCTCGTAATTGAGGTACTTCTTATGCTCGCCTTTTTGACCATGAACGCGGCTGATACTGTGTTGATGACTGCGCCGACCGACATGCTAATGTCGACTGGGATGGATCATTATTTAGGATTTAATTTTGGAGATTGGTTTTGGGTTAGTGCATACCTAACCGGGCTTATGCCAAACAACATTGAAACGCTGTTTCTTATAGAACGTTTCTGCTGGTGGTTCCATATAGTGGGTGTGTTCGGATTCTCAATTTATGTGCTTTATTCGAAGCACTTTCACATTTTTATCGCGTTTCCAAACACATACTATTCTAGACTTAATAGTATGGGTGAATTGCCAAACTTGGAGGCGGTAAAAAAGGAGGTTGAACTGATGATGGATCCCAGTGCCGATCCATATGCCGCTCCGGCTGAAAATGCGGAGCCCCCTCAGCGGTTCGGCGCGAAGGATATCGAAGACTTAAGTTGGAAACAACTCATGGATGCATATTCATGCACAGAATGTGGAAGGTGTACCTCCGAGTGCCCAGCTAATCAAACTGGAAAGCTATTATCTCCGAGAAAGATTATGATGGATACGCGTGATCGGGTAGAGGAGTTAGGTAAGCACAGAAGGGCGAATGGTAAGGAGGCCTCTGACGAAATCAGTCTACTGGGAAATTATATTACCAAAGAAGAGCTCTGGGCATGTACTACGTGCAATGCATGTGTTCAGGCATGTCCTGTAAACATTGACCCTCTCTCCATTATTGTGGATTTGAGGCGGTTCTTGGTAATGGAAGAATCGGCCGCGCCATCGGAATTGAATACCATGTTTACCAATGTAGAGAACAACGGCGCCCCGTGGCAATTTGCGCAGGCTGATCGTGGAAATTGGACAAATGAACTTTCTAGTTAATCCTAGATTAATACACTAAGATGAGCGAGTCTATTAAAATAAGAACGATGGCCGAAATGACGGCTGCTGGAGAACAACCGGAAGTGCTTTTTTGGGTTGGATGCATGGGCAGCTTTGATGATCGGGCAAAAAGAATCACGAAGGCCTTTGCCAAAATATTGCTTCATGCCGATGTGAAGTTTGCAGTTCTAGGCGCCGAAGAAAGTTGCACAGGAGACCCGGCCAAGAGAGCTGGAAATGAGTTTTTATATCAAATGCAGGCTTTTACGAATATTCAAACTTTGAATGCGTATGAGGTGAAACGTATTGTGACAACGTGCCCACACTGTTTTAACATATTGAAGAACGAGTATCCTGAGCTGGGCGGTAACTACGAAGTGTTGCATCACTCGCAATTTTTGCAACAACTCCTCGAATCTGGTCGCATTTCAGTCGAAGGAGGAAAGTTTAAGGGAAAGAAAATTACATTCCACGATCCTTGTTACCTAGGACGAGCCAATGGAGTTTATGAAGCACCGAGGGTGTTATTAGAAAAACTGGATGTCGAATTAGTTGAGATGAAGAGATGCAAGTCGCGCGGACTGTGTTGCGGTGCAGGTGGCGCTCAAATGTTTAAAGAGGCTGAAAAGGGAGATAAAGAAGTGAACGTGGAGCGAACCGAAGATGCGTTGGAGGTTAAACCAGACATCATTGCGGCAGGTTGTCCGTTTTGCAATACAATGATGACAGATGGTGTAAAGCACTTTAATAAGGAAGAGGATATTGAAGTGAAAGATCTAGCTGAACTTATTTCTGAAGCTGCCGACTTATGATGAACATGGAGCGTTTGACCCAAATGGACGGTGGTTCCCGTGTATGGATTTTTCAGTCATCCAAGGAATTAACCGGACAACTTGCTTCGGAGATTAAGAACGCATTGAACTCTTTTTTGGAGCAATGGGCGGCACATGGACAACCGCTTTTTTCTGGATTTGAAATTAGACATGAGCGATTCATTGTAGTTTCTGTTGATGAAGCTCAGGCTGGGGCCACAGGCTGTTCCATAGATAGCATGATGAAAGTGATTCAGGAAGTCGATGCCTCACATGGATTAAACCTTCTGGATAGAATGAAAATAGCCTATCGACTTGATGGTAATATTGTGGAAGAATCGGTGCATGGTTTCACCGAGCATCTAAAAGAAGGCCGCATCAACGCTGATACCATCGTATTTAATAATGTCATCTCGACATTAGGAGATTTGGAATCGAAGTGGGAAGTGCCTGCAGGTGATAGCTGGGTAGCAAGCCTTATTCCGGCTTCGTAGACTCGGCGTTTGTTCGTGCTTTAGCCCCTGAACGCGTTTTCCCTCCTTTACTTGGTTTTTTCTCCGGTGCTGGATCAATTTCGATGGCTTCTTCCGATGCCTTTTGGTCGGTAGCTGTTTGTTTCACAGAGTCGGGGTCAGTTCTTGTAGACAATGAATCATTGGACTCAACGACGATCACGGGTTTTGGATCGGACTGTTTTCTTGTTGGTTTTTTCGGAAGCATAGGAGAACTTGTACCTAATACCAAGTCTTCAACTGAACCAGGTCTTTCGCTTATTCGCCACCTGAAATTATCAAGCTTTGCTCCGCCAACCGGCATATCGTCAGAAGGCGTAATGGTTGCAGTTGGTCTATCGTAGAAGCTAATGCTCTGAATGCGATTTGAATCAATCTTAATGGTCATGTTGGAGCACTTTGTTTCGTTGACCCCGATGAGTGTTTGGTCTTCTTCTCTTGGATAGTAAACCGTTTGGCCATTGCCAAAAACATCAACTCGATTTAGAGAAGCACCTTGAAAATAGCCAATCATATCTAGGCCTTTAATCTGATTGTAGAATATGCTGTCTTCGTGCGAAATGATAAATGCACGCTGATTCATATACATTTTGTCCATGGTGCCCTTTGACATGGTGAGACGAATAGAATCGGCCGTGATTTGATTGTTCTCTGACCAAATTATTGGATCAGTATATAAGTAAATGATACTATCCTTGGTTTGGTATATAAGCGAGTCGCATTGGCCTTGCATGTCGTTTTTGAAAAATCGTGTTCTATGATATGTTCGTATGATTCGATCGTGAGTAAGGCTATCAACATAGGAGTGGAGTGTGTCCGCAACCAAGAAAAAGGTGTCGCCACTCATATCTTGTTTCATGAGCATATTATCCGTTACGTAGCTTATGCTGTCGGCTTCATAATAAATGGCATAATCACCATTCACTTCAAATTTTTGACCTGTGTCTATCAATACAACGTTGCATTTTGACACACCTATTTGTTTGGTTTCATCATACTCAATCGTGTCACCGCGTAAAATTTGACCGGAAGATAAAATCTCTGCATTTCCCACAAAGTGGGCTTCATTTGCAAGTTGATCAAACCAGCCAAACTCGCAGTAGATCTTGCGGTTATCAAATTCAATGTTTGTTGGTCCAAAGAACCACGTCTTTTCGCGATCTGATGAATAGTGCATTGTATCGGTCATTATTGTATAGTCCGGATGCTTCATAACAACATCCGTCTTATAGTGGAATACTCTGCTCTCCGTAAAATATTGACCTCGTTTGCTCGTCAGGTGAATACCCTCTTGCTTACTATCTATTTCACCTCCATTGTAGTAAGCGCCAACTTTCGTTTCGCGATTATAATCCAAGAAATCTGTTTTCAGGGTTGAGCTTCCATTGTCTATAATCACGTTACTTCTAAACTTGGCAATCTTCGTGTTTCCGTCATAAAAGAGCGAGTCGCCAACCAATGTTAGTAAGTCATTCTCCACGATTCTTACGTTACCTTCTGCTTTAACACTGTTGTTGTCGAAGAGGAGAGCGCTGTCGCAAAACATGAGCGCATCTTGATGCTTCAAACGAACGTGCCCCTTTAGTTTGTTAGCGCCTTTTGGAGTGTATTGATCTACGGTGAATTTATCGGCATGCAACAGCTCAATCTCTTGGACCTTTGACTGGCCAAAAGCATTGGAAGTAAGCAACACTATGAAAATGGCTATATATCGAGCCGATTGCATCTCTATGCCAATTGCAAATCCCGAACCATTGTTTGGGTTCGGTCAGGACCAAGGGAAACGATCGAGATTGGACACTCGGTTTCCTTTTCAATAAAGTCGATATAATCTTCCAGTTCCTTGGGGAGCGCTTCGTTCGCGTTAAGCTCTGTCATCCATCCGGGTTGCGCCGTATAGTTTGTTTTGATCCGAGGATCGGCATGATCGAAAGGAAGCTCAGTAGTAGACTTATCGTCCATTGAATAGGAAGTACAAACCTCAATATTGCTGAAATCGCTTAGGACATCCGCTTTCGTCATAATCAGTTTTGTAACACCATTTAGCATAACAGCATAGTTAAGTGCTACCATGTCTAGCCAACCGCATCTTCTTGGTCTTCCAGTCGTTGCTCCATATTCATGTCCAATGTCACGAAGCTTTTGACCTACTTCGTCTTCAAGTTCAGTAGGGAACGGTCCGCTTCCAACGCGTGTGCAATAGGCTTTGAAAATTCCGTAAACATCTCCGATTTTGTTTGGAGCAATTCCAAGGCCCGTGCAAGCTCCGGCGCAGATAGTATTTGATGAAGTAACAAATGGGTAAGAGCCGAACTCGATGTCGAGCAGAGACCCCTGAGCTCCTTCTGCTAGAATACGTTTGCCATTTTTAAGTGCATTGTTGATGTAGTATTCTGAATCAGTAAATGGGATCTTTCGAATGTTTTGAGCTGTTTCCATCCAAACTTTTTCCATCTCCTCTAATCCATCATAGGCAAAGTCCATTCGGTCAAGCATCTGAATATGCTTTTCCTTCAATGCATTGTATCGATCCTTAAAGTCAGGCGCCTCGAGGTCTCCTATTCGTAAACCGTTCCGCCCAGTTTTATCCATGTATGTAGGGCCAATTCCCTTAAGCGTGGAGCCAATTTTATCCTTTCCTTTTGCCGCTTCAGAAGCTGCGTCGAGCAATCGATGTGTTGGAAGAATAAGGTGGGCTTTTCTTGAAATGAGCAAGCGCTCAGTATAAGGCACATTTTGCGCCACGAGATTGTCAATTTCTTTTTGGAAAATGACGGGGTCTATAACCACGCCGTTTCCAACCAAATTCATTTTTCCGGAATGGAAAATTCCAGAAGGAATCGTGTGTAAGACAAATTTTTGACCGTCAAACTCCAGGGTGTGTCCAGCATTTGGTCCACCTTGAAATCGAGCGATAATATCATATTTTGGAGTCAAGACGTCGACAATTTTGCCTTTTCCTTCATCGCCCCACTGCATGCCTAATAACACATCTACTTTCATAATTCTCTCTTTGAATATAGCCCTAAGATTAAGACTTTTCAGGTTGCTTTACCGCATAAAAGTTTAATGAATGGTGCAAGATTTTTATGCCCAAAGATTCCTCTAATGCGTTTTTTATTAATTGAAGTCTTGGATCGCAAAATTCCTTTACTTCTCCAGTGTCCGTGAAGATAATGTGGTCGTGCTGTCTGTTTGCGAAACTCTTTTCGAATTGTGCTTGCGACTGCCCAAACTGATGTTTTCGGATCAGGTTGCAAGCGAGAAGCAAATCAATGGTGTTGTACAACGTGGCTCGGCTTACCCGATACTTTTTGTTTTTCATCTGAACGTAGAGTGTCTCCACATCGAAATGCCCATCGGCGCTGTAAATTTCTTCCAATATCGCAAACCGCTCTGGGGTTTTTCGATGCCCGTGTTCCTCAAGATAACTCTTGAATACACCACGTACTTGAAGTTTAATTTCTGGCTGCTTCATTTGAAGGGCGCAAAGGTATCAATTCAGGTCTGTCAGCGATGGCTCTTGCTTGTCTCCTTTTAATCGGCTCACCGTGTTTACGCCGCTAATGTTTCGGAGCTTTCGCATCAATTCTGTCAAATGCTTGGTATCGTTCACATAAACCATTATTGAACCAGTGAAAATTCCGTCGTCGGTGTCAAATGAAATGCTTCGCATGTTAACATTGTATTCGTCTGATATTACCTTGGTTAGTTCGTTAACTAGACCAACTTGGTCGATTCCACTAATCCGAACACCGGCAAGAAAGGCGATGCTTTCTTGATTTGTCCACTTTGCCTTGACAATACGATAGTTGTACTTCGACATCATTTGAATCGCGTTCGGGCAGTTTTCCCTATGGATTTTGATGCCATCTGAAATGGTGATAAATCCAAATACACGGTCTCCTGGGATCGGATTGCAGCACGTTGCAAGTTTGTAATCAAACTTCTCCATCGAATCGCCAATTACTAAACTGGCATTTTTTGCATCGATGGGTGTAACCAGATCCTTCGGACCTTCCGGTTTTTTTCGCACCGTTCGACGATACTTTAACTGGCCTCCGTCTTTTTTAAGGGCTGCTAGTTTCGAAAGATCAAGTTGCTCAATGCCTACGCGATAGAAAAGCTCCAGAGAAGATGGAAGCTTATAGAATGACATGATTCTTCGAAGGTTTTCGTCGTTCATATTAATCTTAAAGCTCTTTAGCTTGCGCTCAAATGTCTCTTTGCCGTCTTGTGCTATCTGCTTTTTTTCCTCCTTTAAAAGACTCTTGATATTTGACTTTGCTTTTGCAGTCACTACAAAACGCAACCAGTTTTCTTTTGGCCGTTGTTTCTGTGAAGTCAAAATTTCAACCTGATCTCCGCTCTTAAGATGATAGCTCAGAGGTACCAATCTATGGTTAACCTTGGCTCCTATGCAACGGGCACCAACCATCGTATGTATTTCGAAGGCGAAATCTAAAGCAGTGGTATTTGACGGTAAACTCCTGAGATCGCCTTTGGGTGTGAAGACAAACATTTCATCGGAGAAAAGATTCAGCTTAAAGTCATCGATAAAGTCCAATGCATTCGGATCTGGGTTTTGAAGCGTCTCTCGAATTTTAGTAATCCATTCGTCTAAGGCGTTTTCGCTGGCAGACTCCTTATACTTCCAATGTGCTGCATATCCCAATTCCGCTATTTCGTCCATCCTGCTTGTGCGAATCTGAACCTCAACCCATTTTCCAAGAGGACTCATCACCGTTGTGTGCAGAGATTCGTATCCGTTGCTTTTTGGCGTGCTAATCCAATCGCGTAATCGGTCAGGATTTGGTTGATAGAAATCTGTGACAATACTATATACCTTCCAGCAGTCGCTTTTTTCAGAATCATCAAGAGACTCAACAATTATCCGAATGGCAAAAAGGTCGTATACCTCTTCAAAAGGAATGTTTTTGTTGACCATCTTATTATAGATGGAGTGAATCGACTTTGTCCTTGTCTTTATCTCAAAATTGAAACCTGCGTCTTGCAGGCTACGACGAATTGGTAATGTAAATCGATTGATAAAGCGTGTGCGAACTGCCTTGCTCTTTTCCAGTGATCGTTCGATGCTGTCGAAAATGTGAGGCTCCTTATACTTTAAGCATAGATCCTCAAACTCAGATTTCAGATTGTACAATCCAAGACGATGAGAAAGAGGCGCGTATAAATACAACGTTTCTGAGGCGATTTTTTGCTGCTTATCATGCCGCATCGAGTCGAGCGTGCGCATATTGTGTAGTCGATCTGCTAACTTGACTAGGATGACTCGAATATCATCAGAAATAGTCAAAAGCATTTTTCGGAAATTCTCTGCTTGCACCGAAACGTCTTCTCCGAAATGTGCGCCCCGGAGCTTAGTTAGACCATCAATGATTAGCGCGACACGCTTCCCGAATAAGCTTTCAATATCATCGAGGTTGATTTCTGTGTCTTCAACAACATCGTGAAGCAAGGCGCAAACGATTGAGGTAGTTCCCAATCCAATTTCTTCGGATACGATTCTAGCAACGGCAATCGGGTGAAATATATATGCTTCACCAGACTTCCGTCTCATGCCGCCGTGAGCGTCAGCGGCTAGGTCAAATGCCTTCCGAATCATTAATCGATCCGCCTCGTCAAGCTCGCTTTTCGCATTCTTGAGAAGCGCCCGATATTGGCGCAATATGGCCTTCCTTTCAATCTTTAAATCCTCGTCAGTCATGTTTCAACTAAGGTAATGATGAACTAAGGGATAACGTGCAGAAAAGAGAAAAATCAACTGGCTGGTAACACCTTTGAATTTACTTCACCGAAACCAACTCGTACACCATTTTTTTCTGAATAGGCACGCATAATGACGGAGTCATGGTCTTGAATAAACTTGCGTTCGCTTCCATCATTCATAGAAACAGGTTTTGTTCCACGCCAAGAGATTTCGAGCATAGAACCATAGCTTGTAGGAACTGGGCCGCTGATAGTTCCCGACGCCATCATGTCTCCAACTCTAATCGGGCATCCGTTTATGGTGTGATGTGCCAGCTGCTGCGCATAATTCCAATACATGTATTTGTAGTTTGAATTTGAAACGCACGTAGCTTCCTGTCCTTCCGGTTCGATCAGCACTTCCAGATTGATGTCAATATTTTTATTTCCGTCAAATTCGAGGTATGGAAAGACCTTTGGTTCTTGATTGCTCCCAGCTACCTTAAAAGGTTCAAGAGCGTCCATTGTTACGATCCATGGGGAAATAGATGAGGCGAAATTCTTGGCGAGGAAAGGTCCAAGTGGAACATATTCCCAGGTTTGAATATCCCGTGCACTCCAATCATTGAAAATGACCATTCCGAAAATATAATCTTCGGCTTCACCTGTTGATATTGATTGCCCCATAGGCTTGCCATTGAAAGTTACAAATGCCATTTCAAGTTCAAAATCAAGCAGTTTGCACGGTCCAAAGGAAGGTTCGGTTTGATCCTTAGGTTTCATTTGCCCCTTTGGTCTATGAATTGGCTCGCCACTTAAAACTATGGAAGATGATCGGCCGTGATACCCTACGGGAATGTGTTTCCAGTTTGGTAAGAGTGCGTTGTCTGGGTCGCGAAACATTGTTCCAACGTTTCGTGCGTGGTCCTGGCTTGAATAGAAATCGGTGTAATCGCCGATTTCGACAGGAAGATGCATGGTAACACTCTCTTGTTTGTGCAAGAAGACGTCTTTTTTGGTGCTAAGTTTTAAATCATCACAGTCAGTCGATAGCAAATGGGATATTCGATTCCTCAATTCAGTCGTTCCCTGTTTGCCTATTTTCATCATGCAATTGAGGTACTCAGACTCGAAATGGCTTCTGGCGTATTTCCCAAGATCTAGAAACCCGAGATCGTAGAGCGCGGCCAAGTCAAGTACATAATCACCTATCGCTACACCTACGCGTTTAGGGTTGCCATTATTAGAGAAAATCCCAAATGGGAGGTTCTGGATCGAAAAATCAGAGGAGCTTTCAATATCTATCCAGCTTTTCTTTCTAGGGTCATTTGCTTCCATAATAGGTTCTTCTTTTAGCTTGCGAATAGGGGTAGTTTCATCATTTCTTTATTGATCTCGGCGCGAACTTGTTCGACAATGCTTTCGTCACCCTTGCTTTCAATAACCCGATCAATGAGGTCTACGATCCAAGGAATCATATCAGGCGTGACACCTCGCGTTGTAATTGCCGCAGTACCAACCCGAATGCCAGAGGTGACAAATGGTGATTTGTCATCGAATGGCACCATGTTTTTATTTACCGTGATATCAGCAGCTACTAATGCCGCTTCAGCCGCTTTTCCGCTGATGTCTTTATTTCTAAGATCAATCAGCATCATGTGATTGTCCGTGCCACCTGAAATAACTTTATAGTCTCTTTTCATTAATTCTTCAGCCATGGTCTTTGCATTTTCAACTACTTGAAGGCAGTATTCCATGTATTCATCGGTAAGTGCTTCTCCGAATGCAACCGCTTTTGACGCAATAACGTGCTCCAATGGTCCACCTTGAGTTCCTGGGAAGACACCACTGTCTAACACAGCGCTCATCATCCGAGTCACTCCTTTTGGCGTTTTCAATCCCCATGGATTTTCGAAATCTTTTCCCATCATTATCATTCCTCCGCGAGGGCCGCGTAAAGTTTTGTGGGTCGTTGTAGTAACAATATGACAATGGGGTAGAGGATCATTTAAGATTCCCTTTGCAATCAACCCTGATGGATGAGAAATGTCGGCTAGAAGCAACGCTCCAACTTCGTCTGCTATGGATCGAAGTTTTTCGTAGTCCCAGTCTCTGCTATAAGCCGAGGCACCGCAAATGATCATTTTTGGGTTTACGCTTTTTGCTTTTTCCTCTACTTTATTCCAGTCGATCAACCCAGTTTCGGGCTCTACTCCATAAAACTGACTTTTATAGAGCTTACCGCTAAAGTTTACGGAACTTCCATGGGTTAAATGACCACCATGACTGAGATCGAACCCTAAGATGGTGTCTCCAGTATTTAAGCAAGCTAGCATCACAGCCGCGTTTGCTTGAGCCCCACTATGTGGTTGAACGTTCACCCAATCGGCATTGAATAGTGCTTTTGCTCTGTCGATGGCAAGTTGCTCCGTTTGGTCTACAAACTGACAACCACCATAGTAGCGCTTTCCAGGGTATCCTTCGGCGTATTTGTTTGTCATAACGGAACCCATAGCTTCCATGACTTGATCGCTCACAAAGTTTTCTGAGGCTATCAATTCTATGCCATGTTCCTGCCTTTGTCGCTCATCCTGGATGATATCAAATACCTGCTCGTCTCGTTGCATAAAGTGTAATTTTATAGGGTTCGCAAATGTAGTCATTGGCCTTGCAAAACCACTCAAATTCTAAATTGCCACGCTGGCTGGTAATCTTCATACTCACCGTTTTTACGGTGCATTACTCGGTGATCCTTGTAAACCATTTTAGTAAGAAAATTCTTCCGAAACGACTTTATTATGCAACCAATAGCTACTTGGTACCCTGGTTTTTTCAAAACCTAACCGCCTTCGCGCCCGATCCACCCATCAACAGGCACGTTTTTGTATACAGAACCCTGACGAATGATACTTGGAGTGGTTGGAAATATCCCGCGTACCATTACCTCAGCAAGCAGTGGAAGAATCGATTTGACGTGGCAACCAAAACCCACGATCAAATCGAATTGGTCGGAGATCATCTATACATAACAGCCAATCGATATCCTGGCAACGGAATATACAAGTCATCGAACGGAGCCACCCTGCCTGCCGTTGTATCTGCAAAAAAGGTAATCGAACTACGACGTGACGATGTCAGCCAAATTGATTCATTTCAGGTTGCTATTTATATTCAACGCGTTCGATCTATTGACGGTAGAACTGTGAAAACAGATTCAGCCTTGTTTTACCCAAAATTTGGTTGGAATGATTAAAGGGATTCTCTTTTTCGATCAATGGCAAGATGAGATAAGCAGTCCATTTTCGAGTGCACTTTTTATTAGAGTATTAAACCTGGTTGGGTTTCTATTGATCTTGTGGATGCTGCCTATTGCCGATCAGGTATGGGGATCGGATCATTTTGTTATTGTGACCCAGTCCTTTGATGGAATTGGTCGTTTTGCGATGTTGCTGCGTGAGCCCTTTTTTAGGGATCATTATTGGTGGTTTATCATTCCTTTTTTATTTACCACTGCCGCCGCCGTAATAGGATACACAAATGCAATGCTGAGGTTTTTTACGTGGATTCTTTTT
This sequence comes from Flavobacteriales bacterium UBA1993, assembly GCA_002336485.1. Lineage (GTDB taxonomy): Bacteria > Bacteroidota > Bacteroidia > Flavobacteriales_G > Salibacteraceae > SHAN690. The sequence goes on from DDCZ01000048.1 coordinate 193,952, forward strand.
GTAAACATTCACTACGCCAATTTTGAAATTAGCAATGGCGGATGGCATTTATTGCATCATCTTTTTCTGCTATCTATATTTCTATTTCACGTTCCTGAAAAGGAAAGAAGTAAATCGGCATCGGCGAAACGATTATTGCATAACCTAGGTTTCTATTTCATTTGGATTCAAATCTCAATCCTTTATTTGACCGCAGGTTTTCATAAGCTTTTAGGAACCTATTGGTTGAATGGTGAGGCACTTATGCTCACTTTGTCCATGGAGGAGTTTTCATTGCCCTATATTATGAGATTGGCCGAATCTAATACCTGGTATTTTCAACTTGGTACGTGGGGCAGTCTTTTGTATCAAATCCTCTTTCCATTTTTAATTTGGATTCGAAGACTTAGACCGATTTTGCTAGCAATCGGATTGGTTTTTCACCTGTCCGTGGCTTTTATTGTTGGTGTTACAGACTTCGGACTGATCCTGGTCGGAGTGTATTCCATCTTTATCCCTGAGGGCATTGCACGAAACTGGCTTCAGTTTGCCGGATGGGAATTTGTTCGAAGAAAAATGGCTGGAATCAGAATCATTAAGGGTACTGGTGATTGAGCCAAGCCCATGAAGAATCGACTTAGGAGATAGCCGTCCTCCGCGTTGTCGAATGCACTATATCCCACAAAGAGAATCGTTGAGACAACAATTAGTGCGGCATATAGGAAGACAGACTCCCGTGCATAAAATGAATTGAAAAGGTATTTAAGCGCCAGGGTTGTTTCAATCAAATAGATGACGGAAAATACGCCAGTCAAAGCCCATTTTAGGTAGTAGATTGTCCAATAGTCGAATCCATCAAGAAATGATAATACTCGAGACATATTTGAAGTTTCATGGCCATACCACAAAAAGCTGAGCTGCTCATTTATGTTTACAAAAAGGAATTCTCTCACGTATCCGGTCGAAGCCAGAAGGACAACTAATAAAAGACTGATGGAGATGAAGCGCAGCCTATTCTTCATCCACAATCGGTTTTATTGGAGTGCCCATTCTCGACCACAGATACCATAGATAGAATACATATCCATATACCAATATTGTGAAGGTGTATGTGTGATTGAAATCGAGGATTTCAGGATCTGGAAAGAAGTATACTGTCAGTGTTAGCCATATAATTCGGAGAATATTTAAAATGTGGATGGTGATAATTCCGAATGGGATAAACCATGCCTTTTTTTTCCAATCACCAGGATAGACTAGCACAAATCCAGTAAATAGAGCGAAGAGTGTGAGTCCATTGCACGGATCTCCGATCCAAAGCCCATGTGTGCCGTCGATTCCGATAGTTCGGATGGAAGAAATCTCACTTTCAGAAATGAGACTAAACCCTAGGCTTTCCAGAATAAACCCAGATACGGACTCAAGGTTGCGAATAACCATAAGGTCAAGCTTACCTGCCGGGTGCAGATATTGTTGATACAGTAAGTACCAAATAGCGTAAACAAAAACCGCCTTCAAAAGAAAGCGGTATAGGGGATCGTCCCAGTATTTTTTGATCATTTTCAGATCGCAGATGCTTAGTTAGTTGCTACGAAAAGCTTGCGTCCTGCGAAAGCTGCTCCAGCAATAAAGAGAAGGCTGATTCCACCATCAATTGGAATGCATGGAGGAGGCCAACATCCAGCACCTCCACCAGATACTCCACCTGTTCCAGCGGTTGGCGGGGCGTATAAATCAAAAGTCATAAGACCTCCAAGAACTATAGAAGTTGCGATTAACCGTTTTGCAGCTTTTTTCATTATTGAATGATTAGTTTTTTAGATTGAACGTTTCCATTGATGTGCACACTTACAATGTAAAGTCCAGCAGGTAATGTTTGAGTTGAAATTTCTTGTCTGTTGTAGCTAGCGACCGATGAGCCAGACCATACATTTTGACCTAAACTATTTTGTACAAACACGTTTGACATCACCGTTTGGTCCAGTGAATAATCGATAACGATTCTATCTGATGTGTTCCAAACATTGATGTCGCCATCAGTTTGTTCTGACTCTGAGCTAATATCGCAATCAGCAAACTCACCTTTACTAAAGATCAAGGTGTATTCGAGGATGTCATCAGCACTTAAATTATCAAGTGTAATCGTAGAAGTGTTATCAAGTGATTGCTGAACCTCACCAGATTCGTTGTTGCGAATTGAAACGCAAGAGTATTCAGAGAAGTAATCGAGTCCATCAAAAGAAAAGGTATAGTCTCCGTCAAGCCCTGGCTCGAATGTCATTGGAATCTCCATTACTTCAGATTCAGCAGGAACATAGTTTACCATTAGCTGCTCGGCACCAGCTTCGATCGACAATCTACACGATCTTGGATCTGGCACACGTAGTGGGCTTATGTCTCGATTGTCAAAACCGTCAAACGCCATTTCGTCTTTTCTGAGGTATACGGCCGATCCAAATGGTTGATCGTTGTTTCGCACATGGATCATGGTTTCTTCCGCATTTGGTTTTCGCTTTAAAAAAGTGCTGTTGTTAACACCCGAGGCGAGAGCCGTGGCTGGGTTTAGAGCTAAACTGGTAATACCAGTAGTCTGCATCCAAAAACCTTGACCTGGAGGAACCGTAGCTCCGCCGCCAGCAGATACGCTAGCATAAGTATTAAGATCTGCATCCAAATACCAGTAATCATCATTGTCGATATTGCCAGAGGCAGTTGTAATCGCGTCCCAGTCTAAAAATCCGTTAAATGGATTGGCGACTAAATTCCAATCATTTCCAGCGCTCGAATTCACTGTTAGTACAGTGGTCGAGGTGTTAATGTCGCCGCTCAACTCCCAAGTTTGTGCCCCCCAAACCGTAAGGTTATCAGCCAGCCAAATTTCGAATCCAACACCGGGAGTCATGGCTTCAGAAGTGTTGGTTGCTGGAACATATACATCGGTGGTTGGGTTCCATGTGTAGACAGAAACAAAAGTACCACCTTGTGCATTGGAAGCGTATCCATTGCCGCCAACGATACCACTCATGAAAACCTCTCCATTTAAATCTTCTAAATCGGTGTCAACACCAGAAGACCCGATGTCTCCCCAGTTGGCATCTCGCGCTCCTCTAAATCGTTGCACTATGTTGGTACCTGATCCGTCAATTAAGCTGCCGTTTGGAATTGCATTCAGCGTCGCCGTGCTTGTTGCATCGGAGAGGAATGTTAGCGTTGAGTTATTTGTAAGATTTCCGTTTGTGAGTGTGAGTCCATTGGATAGCTCGAAACGATCTGTACCTGACATAGTCGCCCCGTTCGCGTTGCTAATCTCCAAATTTGTCATGGTCAGTGTTGTGCCTGAGTTATTCGTAAACGCTTGGTTTCCATTGACTCCTCTTAGTATTAGAACGGCGTCATCGTTAAATGTAAGCGTGCTGTTGCTGCCCATGATTAAGTCACCCTTAACAATCAGGATAGAGCCATCATCTAAAGTCAACGTGCCTCCACCTGAGCCACCATCCGCTTCAATCGTTAGGTCATTTGTAGATTCCGTTTGCGCCGCTACAACTGTAATTGAAGTGCCGTCGGATATGGTAACATTGTTTGTACTGTCCGGACCAGGATTGCTGCCGCAATCCCAAATAGCCAGATCCCAATCGCCGTTGCCAAGAGAGACGCAATCATCAATATCTTGACTGTTTCCTATGGTGAAGTAGTCGCCGTCGGCAAGAGTAATTCCCGTAAATGTTATGACGCTTCCAGCTACAGATGGTGTGGCAGCGTTTACCGAAGCATCTGTAAAATCACCACCATCATTGTCTGAGTCAATTAAAACTCGAAAGTCCGCCGCGTCTAGACCAAACATGGCGCCTGTAAGATCAAATACAATTGTCATTGTACCAAGCGTGTTGTCTCCCCCGGAAAGATCAACGCGCCATTCCTGATTCATTTTTTGTCCAGTCGCTGCTACATATACAGCCGGCACCTCTGTGGTATCCGTGCCGGTGCCACCACCGTCGTGTCCCCACAATAGGTATTCTCCATTTTCAAGATCATTTGCCGCACTAATTTGAACAATGCTTGCGCCTCTAGAATCTGTATGATTATCCGTGGCACTTTCTTGACCAATCCCGGTAACATCATTGCCGTGGCCGACATCATGTGCGAATTTGTCGTTTGCGGCCATGGTCAAAGCATACTTGGATGCTAGGTGATTCTCAAGAATTACGCGTTGGGTAACATTCAAGTTCGACGAGAAAATTATCATCTCCAGCAACTTCCCGTCAAAAGGATGCCGGAGAGGGTTGGCATACCGTCCTAGGTTTATTTCAGAGCCAATGTTAATTGCAGAGTTGTGGGCATCTACTGTCTGATCCTGACCATTCGTTCTGAGAAAATGGAATGGGGTAGTTCCAGTGAAGGATTGTGTGTGAATGCTGACACTATTTGTCAAGGTTGGTCCCCATCGCGCATTTCCTTCGGTGTAGGACAGATAATGGTNNAAATAATCCGTGTTTCCAGATGGTTGAGTTGCTAAATCAAAGTTCATTACGGTAAAAGTCTCTAATTCAGTAAAGTTGGCGACACCAAAGTCATTATAGTAAAAGTCATTGGTTCCATCAAAATCTATAGCGGCATGACCATTTTGGTAATTGGATGAAATTCTGCCTCTTCGAGAGCTACTGGATTGATAAATATCGTTCCCATTCCCAGATTGATCTACCAATGTGGCTGCAAGTTGAGTGTTCCCAGCAACTAAGCCATTCCCCCTAAGACAGCTGTCGCCCTGAATCCATAAAATGTTAGTAGCAGAAGAACCAACTCCACCTGGTCCAGTTTGTGCATGAAGACCCGTAAATGCCAGCATGCAAAGCGATAAGATACCTGAGATCCTCATAATCTGTAACTTTTGTGCGAAATTAATCAATAATAGCGACATTCGCAGCCATATTAGATGTGAAAAATACTATTTTACAAGTAGTACGCACATTGACTAAAAAGGTTGGTTGTTGAGGGCAAAAACAAACATTATTTCAAGGAAGGATCTGGTCTCTGTTTTAGGGATCATACTATCAAACTGGTATTTGCTAATCTTTATTCCAGCGATAAGTTTTGTGTTGGCCTATTTCTATACGCATCAGTTGCCAGAAGTGTATGCTGCGAGGTGTCAGGTCCTTCTTAAATCGAGAGAGACGTATGATTATCAGGGAGGTTTATTTCGCGGACTGGGTGTGACATCATCAGCGACAAGCTATGGGCAAACAGCGAGTCAAATGAATGTTGTTCGGTCTTCGGATCTTATTGAACAAGTCCTGAATAATCTTTCAATTGATGTTTCCTACTTTATAGTCGGTAGGCTTAAAACGACCGAAGTATATAAACACCTACCATTTGAGGTTTCCGTTGATGATCATTCCGTAGCCAAAAACGGAATGCCCTTTATGTTAAATGTAAAGGACGAGGATTCGTTTTCGCTGAGATATGAAATCGGTGGTGTCAGCAAGGACAAATCATTTAGGTTTGGTCAACTCATTTTAGAGGATGGTTTGTATCTTACCATTAATAAAAAAGGGAACCTGACTGGAAGCTCTTTATCGGAGGTTGTCGCGGCCAATTACATGTTCAAGGTTTATCAGCGCAACCAGCTCGTTGGAAGATATAAAGGGAATATCACGGTTACCAATGTGGATTATACAAGTATCATCGAAATCACGCTGCGAGATAATATTCCAAGCAGGGCGCGGGAGGTGCTATCGGAATTATCTAGAATTTATATTGAGAATACGGTTTCGAATCAGATTGATATTAATGAGAATACGATCGAATACATTGATCGACAATTAATTGAGGTCACAGACATCATTTCTGAGATTGAAGCCGAAATGGAGGCCTATCGAAATGAAAAATCGATACTTGATCTAGGGTATGAAGAAGGGACATACTTCTCTGCGCTAAATCGATTGGATGCAGAAAAGGAGAAGATTCACTTGGAGGTGGAAACCATGAATGACCTCACTAGTTACTTGCTTCAAAATGAAGATATTGAGTCGCTCTTACCCCCGAGCGCCGTTTTCGTGCATGCATCCGCATTTTTAGTGAGAAGTGTCGAAAACTTATATGGAATGAGGCAATCACATCGTGAGATGACGGTGTCCGGGACAAGTCAAAACAAGCTAATTCAGTTAAATCTAGAGCGAATAAAAGAGCAAAAAGAAGATATTCTTAGATACATAACAGACCAGGAAATTGAATTGAATAAGCGACTTAAGATTATCGATCAGGAAATTTCAAGTACGAAATATGACATCCGTGGCTTGCCCAAGACACAACGTCAAATGATGAATATCGAGCGACGCATCGAGGTCAACGAAGATTTGTATTCATACCTACTCTCTAAGCGAGCAGAAACGGTAATTGCCAAGGCAGGTTTGGTTCCTGAAACAAAGTTGATCGAAAAACCTCGAAGTATTGGTATTGTAGCTCCGGATAAAGAGCGGACACAAATGCTTTCAACACTTATAGCATTCGCTGCTGCGATTGTGATTATACTTGTCAAGGAGCTCTTTTTTCAAAAGATCAAACTCATCGGCCAACTTCAAAGTCTTACTGATCTCACTGTTCTTGGTTCAATTCCAAAATCAAAAAATAAAGATGGCTTTATTGTTAGCGATTCAGCAAAAGACCAGATAAGCCAGGCTTTCCGTGTTCTGCGCACAAACCTTCAATTCCTGACAGGGACACAATCAAGCTCTATCATTTTGGTTACGTCCTTAATGCCAGGTGAGGGAAAGACCTTTGTTACAATTAATATGGCGACCATTTTGGCGATGACTGGAAAACGTGTCTTGATTATTGACTTTGATCTTCACAAACC
>DDCZ01000056.1 GCA_002336485.1 Flavobacteriales bacterium UBA1993
TTTTGGCCTTCATAGCATTTGGTATGGTGGGTGTGTATCGTGTTTCAAAGCTTTCTTGGAGGGGACACATTGGCATGTGGTTGACGTGTTCAGTTAGTTTTTTATTGTATTACTGGATTTTTGAAGCGACTGGCTCTGATTATTTGATTATCATGGCAGGTTTGGTTTGCTTCTCTGGTGTTAGTGAAGCTCTCGTTTGGTTTTATGAAAGGTGGAATATTTATGACAATTTGGTTGGTGACATGCCGGCAGATAGTGACGAGAATAAGGAGTCAAACCGAGAGTGGTTTTTCGGACTGTTCTCATCTCTATGCATATTGGTTTTTGTCTTCGTTGGGTTATACATATGGGATGGACGAGATCCTTTTGAAGTTGGATATATTACTCACACTTGGTCAAGCCTCTTGGGTTTTGCCATGTTGTGTTTAGGATTTGGCCTTCCGTTGATTGGTTTTTCGGCTAGCTTGTTTTTGCAGAGTAATGAAGATTGATCGTAACAGATTATGAGCTTTGCTTTTGCGACAAGTTTGGAACGGATTCGTGGGGTTGACCTGCTCACACAGAATGACGAGATGTCCGACCCCGTCCGTTTTGCTCTTAAAAAAAGAGGTTACAACGCAATTAGGCGTTATTGTTGAATAAGTAGGTTTGATAGAATAATAAAAAACCTGCCATGAGCTTAGAAGAAATTCGTGAGTTGTTCCACTCAGATGATGTTACTCGTATTAACGAGGCGGTTGAATGGCTGTTGAGCTCGAATGATACTGAGATGTATTCAGCTTGTCTCAAGGGCTGGAAGACAAGCGAAAATGGTGAAAAGGTTCAGTTGAAATTTGATAGTTCGTTGTTGGATGGTGAGGAGGCGATGATCAAGGAGGATCAATGGCGCAACGGCCATGGTTCTTTTGCGGTTATAAGGTTGTTGGCTCAGCCGTTGGAAGGGGCTAGTTACGATTCATCACTGGACTTGAGCTTGTTGACAGAAGTTGGGTTGCAAGGAGTGCAATTTACGGTTTTGCCTCCGGCGTTGGCGCATTGCACTGCTTTGCGCAAACTCAAGTTAGATGGTTGTGAGGCAATTGAATATCTGGATGACGTGCGGTTAGTGCATTGTCTAATCCGGCATGATTCTGATTGGGTCACTCAAGCAATCGATAAAATTACTGTCGAATATGCGGAGGTAGCAGCGTGCTTTCAGGCAGAGTTGGATTCGCTTCCACGACCGTTCGATGGAGAAACTGGTCAGTCTGCAAGCCACGCGGAGCGGCTTATGTCCATTCGGAAGTGGAAAGAAAATAATCGAACGTTGCCCAACCTTGTCCGGGGTCTAACTATTTTTCAAGTAAAAGAGCAGGAAGAACAACCGAATGAGGCTACAAAACTGATTCTTGACTATTTGAGTGAGAATAGTGCGAAAATGGTGCTGGACTCGATTCCGGATGTTGCAGTCGATCAAGTGCAGGTCGCAGCCATCGTTGAGCACCTGATTTATGGGTTGAAGCAGAATTCAGATGTATCTCGCTCAAATTGTATTCATCTGCGAGGAGATGTGAACCAATGGTATTTCTCATTCCTTGCCCGTGTCTCAGAGGTGAACTCTTTTTGGTGCTTGGCACTGCTCTACGAGCTACCGATAACAGCGGCTATTTCGGTGTGGGGTGGTGAGGTTTGGTGTCCAAAAATCATGTACAATGGTTCTGTGGTCATCCGAAATCATCACCGTGTAATAGTGCCGGACTACGTGGGAACGGTATTTCTCGATGAAGCTGAAGTGCAGACATTTTTGGGGCAATTGGACCAGTTTTCTCAGGATTGGTTGATGGCCGTTGGTACGGTTGGAGGCGAAGTCACACTGCATGAGAAGCCATCGGGAATCCGTAACGAGGCCATTCGCAACGGTAATAATTTTATCACCATTCTTGAGGACGCTGAAACTATGGGCACACTGCATCCCGCGATTCAGTCGTGGATCGGATTCGTTTTCGAAAACACCCGTTCAGGAATGATGCTTCGACTGGTCCCTGGCGGCGTGAGCTTCTACCGCACTTTTCGTGGGTCTGACGATTTTGATTACGCTTTGGAATACTTTGATTGGATTCAATTCAACGAAGGTCAGATTGATAAAGAAATGCCGATGGGGCGCAAGGTCGATGAGTCTCCTTGGTCATTCAGTGGGGTTTCATGGGAGCAAGAAAGCGAAATGCAAGATAAGTTTCTGTACACGGTTTTACAGGAGAGCTTCCAATATGATTTGATGGATGGATTCAATTCGCCAGAATTGGAGCAAAACAACCCCTTTGGAATTTCGAACATGGACGTGTTGTATTCTGAATTTGCGGCCTTTATGAAAAAAGATGCTCTTGACAATTCTCCATGGACACAGAAGATTTTTTCAAAGAACGCGACTCATCCTATGGGTTACGAGGTCCTCGGAGATAAAAAACTCAATTTTTTGGCTGCTAATGGGTTTAACGCCATATTCAATTTTGCAGCGAGTTACCAAACATCCGATCATAGCCTCGAGCTTTTGCCGGATATCATAGGTCTAATTGTGACGCGGCTGGAAAGCAAATTGTACGAGCTGAATTTCAAGAGAGCAAGTCTGAGCGCGTCAGAGTCAGAGCAGAGCAGGCCAATGAATCCGTGGGGTGAAATTACCGTATTCAATGAAAATAACACCATCGTGGTGATGACGTTTCCTTATGACTGTCATGTGCATAGACGTGCTGAAATCGACAGGCATTTTGGCGCTCGTGTGCTTGACATAAATATGGAGGAAGAAGAGTTTACGGAGTTGTCTGTGCGTCTCAATATCAACATTGATGATTCCGGCACTACGATTGATTCGATTGATGTCGAATTCTTAAAAGGTATGTTTGAAGATTACGTGGATTCTTATTGCGAAGGGGATTGGAGTTGTTTTTCTGATGGTTTCATGAATTTCATCCAGATTTACACTTCTATCCCAAACGGATTGCTCTTCGAAGTAGAAGAACTTGGAAAAGCATTTACATCTATTGAGAATTACGACTGGCCCGCCGAAGACACAAGCGGGTTAATTGCTCCTTATTTGAAAGTTTGGTTGCCGGATGCCGGAGTGAGTCAAGGATTTGATTCTGGAGATTTGGACTCGGGTAATATGTGACCCAATAGGCTTGAACTTGACTTTTACGTGAACCGATGAATCATTGAAAAAATGGAGGCTTCCAAAGTACTTTTAAACCACTTTCCAAAGTTTGAAGCGGACCCTGAGCATGCGCTCTATCTCGAGCTGATTTTCCTTGAGAAAAAAAGCTTTGATGAAGCGGCACAAATAGGACCCATGCAGCGGTCGCGAATTGGTCTTCGCGAGACAGAGTTGAAACACATCCGTGAAGCATTAAATCGACCACGAAAACTGTGGAGGGAAAAGAAGATGAAAGTATGCTTTTGGGAGTTTGTAGACTGGTACCTCAGCAATTCTGATACATGCTACTATTGCGGAAGTCTGCAGGCTGATTTGACTCACCTCATAACTTCAGGGGAAATTCAAGCAAAAAGTGGGCGCGGTAAGACTTTGGAGTTGGAGCGCAAAATGCCCAATGAGCCATATTCGAACTTCCAAAATCTTGCCCTCGCCTGTTATTGGTGTAATAATGCAAAGACAGATAGTTTCTCAGAAGCTGAGTTTTCTGAAGAAGGAGGAATTGCAGATCAGATCGGGATAGTCCTCAGAAATAGGATTGCTAAATCTCAGGCATGAGTCACCGGCCTGTAACACGCAAAGAGCACGTGAGAAAGTGGGAGTTGTCGCAGTTACTCAGTGCATCGAAAGATACGGAGCGTCGTTGCGCAGCGATTGAAAGCTTGTCCAGAAAATATGCAGCACTGCCTTCGATGCGCTTTGAAAGGAACACAACACAAATTATCCGCACACAAGAGTGGATTGCTGACGGCAGGAGCATTCACCGTGGTGGAGATGAGAGCGCATGGATGCGCCTCGCGGAGGCGCTAGAGGCTAAAGACGAATTGAACTTGGTGCACGGAGACTTGTGTGTGCGCAATTTGATCTGGTCAAAAGAGAGGGGGTGCTGCTTGGCAGTGGATTGGGAACCGGATTTAATTCAGGTACGGGGAAATAAGCAAGTATTCAAAGTGACGAAAGGCTACATCCAACCCAATGACATGGGACTTTCAGAGCCATTTTCAGTTCATAGCGACCGTTATGCTTTTGCAAGGTGTTTGGAGCAGGTACGCAAGATTGAACTGCTCTCAAAAAAGGATGACACACTTGCGCCTTTATATCAAGAATCGGTCCGGAAGGCATTCAGATAAAGCGAGAGTTTTGGTTTTGTTGTAAGTAGTTAATTTATATTACGACAAGTACTTAAACGCTCTTTATGAAAATCAATTCGAAATTGTCTTGCATCTTTCGAAAACGTAGACTCTGCACCTCAATTTCAATTAAAACTTAACAGCCATGGCCAAAGCATCTATTGCCATCAATGACTCTTTCATCTTCAGATTTCCTAAAAGGGAAGAGGAAAGCTCTTACGACGAAGCCAAGAAAGAATTCACAACAACGTACAAGCCTCACCCATTGTGCTTGCTAGAGCACTTTCTCGCCCATGCGCATCGCATTGAGGTCGCTCACAAAGGCATCACAGGCAGCTACATGGACTGGCAATACCATTTCAACCCCGCCACAGACCCGTTGTACTTGTTAGAGATGCAACTGGAGTTTGACGCGAAGGATGAGAACAACATGGGTGGTTACAACTGGGAATTTTCTGTGCCTGCGGAGAGCAAATTGACTTTCAGTGACTCTAAGGTGCATGAAGAAGACGAAGAATTTAGTTATGTCAGTATTCTCATCTCAGGCGAGATTTCGTGGGATTTTAACCCTAATCATTTTAAGAAAATCAAGGAGAAAATGGAGCGCTATTGCCCTTGGGAAGATGTCGCCATGGGGCTCCGTTTGACCCTGAGGGAAAACTATCTCTGGAAGAAGGGAGACTTTCCAGGATTTAAGTCCGGTATGGAAGTGCCTAAGGGGGACCAGACTATTGACAATCTGCCCTTTGTTCTTGATCGCGTGCCAAAGTCTTGGTGTGTCATAACCCATCGAGAGCCTAAGAAAGAGTGGGAGGTGGCCGTTAAGCACTGGACCAAGCTTGCGGACAAAAACGTCACATTCGGAGGCAAGTACTTAGCGCCATTCAATCCATGATTGTTTGTGTGTTTGCACCGAGGCTTTGCATCAGAAAAGATTGAGATGAATCAAGAGTTAAAAATAAATTCTCGATGAAAGCCGGTGTGATTTTTGTCTGCCAGGCGCTTATCGACAGGTTCCCAGTCTTGTGG
>DDCZ01000003.1 GCA_002336485.1 Flavobacteriales bacterium UBA1993
CTGATGACAATTTCTCTAAAAGCCTGTTCGATGCAATTCCGCTGATTTTCATGCATGTAACTGGGATATCTGGATTCCCCTTGGCGATCCCAACAATGCGGATAAGCTCGGCTTCGGTCTTGGCGAACTCCGATTCAGACTCTTGTCCTTCTACCGAATAGTCTAGGATGGCACCAACGCTATTAACGCCGAGTGTTTTCACAACCGCCAATGACTCATCAATGGTTTCGCCACCACAAAAGACCCTAAACACAGTTGGCTTAGCAGCCCAGCTTACTGGGAAGTTTATGCTCATGGCCACTTCAGCCAAACTTGTAGAAATGCCTGTAAGCATTGGGCTATTCATTAAACGAAAGATCCAATAATTAAAGCGCAGGTCACTATCATTTAAGTGAGCAAAAGCTTTAGTAGTATCCGTAAAGCTAACGGGTGAATCTATGGTTGGTGCTTCCATTCGCAATTCTAAATATCCAACATTTCATCTAATGTGTTGGTAGAAACCGAGTGATAATTAGGACGTGCCTTCTCATAAATACTTCGGGCACGTTCCATGGTTGGATCGGCGGTAACCAAGGCACCATAAATCGGGGTTAGAAATTTACGTCGACCCACACGAATAAGGAATCCTTCAATAGCTGCATCCGCTGTTCGGTAATCGTTCTCAATGGCAAGAACAAACCACTCGGCGGCAATTTCACTATTCCCTGTTTTGGTGAAGCCAAAGGACTTATCAAGTGCTGTTAAATGCTCCATTGAGACAGCCTCAGGCATTGTACGCAAGAAGTGCAACCATTGGTGTGTTGTCCAGTTTGCAGTATCCATCATCTCTGTCTGTCCAGTAGTTAAAAACAACTCTAATTGCGCCTCCACCTGTGCAAACAATGGAGATTCCACTGCAACAACATTTGAAGGAAGTCCAGGCCTATAGACCCAATCCTTCACTTTTAGCTCGGCATATTTCTCGTCGCTACCATCAAACAACTGAGCCTTTAAGTTATCCAAGAAGGTTTCCGTTGTCATCGTTTGAAACGCGTTGTTCGTGAAATGGTCTTTCAAAAAGACGTCAAACTTTTCACGGCCTACATTCTCCTCTAGCGTGCGGAGTAAGAAGTATCCCTTTTCGTATGCGATATCGCTCATACCATCATCCGGGTCGCGATTGTCTAAATCCAATTTCAGTTTCGTGTCGTCCGGAGTGTCCTTAAAATCTTCCAGCGTATGTTGAAGGTCTTGCCAGCCTAAAATTGCAAGCATGTTGGCGTAATCTTTTCCATACACATCTTCCATAATGCGTCGCTCGAAGTAGACCGTAAATCCTTCGTTAAGCCAGAAGTCGTTCCATGTACTATTCGTAACCAAGTTTCCACTCCAACTGTGCGCCAATTCATGTGCTACAAGTGCCGTTAATGATCTATCTCCGGCTAAAATGGTGGGTGTTGCAAAAGTTAAACGTGGATTTTCCATTCCGCCGAATGGAAAGCTTGGTGGCAATACAATGACATCATATCGCTCCCATGCGTAATCTCCATACAGCGCCTCAGCAGCTTCCAGCATTTTTTGCATGTCGGCAAATTCGTAAGCCGCAGATTCAAGGACGCTTGGCTCTGCATAAACGCCGGTCTCGTCGCCAATTGGAGCAAATCGTAAGTCACCAACGGAGAGAGCCATTAAGTAACTTGGAATTGGCTGTTTCATTTCGAAGTGATAAACGCCGGTGGAGTCAATCTCGGTTGGATTGGTTGCACTCATAACGGCCATCAAGTCCTTTGGAACCTTAACCGTTGCCTCATATGTGTATCGAATACCCGGACTGTCCTGACAAGGCAGCCACGATCGCGCTAGGATAGCTTGTGATTGGGTGAATAAGAATGGATGTTCCTTACCTGCGGTTTGTTGTGGGCTTAACCATTGAAGCGCCTCTGCCCCTTTTGCCGTTGTATAGACAATGCTAACCACCTTGCTCGCATCGGAGATCTCCACTTCTAGTGGCACTCCCATGAATGGCTTTTCTTCACCAAGCCACCAATTCTTAGTTTCTTCTCCATCAACCGAAACAGAGGTGATTTCAAGGTTTCTTGTATCAAAGGCGATCCGCGTTTCTCCAGAAGCTACATCAATATCATAGGTTGCGCTTCCGGATATAATTTGATTGTCAAAATCGACATTCACATCGAGGTTTAAGTGCGTCACCACCGCCTTATTTGGGTGGGCAAAACTGTGAATAGGTGTTGCATATTTTGCAACTTCAGCAGTTTCCGACGATTCTACAACCGTTGGTTTCGATTCACCACAAGAAGTAAGGATAACCGTAATTAGTGTAGCAAGAAGTATAGGTGTTCGCATGGCTCGATTTTCAAAAAATTATCGATCGCGAATGTAGTATTCACCGCATCAACTCGGCTACTTTCAGTTTAAACTCCGCCGGATTTGTATCGACTAACGCGAGGCGAATTGTTTCTTCCTTTTCTAATTGAAGCGTTTGCGACCCCATAACCAACTTTTTTTCGACTTCACCAAACGCCAATACGATCACTTCCTCCCCGGTAGGTATGCCCTCGAACCTGACTTTTCCATAATCATCTATTTTGTAACCAGGCAAGACAGAATTGATGTCTTTAAAAATGAGTCGCACGGCGATTTTCTCGTTTCTTCCAAGATCTACGATCAACTCGGCTTCTGTTTCGATTTCGTAAAAACGGTCGCAGTTGATCCATCCTAAATCGGAAACTGTCATCACGTAGCCCTGCATGTCTCGAATAAACGGACTATCATAATATTCATCCTCGCCCCAAAATTCTTCATCTACAGAATCAAGATCCTCCCATACCTCCTCCTCAGTTTGCAGCGATACGCGATCCGCAGAGGATGGATTCCAATTCGTAATTCCAAATTCATCGCTCCCAACAAAGGCCATCATGTCTGGCTTTAAAGAATCTTTCGGAAGGAATAATTGCATTTGTACATTCTTCTTGAGCCTCAATTCGATGTCGGCACTCCACGCAGTGACCAAAACCATACCTCCACTTTCGAGCATTTGTTTTCCATTATTAGAACAGACATCTCCCAATACAAAGTCCAAGGTGTTCTGATAACTACATAACTGAATATTGATGGTAGATACATCTATCGGAAATCCATTTACCGACTCAAATGCAAAGGGAGGAATTTGAATAACGAGCCCATTGGAATGCTCCATGTCAATGCTAAATTCATTGTTGAATCGGGCTGATTCGCACTGGTCGTCAATTGGGTCGAGGTTGCTAGCTGTGAACTGCAAGGCCCGATTCGGCGCCCGAACAACC
>DDCZ01000009.1 GCA_002336485.1 Flavobacteriales bacterium UBA1993
TGAATGCGCGAGTGAGTACCAAGGTTTCCATCGACTACATTGAAGAACTGGTTGAGAAGAATGCAATAAGTAATGCAGCATTAATCTTAAACGAGGAGAAAGTGAGCAGGATGACCTACTACTACAGCAAGTATGGCTACGGCTACGGCTACGGTTACGGATATAGCTATGGATATTCATATGGCGACAACAAATAATATAGACAAACCTGAAAAGTGGGATATTTATATAACCCCCAATAAGTCGTTGTTTGCACTGGATCTTGGAGCTATCTGGAGATATCGTGACCTTCTAAGTCTTCTAGTGAGGAGAGACTTCGTAAGCCAATTCAAGCAAACTATCTTAGGGCCCGCATGGTTTTTTATTCAGCCGATTTTCACGACAATCATTTTCACGGTCGTTTTTGGTCGCCTTGCCAATATTCCAACGGATGGAATACCGCAACCCCTTTTTTATATGGCTGGCATTATCATTTGGAATTATTTTTCTGAATGTTTAATGAAAACCTCTGAGACATTTCGTACGAATCAGGGGCTCTTTGGTAAGGTGTATTTTCCTCGACTGATTGTGCCATTATCAGTGGTTACCTCCAATTTACTTAAGCTCGGGGTGCAACTACTCTTATTCATCGCATTGTACATCTATTATATATTCCAGGGATTTGAATTGCCAGGTTTGCTATCGCTGATTTTTCCACTTATTATTCTATTCGTAGCCTTGTTGGGACTCTCCCTGGGTTTAATCGTCTCCTCACTCACAACAAAATACCGTGATTTGAAATTCCTTATTCAGTTTGGCGTCCAATTGGCGATGTATGCCTCGCCGATTGTTTATCCCCTCTCCTTAATCGAGGATGATAAAAAGTGGATGATATTGATGAATCCGATTTCGTCATTTATCGAAATGTTTCGATTTGCATTGTTCGGGCAGGGGCATGTAACCGCTGTTGCACTTGGTTACAGCGTTATCTCCACTCTTGTTCTCTTGGTGTTGAGTATCGTAATATTTAATCGAGTAGAAAAGAGTTTTATAGATACCGTATAATAATCGAATATTGAAGGATATAGTATTAAAAATTGAAGATGTGTCTAAGCAATATCGCTTAGGTGAAGTTGGGACAGGTACATTGAGTCACGACTTGAATCGGTGGTGGCATCTCGCACGGGGTAAAGATGATCCTTACACCTCTGTTGGGGCGGTAAACGATCGCTCACTCAAGGCAAACGAGGATTATGTTTGGGCTCTTCAGGATATAAACTTAGACGTTTGTCAAGGCGAGGTGATTGGAATTGTTGGCAAAAATGGGGCGGGCAAATCCACTTTGCTTAAACTCCTATCTCAGGTTACAAACCCCACCACGGGCTATATAGGAATAAAAGGAAGAATCGCCTCATTGTTGGAGGTTGGAACTGGTTTTCACCCCGAATTAACAGGAAGGGATAATATTTTTTTAAACGGTTCCATTCTTGGGATGACAAAGGGAGAAATTAGGTCAAAGCTGGAGCAAATTGTAGATTTTGCAGGGGTAGCGAAATATATCGACACACCGGTTAAACGATATTCTTCAGGTATGAAAGTGCGTTTGGGGTTTGCGGTTGCAGCCCACTTGGAACCTGAAATCCTTGTGGTAGATGAAGTTTTGGCTGTTGGCGATGCAGAGTTTCAACGCAAGGCCATTGGTAAAATGCAGGATGTTGCAAAAGGTGAGGGACGCACCGTTTTATTTGTGAGCCATAATATGAGTTCGGTTAGAAATCTTTGTAATAAAGGTGTGTTGCTCGAAAACGGGCGGATATCTTATGTCGGAGACGTCGATGAAACCATCGACCATTATTTACAAGGTGGAAGTGCTCAAAAAGTTCACTTTGTTGAATTTGATGATATGCCTTTACCAATCCAATTCAAAAAGATTGCTTTAGCTCAAATTGTTGAGTTCTCAGAGGATGTTGAAATTACAATGGACATCAAAGTGAACGAATCAAACCCAGATTATACACTAGGTTTTATTGTCTTTGATTCAAAGGCCAATTGTGTTGCTGTCTCAACGTATGATGAGTATGGGCTTAAACTGATTGACCAAAATCATTTGGGTGAAATTCAAATAAATGCGACATTTCAGAAAAAGTTGCTTAAACCAGGGACGTACTCAATTCGGTTTACCGCAAGGACAATTAATGGTGAAGCCATTCACACGGTTGAAGACACCATTTTTTTTGATGTGCGCGACACCCATACATATAGAGGGTTGAAAGGAATGTACAGACCAAGAGCTATTATTGCCCCTGAAGTGCAATGGAAAAAACTGAACTAAATGATTCATGTCATTGGAGATAGCCACTGCCGTTCGTTTGCATACAATTCGAACTTTTTTCCAATTTTTCTTGGGGAAGGAAAGCTTTTCAATTTTATTGATGATTCAAACGCAAATCGCGTCCTGGATAAGGTCGTCGGTTGTTTAGAAAAAATCCAAAACATTGAAACTGTATTGTTCGTTTTTGGTGAGCCGGATTGCAGATGGTATATGGGCTATGGCTGGCAGCCGTGGAAGGAAAATGTTGGGGACGTGAAACCAGCAACGTTTGATATTGAGGCTTCAGTAGATAGATATTCAAGTTTCCTTAAATCTATATCTCAAAGATTCCCGAATGTTTCATTTTATGCTCTAAGTGTTTGTCCTTCTGATCGGCCAAAGCAAAACTCTCTTGTGATTGAGTTGAACGATCTTTTGGAACAGTCCATTTCCGCTATTTCGAATGTGAATTTCATCAGCATTTTCGACACCGTAACTGACCCTGAATCCAATAAGGTCCGGGATGAATTTTACGGAGATCCTGTTCACTTGAGCAATGCTGTTCAACACCCCGTAGAGGATTATTTTATCAAAGAAGAACGACTGCAAAAATCTGGGTTTGACCATCAGCACAACTGGAGTATGCATGGAGCTATGTCTGATTTTAAATTGAATGATCGCTTTGGCTGCTATATGATGAATGAATTAGACAAAGAACCAATAGATAAATCGAAGTTTACTTTCGATTTAAAAAAGGAAAGCTTTTCTCACGAAAAGATCTTTGAAACCTTGGAGGAATATGGTCTAGTCATTCTCGAGTCTTTCATTGGGTCAGATGAATTAGTTCGTTATAACAACACATTTGATGAAATTATTGAGGGAAGACTGAAAGGGGAGTACATCCTTGATCGGGGGAACGAGACAGTGAATCTGATGGTATTGGAGCAAGGGTCGCATGAATTGCATGACTCAGTAAAGCATTTATTTGAAACTTTTGAGACGGATGGTTTTCGAGCCTTGGGAAAGTCTTTTTTTCGAGGTGAGGATCATTTTTTTAACAAGAAAATATTCTTAACCCAAGATTTGGTTGGTAGCACTCACGCGGCCCAAGATTTACACTTTGATGTGGTTCCTACCCTCAAATTCTTTCTGTATCTATCGGATACCTCGGTAGAAAATGGAGCCTTTACCGTTGTGCCATCTAGCCATCATCGTACAGCTGAAATTCGAGAACAGTATAAAGGCGAAATTAGCTATGAAAACCGGCACCTTTCTCGTCCCAAAGCAGATCCAAAGTTGGAGGTTCCAATAGAGGCCAAGGGCGGTGCTCTGATTGTGTTTAGCACGGAGCTATTTCACAAAGCCGGCGTTGTTTCCCGTGGAGAGCGCAGAGTTATTCGGAGTCATTCATGGCAAACTCAGCATCGTGATTGGGCCGAGGCCTCTACCAATTCTGTGAGGTCCAAAATCAGTAGGTTACTCAATAAAATCATCAAGTAGACTAAATGATACATTTAAAAGAAGCCTACTTGGCTTATCAAAATTCTGCCCGTTATATAAAGAAGCATTCGGAATCGGATGACACTAAAATTCAGGTTTCCAAGTTTTGGAAAGGGTTCTTAGATCAACGCGTAAACTGGCCATCTTTTAGCGAAATGATAAGATTTAGGTCATCAAAATATGCCTATGGTCTAGGAACTCAGAAGGACGTTGAATATGAGAAGGAGCGCGAAAGGTTCCAGAAATACGAAACGATTGTTTTAGAAGACACTCCAGAAGAGTATGTCTTTGAATTAAATGAGCCAGCGCTCGGCGTTCCTTCTTGTCACCCAATTGGCGACGCGTATATGAGTCCTTCTTTTCTCATGAATTCAGGGACGTCTTATCGAGTTGTGAAAGCGGTGAAAGAAATTAAAAAGGAAAAGTTGAACTATTGTGAAATAGGGCCAGGCTGGGGGTGCGTTACCTATCAATTATTGAGCGTGCTTAACCTCGATAAGGTTTTGGTTTGTGATATTCCTGATAACCTCTTTCTCTCATCCTACTTCCTGCAATCAGCCTTTCCAGAGAGGAATTTCAATTGGCTTGATGCAGATAACTCACATTTTCCTGATAATTCTGTGACGTTTTCCCTGCCTCAATTTATTGAACAAGTTTCGGAAAAATTTGACGTGGTTCTAAATAGTTTTAGTCTTCAGGAAATGGACAAAGACACAGCGCTGGCATACGTGAGCTGGGTAAATGACCGGTTGAGCGATGAGGGCGTCTTTGTATCAATTAATTCGCATGGTAAAGCTGGTATTTCGCAGGGAAGTGAGTATAACTATAGTCGCTTCAAGTTGGTGAGTTTTAAGCCTTTTCGGCGGGTTCAGGCTTCCCTTTTTAACTCGGTTGCTTACGAAATGGTCCTATCAAAGAAGACCGACGATAATCCCGCTTTCAATGAACGACATTTCGATGCATTGACGTATTTAATCCAATTTGGATTTACCGATACGGTTTCAGAACTAATTGAAAAATTCACATCCAATAGCCTTTCTGATTTGGAGAAGAGTTTCTTAGATTCCATTAAAGATCTTCAAGATGAGC